>CAMDMA010000008.1 GCA_945902075.1 Candidatus Kuenenia stuttgartensis | reverse complement strand
ACGGCTGCGTGCAGAACTCGTGAAAACTCGGAACGCCCTCGCCGCAGCTGAGACTGAGTATTCCACCACGATCCGCACCACAACTGCGGAAGAAAAGAATCCATAAAGCCGACCGCAAAACGGATCGTCGCCGCGCGCGCCCTGATCGGTGGGCGCGCGCGGCATCGGTGGTGGCGTGCGCGCACGGATCAGGCACGGTTTCGCATGAGATATGAAGCACGAAGCACGAAGCATGAAGCACGAGTCATGAGGCACGAGGCATGGGTCCACATCGGCCTCGCGTGTCGATGCCTGTCGTCGTACGGCGTTACCCTGCGCGCCTATGGCATCAACTCTCGAACTTCGTCACGAGCTCTCTCGGAGTTCACTTCGCCTCGAGCCCACATTCGGCTGCGTTGCGACGAGCTGGAGCGTCGGAGGCGAGGAGATGCTCGCCCTTCCCGTGCCACGCGAGGAGTTTCTCGCATCTGAGCGAACGGGCGGACTGCCCCTTCTTTATCCATATGCAAACCGACTTCGGAAAGATCGCTTTGAGGCCTGTGGACGCACCGTCGATCTCGCGAACGTGACGCGCTTAAAGCGCGATGGCGCAGGGCTCCCCATCCACGGACTTCTCCTTCGCTGGCCGCGCTGGAAATTACACGTCCATGCAGATGGCACGCACGCGCTGGCCACCATCGACTGGGCTTCAGAACCTGAACTACTTGCGGCATTTCCGTACCCACACTCGCTTGAGGTTTCGTGGACGCTCAGTGGTGATGCACAGGGTGCACATCTCGAAATCGCAACGGTCGTCCGTGCGGATCGCGGCGTCGCCGTCCCCGTATCCTTCGGTTGGCACCCGTATTTTCGCACGAACGATGCTGCGCACGCGCGGATCGAACTGCCCGCGCGGCGGCGTGTCGCGCTCGACTCGCGGGGCGTTCCTGAGCTTCCGATTTTGCTCGATGCACTTGAGCCTGCAAGTGAAATCGGGGTCGGCGGCGGTGATGACGCGCTCTTCGCCCGAGAGGATCACGACGCACAGGCCGCTACGATCCGCGATGGTGCGCGCACCCTTCAGATACGCTTTGACGAGGGCTGCGCGTATATGCAGGTCTTTTCACCCAAGAATGCATCATTCATCTCCCTTGAGCCGATGGCCGCGCACATCTCCGCACTCGCTGACGGCAGCGCTCCATGTGTGGCACCAGGGAGCGCGTACACCATGCGATTTTCGATGCACTGTTGCTCGACGATTGCTGGGCGTTGAACGCGCGATCCAAACTGCGCGCGAGAGAATCAGGGTAACCCACCTACTGCGAATGGATCGCGGCGAACGTTTCATGTGCCCGTTGCGTTGAGTTTTTTACGCCGCCGTTTTTCACCGGATGTATGTGCGCACAGCGCTTCCTCCGCCAATGCTTCGCCACGCACTGCGAACGGAATCGAGAAACATGATCTGCACACACAAGCTTCAGCCAAACGCATTTGAGTGTTGTGGCAGGATCGCCGCCTTCGTCGCGATTGTCATGACGAACGTCTTGTCGACGACGTTTGCGCTTCCGACAAAAACTGAACTACTGCCGACAGATATCGCACAAACCGAGAAGGATCTTGCCGCACAGACGCTGGACGATGGCTGGCCGCGCGAGTTTGCCTCCAGTGGACATGTGGTTCGAATTTTCGAGCCACAGATCGAGCACTGGAAAGCGTTCGAGCGGCTTGAGTTTTACTGCGCCATCGCCGTCGCAGAATATCCA
The DNA here is from genome assembly GCA_945902075.1 of Candidatus Kuenenia stuttgartensis. Lineage (GTDB taxonomy): Bacteria > Planctomycetota > Phycisphaerae > Phycisphaerales > SM1A02 > QWPT01. The sequence continues at coordinate 99,091 of CAMDMA010000008.1, read as the reverse complement.
CGCGATTCGGAAACCAGTGCGCAGCGCGAATGGACATTCGGCACGATGCACGCAAGCGCTGCGACTGAAGTTTCGCTCGACGACCGACTCGTCGTGCTGAGCGATCAGCAGATTGAGAGCATCACCTTCGCAGATGTGACAGACGAAGAAGCAGCGGAGTTCGCAAAGATCGTGACCGCGGCCGCCCCAGCTGATCGGCCCCAAACCATCTCCCTTGATCGACTCGTTGCTGCGATCGATGCCAGCGAGGCCGACGTACGCCGCGTTCCGGTGGAGTTCGCACCGCCGCGTTTGTGTGGAGCGACCGTGAAGCCATTCTCGTGACCTTCACAGGAATGCCGCGATTCAAGCCGGTTTCGCGGGACAACGCTGCCATCCTCTTCGCAATCAACACCAACTGGGATGTATTTCTCGATTCTGCGTCGGGGCGCTATTACCTGCTTGACGACCAAGTCTGGCTCACGACCAAAGAGCTCCATCAAGGTCCGTGGACCGGAACCGAAAAGCTCCCGATGCAATTGGCGCGGCTTCCGAACGATGAGAACTGGAGCGATGTTCGCGCCGCGCTTCCCGCTCGAACGCCCACCACGATCCCCGTTGTGTATGTGGCAACAACGCCGACCGAACTCATCGTGACAGACGGCCTACCTGAGTTTGAGGCGATTCCCAACACCCGGCTGATGCTTGTCACCAATACTGACAACGATCTCGTCTATGACGGACCCGGTGCTCACTACTACCTTCTTGCGGCAGGGCGTTGGTTTCGAGCGCCGTCGCTCAGTGGCCCATGGTCCGAGGCGAGCGCGTCGCTTCCACTGGAATTCCGTCTGATCCCGGAGGACTCGATCGCGGGCCATCTGCTCGCGTCCATTCCTGGAACAGCGGACGCGGATGAAGCAGCGATTCTCGCTTCAATTCCACAGAAGGCGGAGGTGGACCGCAGTCGAACCATGCTCGAGGTGACCTACGAGGGCACACCGATATTTTTACCGATACCGACGACCACCGTCTTGTACGCAACGAATACGCCGTACGACGTCTTTTGCGTGGACAAGCGCTATTACTGTTGTTTCAACGCTGTGTGGTTTTTCGCGCTCACGCCGCTCGGCCCCTGGATGGTCGCGGATTGGTTGCCAGTTGCGATCTACACGATTCCGCCAAACTTCCCGTGTTACAACGTCACGTATGTGCGCATCTACGAAGCGACACCTACCACGGTTGTGGTCGGCTATACGGCTGGATACACAGGCGCCACAGTCGCGACTACTGGTGTGGTGATGTTTGGACTGGGTGTTGTCGTAGGCACTCAACTCAGCGACCATGACTGGTGGTGGCCGCACCACCATCGACCCTTCGCATTTTCGTATGGCTGCGGAGCTGTCTGGCATCGTCGCTCCGGAGGGTTCATTGCATGGAACCACCGCTACGGGCCGTACGGCGGTGCCGGTCATGGTGCGATCTACTACCCCACGACCGGCAAGTACACCCGCGGAGGGCTGCGCCATGGCCAAGAACATGGTCCAGAACATGGTCCAGAACATGGCCCAGAACATGGCCCACACCGTGGCCCCCACCGCGGCGACCACCGTGACGAATATCGTGCGGCCTACAACCCGGCAACTGCCACCGATGGTGCACGGGTGAGTTCGGTTGCTCCCTATGCGACATGGTCGCGAGGCGTGACGACACACGGTGAACGCTGGATGCGCGGAGCAACGGAAACAGCACCGCGGCCGAGCGCCGGTGCGGTCCGCGGATCTGGCGGCGGAGAGTCGGTGCGAGACAAGCACCGCTGGGCGAACGGCACCACGGTGGCGCACGACCATGCGGGCGATCTTTACGCCGGACATGATGGCAACGTCTACCGGAAGTCGGAATCCGGGTGGGAGCAGATCGGCGTCGGGCGGGGAACCGCCACGGACCGCAGCGCGCGAAAAACGGAACCGGCGGCCGCTCGTCAGGAGAAGGGAGCAGTCCACCGAGACGGCGCAACCGACACGGCCAAAGACGATGCGCATCGCGACCAGCCAACAAAGGCGCCGACTGGCACTGCGCCAAAAGTTCGAACTCCGCCAAGTCCGAAACCCACCGCCGGTCAACCACCACCGAGCAAACCGACCGCAACCAAACCGACAACGACCAGGCCTACAACGACTAAGCCTACAACGACCAAACCGACAACGACCAAACCTACGGTCGCAAAGCGAACTCCGGCCACGGTGCGCTCGGTGCCTCAACCTCCGACATCAGTCGCTCGCGATGCACATGTTCGGCAACGCGCCGATCGCGCGGTCCAGCATCATGCATCCGTCGATTCGAGTGGCAGCCGAGGGACGGCCGGCAGCGGATCGACGCGAAGCAGACCAACCGGAGGCGGGCGACCGGGGGGATCGACACGCTCAAGCAGCGGAAAGGCGGGCACTGCACACGGTGGCGGTCGTCGATAGCAATCGTCGCGAGACGATGGAATGCTCGCCTCTCTCGACACATCGACGACACCAGACATCGTCGTCACCACATGTCGTCGGAGCAACACGGAGTGATCCGCACGGCACGGCACAGCGCGCCTCCTCAGCGCGTTGCGGCGGGCGCTGGTGCGGGCAATTCAATTCGGGTTCCATCAAGCAACTCGCCGACGAAACGCCCCTCGCGCTGGAGGTCGTAAAGCACCGTCGCTTCGGCTGCGTGATTCGCCCAGGGATAGCGCTCACGCGCCAAACGTACCGCGCGATCACGCGCATTCTCGTCAGGCTTGTACGTTGCATGTTTGACACGCGCGGCGGCTGCTCCCTCTCCATCGCCGAGCTTCTCGCATGCACGATTCATCAGCCACCACGCTTGCGCCTGCTCGGGATCGACTTCAAGCGACTTCGTGAGCGCAGCGACTGACTCGTCAAGCAGCATGCGCGCTGGCACATTTGATCGTTCGAGTGATGCTGCTTCGAGTGCTGTTTCTGCAAATTCGTTGAGTACGCGCGTGTCAATCGAGAAATCAAAACCGCGTTCGCGTGCGCCTGCGAAATCTGTCGCGAGCACGCGTCGAAAGGCATCAAGGGCGCTTGAAAAATTTCCGTTCTGCTTCTCGACAAGCCCGGTGAAGTAGAGGATGGTCCACGGTGTCGCTGGATTTTCTCCCGCTTGTGCAGCTTGCGTCGCGCGGGCAAGCGATGCCGCTGCGTCATCGAGTCGGCCCTCGCGAGTTTCAAGGCGCGCACGCGCGAGTGCGCCGACTGCAGGCACCATCGACTCGACTTTGGCGAACGCCTCATCTGCCTGTCGCAATGCCCCGCGACCCGTGCCGCGATCCGCCTCGCGAAAGAGACCAATTGCGTAGTCGTACCAACGCTGCCATTCAGGGAAACTCCGCGGATTTGTGGCCGTTGCGCCGTGCAACGCTCCGTCCGACGCACGTACTGGAAGCGTAATCACATCGCGGGTGAGCACCATCACCGGAAGATCATTCACGCGATCGTTCCCGTAGACGTATTGCATGTACGTCGTATCAAACTTGCGGTATCGAACCTCAGCTTCGATCTCAATTGGTGCAGAAACATCGGCAGGCACACGAAGCACGAGATGCGTGACATCGCCCGCCCCCGGCGGAATCTGGTTGTTGTAAAGAGAAAGAAAGATGTCCTGAGGATTGCGCCGATCGATGCGCCGACCCTCGCGATCAATGACAAACGCGTTGTATGTCCGCGACCACGGATCGAGCGCGCCTTGCGTACCGAGAGCGCCGAGGGTTCCGAGCTCGCGACCTGCACTCGACGCCCGCGCGAAGAGCCATGCCTCATTTGAGTCAGCCGTACCTTGGGTGAACTCATGACCAATATCGAGCGTGCGCACGACAACTTCGATGAGATAGGTTCGACCTGCATCAAGTACAGGTAAATCCGGGCGAATAAGCCGCAGTGCTCCATCAATCGTCCCGCCATCGCGCACCGCGAAGAGATCGAGACGCAACGTCTTCGCGTTGAATGCTGCATGTCCGGCGACGATGCGCGCATGCGCCTCAGCCGCCGTTTCAGATTGCATCGCTGCGGGGAGCTCGCCCGGAGCTGCGTCAGGAAGCATCGCGCAGGCCGATTGATCGATCAATTGCGAGAGCGCAGTGTTTGCGCTCGGAAATGCGTGCGAAAGCACACTCCGCGTCCCACTGCCATCACGGTCGCGTGCGGCGAAATCCGAACTTGGCATCGCCGGCATGTGGCACACGTTGCACTCGGTCGCCGCCTTCTCGGGGTAGTACCAGCCGAGTACGCCGTGACCGCTTCGACCTGAGTAGAGAAACGAGTCGTAGTGATCCTGACCACGAAGCCACTTGTAATCATTGAGTGCTTCAGGAAGAAAGACCTTATGGCACGCGCCGCAGAACTCACTCGAACGATGGACCTCGGGCTTGAGGAACGTGCGCTTATGAAACGATGGTTTCGCTTTCACCAGCTGACTTGATGTCCATTGCAAAAGCGGCGAATCGCTGAATGCGAGCGGATAGTGCGGACTTTCCTCGATGGTGTAGTCGGCATTTCCGCGCGGGCTATCGACTGAAACAATGCCGTGACAAACCGTACAAGTAATACTCGCTCTCCCAAGCGGATCGCTCGCAACGTCGTAGGCAGGATCGTCCCAACGAGCATCTTCAAACGCACCGGAGAAAAATGGGACGGGATCGTGGCATCCGGCACAAAAACGCGCGTCGTGCACTTGGCCCTCACGCGCGAACGCTTGCTGGCGGGTCTCACGGACGCTCGCCGCGTAGAGCGGATTGTTGAATGAACTTGCGGCGTGCACGGAGTGCGCCCAAGAATGCACGACATCGGCGTGACACTCAAGGCAGTACTCGTTGGCCATCATCGATTGTGCGGCGACAAATCCACCCGTTGCTGTCTTCGCAAGCGAGGGCTCAAAGTACTGACGACCGTCCTCTGGAACCCGCGGACGCGCGTGCGGGACTGCGAAATGAAAAGTGACCGCGGCGAGCGAAGTTCCAACCGCAACCGCGCCCCAACGTGCACCGATGTTCCATCGAATGCGCCGACCCGAAAGTCGATGGACAACAAAGAGCCAAACAACTGCCGCAGGAGCAACGACGTGCATCCAATAGACGAGTTCGCGCGCAGCTGGCTCACGAATACCAATCGTGGTGCCAGCAACCTCCACACGCGTCAGCGCAACTCCTGTCGCGAGTAACACGATCGACGCCACGAACGTGGCGATGCCGGCAGCGATCGCGCGGGGGTTCGGCCGATTCGCGACGTTACGCCAGTGGATCGCACCAAACACAATCGTCGGAACGACGATCAGAAATCCGAGCACGAGGTGCGCGAGGAAGTTCCAGAGGTAAAACTGCCCCTGCAAAGTCGCGCCAGACTTCCACTCGAGAAACGTGACGGAAGAGAGGTAGGTACTGTTGATCGCGAGCAGTGCGAACAAAGCGAACACCGTGGACAGGAGCCACTTGAGTCGCGGACCAACTGCGGGGCGGAACTTTTGCACGGGTTGCAGTCTATCGACCAACTACCGGCCGCCCATCGGTCGCGTGCGCGATGGTGCCGAAAGTTCTGCCGCCGAACCGGGGAGCGGATCAATTGTCTCACCATCTCGAGTGAATAGATCCATGTCCTTGCACCAGCCGCGCGTCTCGAGGACGTAGCGGCGTGTCGATCCGTTTGCGGGCGCAAGAGTTGGTGACGCAAAATCAAGCGCGACTTCTTCACCAGGGCCGAAAACGATAAGCGCATCTCCCTGCTCCGCAAGCAGCTCACGCACGTCGCCGAACTCGGTGTAGAGCCCGTGCTGAAAGCGGCAGTCCCAAAGTGGTGTGCGCTGGGTGCGATCGTAAAACGGTTGTTTTTGCAGGCCGGTCGTACGCTTCGCGAATCCAACTGATGCGAGTGTTGCTCGAGACAGCATGCACTCGACGGGCTGCGCAGGCAGCGACTCACGCGCAACGAGTCGCACGCTATCGAAGTAGACCTCCATCGTCGTACGCATGCGCAGCGCTGTCGTCCCCGGTGGCAGTGCTGCTTTCGGAATCGGAAGCGCCATCCGCCGCGGCATTCCAGCGGGATATCCCCACTCGGAAACGACTTCCTTCCACGATCCGTCCGCAGCGCGCGCCTCAAGATTTGGCGCTCGATACTTCGCGCCCGCCTGCCACGCCCCGAACATCGTTTGGCAGTACGGATACTCCACCCAACCGTCGATAACGAGCCACGGATCGCTGATCGCGTCTATCGCCGTACCAAACTCCACTTCAATCACCTGTTCGCCGGCAAGCCTTCCGATGAATCGTGGATCGACCGCACCGGGCTCCTGCGCAGCAAGATCTGCATGCGCGAGCACTGGGTTCTCTCTAGGAAGCCACGACTCTCGCCACGCGACAAGCTCGCCAGTCGGTGCTGTACCGCTGATGGCGAGTCGCTCGTCTGGCGCGATATCCCAACCTTCAGGGATGTCGACTGCGCGAAGCCGCACGCGATCGAGCATGCAACTCTCCTCCATCGGCTCTGCAAGTGCGAGGGCGAGCGAACCATCGCTCTTCGGGACAAGCGCGCCCTCAGGAAGCACAAGAAACTCCCACGGGCGAGGCTCGCTATAGACCCCAGGCTCAAGAAGATACCCAAGCCCCCCAACGCCGAGCACATCGGTCACAAATCGAAGTTCTGAGCCGTTCCACGCAAAAACCACTGGACACGAGGAGATCTGTCGCTGTGTCTCGATGATTTGGTGCAGCGCATCCTTCGCCAACGCAAGCTCGCTTTGAAACACGCCGTCCGACCAATCAATCTCAAGTACATCGATAGCTTCAAAGGGGCCGGTTCCAATCGCAACTGGTGCAAGCGATTGACCACGGCCGCTATGCCCGCGGAACGTCTCACCACCGAACCATTCACTCCCGATGCGCGCGGCAAAACCGGTGCCGATACCGCTGGTGTTTGAACGCATCGATTGAGAGGGATCATCTCGGCCGCTGAAGGACACCGCGGCGAACGGCCCTCGGCCAGCTCCTGGCCCGCGCACGAGGGGTGCTGCGCCAGAACGAAGTGAGAGGAGCGACGCACCACGCATTGGCTGAAGCATCAGAGCTTGCGTGCGAACCACACGTTCGGCCGTCGGAAAGTCGATGACATGATGACCGGCCTCATCGTGGAGTGCGATCGACCGACTCTTCGTGAGCAAGAGATCCTGATGGCCATCGCCGGTAAAATCAGCGATCGACATTTCCATACGCGGGTCGGGCGAGACCTTTTCCACACGCGTCGGCATACGAAGATAAGACGTCGTCACGAGGACCAGTCGACGCAGCGGAATGTCCGCGATATCGATGACAGCTGCTGCCGCTGCTCGTTCGTTGAGTTGTTGTTCAGTGAAGCCCGGAAGCGTTCCTGCGCGCCATCGCCAGAGGCGATCGTTGAGCAGCAACTCGTTCGGTGGCATGTCGTTCAGGATGAAGATGTCTGCATCGCGGTCATAATCAAAGTCGCCGACAATCACAGAGATCGGGAGTCGGCCTTCGGTTGCAACACCTGCCTCTGCGCCGATCGAGCGGAATGTTCCATCACCGTTGTTTGCGAGGAGTTCATTGGCACCGTCGCGTGCGAGTAGCATCAGATCAAGGTCACCATCATGATCAAGGTCAGCGAGCGCGCCGTCGACGCAAACCTGCGTCTTTCCCGCAGCACCCCACTCCTCGGTTGCGTCACGAAATCCACCCTCTGCTGTCGCCAGGATGAGCCGATTTCCGCCGCTACGGCATGCATAGAGGTCGACGCGACCGTCGGCATTTATGTCGCCCATCAGCAGTGACCACGTCGCGCCGCCAACGAGATCCGCGAGCGGATGATCGGGGACAGCATCGAATGCGCCGTCATCACGACCGAGAAGGACAAGGGCGCGTGACTCTTCGGCCACCGCAAGACCGCGCGCGATCACGATGTCGAGACGACCATCGTCGTTGAGATCCGCGGTCACTGCATGCTGCTCGATGTCGGTCGACCACACCGGCACAAATTCCGCGGGCCACCGAATCGGAAGCTCGCACTCGTCTGCGAAAATCGGCCCGGTCGGCGGCGCATACGTATCGGCGGTCGCGTTCCGCGGCAACGGAGCGAGCCCGAGGTCACCCATGCGCGTGTATTTAAACTCGGCGTTGCGTGCGCGAGGATTTCGCGCGAGTTCCTCGAAGTTCGCAAGCGCGCGTTCAGCCTTTCCATCGTCGCCAAGCCTGCGTGCGCAACGCTGCACCCCAAGCAACGCACTCTTGAGCATCGGATCGCGATCGACCGCTCGTTCGTACCACTCAAGCGCTTTCGCTGTCTCACCAACTTGTTCAAGGCTCTGCCCCGCGAAGTACTGCGCGTACGCGTCGCCGCCGCGCGCCTCCGCAACCGGAACGAACGCAGCGACCGCCTCCCCCGCGCGGCCGAGATAGAGCAGGCAGAGACCCTGGCAGTAGCGCGCGCGTAACGCGAGGTCCTTTGATGGATTCTTCGCAAGAAAGGCCCCGAGCTGTACGAGTGCCTCGTCTTGCGCACCCTCCTGAGATTGGTTGAGGGTTGCGATAGCACGCCCAAGTTCCGCTTCCAGCGGAGCCGAGGGGAGCGCAGTGATCGCAGCAAACTCCTTCCCGGCGCGATCAAACTCAAAGCGACCCATCTCTCCGATAGCACGATTCATCGCTGTGGTCATCGCAGCGTCTGGACGCGTCGCTTGAGAAACAGCAAGTTCCGGCGTCGAGTCGCTTGGCTTACATCCAAGGAGCGCCACGGAACAGAGGAATCCTGCCATCATCGACGACAAAAAAGTTGATACCCAGCACCCGCGCGTGAGACAAGAAGTTTGGATTTCTCGCATCGGTGCAGTCTACGCGCCCTCGTAAAGCGTGCGTTTCGCAGCTGCGGTTCGGAGGTCATTCATCGCGATGTCGATCGCACCAGTCCCGGCGCGCGCGAGGCGCGGAGTCGTGGCGTAGGGGTGGGCCTCTGCGCGATAGTGCGCGCGCATGTCGTGACCACGCCTTCGTTCGCGTGCGTCACGGAGTGCTGCCAGATCGATCGGAAACACGACGACTTTTTCTCCGGCGCCCGCATCTGCCTGGGCAAGTATCCGTCCATCGAAGTCGATCCCCATCGAGCCACCCGGCCAGGAAAACGGCGGATAGCCCTCGAAACTCGCACCCTGGTTACACGCGAGTACGAACGCCGTATTCTCAATTGCTCGGGCGCGATTGATCGTTGTCCACCAGTCCATCGGCGCTGATGCTCCCCAAGGGTCCATGTACGCGCTGATACGCACGAGGACCTCCGCGCCGTTGAAGGCGAGTTGGCGAATCGACTCCGGAAAGAGCCAGTCGTAGCAAATGGCGCAGCCGATCTTCCCGATCTCCGTGTCCGCTACTGGAAATAGTTCATCGGTGTAGTCAGGAATGTCATGCGGGCTCGCGTGAACCTCCCACGGAATCCATGGGTTCACCTTGCGGTACTTCGCCATGATCCCATCCGGGCCAATCAAACAGGTGGTGTTGAAGACCGCGCCCGGATAGCGCACGTCGCGTTCGATGAATGTGCCAGTCTGCACAAAACAGCCTGTTTTCTTGGCAAATCTCGCATACGCGTCGGTGTGGTCGTTCGGGATTTCCACCGCAAGGTGCTCAAGTAACTCATCGACCGTGAAATAGACCGGCGCCGCGTGCGCGAATTCAGGGAACGCGACAAGCCGCACATCGAAAAATGGCGCATATCCAGCGACCGTCTGCTCGGCCATCGCGATCATGCGCGCGACGCGCGAGGGAATCTCGTCGCGTGTCTTTGGGTTCGCGAAGGAAGTTTGGATCGCGGCTGCGTGATATCGCTCGACGGTGCTTCTCGCCATGCGCGCAGAGTAGGAGTTATTCGTACGGCGGTGCCAATAAAGGCTCTATGGGCGCGAATTGCGACCAAAACTGCAATCACTCGGTGGGCGCGGCCGTTTCTCGTGCATGATGAAGCCGATGACGATCCTCCGGAGACTCCGTGATGAGTTCGGACCGAAGACTCGCGCCGCCATCGCGGCGCTGTGCACGGGAACGCTTGCGACCACCGCATCTGCTCAATGGACGACGGCTCCCGTGAGCGCGCCCGGCCTCCAGTACCGAACATTTTCGAGTGACGCTGCTGGGGCGGATGTAAGTTTTCACATCTATCTCCCGCCCACGTATTCCATCCAGCCGAACCGCCGATTTCCAGTCCTCTACTGGCTGCATGGCTCAGGGGACCCACTCGGTGGCATTCTTCAAGCAACGAGTTTCTTCAGTTCGGCGATGGCGCAGGGCAAGATCCCACCGATGCTCATCGTCTTCCCGAACGGCATGAACTACAGCATGTGGTGCAACTCGAAAAATGGCATCGTGCCCATGGAAACTGTGGTACTCGACGACCTGATCCCCCACATCGACGTGACTTTCCGCACGATCGCCCGACGAAGTGGCCGCATCCTCGATGGCTTTAGCATGGGAGGCGCAGGAAGCGGACGACTTGGCTTCCGAAGGCCCGATCTCTTTGCAGGGATCTCCATGCTCGGCGCTGGTCCGATCCAGACCGATTTCCTCGACGACCCGCCGGGGAGCGTCATCCCGCCAAAGCAGCGGCTTGCCATTTACGAGATGGTTTGGGGAAGCGACCCGCTCTACTACCTCTCACAGAATCAACGAACGATCGCGGCGGATCGGGCGGAAGCTGTCATTGCGGCGCAGATCCGCGTACGCCAAGGAATCGGCTCGCTCGACTCGCTCCTTGAAATGAACGAGGAGTTCGACGCCTTACTCACAAACCTTGGCGTCGTGCACACTTTCACTGTTCTTCCGGGGCTCGAGCACAATGCCGGTGCGGTGCTGAACACACTCGGTCAGGCGAACTGGGATTTTTACAACGCGGCACTCGCGATTCCCTGCCGCCTTGCGGCCGACATCAACTGCGATGGCGTGGTGGATGCCACCGATCTCGCTGCGCTGCTTGCGAACTGGGGCGAGGGACACGGGCCGCAAGATCTTGACGGAGATGGCTCCGTCAGCGGCAGCGATCTCGCACAGGTTCTCTCACACTGGGGACCAGTGCTGTAACGACGATCGCGCCGACTCTCCCCTACTCGCGCTCATCGATCCACGCCTGTTGGATCGCCTCCAAGATACGCTCATTGCAAGGATGCCCTACTTTTTCAGCGAAGCCGGGCAACGCCGAGACAAGCGCCTTGAGCTTTGGAAAACTGACGCCGGCTGGGTCAAAGTCCGGATGCGCATCGATCAGTGCCTCCGCGATTTCTGCCACATCGAGCCAGTGCATAGAAGCTCCCACCGCGACTTAGTGCGGGATTTCCTTGACGGCGTTGCGGTTCCATGACGGCACGCGAACAACGATCGGAGTTCGGCGACCTTCGCCGAGATCCCGGAGTTCGCACTGGCACGCGAGGCGCGAGGTGCGCTTGATTCCCGGCGCCTCCTCGACTCGATCCTCTTCGTCCTCGCTCGCAATGTTGAACTGCTCCGCGCCCTTTTCGAGGTAGATATGGCACGTTGAACACGCGCAGACCCCACCGCAGGCATGCTCGATGTTGATGCCGTTGTCCATGGCAATCTCAAGAAGCGATTCATGCTCGCCACCGAGCACTTCCCACGTCTTTCGCGAGGTCCCCGTGAGGCCCTCAGGGTCTTCGAGTTCGAAGGTAATCGGGATGACCGGAGGACCGTGATGATGACTATCGTCGCGCTTCAAGTGCATGGGATTTCTCGGGGCGCGGATGATACAAGCACCACACGAGGCGGGCGCCCAATATTCCGCTTCCGCGACGATTCGAAGAGAGAGTCGCCGCGCACGGCCAATCAAAGCAACGCACTTGAAGCCGCCTGCCGTCGCGGGTTCGATGGAACCAACCCATGAAATGAGATTGAAGCCGACGACGAACTTGGCCTGCGCGAAGCGCTGCGTGCAGCGATCAATCTGATCCTCGCCGCTCAACGGTTCTTGAATGAACACGCGCGCTTCAGGAAACCTTCGTCGGTTAGACGCACGTACGACCGACGATCTCGTGACGGCCTATCGTGCCCGTCCGCCAATCACCGTCGTGATCGCGAGCCGCATCGCGCAATGACGTGCGTGCGCGGCAAACTGCTGTCGCTCGGCCGATTGATCGACTTCGCTCGGGCAACGACCGCCCCCCGCTGATACCCTCTCTGAATGGGTTCGTCTGCCGCAATTCCCCTCCGCCCGCTTGGGCTTACGAGCGCACAATTCGTGACACGCTCGCGGGAAGCAGGACGGCGCGGTGCTCCGCGCGACGAGTACAAAGCCCTGTTCCGACAGGGAATCGTGCCACCAGGCTGCGAGCTGACGGATCATCCCGTCACTGCGACCCTTGTCGAAGGCGAAACATCAAAGTTCGTGCTGCGCCACGAGGACGGGCTTGAGACCGAAAGCGTGCTCATCCCAATGCCGCGCGCCTCGGGAACCACCACCACCCTCTGCGTTTCGAGCCAAATCGGTTGCGCGATGGGATGTCGATTTTGCGAAACCGCGCAGATGGGGCTCCTCCGAAATCTCCGCGCAGACCAGATCGTCCACCAGTGGTGGGCAGGAACACACCGCGTCGAGCGTGCGAGCGGAAACACGATCAAAAATATTGTCTTCATGGGGATGGGCGAGCCCACGGACAACATCGATGAGGTGATTCAAGCGATCCGCGTACTTGTCGACCACGACGGCGCGATGGTGCCCGCCTCGAATATCTCGATCTCAACAGTTGGAAACCCAGATGGCATCGCGAAGATTGGCGAATTGGTGCGTGAAAATGGCTTTCATCGCCTGAATCTTGCACTGTCGCTCAACGCGCCCAACGACGAGATTCGCAGCTCGATTATGCCGGTGAACAAGGCCTGGCCGATGGCTCGACTGAAGGATGCGCTGCTCGCGTTCCCACGCTTTTCACAAGCTGCGTTCTGCGTGGAGTATGTGCTCATTCCCGGTGTGAATGACGCCGATGCGCACTGCGACGAAGTGTGCGCTTTTCTGCGAGATATACGCTGTTCCCTCAATGTCATTCCCTATAACCCGCGACGGAATTCGCCTTGGCCTGCGCCAGCTGAATCAGATGTCGAGCGCTTTATTGCCCGCGCGGTCGCCAATGGACAATTCACCAAGCGCCGCGGAACCAAGGGTCGCGATGTGATGGCCGCGTGCGGACAACTTGGGAATGAGAAGATTCGCAATCGCAAACTCATCAGTGACGTCGGCATATCGACACCGGTATCTCTCGGAATGCCGCCGCATGCCGCGCGCGATGCTGAGAAGCAAGCATGAGTCAAATCAAGCATGAAGCATCACCGCGCGCCGGCTCGAGCCGAGCGCGATTCCGAAGTTATCGCGATGAACTCACGAGGCGAGCCAGTGAGAAGAAGCTTGATGCGCGGGGACGATCAAAGGGCGCGATGCACCGCTCGTTTGGCGCGCTCTTCCGCGCGTATCTCGCGCTTTTGCGCCCGTATCGACGACCAATCGCGGTCGCGTTTGTCGCGCTCGCGATCTCGACGGCACTCGCGCTTGTGCCTCCCGCCGGCATCAAGATCGCCATCGATAGCGTGTTCGGAAGCGAGCCACTCCCTCAGATTCTGCTGCGATGGATGCCGACGTGGATCGATGCAAGCGACCGCAGTTCGGTCCTCGCCTTTGTCGCAGGACTGACACTCGCCACGATCGTGGTCAAAGTCTCCATCGGCGTGATTGGCCGTAGCCGCGCGACCATGGTTGCCAAGCGTCTGCAAGTCGCGCTGCGCCGACGCGCCTTCGCAAAGGCGATCCACCTTCCGCTCGCACGCGTGCACGAACTGAAGGCAGGAGGCGTTGCCACGCTCATCCGTGAGGACGCGGGCGCCGCGGGTGAACTCCTCTTTGGTCTGCTGTACAACCCGTTCCGTGCAATCATTCAGCTCGTCGGAAGCCTTGCCATCCTCGCATGGACCGATTGGCGTCTTGTGGTCGGAGCGGTCGTGCTGCTTCCGATGGTGTGGTTCAGCCACCGAACGTGGATCGGTCGCATTCGCCCCATCTACCGCGACCTGAAGAAACTCCGCGACGAAATTGACGGACACGCTGCTGAGAGTTTCAGCGGTATCCGGGTGGTGCGCGGATTCGCGCGCGAGGACGCTGAGGCCGCGCGATTTGCCCGCGGAACCAACCTGCAAGCGCGCACAGAGATTCTCGTCTGGTGGTGGTCGCGCGGGGTCGAGATCGCGTGGGAGATCTTTATTCCCGCTGCCACCGCTGCACTCCTTTGGTACGGCGGTATGCAGGTCGTCAACGGTCGTCTGACTGCGGGCGATCTGGTGATGTTTCTTACCTACGTCACGCTTTTGCTCGGTCCGCTTGAGGTGCTCGCGAATACGGCAACGAGTTTGCAGACGGGTCTCGCGAGTTTCGACCGCACGCTTGATCTCTTCGGAGAGCGCGATGAGTTCGCGGAGACTTCTGGCCGCGCCACGCTCGCCCCTGCGCCGGAGAGCGTGCGCGGCGACATCCGCTTCGACCGTGTGTCGTTTCACTACGTTGGCACAGATCGCCCGGTCCTCGACGACGTCACCTTCGATGCACCTGCTGGCACGATGGTCGCGCTTGTCGGTCATTCAGGAGCTGGGAAAACCACACTTTCAAACCTCGTCGCCCGCTTCCACGATCCGACTGCTGGGTCCATCACGCTCGATGGCCACGATCTTCGCGATATCGAGCTCGCGTCGTATCGCCGTCTGCTTGGCATCGTAGAGCAGGACGTGTTTCTCTTTGACGGCACAATCCGCGAGAACATCGCGTATGCACGGCCGACGGCCTCTGCCGACGAGATTGCACACGCCGCCCGCGTAGCGCGCGCCGACGTATTCGTCAAGAAACTTGATGCTGGGTACGACACGCGCATCGGTGAACGCGGCGTCAAACTTTCTGGTGGAGAGCGCCAACGGCTTGCACTCGCACGCGCGGTGCTCGCCAATCCGCGCATCCTCATCCTCGACGAAGCGACCAGCAACCTCGACACCGAGAGCGAACGATTTATCCAGGCCGCACTCGGGGAAATCCTCCGCGGACGCACGAGCTTTGTGATTGCGCACCGGCTCTCGACAATTCGCGAGGCTGACCTGATTTTGGTCATGCAAGACGGCCAGGTCGTCGAGCGTGGCACGCACGACGAACTTATTGCTCGCAGCGGCCGGTACGCCACCATGGTCGTTTTGCAAACCGAAGGTAAGCGCAGCGCGGCTGATCTCGGAACCTAACCGGTCGCCACGCCTTCGCGATACGTGTGCCAATTTTGCGGCCCGGCATTATCCGAAGCCTTTCCAAAAGGGTTGGCAGCTGCCCTCCTCGTACAAGACACCAACATGCGCGATGAATCGTTTGACGGCATTGGCGCGCTCAACCTTGACCTCGAGGTTCTTTCCGTCCGTTCGACCGGGACACCCACTTGCGTCGGTGACCATCTTTCACGCCGTGCGTGAGAGTCACGCAACGAAGCCAACTGGCCCAACCACGCTGCTTTCAGCAATGGCGTAGAGCTCGGCATGTGCGCGGGGCTCGAAGCGCACGCCGCGGGTGAACTTCGAGAATGCCGGCAACACGAGGCACTTTTTTGCATGATCGACCACAAATGCTGGTGCCTCGACGCTTCGTGCGCCCTTCGCAACCGAGAGCATCGGATGCAGATGCCCGCTCATCGTCCATGTTGCAGCAGCGCGTTCGACGGGCTCATGGCGGAAACGAAAGCCTCCAAGTTCAAACTGTTCGCCCACGCGGTCAATGCACCACTCGGGTGGAAGCGACCGAGCACCTCGGTCGTGGTTTCCTTCGACGAGGCGTATCGGGAGCGCGCAACGCGCACGAAACTCGGCGAAACGCTCGCGCTCGCCTTCGCCGATCCCGTCAGCGGAATGAGTGAGATCACCGACCACGACGATGACGCGTGCCTCCGCACGCATCGCCGCGCGCGAGAGACGAACCAGGGTTTCCTCGTCGATTCCATCCGTCGACGGTGCGCCGAATCGGCGGTAGCTCTCACTCTTTCCGATATGAAGATCGGCGACCACAAGTGCGCGCGCCGCGCGAATGAAGAGCGCGCGCTCCGGCATGAGCTCGATATCAAGGCCATCGATCTGAAGGAGCGCGTTCGGCACGAGTGCAGCCTAACAGGCGCATCGTCCGGGCAGATTCAGCCGCAGCGAAATCTCTGGATGCGCGACACGTCGCGCGACACAAAGCGCGACACGTCGCGCGACTGGCCGTTTGCAGAAGTCTCAACGACAATCGATTCGCTAGGCTTCGCGACGAACGTACTCAGAACCATCGGCAGCGCTTCGCGGACGATCCGCTCTATCTCGCGCATCAGTCGCGTGCGAATGCGATACGGGCGGTGCACCGTGACCAATTCAAACAGGATGACCCCAAGCGAATAGACGTCGCTTCCGGTGCCGAGAGCTTGGCCGCAACGTGGGGTTCGACACAAACTATTGCGGCTTGGAATCGTGGCGTGCGGCCGTTTCGTCGGATGGTCGACGTGAAGCGGTCATTGCAGATTTTCCACGATTGCGTTACGGCTCAAACGTTCATCATTCTCTCGCGGGCGAGTTTCTCCGCAGATCGCTGCAAGTCTCGCCAAAACCCCTTCGGTCGAAAGCGTCATTCCGAGTCGATCGGCCACCAACGGAATCGCCAGTGGCGTTGGCCGCGCAGTCTCTTGGATGCAGAGCGGTCCAGCTGCGAGACGCGCGAGACATCGGGCAAGCCGCCCTCCCTCGAACTGTCGATCAAGCACTTCCCTCTCCGACTGGGCAAGCAGAAGATTCTCAGGATCGAACTCCCGCAAGACGTCGAAAATCAACCCCGACCCCGCCTGCACCTGTCGACCCGAGCGCTCGGCGCCGGGGTACCGCTGAAAAACGAGACCCGCGACGCGCGCGATATCGCGAAACTGGCGTCTCGAAAGTTCGCCGAGATTTACCGCCGCAAGCAGGTCCGACGCGAGGCCCTCTGTCCGAAACAACTCTGGACCAAGATGCTCCCGAAACGGGAATGGATCGTCCGAGACGAGTTCGATGCCGTAATCGTTCATCGACATCGCAAGAGAAGCCGGTCGGATGCGCGCATACCGGAGCGCAAGCAGCACGGCGAGTCCCTCATGGACCAGCCGCCCCTCAAAGGGGAACAGAAACATGTGGTGACCATCCTTGGACCGACAGCACTCAACCAAAATTTCCTCTGCCGCCGGGAGTGCCGAGAGCCGGGCCTGCTCCTCGAGGAGCGGCCGGACGAGGCGCATCTCTGGGCTCGGAAAGTTGCCACGGCGCGCCTCATCGATCGCCCGGCGCATCGAGGCCGAGAGTGCGGTCGACAGCGGAAATCTTGAGCCGTTCCACCGCGGCGTGGCAGCGGCGCGCGTCGTCCGGCGAACCCACGCTGTCATGTCACGAACCCGTAGGAATTCCACCATCGAACCCGCGAAAAGAAACACGTCGCCCGGGTTCAGCCGCGCAACAAAACTCTCTTCGATCGAGCCAAGTCTGCGTCCACCGACGAATGAAATAGAGATGGTCGCGTCCGAACGAATCGAGCCAATGTTGAGTCGATGAAGTTGCGCAGCCTTCGCCGAAGCGATGCGGTGGACTCCATCATCGTCGAGTCGGAGCCTATGAAATTGCGGATAGCGCGAGAGCGTGCGACCGCCATGGAGCGCCAGTTCGAGACACCAATCAAACTCTTCGCGCGTGAGCGCTGCGAAACTCGCGGTGCGGCGCACTTCATCGAAGAGTTCGTCGGCGCGAAATCCACCACCGAGCCCACATGTCACGAGGTGCTGTACCAAACAGTCGAGCGGTTGACGCCAACCATGTCGCTCCTCGATCTCTCCGAGCTCGATCGCGCGCCGCGCTGCCGCAATCTCAACCAGTTCGAGCGCGTGTGTCGGTACACACAGCACCTCGCAGGCCGCACCCGGACGATGTCCCGAACGCCCAGCGCGTTGAACGAGCCGCGCGATTCCCTTCGGCGAACCGATCTGAACAACCCGCTCAACCGGGGAAAAGTCGACTCCAAGATCAAGACTCGAGGTTGCGACGACCATCCGCAGTCGCCCTGCCTTGAGTCCTTCCTCGATCGCCTCACGCTGCTCACGCTCAATCGAACCGTGGTGCAGCGCCAGCACATCCCGCCACTCCGGTCGTTCCCAAGAGAGCGCGGCGAACCAGCGCTCCGCCTGGGAGCGCGTATTGGTGAAGACGAGGGTCGGCTTTGCCGGATCAAGCCACGCGACGAGTGGCTTGAGCATCGTGAGACCGAGGTGCCCCGCCTGCGGAAAACGCTCGACGCCATCCGGAAGCAACCCCTCAACCGCGATCGTGCGCGGAAGATCAGCACGCACGACTGCGGCAGCATTTCCCGGTCCGACGAGAACACGCGCCGCTTCGTCGACATTCCGTAACGTCGCCGAGAGGCCCCACGTTCGCATCCTCGGCGCGAAGGCGCGAATCCGCGCAAGCGCGAGTTCGACTTGGACACCACGCTTTGATGCGAGCAGTTCGTGCCACTCGTCCACAATGACTCCGCGGACATCGGCAAGAACTTCTGACGCCCGATCGCCGGCGACAAGCAGCGTGAGCGATTCAGGTGTGGTCACAAGAATGTTCGGAAGTTTCACGCGCTGTCGCGCGCGCTCAGAGCTCGACGTATCGCCCGTGCGCGCACCAACCGTCACCGCCAATGCGAGTTCGTCGATTGGTCGACGCAGCGCGAGCTCGATGTCGCGAGAGATCGCGCGCAGCGGCGTGACATACACAAGCGCAAGCCCTTCCGCGGGCCTTTGCGCGAGTTCATCCAGAAATCCAAGCGCGGCGGCGTAGGTCTTCCCGCTTCCGGTTGGAACGTGCACGAGTCCGCTCTCACCGTTTGCTGCGCGAGCCCAGACTTCACGTTGAAACGCATGCGCTGTCCATCCGCGCAGAGCAAACCACGCGTCGGGCAATGAACCAGAGTGTGCAATCGCGGTGCGGACGGGCTTCTTCACGCGCGGCATGGACGCGCATCATAGGAGTCCGCGGACTGATCAACTTCTAGCCGTGCAT
Source organism: Candidatus Kuenenia stuttgartensis (assembly GCA_945902075.1). Taxonomy (GTDB): domain Bacteria; phylum Planctomycetota; class Phycisphaerae; order Phycisphaerales; family SM1A02; genus QWPT01. The sequence continues at coordinate 79,968 of CAMDMA010000008.1, read as the reverse complement.
GGGGTGCACATCAAACAACTCGCCCACACTTCGCGGAGGTCTTTCGCTGACGTCATCCTCGGTCGCAGCAGGCGTCTCGTTTGGCCCATCTGCGCCGGCTTCCTGCAAATCCTCGAGTGGCTCGACTCGCCTGCGGTAGAGCACCTCGACCGCCCTGCTTCGCGGACCTACCTTCGAAGCAATTCGCCGAACGATGGGAACCACGGTTGCCGCTCCACGGACGAACAACTCAATATGCCCGCTGTTCCAGCGAAAACGTGGTGGTCCACCAAGCGCGGCCCAGAGTTCGAGTTGTGTCGCTGTCGGCACAACTTCATCGCGATCTGCGGTGAGTACTGCGATTGGTCCGCCGCGGAGCGATTCCGCGGCGACCAGTGGATCGAGTGCGCATGCGCGGTTGAAGCCATCGATAAAACCAGGATCATCGAGCGGAAGATCGCCAAAAAGGAACGTTCGAAGCGGAGTCTCCTTTGCCACACGAAGAAATCCACCGCCGCCGGCCACAAAAAGTGCGGCGTCATACGGAACATCGCCCGTGGCCGCGATGCCAACAGCGGCGAGCGCGCCCATGCTCTCGCCGATCAAGAGCACCGGCTTACCGCGCAACGATGGATGCGCAGCACAGAGCTCAAGCAACTGAAGTTGTGCCACGTGAGCCGATGCGCGGATGGTGCGATCGATTTCCCGCGCCGCCGCGATCCCGCGTAGGTGTGGCGGCTCCCCCTTTGTCAGGCGCATCGAGTCGATCACGCGGCCCACCAGTGGTGGCCACACCACGGCCACTGCCCAGCCTTCGGCCGTGAGTGCTTCCACGAGATGTCCTGCGGAATCCTTACCGAGAACTCCGGGCACGACCACGCAACACCCACGCAACTTGGCCTCATTCTCCGGCTTGAGCAGTGACTTCTCGACCAAGGTCTCAAAGCGGATGCGATGGTTCTCATCCTTCTGGTTGATCGCGAGGAGGATTCCCGCTGCGAACGCCGTCTCACCGTCACGCTCGTCGGGTTTTGACTCGCGACCCATGGACTCACGGGGTCGCCGTGAAACAAGTTCAATCGTCTCGAACTTGCGCGGTTCACCAAGTTCCCAGTGCTGCGGAATCTGCGTCGATCCACAACCACTCACTCCAACAAGCGAAAAGATCATCCACAGGAAGCTCCCTGAATGGAGACGCTTCCGAAGCAGGATCCTGAGGCCCCAAAGCTGCCGCATAGTCAGGTCCTTTCGATGGTGAGGATTGTGACGTCGTCCTCGAAGCGCAGACCTGAAAATGCGTTCAACTCCGCGACGATCGTGTCGACGTCGCTCGCCTGCGCCTGACTCTGCGAGAGGGTTTGTAGTAAACGCTCGAGTCCAAAACGTTCGTTGGAAGACGAAGGCTGCTCGTGCACACCATCGGTGAGGAGAACGAGTCGGTCGGTGGTTGCCAGCGCGAACGACGTGGTCGGATAGTGTTCGCCGCTCATGACGCCCGCGGCAAGCCCGCGCTCGATCTCGAGTCGCTCGGCAATTCCGCCGCGCACGACAAACGCAATGCCGTGTCCAGCATCGCATGCAGTAACCGTCCCGGCCGCGTCAATTGCGGCGACGAAAAGGGTGGCAAACTCCGTCGATTCGCTTCGAATGCAGAGAAACTCGTTCAGCGACGCGACCGTCTCACCCACATCTTGCATGCGGTTCGCCGAGGCGTAGAGCCACGCTTGCGCACTTGCCATGAGCATTGCTGCCGCTGGGCCCTTCCCGACCACGTCGCCCACCCAAGCAAGGGCAGAGCCATCGGGGCGTTCGGCCAGTCCTGCAAAATCGCCAGCAAGTAGCGCGCCTGGTTGCGAGAGCAGGCGCCATCGCACCGGTCCAGTGACACCATGGTCGCCGGGAAGCAGGCGCTGCTGGACGATGCGTGCACGGGCGACATCCTGCCGGAGTTCTTCAAGCCGCCGACGCTGATAGCTCTCGAGCACAAGTCCGCAGATTCGCGCGGCAGCACCAACGAACTCAGCCATACCTGAGTCCACCGAACTCATCGGTCGACGCGAGTCGAGGTAGAGATACATCCGTTGATCGGCCTCGACCACAATGCGGGCGCAGAGAATCTCACAAACTCCAGAGCCTGCAATGCTCTCGGCCTGTCGCATGTCGCTGACCTGTGAAAGATGAGCGATGTGCGCTGGGTCTTCCGCTGCAGCAAGCACGGTGCGGCTGACTGGTCCGCCGCGAACTCCGGTGCTCGCAATGATCTCCGCGTCACTCTCTGCACTACGCATGCGCACCAACAACCCGCGCTCAAGCTTGGTTACCGCAACAAGTCGGTCGAGGATCATCTGCCCAGCGGTCTCTTCATCACCATCAAGCGGAATCTCGCGCACGACATCGATCAAAACCCTCATCGCCTGCTCTGCGCCACCATTTGCCCCGAACGCAATGGTTCGCACCGCCGCTGCGTCGCCTTCGACCGCCGAAGTCGCGATGCGCTCCATGGCGTATCCAACACGCACCGCAACCGGACCGAAATGCAATGCATCCCCCGCTGTAAAGCGAGCTGACTTTCCCGTGCGCACCGGAGCGCCGTTGACGCGCGTGCCATGGCGACTGCCGAGATCCTCGACAGACGCGCCGTCCGCACGCAGCGTGAGGGCCGCGTGTTGTCGCGACACCGAAGGATTGTTGATCCAAACTTCACTCTCTGCACCGCGGCCAACAACCAAGCGGTCTCCTACGCGCAATCGCACCGGCTTCATCTCGGGAAGATCGAGAATCAGGAGTTCGAGCGAAGAATCGGGTCCTCGACTTGAAGGGGTCACGCGTCAGGCCCTACTGCGGTCGTCGATGCGTGAACTTGACCAACACCGGAAACCAGACGTCGCGTGTAGATGATCCCGACCCCAACCAGAATCAATCCGGTCACAAAGAGAAGAACGACGCGCACGAAAATCGGCGTACTCGCGAGATCAACGAGGTAGAGTCGAGCGATGAGAAGGAGGCAGCTTGCAAGCCCGGCCCAACGAAGCGCCGCGATTCCCGCACGGAAACCGATGGTCAATTCCACGACGCCCGCAACCACCATCCACGCGGCAGCGACCGCAGCAGCCATCGGACGACCAACGAGCGCTGCCACCAAAATGGCACCCAGCGGGACGATTCCGACAGCCAACATGACCACAGACAGTGCGGTCATGCGTGATCCGCCCTGAGAGGCGCGAGCAAGCGCGCGCCACGCCACCACGGCTGCAACGCCCGCGGCGAGCACCGATGCGAACGCAAGTACCACGCTGGTGCTGTGATCCGCCGTTTGCTCAAAGATCCGACCGACACCCGCAAACGAGCCCATGGTGATTGCAAGCCACGCTCCAAGCACCCCGCCATCGACAAATTCGCGCCGACCGAGCGTGTTGCCAACGAGCATGAGAATCGTTGCGGCGACACACAGCGCAAGCATCCCCGCAAGCAACACATCACCCATGCCGTAACCACGCGCTGCACCAACTGCGGCTCCGAGGAGCGAGATTCCCGCTCCCACAAAAAGGCTTGCGAGCGTGGTAAGCGGCTGCCTCGCTCCGCCAAGCGCGCGATGATTCACGGCAAGAATCGCGCCGACAGCGAGTACGGGGAGCGACCACGCGGCGAACTCAATCGTCGCCGCGGAACGAGAAGCGTTCCTGCCGAAGCCACCATCCACGAGCATCCCCAACCAGACGACCCCACCAAGCGCGAGCACTGCAAGCGTCGCCACCACAAGCATGCGACGCGCGTCCCTGATGCATCCAACAACGATCGCGGGCAGCGCGAAGGCAGTTGCAACCACCAGATCGGGTGACCATGCGAAGCTTGCTACACACCAAGTGATCGCGGCTGCGATTGTTCGTAAAACATCGGTGGCTCGGTGCGAGCGAAGCGAAGTCGCGGCGAGAAGGACGCCCGCCGTAAGCACCGCGCTGAGAATGTGTTGATCCAGTCGAAGTGTGCAGATCGCGCCGAACGGAAGCGTGCATGAAAGCCCGGCAGATGCGCCAAAGGTAGAAGTGATCAATGAGATCCACGCGCCGAACATCGCAACCACAGCAAAGCCCACGGCGACGACATCGAAAGCAACTGCACGCTCGCGACGCGCAATCCATGCCGCACTCGCCGAGAGGAACGCCACCGCAACAGGCTCCCCGATGTCGGGAAGAAATCGCACAGCACCGCCAAGAACGAGGGCGAATCCAAGCGCGAGTGAGACGGGCGTCAGTCGTGCGCATGCATCACTTGAAGCTCGTAGCGAGCCACCATCCTCAGCGGCTCCGTAAACATCACTCTCGCCCTCTTCGACCGGAAAGACAAAGCCTCGGAGAAACAGCGCCTGCGCCAAGAGCATGGCGCCCGCGATCATGGGAAACCATGCACGTGGATCCGCCGCAAACGCTGGCACGCTCCATGCTGAAATCTGAATGATGAAGGCAAAGAAAGACGCGAGGCCGAGCATCACAACATTCCCGCGAGCGGCGCGACCACGAATCGCCGCAAGTGCGCTCTCCGCGGCGACCATCGCAAACCAAAGAAACAACATGCCGGAATGAGCGACCGCTGGCCCCGATGATGCGAACCAGAACGGCGCGAGCACGATCGTCGCAGCAATCGCGAAAAATCGGATGGGAGTGAATGCGCGGCCACCGAGCGCGTGCATCCCGAGTCCGGCAGCGAGGCCCGTTGTGAGCAACAGTCCACCGAGAAGCCAATCGTCGCCGACGACCTGAAAGGCCGTTGGCAGTCCAAACAATCCGAGTAACGCAGCAAGCCCGACCACCGCCGACCGTGTGCGCACGCTCCACGCTGCGCCGAACAGTCCGGCTCCGCCCGCAAGGAGCGCACCGAGTTGGGCGTTGAAGAGTTCGAGACTAAAAACTCCAAGCGCGATGCTCACAAGAAGCGCCCCGACGCCCGCAGCGTCAAGCCCGACCGCCGCAGCAGATGAAACCCGGCGACGTATCACTTCCCCGACTCCGAGGAGCGCTACGCCAATCGCAATCCCCATGGCAAACCGCGCCGCGGGCGGCAGCATTCCAAAAAAGCCAATCTCAATTGCATGCTGGACAAGCCAGCCAACCGCACCGAGTACAGCAATCGCGCCAACGATTGGCACGACGCGACGACCAACAAACTGCTCAGCCGTCAGGCCCTCTGCGATCAGCGAGGTCGAGCGAACATCACGCGGAATCGGAACGGCCATCGGCGGTACCGGAGGAACGCGGGTGCTGAACCCGGCTGACGACCCGGCTGACGACACGGCTGACGACACGCCCTGAATACTCGATGCCTGCGGCAGCACTGCATTCTCACTGGTGCGAGCCTGCGCAAGCACGGCTTCGAGTTCACTCACTCGCGCGCGTAGACGCACATTTTCGCGGAGAACTTCGTCGAAGCTTCGCGTCACATTGTCCGGTTGAGCGGTGGGTTCCACTTTGAAAGCCTCCCACGGCAACGCCCATCCTGCAACCCGAAGCGAAACTATGTCGCCGATTTTGCCAGACTTCCCGCAACTCTCCCCTTCCAACCACGACGGCCTGTGTGATGAAGCCAAAGGCTTCGCCATTGCACGGCAGAGAGCATCACGATTGATGGGAGGTGCAGGGCCAGATTCCACCACGACTGCCGGAATCGCGTCGCGAGAAGCGCGCGGTACGCAAGCGCACAGCCGATCGCTGCCACGGCCAGGGTTGCACCGAAACTCCAGACTCCTTCAACGAATGCAAGCGCCACGACCACCCACGGGAGCACCTGCCCGAACGCGTGGTAGAGCGTGATGAACACGAGGAGCGCAATGCTTCCAAGTCCCTCGAATGCGTTCTTCGCAAAGCCGCGCCAAGTCTGGGCGAGTCCGCGATACATCCGGCAGGACACAAGATCGGTACCGTCAAAGAGATCCGTTCGAAGCCCGGCCTTTCGCACCGCCCGCGGAAACTTGACCCCGTCATGCATCGATGCCCGAAACCGGTCATGTCCGCCACTCGCGCTGTACGCCTCACGCGAAACGAGAATGAACTGGCCACAAGCAGCGCTCGCCGCAGGATCGAGGGTCTTCCGCATCCGACCGATCGGGAGGTACCCCATGAGCACAAAGTGAATAAGCGGAACAAGCAGCATTTCACCAATCGAACCCGTGATTTCTCGAGGCACCGTCGAAACCAGTGAGGACTTTGATCGCAACGCGAAACCGAGCGCACGCGCGACGGCATCCGGCTCAAAGCGCACATCCGCATCGGTGAAAAGAAACCACTCCAAAGCGCGATCGTGACTGAGTCCGTGCTCAGCCATACGGAAGCACGCGTGTTGCTTTCCGTTCCAATCGGTGGGAAGCACTTGGCGTGGCACCACTACGACGCGATCATCACCGGCGGCCATTTGGGTCACGAGTGCTCCGGTGCCGTCGGTCGATTCGTCGTCGTAGACGTAGGCGCGCACATCGACAGCTTGAGAACTGAGAATGGATCGCACACAAGCTTCGATGTTGTCACGCTCGTTCCGCGCAGGCACACAGACCGCGACACGAAAATGTTGCGTTTCCTCGCGGATATCAGCAAGTTTGGGCGCATACCGATAGCGACGCATATTGACGATACCGAGTATCAATGGCTGCACCGCCGCAACGAGCATTCCGCCGGTGAGCCACCCATTCTGAAGCGTTGCGGCAAGGTCAGCGCCTGTCATCGTGAACTCCCCGATTTCGTCGAGCGTCGCCGAGTTCCGCGGCCCCGCGACCAGTCACGCGCAACCACAAATCGTAGATTGGGTTTGTTCCACTTCCTTTTGGCGCGAATCGAGGCGCGAGCGGTTCAAACGCCGCAGCATCGCGCGCACGCACGAGGCTCGCAAGTTCCGCCTGATTGGTGCGCATTGCTTCAGTCAAGCGTCGCTGCCAGCTGACGGTGCTCCCCTCGTCCGCCGCAATCGGAATCGCGCGAACGAAAATCTCTGGCTTCTGGTCCACCCAAAATCCGTACTCGACCGCAACCGCCACAGCGCGATCCACGCGAAGTGCGGCGGCCATCGCCGCGGCACCCGGACGCGGAGTCACCATGTCACGCGCGTCGGTGAACTTTCCCTGCGGTGTCACCACCAAAGAGAGACGCGGAACATCTTCGGCCACACGCACGAGGTAAGTTCGCATCGCTTCGAGCGTCGCCGGGTTGTCTGGATCAACACCAAAGAGACCGACCTTCCGAAAGATCGCAAATCGCCGCAATTCCGCACGATCAATTGGCCCGTAGGGCGGACGTGAGGGGAAAAATATCTTCCAGAGAACGATCGCAAGAATCGGATCCCACCATGCGGCGTGGTTCATCACGACGATGGCAGGACGCTTGCCTCCATCGACAGCTGAGAGCACCGCGCGCGAACCCTGCGCCAATCGCACCGCATGAAACTTGCGGCGCAACATGCCCGCGACCATCGACGCGAACACTGCGCGCACACGCGGGGATGGCGTCGCCGGAACAATCAGCGCGTCAACACTGGTTTGCGACACGGCTGCTCCCCTCGCGATGCGCTGCCGTTGGTTTCAGAGAGTCCTTGTGCAAGTTCGCCCTGCAAGAGCGATGCGGCGACGTTGCCCTTCCCGACGCTCGAACCATAACCAACGCTCGTTTCACTGCGGTCAGGCTCGACGCCAAGACTCTCGCATGCGCTCCATGCCGCCGTGACGCCGGACATCATGACCATGGGGGTACCCGGACCCGGATTGACGCTGCCGCCCGCGAGATAGAGCCCCTTCGCAACAGGGCTCGTGTTCCGCGGCTTGAAGCCTCCATGAAGTCGGCCGTGTGAGGCCAGACCGTAAATCGCGCCGCCCGTCGCGTTGTACATGCGATCGATCGATGCAGGCGTCAAACGACGCTCCACGACGATGTGCTGCTCGATGTCCTCCATACCGAAACGCTTGAGCTTGTCGATGATCGTGCGGCGATACTGCTCGAAGAGTCCGTTGGGTGCATCCCAGTCGTGACGATCGCGTCGATACGGAGTGTGCACAAGGATGTAGAGCGATTCGCATCCGGGGGGAGCCTGACTAGGGTCGGTCGCGCTCGGGACGCAAAGGTAAAGCGTGGGATCGCGCGCGGGTTCGCCGCGGCGATAGATGTCGTCAAACTCCGCCTTCGAGTCCTTCGAGAAAAGAAAGCAGTTGTGCCGCAACTGCTCATATCGCCGATCGAGCCCGAGATAAAGCACAACGCCCGAGCAGGCCGGCTCGTACTTCGCAGCTATCGCGCGCTGCGCGGACTGTGCCGCGGGAGTACCCAGGAGCTCAGTGTAAGTTCGCTGCACGTCGCAATTGGAAATGACGACATCTGCGGCGATGGTTCGACCATCCTCCAGTTCGACGCCGCGCACGCGACCGCCATCAACAAGGATGCGCCGCGCCCCAACGCCACGCTCGACGCGGCCACCCTGTTCCGTGAAGATGCGCTCGAGACTTCGCGCCACCATGCGCGTGCCACCCATCGTGTACCAGCAGCCATAATCGCCCTGCGCAGCGGCGATCAGCGACAAAATCGCTGGAGCGAGAAATGGACTCGAGCCCACATACTGAAGGAAGTGTTCGCTGAGTTGCTGCAGGTGTGGTTCGGTGATCGAACGATGTGCCGTTCCGGCAACCGTTGAATGCATGCGCATCCGCAGCGCATCGCCGAGGACGCCGGCATCGCTTGGTGGCTTGCGCATCATGTCAAGGATGCCGCCGAGATCTTTGTAGAAGAAAACTTTTTCGCTGAGTCGGTACATCCGGCGCGCATACTCAAGAAACTCGAGATAGCCGCGTCCAGGCTTCGCGTCGGGAAATTGGCGGTCAAGGTCTGCTGCGAAGGCCTTTGGATCGTCTCGAAGATCGAGCACCGTGCCGTCTTCGTAAAAACAGCGCCATTGCGGATCAAGCCGCACGAGTTCAAGCATGTCTTCGACGCGACGACCACTCCGGCGGATGATGCCACTCACGATCTCGGGCATCGTGATGATGGTCGGCCCCATGTCAAACTGGTAGCCCTTCTCGGAAAGCACATTCATCTTGCCGCCGAGGTGCTGATTCTTCTCGACGATGATGACTTCGCCGAAAGCCTCTCCACCGGACTGGCGGAACTGGGTGGTGAGTTCGGTTGCGGCGGCGAGTCCTGCAAGACCTCCGCCGATGACGACTGCGGTGCGCTTCATGCGTGAACCTTCGTTGATTCGGACTTTGATTTCGGATGGGTTCGACTCGCAACATCGCCCGAGTCGGGTGCGTGAACTGAGTTGGGCGCCGCAGCTGGTGGATCCACCGGAGACTTTGGCCATGCGGCGACGCGCGAAAGTATCGCTTGGACCATCGAACTCGGTTCACCAGCGGGTGGTTGGACAAGCGTCGAACTTCGGGTCACGCAGACCTCGCGCGTCAAGGCGAGAAGTCCCGTCTCGCCACGCGACGAGCCCCAGCCGCTCGCGCCGGAGCCAGTGATCGCAATCGCAGGATGTGCCGAGGGAAGGAGCACAGCGTTGAAATGTACAAGGCTTGACCCGCACGCATGCGCGCGGGCGGCGAGATCGGTGCGCGGCCGACGCGTCCACAAGCTTGTCGCTAGGAATTGCCCCACCGTGGCATGAAGCGCGAAGGCCTCCTCCACCGTCGCGAAGACGTGGACCGCAAGCGCCGGTCCAAAGTGTCGGCCGCGAAAGAGGTCAGTGTCAACTGGGCAGTCGACAACTGCGAGCGGTCGGATCGCTCTCTCGTCGGAGTTGGCGGGCAATACGGACGAATCGTGCAGGTTCCGTCCGCCGGCACGAACCGCAGCCTCGGCCACGCCAGCAACCGTCCGCGCCGCTTCGGCATCAACGAGGCGAACAGTCGGTGCAGCCGCGAGGAGCCGAGCGAGTTCATCGGTAAATGCCGCAGCAACCTCGCGCGCGACCAACGCGCGCCGCGGGGCCATGCAGGTCTGACCCGCGTTCGCGGTGAAACCCATAAACACTGCCCGCGCCGCCGCGCGCGCATCAGCATCCGCAAAAACGATCGCGCTATCCGAACCCGACAGTTCGAGCGTCGTGGGAATCAAACGAGCCGCACAGACCTCCGCAATCGCACGGCCAACCGCAGTCGACCCGATGAAAATCACATGGTCAAACTGCTCTTCCGCAACGAGCCGTTGGCCTTCGCCACGCGTTGCTGGACGCGACTCGATCACTCCACGCATCGAGGGCACGGCTTCCGCCGCTTCCACCGCCAAAGCGATCAATCGCGCCTGAGTCTTGGGAGCCCGCTCGGACGGCTTCACAACCACCCTGTTTCCGGCCAACACCGCCTGCACCAACTGGATGCCGAGCAGTTGCACCGGGTAGTTCCACGTCGCGATGACAAGCACGCGCCCTAGCGGCATCCGATGGCGCTCAACGCGATGACCAAACCCAAAAATACCGCCCCCACCGACGCGCTTCGGGCTGAGCAGTCGCGACCCTTTTCGCAGATGCCAATTGCACGAGCCGATCAACGGAAGCACATCAGCTGCAAGGGCCTCAAAGCCGCTCTTCCCGATCTCCGCAGTCACGAGCGCGACAAGCTCGCGATGATGCACTTTCACCCCATCGCGAAAGCGACGGAGCCAAGTCATCCGATCGGTCAACGAAGAAATGTTTTGCATCGAGCCCGCGAGTTTCGCCTTGTGCACTTGCTAGATTCGTCGCTTTATGGGAATTTTGCAAACGCGCGTCCGCCGTCATCTCGGTTCGAATCTACACGACGCGCGAACCCGAAACGCCGCCCATGACTGTACAGACTTCGCGATCGACCAACTCCACTTCGCCGTCCGGCGCTGCACGCGTCGCAGTGATTGGAGCTGGCCCGGGCGGACTGTCCGTCGCGATGCTTCTCGCTGGCGCAGGGCTTGACGTCACAATCTTCGAATCCCAATCGGTCATCGGCGGCCGCACCCGACGGCTTGAGACCGGCGGATTCTCCTTCGACTGCGGCCCCACGTTTTTCATGATGCCGTACGTGCTCGAAGAAATCTTTGCCTCAGTCGGCATGCGCATCTCGGATTTCGTTGAGATGAAGCGGCTCGACCCGATGTATCGCTTGCTCATCGGCAGCCAAACCGGCGGCGCGCCGACACAACTTGACGCAACCGGCGACCTCCAGCGCATGGCGGCGCAACTCTCGCGCGTTCATCCAAACGATGGCCCTGCGTTTCTTCGTTTCATCGCCGACAATCGGCGCAAACTCGCGCTGATGGAGCCAATCCTCCGAAGCCCGATCCGAAGTTTGTTTGATCTCGTCAACATCGACGCGTTGAAGGCAGCACCGGTGATTCGGCCTTGGGAGTCGCTGTACACGCACCTTTCGAGCTACTTCAAAAGCGAACAAGCGCGACTCTCACTTTCCTTCCAATCGAAGTACCTCGGGATGAGCCCGTTTGAGTGCCCTAGCCTCTTCTCGATTTTGCCCTTCATCGAATACGAGTACGGCGTGTGGCATCCGATTGGCGGGTGTAACGCGCTCACTTCGGCAATGGCTGAGGCTTGCACGCGGTTGGGCGTGCAGATCGCGACCGCGAGCCCCGTGCAACGCATCCTCTTCGAGGGTCAGCGTGCAGTTGGGGTCGTCGTTCAGAACGAGTCGGAGCGATTCGACCACGTCGTCGTCAACGCGGATGCAACTTGGGCGCTCAAGAATCTTGTTCCTGAACACTTGCGTCGAAGCGCTGACAGCGACCGCGCGATTGATGCGCGGCGGTATTCATGCAGCACGTTCATGCTCTACCTCGGCCTCGATGGTGCGGTTGATCTCCCCCACCACACGATTTACACCTCCACGAGATACCGCGAGAATCTGAGCGACATTGGCGCTGGCCGCATGTCGGAAGACGCGTCGTTCTACGTTTGCAATCCTTCGCGAACGGATCCCACGCTCGCGCCCAAGGGTGACAGCGCGATGTATGTCCTGCTGCCAACCGCGAACACGCGCGCCACAAACGGCGCTTCGCCGATCGACTGGACTCGCGAGGGACCGAAACTTCGCGCGGAAACCCTCGCACGCATGACGAGCGTGATGGGAGTACCCGACGTTGAGCGCCGGATTCGTGCGGAAATCATGATCACGCCGGACGACTGGCGCGCGCAAAATATCAATCACGGCGCAACCTTCAACCTTGCCCACAACATCACGCAGATGCTGCATTGGCGGCCCCAGCACAAGATGCAGAACTTTGAAAATCTGTGGACGGTCGGCGGCGGAACCCACCCCGGATCTGGGCTTCCGGTGATCTTTCTCGCAAGCGAGATTACCTCGCGACTGCTCTGCGCAGAATGCGGAGTGCGAAGCCCGATCGACGCTCCGCGCGCCGGAGAAGTTGCGAGACAGTCCACCGTGGAAGCGGGACGCGCTGCTGCGTTGGTTGGCTCCTGAGCTGAATCACCCCCCGCGCGGCTTGGCGTTGGCTCGGCGGGCCTGAAAGCCCGCGCGCGGAACGAGGAAGGCAATCGGTGATTGCAAAAGAAAGCACGCCCCACGGCGTGCTTTGCTTCGTGAACTTGTTGGGTGTGGGGCGCTCTTGACTCGTTAGCGCCTACCGCCGCGGAAACCACCGCCACCGCTAAACCCTCCGCTCCGACCAAATCGTCCCGCGCTACCAGAACCGCTACTCGTGCGATCCGAATCGCCGCCCCAACTGTTCCCCCAACTGCTTCCACTGGTTCGGTCGCTGTCGAAGCCGCTACCACCCGACTGCCAACGACTGGCGTTCGAAGAGCGGAAGTCTCCGTCAGACCGCGTTGCCGCCTGCTGGTCGAGCGAATCCTTGGTGCTCTGATCGTTCACATTGCTCCAGTTGTCGCCGCCCGTGTGCTGCTGCCACGAATCGGTCGAGTCGTTGTACTTGTAGGCGTTGCCGTCATGGGTGGCATAGACGTTGTTGCCAGTCGATACCGCGGTGCCATTCGACCCGTGCGCAACTCCCCATGTGCCGTTGTCAGTCTTGACTCCCGCAGCGGACACGCTGTTGCCGGTCTTTGTGTTACCGATGGTTCCAGCTCCTGCAGCGACGGTCGCGCCACTCGGCGTTCCGGCGACCCCGCCCTTACCGGCGGCGTAGTTGCCGGTGGTTGGGTTGTATCCAGCACCGCGCGCACCAGCAGCCCAGTTTCCGGTGTAGGCATTCTGCACATGTCCACTCTGACCCGCGGTTCGAGCACCGGTCGCCGAGTTGTACGAGGTGCCTGTGTGCGTCGACCACTGGTTCCCCGTCCACGCGTTGTAACCCGCGCTCGAACGAGACATCGTGCTCACGCTACCCCACTGGTGGTAGCAATTTCCAGTCGTCGCGGCCCAACCGTGCGGACCCCAGGCGTATGCGCCGTGCGGCCCATAGGCGCCGCCGCCGTACGGGCCCCAATAGGGATACGGCCCACAGTGCCACGTGCTCGCGCCGATCGCCCATCCGACTGCCATTCCGCAGCCAAAGCCAACCGCCCAACCAGCCCAGGGGTTGTAACTCATCGCGGCACCGCAACCGTAGGTCATCGGAACCGGAACCCACACACTCGAGCAGTACGGCACATAGGCATAGCCCGTGCCGTACACCACAACACCACCTTGGACGTACGCGCCAAAGTAGCCCGGCGTGTAGCCAACGAGCACATAGCTCGGCGTCGCCGAGTACACGCGCACAGAGGTCACGTAGTAGTACGGGCTCGAAGGCGGAATCAGATAGAGCGATGGCGCAACCCACGGCGCAACGACCCACGGCCCATCGAGCTTGGTGGTGGTAAACCAAATGCCATTTTCGACGGCAAAGTAGGTATTCGGCGCAGTCTTAAACACCGGCGTGACACAGTTCGCCATCACCTGAATGGACGTGCCTGCGATTGGCTTCCACTCAGGCTTCCCGCCAATTGCAACTGGCGGCGGGAGTGTCTGTGTCAGCGGCACGCGCGCCATCTGTGGCACCGTGTTTGAGATTGCAGCTTCCTGCGCCTGAGCGCTTCCGGGAATCGACGCTAAAACATTTTCCTTCGGGCTGTCGGCAGGAATCATCATGAACGCGCCCGGTAGTTGGTCCGGCGGAACATAGGCCCACGGCCCCGCGATTGACGCACCGCTGAACCAGCGGCCAGAGACGAGTGCATACACCGTTCCGCTTGACTGCAGTTGAAAGATGTTTGCGCTTGTGTTCGAGATGTAGAGCAATCCGCTCTGCCCCGCCGCAATCCATTGCGGTGCGCCTTCGGTCACAAGAATTTCAGCCGGTGCCGTCGACACCACGATCGCTGGCACGCTTGTCGCGAGAGACGCGGTCTGTGACTTATCCGAATTCATCGCCACGTCCGCAGACGATGGTGCAAGCAGATTGATCGACGGTTGCGACGTCGCCCACCCGGCGGCAGTCGCAAGATCCGCGCTTGGCGTGGCGACCACCGTCCACGGACCGTTGAGCGACGAGGCGCCCATCCATCCATCAGCGATCTTGATCGAGTATTTGCCAGCTGCGTCCTGCACAAGAAGCATCGGCGTGTTGATGACGCGCTGAAGCGATGTCCCAGGAAGCGGCTGCATCACCGGCGTGCCTTGCACAGGAACGAGCACCGTCGGCGTGCTGACGATCGACAGCGCAGGAGGATTGTTCTGAAGTGGCGCAACCGGAACGCTCGGCGCGGACGACATGTGCGGTACCGCTGCTTCAAAACGATCAAGGGCGATGTTGATCGACTTGCCCGCCGACTGCGCTTCGATTTCGTTCGAAACACCGGTTTGACCCGCAGGGTTCTCCGGAAGCGAGACGCCGGTGACTTGCACATTTGAAACTGTCACCATCCGGTTGAGCTTGTTGACCTCGGTCGTCGCAGTGAAGGACATCGTGCCGTAAGTCTGCGTCTTTCCACCGGGTGGCGCGACTGAAATCGCACATGTTCCTGAGACAATCGTTCCGCTCCACGACTGCAAGTTGGGCGGGTAGACCGTGATCGTGTCGCTACCGACGGTGAAGACGCGCGGCCACGAAGCTTCCACCACGATCGGTGCAGGCACGGGAGGAATGGTGTCGTCGGCCGTCGGCGCAGAAACCATCCCGAAGGCGTTGGGCTTCGGAACGCAAGCCCCGATGGCACAGAAAACAGCGAGCGAAAGAACGAGATTCGTAGTGTGAATGAGTGTGCGCATAGCTGAGCCTCGTTGAACCGGTAGGTCACTGTCAAAACAACCGAGGCGTCAGCATAGCTACGAACCAATCATCATTGCGCCAATCGACCGCGGCCGGCTAGAGCCGCGTCCGGATCGCCCAAAGGTCGGGAAAGAGCGGATTGAACAGTGTTGTCCGCAAGTAGGCCGCGCCCGGACTTCCGCCAGTCCCTTGCTTAAATCCGATCGTACGCTCCACCATTTTCACGTGGCGGTATCGCCATTCTTGAATACCCTCATCGAGGTCGACCAGCAACTCGCATACTCCACGTTCGATCGGGTGATGGCGATACAGGTCAAGCAGCGTGTCCTGAAATGCAGGCCACTCCTGCGGTGGCTGGGTCACATCGCGCTCGAGTAACTCCACTGGCACGGCATGTCCACGAAGCGATACGAACCGCGCGAAGGCGTCATAGAGCGTGGGCTTGGTCCACCGCGCCTCAATCGCTGCGCGCTCCGGAGAGCCCTCAGGATTGTGGCCAAGGACGCGCGGATTCTTGTTCCCAAGCAGAAACTCAAACTCGCGAAACTGTGCGCTCTGAAACCCGCTCGAACTCGACAAAAAACTTCGAAACGACAAAAACGAGATCGGCGTCATCGTCTCCAAGACATCGATCTGTTGCACCATGGTCTTGAGGATCGTGAGTATGCGCTTCAGCGTCGCACTTGATTCCTCTACCCGACCCGCGGCCAACGATGTCGCGAGAAAGTCACCCTCGTGAATCTGCTGTTTAAACCACAGTTCATACACCTGGTGAATGATGATGAAGAGCGTTTCATCGTGCTCGGGCGCGCCGGAAGTCGGATGCACCGAGAGCGGCTGCTGAAGCGCGAGAAGTTCGGGAACTTTGAGATAACTGCCGTAGGTCGTGTTCACCCGCGCAGCGTAGCGAACGTAGCGTCGCGTTAGCGTCCGCCGGTCCCAGAGACCTTTGAGATCTGGATACGACCATTACGAAGATCCCAAACCACCTGCTGCGCGCGAATCGGTGCGGGTTGCCCCTTGAGCGCGATGGTGACTGTCCGTCCCTCTTCCGCGGTGAGCGTTGCGACACCGGTCACGACTGAGTAATCAAACTCGCCGCACTCGATGTCCTGCTCAGGCGTGCGGATGAACACGTGCCCTTTGCCCTTGACGCCCAACATCTCGGCCGGCCCACCAAGGTCGACACCGCGTTCATTCTTCGCGAGGCCGTTCTCGTCGGGACCGCTCGCTTCGGGGCCGCTCGCGGAGGGCTCCGAAACAAGCGGCTTCTTCGATTCCTCAGGACGCTTCACCGTCGCTTCGAGAACATCGCAACGCATCGAAAGCGAGTCATCAACGCGGAGCCCCGCGTGCAACATCTCGACGTCAGACTCCATCGTGATCTTGAAGACATCGTCGTACTGCCGCTCGAGAGCCATGCGGCGCTTCCAGCGAAACCGTGTTGTGCCATCAACGCCGAGTGCAATTCCACCGGCTGGTCGATCCTTCTCGACGGTCTTTGACTCGGCTGATTTCGGCACATTCACGAGGATGACCCCGTCACCAACAACGAGCCCCTCGCGCGTGCGGATGTCGTACTCGATGTGTTCACCGCTCACCCGGAAGACGCGCGGATCGCCCACTCTCTCGGCGGTTTCCCAAGTGCGGCTCTCAAGACGCGCGCCTCCCTTTGCGATGAAGTGATCGAGTGTGCGCTCGGCATCGGCTGCGTTCTGTTTCGCACCAGTCTTAAGCCCAAGTTCAAGTAACAGCGACTGCGCATCAATGGCGTCTGATGTCGTCGGACTTGGGCGGCTACGGACTTTGACATCGCCGCGGATATCAAGGGTTCCACGACTCTCAGCGACTTCAGAGTAATCCAGTGCCTCAGACCACGACGCATCGAGTGTGGCGCCTCCCTCAGGCGTTGGTCGCTCAATGCGCCCATCACCAAGCGAGAGCGGCTTCTTGAATGCACGAAATCGCCCTGGTCCCTCACTTCGTGCGCTGCGAGATGCGTCGTCAAATCGCAAGTCGCGGAGATTGTCCGCGATAATGTTGGTGCGAACGATTGCGACATTTTCACCCGTCAGGCGCAATTTGCGCTTGGCTGCGTCGCCGACGAGTTCCTCCGCGAACACACGCGCGCCTTCTTTGAGAAGCACCTGGACACCGCCACGCGCCTCGACGATGTCGATATCGACGCCGCCAAGTTGATCGCCGCCAGTCTGACCACTGCCGCCAAACTGTCCATCAACGCGCGCACCGCCGACGGATCTTGAAGACTTCTTCGCGCCGTCACCTACTTCAGGAACTTTCTCCCGGAATCCGACGACCAGATCTTCGGTCCAAATCGTCTGCCGATCATCGCGCGCCTCGACAGCATGCTTCGCGACGAGTCGTCGCGGAATCGTGTCACCTTTCGAATCTTGTTGGAGAAACAATTCGAGTCGGCCTGCCGCCATCGATCCCGCTCCGCCGAGCCGACGCACTTTCGTGCCACCATCCGCGATGATCGCGTCGATCTGCTCCGAATCGGTTGGCGAGAACGCGACCTCAAGAGAGTTCGCGTCCATCTCAAACTGCCGGCCGAACACATTCACCCCGCCGCCAAAGCGGGCGAGCGAAAGCTTCGCATCGTCACCCTCTCCAAGGAAGCGCAGATCGACACCATCCTTCCACGTGATCTCGATCTCCTGCGTCGATGGATCAAAGCTGAATTCTTGAGTCGGCGGTTCGACGAGTGCGACTGCGGCTTGATCGGCGGAAACGAGCATGCGGGCGATATCCGCAACCGCGCCGGGTGCGACCTCAAGTGTCGAGAAGGCACGCGAGATACCACGGGAGCCATCACGCGGTTCCCCTCGACCAAACGCGATCCGGCCAGCACCATCGATGCGTCCTTCGCCTTTCGCGAGTGCCGCCGTAAATCGACTTCCCTCAAGCATCATGCGCGAGGAAGTGACGGAGAGCGGTACACCCTCACGTCCCGACGCTTCGATGTACTCGTCCTGCACGCTGTACCGAAGCTTTGAGCAGAGAATGCGCGAACCGCTTCGGCCGTCGAGCACCTCGACGCGTTGACCAACCACATCGAAACGAATGTCATCAGGCGTCGCGAGTTGGTCAGCGGGATCATTCGCCGGCAACATGACGAGCTTGCCGCCAAATGTCACCGTGACACTGTCGCCATTGGAGTCAGCGGCCGCCTCCTGCGAAAGCGCGAACGCGAGCGGGAGTATGGCAAGTGCCGCGGGGGCGTTCAAAGTTCTCTGCAGCATGGCACTCTGTCCGACGGCGGCGGCGGGAACGAAGGCGAGATCATCAAGTCCACGCGATTCGAGGCTAAAAACAGCAACAATCTCGTCGCCCGTGATGGTGCTGGTTACGCCGTCCTTGATCCGCACGATCTCGACGCCGCCAAGCATGGTGAGGCGATAGAACGGAGACGCCTTCGAAGGCTGAGCAGCGTTGGTTGATTGGGCTCGCGCCTCTGGTTCGACCGGCGACGGTGAAGTTGATCCATCTAGGCGAGCGGCGGCGGCCTCGCGCGCGGCGCGACGCTTCTCCGCCATCGCTCGCGCCGCGCGGTCCACGCGAATCGGCTCGAGTGCACGGTCGACGACGAGGCTCTCAAGGCCATCGCCATCACCGTCGAGAACAAGCGTCAGCCCTTCACCCGCGAAGCTTCCCGCATCGGTGGCCACGCGCACCGCTTTCTCGCACCGCACCTCGCCGAGCACACCGTTGAATTGCGCCTGCTCTGCAGTCACCACGACTGTTGGCAAGTCCACATCGATGTCGATCGCGCGGCCATCGAGCGGCTTGAAGAGGCGAACTTCAACATCCTCCTCAAGCGTGCCCGACTCAAGGGCACGACGCGGCGCATAGGCTACGCCTTTGCGCGCAGCGAGCACGAGCACGCGCCCATCTTTCATGTACATCATCGCGCGCGGCTCGGTCATTGCCAACTGGCTTCCTTGCAGCGGCTCGAGCTTGGTTGCGCTGTATTGCTGTGCGAGTCGGCCGGTCTCATCTGCAACCTGAATCCAAGCGCCGGATGCAAGTGCAACCGAAGTCTGATCCCCAATCGAGCCGGACGCGCGCGCAAGTTCTTCCGCACTCGCGGTGCGCGGTGCGAGCAACGCTTCGGCATCCTTGATGCGACTCGGTTTGCGTGGGCCAGCGCTGCCAGAATCAAAGTTGATCGCAGCGAGGATGACGAGTACCGCGAGCGCACCGGCGGGGACCGCAAAGACGAGCCCCCGTCGACGCTGCATCCATTCCGAAAAATTCACTGCACACCTCCGGTCGGCGTGGGGAAATCAGGGTCGAATGGGAACTCAGGGTCGAATGTACGAACCGCCTCGATCCAGCGACCTTCGCCCTTCAGAATGTGCTCGACCGCTTCGCGTACCGCGCCGTTGCCGCCACCATGCGTGGTCACGAATCGCGCAACATCAAGCACTTCTTGCGACGCGTCGCGCACGGCGATCGGAAGCCCACATCGACGGAGAATCGGGAGATCTGGAAGGTCATCGCCAATCATGGCCGATTGCGCCGCGGCAATACCGAGATCCCCAAGCAGCGACTCAAACGCCGAGCCCTTGTCCTTCGAGCCCGAGATCACATGTCGAACGCCAAGTTCGCGCAAGCGGTGGCGAAGCGCCATTCCATTACGACCCGTGATGACCGCAGTCTCAAGTCCGAGCCGCGACCACATGCGGAGGGCCGCACCATCGCGAACATGAAAACGCTTGGTCTCATGACCAGAGTCGTCAATCGAGATGCCGCCATCGGTGAGCACACCGTCAACGTCGAGACAAAGCAGTCGGATGCGTTCGTTCGCCACGGGCCAAGTGTACCCGCGCACGCGCACGCCGTCGGTCATAGAACCACGGCAGCACCCGTAGATTCCATGAGGATCAACATCCCAAGCGTGAAGTAGAGCGTGGTCGTTGCGGTGTCCGCGATGACGAGCGTGACCGGTCCTGCAGCGACATTCGGATCGAGCCGGAACGCATGAAGCAGCATGGGAATCCCACCGCCGACGACCGCCGCAAACACCATACTCACCGAAACCGCAACAAACATCGTCAACGCGCCCGCAACTCCGCCACCCCACAGGAAGCTGACGCACGCAACGACAAGCCCGCACACCAAACCGAGGAGTAGTGCCGCACCAGCCTCGACCCGAAGTGCCTCAAGTGCGCTGGCAACCGTCCGCTTGTTTGGATCGCTCCCAACGGTGATCGTGACCGACTGCATCGCAATACTTTCACCGAGAGTCAGCACCAACGGCAGAAAGATTGCCAACAACACCACCTGCTGAAGCAGATCGGAAAACAGCCACGCAACCATCGCGCAGAGGACACCGCCTGCGATGTTGCAGGAAAGCCACGGCATACGCATCCGAAAACTCTCCCACGCGGTGAGTTGCGCCGGACGATCGATAGCCAGGCCGAGCGTTTGGAAGACTTGTCGCACGCGGTCGCGCTCGGCGCGTTGCAGGCTTTCGCGCGCGTACTGCTCGACATCGATCGCACCGACGAGCCGCCCTTCACCATCCACAACCGGGAGTGCCAGAAGGCGGCTCTTCGCGAAGATTTCAAGCGCATCATCGAGCGAGGTCTCGAGCGAGATGGTGGTAACTGCCGTGCGCATAGCTTCTCGCACTGGTGTCGAAGGCGCCGAGAAGAGCAGCGCACGCGTCGGCACTTGCCCAACCAATCGATCATCATCGTCGATCGCGTAGACATAGATCACGGGATGGTCGATGGTTCGCGCACGGAGCTCGGCCAGTGCTTCACCGATGGTCTGATTGACATTGACCGCCGTTTGCACACTCCGCAGCCCGTGGAGCGCAGAGGCCGCAAGTGCCGAGGATCCAAGCGAGCGCGATTCCGGCGGACAAACATGACTACGGGTTCCTTAGACTGCGTCCGGAGGTGGAATCAACATCGCCGTGGCAATATCAAAGAGGGCGTGGGTCGCGGCGGCGATGCCGAAACCACGGTGTACGTAGAGGATCCCAAAGTAGAGCCCTCCACCGAGGAAAAAGATAAAGCGTTGCGGCGAGACTGCTCCCGTCGCATCACGCAGCGGGTGGTAGGCCGCAAATGCAAGCGAGCTGAGTCCAATTGCCACTGCGACTGCAATCGGCTTCTGGAGTTTGAGCAGTTCGACCAACGCAAACGCGAGGACTCCGATCAACGCCATGCGAAAGACGAGTTCCTCGTAGAGTCCGGCACCGATCGACACCGCGATCCTCGCAGCCAGCGGCAATGCGCTGAAATCGTCGATGCCAGCTGTTGGCGTCATCCGCTCAAGCAGTGCGGCGAAGACGAGGAGCGGCACCGCGAGTCCCGCGCTCTCGCCAAACATACGGGCGACCACCGAAAGGTCCACAATCCAAGGACTACGGGAGAGCACGTGTTGCACCAGAAAGATCGCAACAAGGAGCAATCCCGGTAGCGAAAGTGCGACCGCGTCGAGCCCAAACGCGTCGAAGAGCCGAAGAATCGCGAGATGCGCACCGTTTGTGACAAGTCCATCCGCTGAGCGAAGGACGCGTACCAATTCGTACTCATACAGCGCGATGAACGGGAGCAAAAAGAAAAGGATCTCAAGCGGTCGGCGCGATGCGTCGAGATAGCCTTGAGAAACGTAGTTCGAAAGAGAAGACCCGCCCTCCGCAGTGTTTGCGGGAGCGGGTCTTGAAGTCTTACGGCCGCGTTCGGACATGCTATGAAACATGCTACGAAACATGCTTTCAACATGCTTTCAACATGCGGCGCGCGTCGAGCTCGTCACGCTCCGCTCACACGCCGCTCACTGAGTCCGCAGCAGCGGGGTCAAGCGCTCGTCCGTGCAACTCGCGTTGTGCGCGATGCATCCGGTTGCAGATCGCAACCGACTACGCTCACTTCTTCTTGAGGATGGCAAGCTTGGCAGCCATGCGGCTCTTGCGGCGCGCGGCGGTATTCTTGTGCAGCGTTCCGGTCGCGGCGACCTTGTCGAGCGTGCGAGCGGCCTTGCGCATTTCCTTCTCGGCCGCCGCGGCATCGCCAGCGATGATGGCCTTCAGGAAGTCACCGGTGTCGCTCTTCACACGACGCTTGCGCCAGAGGTTACGCGCGTTGCGGGCGACGGATTGACGGACACGCTTCTTGGCTGATTCGGTATTTGGCACGGTCGTTCCAGTGAGTCGAACTCGGAATTGATTCCAATGGGGAATTGGGAATGATGCCGAGACTTGGGCGGAAATGCAAGTCGGTGCCTGATCGGGAGCCACGAGACTCCGCCGGACCCAAGTCTTTCAACATGAAGCAGCCGAAGCCGTCGAGAAGTTTTTGTGGTTCTCGGACGAAATTGATGGCAGCCTGGCGCGGGCATCGTCCCGGCATGCCACGCCGACTCCGGGTTCGAAATGAGCCGCGGAGATTCATTCAAAAACTTGAAAGATACGGAAAGAAGCGGGTACGCCCCTGCATCTTCTGCTCCATACTTCATGTTGGTGAAATCCACCCGCACTATTCAATCGGCATCGGCGCTCTCCGAGCACCTTGACACCCGTTCCGCGGTGCGCGATGTGGTTGAGCAGTTGCAATCGCGCCGTGTTGCTCGGCCCGAAATCCTTTTCGTGTTTGGGAGTTTTCACCATCGGGCGCTCTTCCGCGAGGGCATCGATGCGCTGCGCGAGGCATTGCATCCGCAGCACCTGCTTGCGACCACCGTCGAGACCGTTGTCCGCGATGCGCGGGAAATCGAGCGCACCGCCGGTCTGAGCGTCCTTGCGCTCACGCTCCCGGGCGTGGTGGCGAGGCCGTTTTGGTTTGATCTTGAAGATGGACCACCCGCGGTTTGGTCGGAAGGTCTGATTCGTGAGCGCGTCGCGCTGCCGCCCGATGAGGGCTCAGGTCATGGCGTTCTCCCCCACCGCGCCATTATTATGCTCGCTGACCCATTTTCGATTCACCCTGGGCAGGCGTGTGCGGCAATCGATGCCGCCGCCGGACCGACGGGTGCGCGCATCATGGGCGGCGTCGCAAGCGGCGCGAGTCACCCGGGGCTTCATGTGTTGGCGACCGATCGCCGACTGTCTCACAGCGGTGTGGTTGGGCTCTCCATCTTCGGAGACGTTGAGATCGACGGTGTCGTCAGTCAGGGCTGTAAACCGCTTGGCGCGCCGCTTGTGATCACGAAGGCACGCGGCAATGAAATCATTGAAATTGGCGGAAAAAGCGCGGTTGCGGCAGTGCAAGAGATCGTTGAGCAACTGCCCATCGCGGTGCGCGACGCGCTCGGCCAAGGTCTTCTCGTTGGCATTGCTCCCGATGCCGCAAAACCGAGGCTCGGCCACGGCGACTTCCTGGTTCGAACCGTTCTCGCCGTGGACCGCGATTCAGGAAGTGTCTCTGTGAGCGACCAAGTTCGTCCAGGGATGACCGTGCAGTTCAAACTCCGCGACGGTGCGTCAGCGCACCAGGACCTCGGACTCGTGCTCGACGCGGAACAACTGCGTAGCCCGGCGTCCGCGGCGCTACTTTTTACCTGCAATGGTCGCGGCACGAGGCTCTTTGACGCGCCGAACCATGACGCGGAGTACGTGTCGCGTCGGCTCGGGAATCCGCCGCTCGCTGGTTTCCAGTGTGCAGGCGAAATTGGAATGATCGGCCAGTGCTCCTTCGTCCACACGCAATCCGCGTCGCTGGTCATTTTCCGCGAGCCGCACCGCCGCGAAACCTAGCGCAGCGTGCGCTGCAATTGTTTGGCCTTGTCAGAACGCGCTTGGTCTGCACATCGGACCGCGCTACCCTGCACCGATGGCCATGGGCGCAATCCTCGTTTCGCAGGGACTCGTCAGCGACGAGCAACTCGCGCAGGCCACCCGAGAGCAGCAACGCTCAGGAGAGCGGCTTGAGCAGACACTCGCGCGCCTCGGCATCGCGTCGACAGAACAGGCCATGCGAGCGCTCGCGGATGAATTGGCGCTGCCGTTTGTCCGGCTCGACGAGACAGAAATCGACGACGACGCCGTTCAACTTGTTCCGCCTCGGCTCGTCTTCCGACTGCGCGCGATGCCATTTCGCCGCGAAAATGGCCGACTTCTCGTGGCAACAAGCGATCCGCTTCGCCTCGATGGCTTCGAACAAATCCGTGTCGCAAGTGGCATGCCGATCTCGATCGTCGTCGCCGATGATGCGGACCTCGGTGTGCAGATCCGCACGCGCTTTGGTGTCGCTGGAGATGTGCTCGAGGCACTCGGTGCTGGAAACGCGCCCGCGCCGGAATCACGCGTCGAAAGCGCAGACAGCGATGACGCGAGCGAGGCAAGCGTTGTGCGGCTCGTGAATGATCTGCTCTTCGAGGCAATCCGCGAACGCGCGACCGACATTCACATCGAGCCCTATGAACACGAACTCCACGTGCGCTATCGCATCGACGGTGTGATGTCGGACGCCGGCGTTCCCGCCACCATCAACCGTTTCAGACACGCAATCACGAGTCGCCTCAAGATCATGGCGAACCTCAATATCGCTGAGAAGCGTCGACCACAGGACGGCCGCATCACCGTGCGACAGAAGGGGCAAGAGTACGACCTTCGTTTGTCTGTGATCCCCATGCTTCATGGCGAGGGCGTTGTGCTGCGCATTCTCTCGAAGAGTGCGGTGCTTGCCGGCCTTGACGAGCTCGGTATGCCACCGAGTGTGCTCGTTCCCTGGAGTGCGCTCGTTGCGCGTCCGCACGGCATCGTGCTGGTGACCGGTCCGACAGGAAGCGGTAAGTCCACCACGCTCTACGCATCGCTCACGCGCATCGTTTCTGGAGAGGTCAAGGCAATCACCGTCGAGGACCCGGTCGAGTACCACGTGCCGGGTGTGAACCAAATCCAAGTCAATCACCAAGTCGGGCTCGACTTCGCAAGCGGGCTCCGCGCGATCCTCCGCCACGATCCTGACATCATCATGATCGGTGAAATTCGTGACGCGGAGACTGCCAACGCCGCGGTTCAAGCCTCCCTCACCGGCCACCTTGTCCTCTCGACGCTCCACACAAATGATGCTGCGGGCGCTGCCACCCGCCTCCTTGATATGGGTGTTGAGCCGTTTCTCGTGGCAAGCACCGTCGAAGGTGTACTCGCTCAGCGGCTCCTCCGACGCGTCTGTCGGTTGTGCGTGATCGCGCGCGCACCACATGCTGGCGAACTCCCTCCCGATTTCACGCTGCCCGCTGATGGACTTGTGGCCGAAGCGATCGGTTGCCGAGAGTGCCGGGGCTCCGGGTATCGCGGCCGAATTGGGTGCTACGAGCTGCTTGAGATCGACGAACCAGTGCGCGCTGAAATCATGCGCCGCTCAAGTTCCGCCTCGATCACGGCTGCTGCGCGGCTCAATGATCGACTGACAAGCCTCCGAGAGTCGGCCGCCGAATTGGTTGCCGCGCGCGTGACCACGCCCGGCGAGGCACTCGCCGCGGTCAAGACCATCTGAATTCGGCCATCTGATCTTCCTGCCCCTCCCAACCGATTGACGCGGCAGGGGAAAGATCCGATACTCCGCGCCTCGAGCCTTGGGCTCATGGAGATCTGCAGATGGCGTCCCGTTCTTCCACCGGTGTGATCGTTGCTCTGGTGGTCTTTGTCGTGCTCAGCGTCGCGCTTCTCGCGGTTTCTATCATCCTTTACGCGGACAAGTCGTCTGCTGAACAGAAGGCGAGTGAGGCGCAAGCCGAACTCAACAAGTTCATCAGCGCTGAGGAGCGCGGGCGGACTGAAACCCAAGATATGCTCGGCAAGACGAGCGATTCCAGCCTCTTCGCCTACCTGACGACCCAAGGCCAGGATGTCAGCGAGTTTGTTGCGGGGAATCGCACCGCTGACCTGAGCTCGATGCGCGACGCGCTCGCCATCGACTCGAAGAGCACGGTCAAGGACGCGATGCGCAAGCTCGCGCAGGACCGCGATTCACGCAAGCAGGAGGCGGAGAGCCTCAAGGCCAAGTCGGCCGAACTGACCAAGGAACTCGACGCGCTGAAGGATCGCCTCGCTGCCTCTGAGAAGGCCCGCGAGGAAGGAATCGCCACGATCACCGCCTCAATCGCGTCCTACCAGCAAGCGGCCGATGGCTACCGCGGAGAGTTTGACTCCGCGAAGGCGGCACTTGACCAGTCGCGCACCGACATGGAAGCCCGTTTCAGCGGCGAGGCCGATGCGCTGCAATCTGAGATCGACTCGCTCCGCAACGAGCGCACCGTCCTCGACGGTCGTATCGATGCGTTGCAGAAGAAGGTCGAGGCGACCTCAACCAAAGCAACCAACCCGGCTGCGTTGGTCGATGCTCGCGTCGTCGACTTCGACCCAAAGACCGGCACGATCTTCATCGACATCGGATCGAACAAGCGCGTTGTTCCGGGCATGACCTTCGAAGTCTTTGATGATGCTGCCGGAATCGTGGCGTCTGCTCAGAGCGGCGCGCGCGGCAAGGCGAGCGTCCAAGTTGTCAAGGTCGGTGACACCACCTCGACCTGCCGCGTCATTCGCGGAACGGGGAGCCGCCCAATCGTGAAGGACGATGTCCTTGCGAATGCGGTGTTCAATCCCGAATACAAGTTCAAGTTCCTCGTGCACGGGAAGTTTGACGCCAACACCGACGGCAAGTCGACTACGGGCGAGGCCGACTACATCAAGAGCCGCATCACCGAGTGGGGCGGAACCCTTGTGGGGGGCGAAACTCTCACCGGCGACCTCGACTTCCTCGTCCTCGGTGTACAGCCACCCTTCCCTGCCCCGCTTCCCTCGGATGCCACTGAAGCGCAGACGCTCAGCTACACCGAGCAACGCGCGGCGCGTGAGCTCTACGACAGCCTCTTCCAAACCGCCGCAGATGCGCAGATCCCTGTGCTGAACTGGGCGCGCTTTGAGGCTCTTACCGGCACCGTGAACCGCTGAGTAGCGGTGGGTATCGCAACCGAACTTTCTCAATACGCGGCGGCCCGAACGGTCGCCGCGTTGTTTTCTCCCTTCGATCCTGAGCAAAACCTCGAGACTGCGCGGATGGTTGCTCGCATCTACGCGCGGTTTGGAGCGCGACGACGAGAGCGTGCATGCCTGGGTGTGCAACGCGCATTTCCCTCGATGCCAGCTGAACTCCAGCGGCGCATCGTCGAAACTTCGATTGG
Organism: Candidatus Kuenenia stuttgartensis; assembly: GCA_945902075.1. Taxonomy (GTDB): domain Bacteria; phylum Planctomycetota; class Phycisphaerae; order Phycisphaerales; family SM1A02; genus QWPT01. Next base: position 52,654 of record CAMDMA010000008.1, on the reverse strand, counting down.
TCACATGTTTGGCATTTTCATGGTCGACGCGTTTGCGATGCCCCGCGTCATTGGCCATGAGAATTGGCATGAGCGGGTGCAGCTTGGCAATGTTGGTCGCGCGATGGAGCACCTGACATCACCGAAGCCGTGCATCTTTGTCACAGGGCACGTCGGAAACTGGGAGATCCTCGGCTACGTCCTTGCGCTTGTCGGATTTGAGATGACTGCGCTTGCTCGACCGCTCGACAATCGTTTTCTCAACGATTGGCTGCTCGGGGTTCGGCAGAAGACTGGCCTTAAGGTCATCACCAAGTGGGGCGCGACGGACGAGGTTCAGAAAGTGATTGAGGCCGGCGGAAAAGTTGGGTTCATCGCCGATCAAAATGCTGGACCGGACGGGCTATTCGTCCCCTTCTTTTCGCGGCTTGCTTCGACGTACAAGTCGATTCCCCTGCTCGCGCTTCGCTACGAACTTCCGGTCGTCTGCGGATATGCGCGCCGCGTCGACGGTGCGTTTCGATACGAGCTCCGGGTCACCGATGTGATCGAGCCTTCCGACTGGCGCGACGCAGACGACCCCATTCTCTACATCGGCGCGCGCTTCAACCGAGCTCTGGAGTGGATGATTCGTGAGAGCCCGGAGCAGTACCTCTGGGTCCATCGGCGCTGGAACTCACGACCAAAGCACGAACGCGCGGGCGACCCCATGCCGGAGCGACTGTCGCGCAAACTCGCGGCCCTTCCTTGGATGACTCCAAACCTCCTCGCAGAACTTGCCAAGCCAATCGATGCGCCCGTCGATCCCGCGGCAATGAACGTCCGCGGCGCCCCACGAGCGATCGATCCGCAGTACCGTTTCGAATAGCCCCGACTCGTGGTCCGGGCCAACACCGATGCCCAACCGATTTGCCAACTGCACGATCGCGATCGTCGACGACGACCCCGACATTCTCCAGTCGATTGAGATGTCCTTTCGCCATGAAGGTGCGCAAACCTACACGGCCACCGACGGCCTCAGTGGACTGCACCTTGTGCGTGAATCGAAGCCTGACCTCCTCATCCTCGACATGATGCTGCCGCGGAGTTCGGGGCTCTTGGTGCTTGAGAAACTCCAGGAAGAGTCGATCGTGCTGCCGATCATCATGGTCACGGCAAACCAAGGCAAGCGGCACCGCGAGTTCGCCCTTGGTGTGGGCGCGCGAGCGTATCTCCTCAAGCCGATCTCGCTTGTGCGACTGTTGGATACCGCCGCGGAACTTCTCATGCAGCGCAGCGAATAGGTGCGAACGAACGGCGATGACATCTGCGCTATCCTGTCTCCGCGCGAAACTTCACCATGTCTGATCCCGACTACATCATCCGGAGTCCGCTGCCCAAAAAGCAGGGCGGTGGGTACCGTAAACTTGGTACTCCGGTCGAAGTGCTCAAGCAGCTGGCTCAATTCAATATCGGCCCCGATACTCCCGGTGGCAAGGTTCTCTATGGCCCAGGCATTGAACTCATCCCAAGTGACGAGGATGGTTTCGTGCAGTGGATCGACGTTTGGGTGCATGAGCCTGAGCTCTTTGACACCCTGAAACTAGGGCGTTTCTTGAAGTTTCTTCGACGGGAAGGCTGGGCACTCATCGACCCTGAAACGGGATGGGCCTTTCCTCAACCGCGTGATGAAGATGACGATGAGCCCGTCGACTCCGCGCTCTAGTGCTCCACTCCAATCGCAGCATTCCAACCTCGTACTCTGCGCGCGAAACAACATGTCAAACGAACCACTCTCAATTCATGGCGATGACCCAGCGCTGCTTCGCGAAGCGGTGCGGCGCGCCGTCGATTTTCGCGGCGATGTAACGATAGAACTTCGCTCGGGCGGAACGGTGTCCGGATATGCCTTTGATGCGGCGCTCGCCAACAGCGCGAATGCCGCAAGCGGCCTCAACCCGGGCGACGAGATCCGTGTGCTTCCTGCCGACTCCAACGACCGATGTCGTGTGGCCCTTCGGGACATCCGAACCCTCGCCTTCACGGGCAAGGATGCTGCGAGCGGCAAGACTTGGGACAACTGGGTACGACGTTATGCGGCCAAAAAATTAGCAGGCGAGGCCGCGTCGATTGAGTCGGAGACCGACGAAATCTCGGCAGCCACGCCGTAAAGTCCCGTATCGATGCTCGCGAGGAGTCTGTGGAGGGCAATCGGGTTCTCGGTCGGAGGATCGTGGCAATCCGGCACGGCAATTCGACTTGCCGTGCGGTCAGAAGCCTGCCATCATTGGCCCACTATGGACCGCAGAGTCCGTTCCGCCGACACCACCCTTCCGACTGAGCCCAGTCGACCCGAGCTCCGGACTTCCGCGCGCGAGGATGCCGTCGTTACTCTCGAGAGGCTGTCGGCTTCATCCGTGGCTGCGGTCCTCGTCGAGGCGAAGGCAACCCTCGTTGAACTCGAGGCGAACCTCGCGATCGTTGAGGGGAAACTCGCTGAGGATCGAAGGCGAGATCCGATTCGACAGGTAACCGGGGCGAGCAGCCTTGATGCCGCGATCGTGGCAACAAGGGAACTTATCCGGATGTTGGAGCAGTCCGCCGCACTCGCCGCGGAAGCAGAGCGCGTCTGATTCGTCGTTTGTTGTGTTTCGCCGGGGTTCAGCCGGCTTCTCTGGCTTGTCGCGCCGCCTCAGCGTGCCTCACGCCGCGTGCACCGCACCAACCGTGGGTCGCTCTGGCACGAGATCGCGCACGATTCCCGCGACCTTCGCCGCATCGCGGCTCCGGCGGCTTGGGGCAAGCGTCTCCACCATTGATTTGACCCATTGTGGATCTGGCGAAGGCAGGCCCCAGATACGGATGTCCGGGTGACGTGATTCGCGGATGGTTTCCGCATCGAGTGCGAGCTCTTCGTAGAGCTTTTCGCCCGGGCGAATACCCGTGAACGCGACAGCAATCTCCCCAAGCCTTGTTCCGGCATCTGCGGACCCCGGAAACACGGGCGCGAGTCCATGCATTTCGATGAAGCGCTGCGCGAGATCAACGATGCGGAATGGTTCGCCCATGTCGAGTACGAAGACTTCACCGCTCGTCGCGGAACGATCGGTGAGCGCTGCCGCCTGAATGACCAGGCTTGCCGCCTCGGGGATCGACATGAAGTAGCGCGTCATGCGCGGATCGGTCACAGTGACCGGGCCACCGTCGGCGATTTGGCGCTTCCACGTTTCGAGCACCGATCCGCTGCTCCCAAGCACATTGCCAAAACGAACGAGCGAGCACGCTGTTCCGCTCGTGCGATTGACATGCTGCACATAAAGCTCGGCGAGGCGCTTGGTCGAACCCATGATGGAGGTGGGGTGAACAGCCTTATCGGTGGAAACCATGACGAATCGCTCGGCGCCGACCGCAATCGCAGCGTCCACCGCACTTTTCGTACCAAAGAGATTGTTGTCCACCGCAAGGCCAGGATGGTCTTCCATCATCGGCACATGCTTGTGCGCCGCGGCGTGAAAGACGATGTCAGGCTCCTCCTCACGGAAGAGTTCGAGCGTGGATTCCGCGTCGACAACATCGTGCAGCGCAGCGCGACGCGCAAGGCCGGGATGGCGTCGGGCGATTTGACGGTCAATCTCGAAGAGAGCATTCTCGCTGCGCTCGACGAACACGATTTTTCCCGGCCCGTAGCGGGCGATGATGCGACAGAGTTCGCTTCCAATCGAACCGCCAGCACCGGTGACAAGCACGGTGCGCCCTCCGACGACCGCGCGGATTGCTGCCTCGTCGAGCATGCGACTCGGACGACCAATCAGGCGCTGGAGGTCGATGTCAATCTCCGTCCGCGGACCGATGCCAGCGACGAGATCATCAATCGGCGGAACGAAGCGGTCGGCGATGCCCATGCGCCGAAGCCGAGTTCGAATGGAAAGAAGGAGTTCCGACATCTGCGACGGCAGCGTGATCAGCGCGATCGCGGGCCGCCGGGTCGCAACGATCGATTCAAGTTGCTCAAGCGCGCCGAGTATCGGAGTCGACGTGGCGGAAAGCCCCCCGCCGACATGAACCCGACCTAGGACGACCGGGGCGGATGCCGCGAAGCCAAGCTGGCCTTCGAGAAGGTCGCAGGCGACGGCAGTTCCGATGATGATGGCGGTGCTCGACATGTGAGGTCCGGAAGTCTGGTTGTTCGGCCTGTGGCATCTGCACGGGCAGGGCCTGTAATCGCTATCGGCCGATCAAGGGGGGGGCTTTGGCGATTTCCACGGTTTCGCGCGAGCCACCTGCAATCACCGGGCAATCACCATAAGCCCTCTAGAAATCCCCACGGGACGACGATTGATTCACCGATATTGCCACACACGGCCACGGGCGCCGTTCCGGAGGTCTCATGCGCGTTCTTGTCACCGGCGGCGCCGGCTATATCGGCTCCCACGCAGCCCTACGACTGCTTGAGGATGGCCACTCCGTCAGTGTGGTCGATTCGCTCGAGAGAGGACACGCACGCACCATCGAGATCCTCAAGGACGTGGCTGGCGATCGTCTCGAGTTTCTCAGAGCGGATCTCGCCGATACTGACGCGCTCACCGACCTACTGACACGCAACGAGCATGACCTCGCGATGCACTTCGCCGCGCTGACCTACGTCGGCGAAAGCGTCGAGCGACCGCTCGACTACTTCCGCACGAACACTGCTGGTGGTATCTCGCTGCTCACCGCGATGAAGTGCGCCGGAGTGCGCCGTCTGATCTTCTCATCGACTTGCGCGACCTACGGCGAACCCTCACCCGAGTTTGTTCCAATCGGCGAGGAAACGCCGCAGAACCCGATCAATCCGTATGGGCGATCCAAGTTGCAGTTTGAGGAAGTGCTCCGCGCCGAGGTTGCGAATCCGAAAGATCCGACACCGCTTGCGGTCGTCGCTCTTCGCTACTTCAACGTGGCTGGGTGCGACGCGGGTGGACGCATCGGCGAGGACCACCGCCCAGAGTCGCATCTGATCCCGATCTGCCTTGAGGTCGCGCTTGGAAAGCGCGAACACCTCACGATCTTCGGCGAGGACTACCCGACGGCCGACGGAACCTGCATCCGCGACTACGTCCATGTTGAAGATCTCATTTCTGCACATCTCGCGGCCGTCGACGCGTTGGAGCCCGGTCGCTTCAAGCGCTGGAATGTCGGCATCGGTCGCGGGTACTCCGTTCGCGAGGTACTTGAGAGTTGCCGCCGCGTCACCGGGCACGCAATCCCCGCGGTGCGTGGAATGCGGCGTCCCGGCGACCCACCACGCCTCTATGCCGATCCATCCGCGATCGCGCGCGACCTCGGGTGGAGCGCGAATTGGACCGATCTTGATGCGATCGTCGCAACAGCCTGGCGTTGGATGCAAGCGAATCCGCGCGGCTACGGCTAAAAAGTCAGAAGCCGAACGAGATCCCAAGCCCCACCGACGCAGCGTCGATGCCCGGATTGCCTTCGCCCGTCTGTGCGTTCGACACATGGAACCAACCGAGGCGGGCAATCAAATGCGTGCGTGCGTCGAGGGCAAATGTGGCACCGAAATCCGCGCGCGGCGTGAAGTTCAATTCTGTCCCTCCACTCGGAAGTTCGTTGTCGGTCGCGAGTAGGCCGCATCCGAGATCAACAAAAAGTGTGAAGCGCTCTTCGCGAACAAAGTGCCAACGCAGCAGCACACCGCCCCCGCCGCCCAGCGCGTTCTCAGGGTTCTGCGATGCGTAGATCGCTTCAGCGAAGAGACCAACACTGATTTCATCCGCGACGAACCACTGTACGCCCGCATCAAGAATTCCAAGCGTCACATCGTTGAAGTCAGAGGCCGCAGCGATCGATACCTCGAAGGCTGATGTATTGGCTTCGCCGAAACTCCAGACGGCGTCATTTTCTGTTGGAGCCGGAGCGGCCGACTCGGGTTGCGCCTCATGCGCAGATTGCGGCACGAGTGAGCCGAGCACTGCGGGATCGCCCGCCGCCGGTTCAATCCGAAACGCGTCCGCATGCGCGTGCGCCGTTGCCAGCATGGCCGCGAGGGTGAGGATCGAACGCGAGTAAAGGTTTAGGCTTGGCCGTGAGGCGCTGGATCGCTGCATCAGCCAATCATCGCGTATCGCGGTCGATCGGAGGGGGCGATTTGAAAATTGCGGCGATCGCGTTGTTGATTGGAGCGTTTGCCGCAGGCCACTCAAATTGGGAGATCTCCTCGACACCGATCCAGCGAAGTTCGCTGGCCCGAAGCGCCTTGGGCACAGCGTGCGGCTTCACCTCTGCGAAAAACGCATGAAGCTCAACGCAGCGCTCGCGGGCGAGCCTTGGATCGGAATGGGTGACCACAATCAGCGGTTCAATCGTGCCCGCGAATGCTTCCCCGGCGAGGCCCAACTCCTCGTGAACCTCCCGCAAGGCCGCCTCGCAGGGCAACTCTCCGGGCTCGATCTTGCCACCGGGAAACTCCCAAAGTCCGCCTTGGATCGCCTCACGGTGGCGGCGCGCGATCAAGAACTCAACTTTTCCGCCCTCACAACGGCGATAGAGCGCGGCCAAAGCGACCTTGATGGGCCGAAACGGGGGCTCGAAACCGACTTCGGCCTGTCCCGAGTCCGCTCTCGACGGCTCGGCGGCGTTACGGGACGAAGAATGTGACGATACATGCATAACCATTTGCGAATACATGCTTTATACATACCTTGCCGGATTCGGTCATTCGTATGAAATCCCTTGACCCAGCGTCGCCGACTTGTGTACCGTGCCGGAGTGGCCGATGCTCCCCAAAGGGCGGTTGGCAACCACTCATGAACATTGACCCTGAACTTTCGTAGCTCCTCGTGAGCAGCGATTCCCATCGTCCGGAGCGTGTCGGAGCGCGCCGGACGGTGGTTTTTTTATGCCCTCGTCATACGCGCTTGCCCATCAACGATCACTTGCCATCGATCACACGTCATCGATCACACGTCATCGATCCTGATTCGGCGTGTCCACCGGATCCTCCGCAGGAACAGGGCTTGGCATGAGCGCCGGATCCTGCGCCTTCCCCTGCAACGCTTCTTGGAGCCGCTTGAAATCGTCCTCGCCTGAGGAGACCTTGGGCTGACTCTCGCCTCGGAGGATGTCCCGAAGCGTGGTCGCACGATCAACAAGCGCCACTTCGGAGTCATTCCGAGGAAGCAGCGTGAAGACCCACCGCGACTCGCAACGGGCCGTGATCGGGAGGATTTCGACAAAGAAGTCGAGCGGAACGGTATCCCAGAATGGGCCGTCGGAGTCCGCGGAGGTCATGAGCGGCTCGAAGCCCTCCTTCTCAAGTCGCACGTCGTACACGCCGTGGTGGGTGATCGACACGTCGACGGGTGTGCGACCAACCTGCGCGTCGTTGAGCCAAACAAGCGCACCCGGAGGGTTCGAATCGATCCACACGCGACGCTCAACACAGCCGACGAGCGCGGACGTTCCTGCGAGGAGAGAGATGATCGTGGTGATGCGCTGCATGCAAGCCTCGCTGGTTCGGGACGATTAGTCGAATTCATCACCGCGGAAAGTCGACGCGAGGTACGCGTCGCGGACGGACTGGTCGTTGATGATCTCGCGCGGAGTCCCCTCGCGAAGATTCCGCCCCTCGTGGATGATGTAAGCGCGGTCGCAAATGCGAAGCGTCTGTTGCACGTTGTGATCGGTGACGAGCATGGCAATGCCGTTGTCGGCGAGCCGCCGGACCTCGGCTTGCAACTCTTCGACCGTATGCGGATCAACCGCTGCAAACGGCTCATCGAGCAGCATCAACTTAGGCCGCGTGACCAACGCGCGCGCGATTTCTAGCCGCCGTCGCTCTCCGCCGGAACACGTGCGCGCTTCGTCTTTCGCCTTGTGTTTCAGGCCGAATTGCTCGAGCAACTCCTGGGCGCGCTTCTTGCGTTGTTCGCGGCCAAGTGCCTGCGTCTCGAGAATGGCGAGTAAGTTTTCCTCGCAGGTGAGCCGCTGAAACACGCTCGGTTCCTGCGAGAGATAGCCCATCCCAGACAGCGCGTGTCGATACATGGGATCGAATGTGACATCGCGACCATCGAAGTGCACGCTGCCACCTTCGGGCGTGATCATTCCAATTGCCATTCGGAACGATGTGGTCTTTCCAGCGCCGTTGCGGCCGAGTAGTCCAACGACTTCACCGCTATTGACCTCGAACGAAACGCCATCGACGACACGACGGCCGGAATACGCCTTGACGAGGTTGCTTGCTTGCAGAAGAGCCACTCTCCGCAGTGTAGCGATCAACGGATCGGGCGCAGGATCGCGGGGTATCGGAAGAACTCGGCGTCCGCGCCTGCGATGCCGGCGCGGAGCAATGAGACAACGGAGAGTACCGACCACGGGATGAGCAAGATCCAACCGATGCACGGCACAAGCACGAGGACAAGCAGCGTGCACTGCGCGTTCATCGCCTCGCGGCAGTGGTCATCGACGAGTGGAGAACGCCGACGAAACGCGAGCCAGAGGACAAGCGGAACAAAAAGCGCGAGCGGCGCGAGGAAGGCGATCATGAGCGGCCATAGATGCACCGCGCACGAGACAACCCGCTCCGCATCGGTTGCGCCGGTATCCCGAAGGAGACCGCGCATGGAGAGTCGATAGCGGTCGGACTGGGCGACCGATTGCTGTTGCGCGGGGGCATGGTTGATGCGGACGGTGTTCATACGCTTCGGCATGCTCTTCGCCTGCGTTGAGCATGCAGGCCCGCAGAGTTAGGGAAATGCGTCACGCGATTGCGCGCCGTGACAGCGAACTAGGATTCCCTCGATGCTTCGGGAGAATCGTCGCGACCCGTTGAGGCAGCCTTCTCGGAAACTTTCTCACCGGCCTCGTCGCCGGTTTCGTCTCGAATCACGATCGCGACGCGATCGATCTTGGTCGGGCTCGCGGCGAGGATCTCGAAGTTCACCTCCACAGATTCGTCATACTCGCCCGCTGTCGGGACGCGGCCGAAGCGATCGAGGAGGAAGCCTGCCACCGTGTCGAAATCGCCGTCTTCGGGAAGTGAGAGGCCGAGACGCTCATTGATCTCCATGATCGACATCCGACCGTCGGCCTCGTAACGCCCCGGACCGGCCTTGATCATGAGCGGCGGAAGCTCGTCCGCTGGCTCGTGCTCGTCGTGAATCTCGCCGACGATCTCCTCCAGGACGTCTTCGATGGTGCAGAGACCAGAAGTCCCGCCGTACTCATCGACGACCACCGCCATGTGCACCTCGCTCTGCTGAAAGTCGCGGAGCAACTCGCCCACCGGCTTTGTTTCGGGGACGCGTAGCGGTTCGCGTAGCACCGTGCGGAGATTGAAGTCCGTTGCTGGAAGACCAAAATAGCGCACCAAATCGCGTACGTAGAGAATGCCAACGATCTGGTCGAGGCTCTCCTCGTAAACCGGAACGCGTGAGTGTCCGGAAATTGCGATTTGAGCGCGAATCGCGGCAAGATCGTCGGAGAGTTCAATCGCCTCGATATCCGTACGCGGCGTCATCACGCTCGCAACCGTCGTCTGACCAAAGACAACCGCGCGTTGGAGAAGCGTTGCTGCGACGGGATCGATCTCGCCTTCATTCTTGCGGTCCTCAATCGAGTGCAGCAACTGCTCTTCAGTTTCATCCTCACGCAAGTTTGCGCCGGTGAGCCGACGCACAACTTCATCGATGAACCCAACTGCGGCGAGCAGCGGACCGACGACAAGCAGCGTCAGTCGGATGAATGGCAAACTCACCGCGATGACCGGGTATGTCGCGTGTCGCGCGATCGCGGAGGACAGCACGCTGGTGAAGAGCCAGATGAGCGCGACGGAAACGGCAGCAGTTCCGACAAGTCCACCAACGGTGATGCGCGCCGTCTCGCCGAAACCTTCAAACGCTACGAGAACGAGCGAAAAGAGCGCGACGCGCCCAATGGTCCGAAAGAGTGCGACTGCATGCGAGGCCTCGAGCAATCGATCGAGCAGCCACCGGCCGTCGGCGAGCGAGCCTCGCGATTCGAGCTCGTTTTCGAGGCCTGATCTGCTCGCCTGCACCATGGCGAGGTTGAGCGACGAGAAGTAACTCGTGACGCCGACGGTGGCCGCAATCGACACAAAGAGATACAGGCTCACGCGTTGGGGCCCTCAGGTGCCACTGATCCGAACGCAGGCGGCAAGCCCGCCTCCGTTGCCGCCCTCTGTTCAGAAGGACCCGCAACATTGCGAGCATACACGACCCCTCCGCCACCCGCGCTGAGTATGCGGTCCTCCTCGGCGTGGATCGCCGCTGCTGAGGCATCGGTGTCATCGCGATATCCACAGGCGTGGAGCGCGCCATGCACGGCGTAGAGCAGAATTTCTCGGTCCACCCCATGCCCACGAGCGGCGGCCTCGCGCAGAGCGACGTCGACACAAATCATGAGATCAACCTCAACTTCCGGACCTGTCTCGGCGGGGAAACTCAAGACATCGGTTGTCCCCTCGACCTGCGAGTAGCGTCGGTGCGCCGCGTCCATCGCAGAATCACCGAGTAACAGCGCATCGACGCGGGCGAGCGGCTTTGGGAAGTGAGGCGCGAGGCGGGCAAATTCGCGCGCGAGCTTTGCGCGATCGATCGTCGACGGGCAACCATCGCCCGCATGAAAGTGGACGGCTGTTCCCGCTTCGCTCAACGCACGACCGTGAGCGAGACGCCCGACATGCTTCCCGAAACCGGCACCGAATACGGCTTGACGCGCGCCTCGAACTCGCCGCGGAACTTGTTCACGATGGTTCGAATCGCCCAGTTGTTGCCATCGGCGAGGCCACAGATCGTGGTGCCGGGCGTAAGTCCCATCGAGCCGGCGATTTCGAGGAGGAGATCGAGATCCTTCGTCGTTGCATCGCCACGCTCAATGCGTGAGATGAGCTTGTAGATCCATCCTGCGCCTTCGCGGCACGGCGTGCACTGTCCGCACGACTCATTCTTGAAGAAGCGTGCGATGTTGCGCGCAACCGCCACCATATCTGTGTCTTCATCGAAGATCGTCGGACACGCAGTGCCAAGGCCCATGACGTCGAATCGGCGGCCGATGTCGAAGTCCATCCCTGCCTCGTACTGATCCGTGCCGAGCACGCCCATCGAGACGCCACCAGCGATGGCACCCTTAAACTTCTTGCCGTTGCGCATGCCGAGGCAATACTTCTCAACGAGTTCACGCAACGGAATACCGAGATCGCACTCAAACACGCCCGGACGATTCACATGGCCTGAGACTCCCATCAGCTTTGTGCCGTAACTCGGCGCGCCACCAATCGAACTCTCGCAGCCAAGACCCTTCCACCATGCGAGGCCCTTGTCAACAATCGGTCCGACCGCAGCGAGCGTCTCGACATTGTTGATGATCGTTGGCCGACCGAAGAGTCCCTTGACCGCTGGGAATGGCGGCTTGAGCCGCGGCCAGCCGCGACGACCTTCGACCGCCTCGAGCAGGCCAGTCTCCTCGCCGCAGATATATGCACCCGCGCCGCGGTGGAGGTAGCAATCAACGGCGAATTTTGACTTCCCGTTCATCAGGCCCTGCTTGCCGAAGATCCCCTTGGCGTAGGCCTCGCGGATCGCGTTCTCGACAACCTTTGCTTGATGGTGGTATTCGCCACGGATGAAAAAGTAGGCGGTGTCGAGTTGACACGCATGGCAGGCAATCGCGATGCCTTCCATGATGATGTGCGGGTCGTAGTCGCAGAGCAAGCGGTCCTTGAAGGTGCCAGGTTCAGCCTCGTCGCAGTTGATGCAGAGGTAGCGCCGACCGCCGTCGGTTGGCGGAAGGAATGACCACTTGAGCCCGCAGGGGAATCCTGCGCCGCCACGTCCGCGCAGATTCGCGTCTTTCACGAGGTTCACGACGTCCGCTGGCGCCATATCGAGCGCTTTCTCGAGCGACGCATAGCCGCCGGTCGCGATGAACTCATCGACCGAAACCGTCTTACGAGTCTTCGGGTCGCCCCACGGAAAGGTGGGGATGCGCTTGGTCAGAATTGGTTCAGTGACTGGCATGGTGGTCTTCGCTTCATTCTTGCGTGGGCGGAACGCCCGTCGTCGCTGTGTTCGGCGTGTCGGCCGCCGTGTGGGGACTTTGCTCGTGACTGAGCATCACTTCATCAATCGTCGTGCGTCGAAGCAGATACTCGCCGTGGCGCGCCTCCTGCACTTGTCGCCGCACTTCGATCGGCTGCGGGCCGCTCTTCTCAAACTTTTCAGGATCGTCGCGGATGGCCTGAACGATGTGCCCAAAGAACGCCCCGAGGTTCCACATCAGCGGTGGATCAGATTTCGGCGCGTTCGAAGGATCCATCAGTGGTGCCCGCCCGAACCCTTCCCAGTTTCACCCTTCTCGGCCGCATCGATCAGCCTGTCCACCGACTCAATGGTGAGGTTCTCATGCAGGGTTTCGTTGAAGAGCGCAACGGGCGCCGTGTCGCACGAACCAAGACACTCAAGTGCGAGGAGCGTGAACTTGCCGTCGTCGGTTGTCTCATGCGGCTCGATGCCGAGGCGTACGCGCACATGATCGAGCAACTTCTTGTGGCCGCACACTTCGCAGGCGATCGACTGGCAGATGCCGATGACGCACTTTCCAACCGGTTCGGTGTGGAACTCTTCGTAAAACGTCACGGTGTCCATCACATCCGCAGGCTTGATCGACAGGAAGGACGCGATCTCTACCATCGCTTGGTACGGGATGTGGCGATACGCGTGCTGGATATCGTGAAGGATGGGTAAGAGCGCCCCCTGCTTCGTCGCGTAACGCGGAAGGAGTTCCTTCGTCCAATGGTCCTTCATCGCCTGCGTGCAATACGGCTCGGCGCGCGTGGCGATTTTCGTGGTGGCAGATGGCTTCGTGGTCCAACTCATGCGAATCTCGATTCTGTCGTGTCTGTCGTGTCTGTCGTGTCTGTCGTGCCCATCGCGTCTGTCGCGCAAACTGCGGGAATCGTCCGAAACCCGGGCTAGCGATCCAATTCCGCGGCGATGATGTTGAGCGACCCAAGCACCGCGACGATGTCGGCGAGTTGATGGCCTTCCATCAGCTTCGGGAAGATCTGGTAGTTCATGAAACACGGAGGTCGCGTGCGCGCGCGGAACGGATACTTCGATCCATCGGCGACGATGTAATAGCCGAGCTCGCCGTTGGGGCTTTCGATCGCGCCGTAGCCCTCGCCAACCGGAGTGTCAAAGCCTCGGTTGTTCATGTAAAGCTCGAAGAGCTGGATGACGCCTTCGATGGAGCCGTAGACATCAGCCTTTTCCGGAACGCGAATCTTGCCATCGGCGACCGCATTGATGGAGCCGCCCGGCAGTCGATCGATGAGTTGGTCAATGATCTTTGCCGACTGCCTGATCTCTTCAAGCCGCACGAGGTAGCGCGACATGCTGCAGCCCGCACTCGCGACAGCGATGGAGAACTTCACACGATCGGCACCTTCGCCATCCCAGTTGTCGGCGTAGCAAAGGTAGGGCTCGTCCTTGCGGAGGTCGCGACGCACGCCAGCAGCGCGCGCGTTGGGGCCTGTGAGACACCACTGAATCGCATCCTCGCGCGTCACGGCGCCAACGCCCTGCAGACGATCGACAAAGATACGGTTTCGATTACACAGCGTTTCGAGATCTGTAATCGCTTTCGGCAGCCGGACGTCAATGAAATTGCGCACCATGCGCTTGAAGACTTCATCGTCCGGAATATCACGCCACGCACCACCGACGCGGGTCCAGTCTGGATGGAATCGCTGCCCTGAGACGTACTCAATGATGTCGTAAATGAATTCGCGCTCGTTGAAGCCGTAGAGGAAGCCGGTGAATGCGCCAAGGTCAAGCGCTGCCGCGCCCACGCACAGCAGATGATTTTGGATGCGTCCAAGCTCGCAGAGGATGGTTCGAACCACCTTCGCGCGCGGGGTAAGTTCGATCCCGAACAACTTCTCGACTGCGTGATGCCAGGCAATGTCATTCACGATCGGCGACACATAGTCCATGCGGCTGATGGTGCAAACATACTGGTTGTAGTCGTGGTGCTCGCCAAGCTTCTCAAAGCCCGAGTGGAGGTACCCAATGTGCGGCGTACAACGCGCGATGCGCTCGCCATCGAGCTCAAGCACAAGGCGAAGCGTGGTGTGCGTGGCAGGATGCTGCGGGCCAAAGTTCAGCACCCAACGGTCCGGAGCCTGGAAGTGATCCTTCAGGTAGTCCAGGTTCTCGACATCGAGACCAAAGCCCTCTGCAGGCGTGATCGTGTACGGCATAGGGCGGAGAGTATAAGACGATCTGCCCCGCGCGGGCGCTCATAGAAAGCCGAGGAAACTCGAGTTCCGCAGACGCGGGACGTTTAGATCGCGCCAGGCCGGAGGTACGGGTTACTCCTTCGCTCCGCCAAAATGGTGGTCGAAGCACCATGCCCGGGATGGACGCGCGTCTCATCGGGTAGGCGCATCAGTATCTCGTGGAGCGAGTGCTTCATCCGCTCAGGGTCGCTTGTCGGAAAGTCGATCCGCCCAATCGAGCCGGCAAACAGCGTGTCGCCCACAATCGCCTCCCCCGCTTCCGCGCACCAAAGCGTGATTCCGCCCGGAGAGTGCCCGGGCGTATGCAGAATTCGGAAGTAGTACGAACCAAGTTCAAGCAGTTGTCCATCCGCGATGTAGGCATCCGGCGATGGCGCGCGCACCGATGGCGGAAGAAAGACCGAGAGGTTCAAATTCGGATCGTCATTGAAGTCCTTTTCAGCGGCGTGGCAGAGGATATTGACCGGTCCGAGACGGAGCCGCATTTTTGCGAGTCCGGCGATGTGATCGCAGTGACAGTGGGTCAAGATGCAGAGCGAGGGCTTGAGACCGTTTTGCTCGATGAAGTCGAGCATCGGCTCGGGTTCGTACGAGCAATCGACGATCCAACAAGTGTTGCTGCGGTCTGCGTCATCGCGCACGACGTAGCAGTTCGTCTCGAAGTCGCCAAGCACGAAGCGGTCGATCTGGAGGGCCATGCAAACAGCGTACCTTGGGACGAGAGACGCTCGCCGCACACGGCGGGTGAGTTTCGCTACTCTTCCGCTATGCGTATCCGCCTGACCTTGATCGCGCTCGTCGCGCTCCCTGCGCTCATTGGATGCGACACGATCTCTTCTGATTTCTCGAGTTTCGCCGATAGTTTCACTCCGCCGACTCCGCAACAGGCTGCACAGTGGGCAGCAGACCCAAACGATCGCGAGAACGCGCGCCGAGGAACCATCCTGCTTGCAAACGCCCCGTGGGGCGGGGCTGCGCCGTATGTGCGCATGTACCGGCTCTATGCCGAGGATGCGCTCGATCCGCTTGTGCGCGCTGCCTCGCTTCAGGCGCTCGGTCGCCACGGCGATCCTGATGACGCGGCGCTTGTTGCGAAGAGCCTCGCAAGTCCGTTTCGCCAGGTTCGGCTTGCCGCTGCGAAGGCGTTGCAGCGACTGCATGATCCCGCGGTTGCGGACACGATTTGGCCGCGACTCGTCGATGCCAACGAAGATTCTGATGTCCGCACCGAAATCGCAATCGCGCTTGGTCAATATCCAACACCTGCCGTGTTTCAAGCGCTTGTCTCGGCGCTGTCACAACGCGATCTTGCTGTGAATGTCGCGGCAGTCGATGCGTTGCGCACCATGACGGGAATGGAATTCGCAATCGATGAGGACCAATGGCTGCGCTTCTACGTTTCGACGCCGACGCCATTTGCCAACGGCCGCGTTTTTCTCTACCCGACTTTTGTCCGTGCGATCGACATTTGGGATGACCTCCTCTTCTGGTCGCCTGTGGTGTTTGAGAAGCCTGATGTTCCGATTGGGATGAAAGTCTTCGGCGCGCGTCGTACCAACGACACAGCGCGCGAAGCGGCCGACCCCGCAGCGACGGTACCGGCGCCCGCGGATGCTTCGAAATGAGTGCGATTCCTCCGGGCTTCATGCGCGTGCTCGCCCGACGCGATCGCGCCGATGGTGACGAAGCGAATCGTTTGATCGAGCGGTCTTCCGAACAGCGCGCGGGCCTACTCAGCGAGCGCGAGCTTGGAACCCGTGATGGAACCCGCGATGGAACCCGCGCCGAGATTCGCGCAGAACTGCGCAACTGTGCCCGCGCGGTTGCCCGAGTCGGCCAAGTGCTGGTACGACCAACCCATGCGCTGCTCACTCCACTCGAGCGCGAGGTCGCCCGTGGACTCGGCGCAGAGGTCAACGGAACCCGCATACTCGGGCATGCCTTCACCGGAGTTGTCGAAGACGCTGCGCATGCCGCCGGAATTCCTCCGCGCGGGACCCGCGTCGTCGTGCAGCCGGTCTTCAGTTGCGGCATCTGCGCGCGTTGTCAGGGTGGGCTTGCGATGCACTGCGCCTCGCGCTCCATCGCCGGTCTTGACGCGGCGGCCGGAGGACTCGCAGAAATCGTCGCGGTACCGGCGGCCAACTGTGTTCCGATCCCCAAGGACCTCGACGACGAGCGCGCGGTCTTCGCCGCACCACTCGCCCGCGCCATCGAGGCTGTTCGGCGCGGAGGCGTCGAGAAACGCACCTTCGCAAGCGTGCTCGGCGATGATCTTTCTGCGGTGTTGGCGGCGCTTGTTGCGGTCGAGGAAAATCCGCTCGCGCGCCTCGTTGCGATGCATGAGGCGACGCTCCGTGCCGCGGAACAATTTGGCGTGCGACACCGCGCGCTCCACGAAATCGGTCGGCGGGGCGATCAAGAACTCGTGATCGATACGACCGGTTCGGCAGAAACGCTTGCCGCCGCGGCGCGCATGGTTCAACCGCGCGGGCATGTTGTTGTCGCTGGGATTTCCGCGCGGGCGCCGGTGGCGTTTGACCTTTCTCATATCGCCCTCGATGAGATCGAGGTTCACGGTTCCGGCTTCGGCCCCATCGCAGCAGCCGTCGATCGACTCGCGCGACGAACGATTGATCCCTCGCCGCTCATTTCGAGGCGAATCGGTTTTGCAGAGGCCGCGAAGGCACTTGCCTCGCTCGGCGAGCCAGGAGTATTTTCGGTGCTGGTGCAGATCTCGCGATGACGCAGCACCCTCGACCAATCTCACCCGACTCTGATCAAGAAACCCGCGACGCACATGCCCGCCAGCGCGAGCGTGTTCTGGTCGAGAGTGCGGTTTCGCCCGATGACCCGATGTCTCCCCTCGTCGCCGCGATCGAGCAAGACGCGATTCCCGACGACGAGGGCGTGATCCGTGCGGGACGGCTCGCTGGCAAAAGTATGTCGCAGGCGATTTGGATTCTTGCGATCCCGGTGCTCATGCAACAGACGATGGCGGCGGGAGTCGGCTTTGTCGACAAGATGCTCGCTGGCAATCTCCCTTCGGAGATCGCACGCCCGGCGATGGATGGTGTCGGCATCGGCAGTTTCGTTGGGTGGTTTATCGGTATTGCGATGGCCGGGCTCGGCGTGGGCGGCCAGGCGATCATTGCGCGTGGCATGGGTTCCGGTGATCTTCGCGAAAGTCATCGCGCGCTTGGGCAGTCGATGCTGCTCTCGCTCGCATGGGGCGCGCTCGTCGCGGTATTGATGTGGTTCTGCGCTGAGCCACTCGCGCAATATTCAAACCTTTCACCCGAAGCGACCGTCGCATGCGTGGACTATGTCCGCACCCTCGCGCTTGGGATTCCATTCTGCGGCGTCATGATGGTCGGCGCGATGTGCCTGCACGGCGCGGGCGAAGCCCACAAGCCCTTCCAAATCGCGGTGTGGGTGAATGTCGTCAACTGCATCGCCTCATGGATCATTTCTGGCGTTGAAATCCGTGCGTTTGGTGCGACGATTCCGAATCTGTCACCACTTGATCCGACGCAATGGGGTGTCTTTGGCATCGCCGCGGGAAGCGCGATTTCATACGCGGTTGGCGCTTGGCTCACGTGGCGCGTTTTGCGCGCGGGCGTGAAAGACCTTCGCCTCGAATCGACCGATCTTGCAATCGATCGCTCGATGGCGTGGCGAATTGTGCGCGTGGGAGTGCCCAATTTCTTCGAAGGTCTCGCCATGTGGACGGTCAATCTGCTCGTCCTCGGGTTTATCGGGAAGGCCGCCGAATTAGGCCTCGGAACCACGACGAAGGAAGGCCTCGTCGGCGCACACATCATCACGGTGCAATGGGAGTCGTTCTCATTTCTCCCGGGATTCGCGATGGGGACCGCTGCCGGAGCCCTCGCCGGGCAGTACCTCGGAGCGGGCAATGTGCGACTCGCCCGCGCTGCGATTTGGCGGTGCACTCTGATCGGCGTCGCGATCATGGGCTCAATGGGGCTTGTGTTCATCTTCTTCGGGCGCGCGCTCACACGCACGATTTCCGACGATCCGGTGCACCTTGCGCTTGTTCCAAAGCTCCTTGTCGCTGCTGGCTCGATCCAAGCTTTCTTTGCGCTTGCCATGGTGGTTCGCAACGGGCTCCGCGGCGTTGGCGACACCAAATGGATCCTTGGCATCACGGTCTTCGGCTGCTACGGCATTCGGCTACCGCTCGCGTGGTACCTCGGCATTCACTGCGAGTACGGCCTCGTCGGAATCTGGTGGGGACTCATGATTGAGCTTGCGATCCGAGGCTTGATGTTTCTCGCCCGCTTTCGCTTCGGAGCGTGGGAAAAGTTGCGCGTGTGAAGGCCGCTTCGTTCGTGCGCGTCACATGATGAGGAAGATTCTGGCAACAAACCACGTAACGTTCACCGTGAGAAACGCTACGAAGCCTCCGAGGAGGGCGAGGAAAACTGGACCCACTCGTCGCCCCGGAGGCAACGCCGCAGCGATCGCCCGCGAAGCCTGCACCGCCCACACAATGATCCCGACCAAGCCGCCGCAGAATGGAATCAGCGCAAAGATCAGCCCGCCCGACGCGAAGGCGATGATGACGAATGCACGCCGAAATCCAAGACCAAGCGATGCGCCGAGAAGTGAGGTGCCAAATGCCGCGACCGAAACCGACGCGCAAATCCATAGCGGGAGGGCGATGTAACTCGCGACCTGCCAGGTGAGCATTCCCATTGCTACGGCGTTCCCCCCGCCGAATCCAACGATTCCGCTCATGATCGACGGCCCAAAAACGGCGAGCAGCCCGACAAACAAGGGGATGAGCCCGGACACCCAACCCTGCATGGCGAGGAAGCCGATCGCAGCACCCATCGGCTCACGCCCGGCGAGTGCCATCGGGACATCCGCACCCTCTGAGATCCCAAACTTGAGTGTGCCCCGCCAACGTGCGAAGAGGCCGCCGGACTCAAGCCACGGAAGCGGCTTAAAGAGCATCGCCTCTGTGTCGCTTTGGACACCCACCGGGCGGAGCACGCACTGCTCCATCGTCACGGCGCCGCCGCACGACGCGCACGCAAAGGTTGCGGGCTCGAGGTGCCCTGTGGGAGATGTGCCGAAGTAAACCTGCGCGCAGTGGGGGCAAGAAAATGCGACTTTTCCCCGTCGAAACGCGAAATCAGCGACGGCGTAGGGCGTGCCGCATTCTGAGCACACGCGCGGCGAACCGTCGGTTGGCGCGGGTTGATTCCAAAGGGTGTGGTGACAAGTACTGCAACGCACGGACCGCCCCGCTTTGATGCACGCTCGTCGCGAACAGTCGCCGCGATGCGTCAGTCCTCAGGAGCTTGTGACGCGACGCGACTCTTGAACTCTGCGATCAACTTGCTGGTGATTGGACCGACCTTCCCCTCACCGATCACTTCGCCGTCGATGGAACTCACGCCGATGATTTCTGCGGCAGTTCCAGTGAGGAATACTTCGTCTGCCGTGAAGAGGTCTTCAAGCCGCATCGAACGTTCTTCCACCGCGACTCCGCAGAACGGCGCAATGTCATTCATCACAAACAGGCGGGTCACTCCATTGAGGATCCCAGCCGTCACCGGTGGAGTCACCACGCGACCACCGCGGATAAAGAAGATGTTGTCGCCCGTACACTCCGCGACTTCGCCGTCGGTGTTGAGCATGATCGCTTCGTGAACACCCGCCTCATGGGCCTCAACCTTCGCGAGGATGTTGTTGAGATAATTGAGGCTCTTCACCGATGGATCCAGGCACTCGACTGGAATGCGCGGCCGCTTTGCAACGATCACGGGCATGCCGTTTTCGTAGAGCTCTGTTGGGTAGAGTTGAATGCGATCCACAATCACGATCGTGGTCGGCTTCGGACAGGTGAACGGATTAAGTCCAAGCGGTCCTGGCCCGCGGGTGACCACAAGGCGGATGTACGCGTCCTTCAGGCCGTTTGCCGAAACAGTTTCACGCACCGCCTGCTCGATCTCGCGACGCGTGTAGTGCATCGTGAGGTGAATCGCATGTGCGCTCGCTTCGAGGCGATCGAGGTGGCTCTTGAGTTTGAAGATACGACCGTTGTAAACACGGATACCCTCGAAGACTCCGTCGCCGTAGAGCAGTCCATGGTCATAAACCGGGACGACTGCGTGCTGCTTATCAACGAGATGACCGTCGAGCCAAACCTTCATGAAGCCTCCAGAGAAGCGCGAAGTGTAGCGACCGCCGGGGAGTCGTTTGGAGCGCCCCCTGCGCCAACCGCCATCTTCGGCAGGTTCCGGGCTCGCAGCCGTAAATGTCTCGAAGCAAACCGCTGAGCGCGGAAGCGATCAATGTTGTTTGCGCATCGGTGCCGAAAGGATGCCGAGCTGTTCACGGTACTTGACGACCGTGCGGCGCGCGATCGTCACGCCGCGCTTCTCAAGCACCTCCGCGATCTCGCGGTCGCTCAGCGGCTTCACCTTCGACTCGCTGTCAACGGCTTCCTGCACCATCGCCTTCACCGCATTCCACGACATCTCTTCGCCATCGGCGTTCTCAGTACCGAGTGAAAAGAATGTTCGAAGCGCGACCAACCCACGCGGGGTCTGCAGCCACTTCTCACTCACCGCGCGGGAAACGGTCGCGACGTGGATGCCGAGCATCTCGGCGACATCGACCATCGGCATCGGCTTGAGATGTTGCGGCCCCTGCTCGAACCACTCGCGCTGCCGCGCAAGTACCACGCGAACCACGCGCATCAGTGTTGTGTTGCGCTGCTCAATCGCTTCGATGATGGAGCGCGCCGCACGCACACTTTCGGCGACGAAATTGCGTGCCTTGGCGTCGAGATCGATCTCTTTCATCATCGCCTCGTAGTCGGGCGAAACGCGCACGCGGGGCATGAGCTCATCGGCGAGGCGCGCCGTGTAGTCACCCGACTCGGGGTCGTACTCAACGATCACATCGGGGATGATTGCTGTCGATTCTGGCGGGACAAGCTCGCGTCCGGGATTCGGATCGAGTCGCTTGAGGCACGCGCGCGCCCGGTCGAAGCGTTCGGGACTCCAGCCCATACGCTCGCGAATCTTTGGGATGCGGTTGGCGAGAATGTCGTCGTAGAAACTCTCAAGAATCTCGATTGCATCTCCCCACGATTCCGCGAGGTCGAGGTCCATGACCTCGTCAAGTTTGACCCGCGCCTCGATGAGAAGCGCCTCGCGCACACTCCGAGCACCAACGCCCTTTGGCTCAAGTTCGGCTTGAATGCGCAAGAGCGCGGCCTCGAGCGTCGTGAGCGACCAATCACAGCCCTCAAGATGTGCGCTCTGCTCGCGCACTGTTTCAAGGTCAGTCTTCATCAGCCCGTCGTCATCGATGTACTCGATGATGCGCGCGCCGGCAGTGCGGATCGATGGATCGTGGACCTCCGCAAAACTCCACTGCTCGGTCAACTCCTCGACGATGCCGCGACCGCGTGACGGCGCGTTCGCCATCGCGTCCATCTTTGCATCACGCTCGCCAGAGTCGCGTGCGGCACGCCGGCCATCGCTATCAGAGTTCCACTGGTCTCCGTACTGGCGTTCGAGCCGACGAAGTCGTTCAAACTCCTCAGAGCCGCCTCCCTGTGGCGCCTCTTCCCGGCTTCGTTCTCGACGGAGATCGCCGTCGTCAGAACTCCCGGGCAGCACGAGCTCAAGCGCAACATTCTTCTCGACTTCTTGCTCGAGGCGCTCCTGCAACTCCATGGTGTTGAGTTGGAGAATCTCCGCCGATTGAATCAGCTTGGGCGACAGCGTCTGCCCAAGTTTCATGCCCTGCGATGTTTCGAAGCGCATTCCAGCCATCGTCTTCGGATCCTCTGCGGGCGACGCCGGCGCCAGCTTCGATGCTATCGACCTTCGAAGTGGAGAAGGCTATGGCGACCTCCCAATTTTCGGTATTCGCACGGAGTTCCCGTCAATTGCGCGGGGAAACTGTTCGCCCCCCACCAACAACAGGGAAAAACGCGCGGAATCATCGACCTATGCAATCACAAACGCCTGCCCTCACAAACTCGTGCGGCCCTTGAGTGCGTCGCCGATGACTGCCGGATTTGCGAACTCAAGTTGCGAGCCGCTCGGCAAGCCGCGGGCCAGTCGCGTTGAACGCACACCGCGTTCGCCAGCTTCGCGCGCGATCCAAAGCGCGGTGGTGTCGCCCTCGAGATCTGGGTTCAATCCGAGAATGAGCTCCATGACCGGAGTTCCGCGAGCATTTTTCGCGGGCTGTTCGAGACGCGCGAGGAGCGTGTCGAGCGTGATCGCCTCAGGGCCCACACCGCCGAGTGGATCAAGCCGCCCCAGTAGGACGTGGTACACACCGCGAAACAAGCCGGTCTTCTCCATGACCAAGAGGTCCTTCGGCTGTTCGACAACGAGCACCGTCGACGCGTCACGGCGTGGATCTGCGCAGATTGGACACGGATCGTTGTCCGCAAGACTCCAACACACGGAGCAGTGCTTCACTTTGCGCTTCACGTCTTCCACTGCGCGTGCAAGTTCGAGTGCTTCGGCGGGCGACTGGCGAAGCACGTGAAACGCGAGGCGTTCCGCGCTGCGACGACCAATTCCCGGCATCGCGGCAAAGGCCTCAATCAGCCGACGAACGGAGTCTGGATAGGCGGCGTTTGACATGTGTGCGTGGTGTGGTGCGTGTGTGCGTGTGAGTCTTGCCAGACGGTGCGCGATTCAGCCAAGTCTCTCAAGAAGGCCCGCGGGAAGATCGATTCCGCTGTCGGTGGCCGCGCGACCGAGTTCCTCCGCCATGCGCGCCCGCGCGCGGGCAAGCGCGTCGTTCACTGCTTCGGCGATGAGACGGTTCGCATAGGACTGGTCTGCGGACGACCCATTGGCAAGGCCGCGAAAAACGGAAGGGTCGAGGGTGACCGTATCGATGCGAATATCGCAGAAGGCAACCGCTTTTACAGCGCCACCTCCGGAACTTCCTTCGACGCGTGTCGTCGCAAGCCGCGCGCGGACCTCCTCGATCTTCGCTTGCAACTTCGGAAGATCCTTCAGCATGCCCGCCATCTGTGTTGCAGCCTTTAACTTGTCAAACACTTCATGCTCCTCGCGGAATCCGCGTCAAAATTCTTCACGACCCACGATCTGGTTCGCGGCGAATGATCCGTCCGTTCCATCACGCTCGACGGACGCCGATGTTGAGATATCAAGCGCTGAAACATCGTGCGTTGGAAGCTCGAAGTCGCCGAGTCGAGGCGTGACTGCGACGATGGTCGCATCGAGGAGTTCCGCCGCTCGCCGCACGAGTGGATCAGCGCGCACCGATGGGTCGTCGACTGCGATGGGCTTGGGGGTATTCGAGGCACTTTGAGCTTCGCGCGCCTCAATCGTGACACGAAGTGGCCGACCGGCCGCGCGAGAGAGCAGTGTTCGAATGGGATCAGGATTGGTGATCAGATATCGCCCGGTTCCGTCATCCGCACGGATGGCGACGCGCGCGGCATCACCCGTAAATTCCAGAACTTCGATTTGCTCAAACAACGCACGATCTTTGGGGCCGCGCTCGGCGACGGCTTCGAGGCGCTTTCGCAGGTCGCCAAGTGTCGTCGCGGGAGCGGGGATTGACTTGGTTGTCGATATGCCTGGTTCGATTGGCGAGGAAAGCGATACGGATTCAAGCGCTCGACCTGATGTGAGCGTTGACCCAAGATTCGCCGGATGATTCGACACGATGTCAATCGACTTCGCGTGCGGAGCGGTCGTTTGAGGCGCGCGCGTCGTCTGTGGCCCCGGAGCATTACGCGCTCCAGGGTCACCGGCTTTTTTTGAGTCGGCCCTGCCTGGACTTCCGTCACCACCGGATAGGAGTGCTGCGCCGCCAGCAAACCGCGTTGCGAGCGAAAGTCGCGCGAGGCAGGCATCGTAAAGCGCGCGTGGCGCACTCGAGCCACGAGCATTGCGCGCGGTCGCGTCGCAAAGTGCGATCGCATGCACACAGAAGGCAGCGTCTGTTTGCGCAGTAATCCGTGTGACACGCTCACGCATCGATGCTGCGACATCAAGGAGGTCGCTGTCACTGCCAGCAGCAGCAGCGACGAGAATCCATCGAAAGCGCTCCGCGAGAAGTTCAAGTGCCTGCTCGATTCCGCTGCCACGCTCGAGTAATCGCGCGCCGTGTAACAGGGCATCCGCCGTGCGCTCGCAGATGCAGGCCTCGAGAATATCAAGCAGTATCTGGTCGTCGGGTAGACCAAACACCTGCTCAAGAACCGCTGCGTCCACGCGACCGGTCGCAGAGGCGAGAAGCCGATCGAGTAACGACAGTCCGTCGCGCATGGAACCATTCGCCAGTCGCGCAACCGAAAGAAGCACATCCTCCGTGACCTCAATTGCCTCGCCGGCAGCAACCGCCCCGAGATGGGCGGCAATCTGCTTGGTCGGAATGTTTCGGAAGTCGAAGCGTTGGCAGCGCGATTGAATTGTCTGCGGAACCTTGTGTGGCTCGGTCGTGCAAAGAATGAACTTCACATGCGCCGGCGGCTCCTCCATGGTCTTGAGCAGCGCGTTGAACGCTGGCGTCGTGAGCATGTGGACTTCGTCAATGATGTAGATGCGGTACTTGCCACGGGTCGGCGCGAGACCGGAGCCCGCGATCAGATCACGCGCGTCATCGATACCGCGGTTGGAGGCTCCGTCGATCTCGATCACATCGAGGTCTTCGCCGCGAAGAATGGCGTCGCCGATCGCCTCACCCTCAACCAACGCGGAATCACGATTCAGCGCACGCGCGTAAATGCGTGCCATCGAAGTCTTACCAACGCCACGGGTTCCACAAAAGAGATAGGCATGGGCGGTGCGGCCGGTTGCGATGGCATTCTGAAGTGTGCGCGCGATTGGCTCTTGGCCAACCACTTCACCAAAATCGCGAGAGCGGTAGCGCCGTGCCAGCACGGTGTACGGCTTGGTCGGTGCCGCGCCATCCGCGGAGCTCGGGGTTACGGTGCCCTTCTTCGCCATCCTGATCAAACTCCCATTTGGACGACAGTCGCGAACTCGCTCCGCGCACGCCGCGCGTGGTGGGACGCTTGCCTACCCAACATCACACTGGCGCGACGGACACAAAAACAACAGGTGAAGCCCGACAGACATGAACTCAGACATGAACTCAGGCATGAACTCAGGCATGAACTTGAACACGGACCTGCACACGGACTTAGATACGGAGCCGCGGAAGACGGCCAGGCGACCGTCGGCTCGGACCGAAACGCTTATGGCTGCTGCGGTCAAGCCCTGACCAGATTCACGGCCGACCCGCCCGCCGGGCCCGGCCGTCTTCTGCGGCTCCGAAGCGGAGATGGTAGCGCGATTCGCGAATCGTGTGTCCGTAGAATGCCATCCCATGGAACCGACGGTACCCCCCTCGACCGAGCTTGCGTCCACCCGAAGCGAAACCTCGGTCTCGTCGACCGTGCGGCGAAAGCCCCCGCATCACACCCCCGGCGTCAAACTCGTGCTCCTCGCGGCTCGACTCATCTTCATGGCGCTTGTCCTCGTGACGCCGGCGCTCGTGGTGTCAAGCCGAGCGGACCCGTACGAGGCTTTTCCGCTCACGCTTGTCATCGGACTGACACTCGCAACCGGCGCCATCGGACTCATCGTCGTGATGATCGACACGATGACGCCGAATAAGCGACTCGCGTCGATCTTCGGCATCTACCTCGGAATCTGCCTCGGCCTTGTTGGCGCCTACGCAATCGGCACGCTGCTTGACTCAATTGTCGCGGCGTGGGCGCTGCGAGAAACCAACGCCGAGTTGTATGTCAACCTTGCGAAAATTTCGATCGGCTGCATCCTGTGTTACATCGCGGTTTCCGTTGTGATGACAACGAAGGACGACTTTCGGCTCGTCATCCCCTACGTCGAGTTTTCCAGGCAGAACCGCGGTGTTCGCCCGATGCTGCTCGATACAAGTTCCATCATCGATGGACGCATTATCGATGTCTGCGATTCAGGCGCGCTCGATGCGCCGTTCATCGTGGTCCAAGGTGTGATCGATGAACTGCAGCGGCTCGCTGATTCGAGCGACAAAACGCGACGCGCGCGCGGACGGCGCGGTCTCGACATGATCGCGAAGATGCAGGCAAGTCCCAAGGTCGATGTGACCATCGAAGAACGGCTGATCGACGCTGGAAATGTTGATCGCGCGCTCGTTGAAATTGCGCGCCGAAACGGATATCGCCTCGTAACCACAGACACCGCCCTCGCAAAGGTCGCGGAAATCGCGGGTGTGGTGCCCGTGAACTTGCACCTACTGTCGGGCGCGTTGCGCGCGCACGCCGTTGCTGGCGATCGACTGGACATTGAGGTCCTGCGCGTCGGTGAGAATCCAACCCAAGGTGTGGGATACCTCGTCGATGGAACGATGGTCGTGATCGAGCACGCGGCCGCGCACGTTGGCGAGACCATCACTGTGATCGTGTCGAACACGCTTACCACCAGCGGCGGGCGCATGATCTTCGCGAAGTACGATCCGCTCGAATCATCGATGCCGGGCTCGCCGTCGAGCCTCGCTGCACGCGCAACGAGCCAACCCAAACACCGCGATGGACCACCGCATCGAGATGGCGATTCTGGCCCGGGCGAACGAGGCGGCTCCGGTCGAAATCCCCGCCGCGCGTGATTCAGGCTCGCCGCGCGTGACTCGGGCTCGCCGCGCGTGATCGAATCAGCTCTGCACAGGCTTAACGACCGAGCGCGAGGAGCTGATTGATGAGTTCATCGGTCGTTGTGATGACGCGACTCGCCGCGGAATATCCAGTACTCGCGAGAATCATGTTGATGAACTCCTGCGAGAGGTCGACGTTCGACAGTTCGAGTGCGCCGCCGACAAGCCGTCCCGTGCCGAAGTCGCGCGGCTTCGCAACGAGCGGAGTACCCGAGTTTGGACCGGTTCGGAAGAGGTTGTCACCAGCATCGACAAGACCCTCAGGATTCGAGAACTTCGCGAGCGCGATCTGTCCAATGGTGCGCGTGAGGCCGTTGGTGAACGAGCCAGAGATGCGCCCATCTTCGCCAATCGAGAAGTTCGAGAGCGTGCCGATCGACGAGCCATCCTGAAACACCGCAGCAAGATTGGAAGCGCTGTCGGTGAGACTTGAGACAGCGTCCGTACCCGAGTTGAAATCCATATTGACCGTAAGCGGGCTCACAGCACCGTTGGTTCGAACGATCGAGAAACTCTGATTCGATGCCGACGCAAACCGTCCGCTCGCATCGAAGGTGATCTCACCAAGTCCGATGAGACGCTGGGTCGCATCGTTGTCGTTTGATTCTGCGACCATTTGCCACGTCGTTCCGCCAGAAGCGGCCGCTTGCTGCAAGGTAAAGGTGAGATCAATCGTGAGCGGCGTGCCAAGCGAGTCGTAAACCACGAAGCTCGTACGGACGCTTTCGCCGTTTGCAGAACCAGTTTTCGAAAGTACGAGCGGCTGACCACTGCCCGCACCGGGGGTGCCGACCACGAAGTCCGCAGTTTCAAGGCCGAGCTCCTGCACGGTTCCCTCGTTACCTGTGATCACGAGTTGTCCACCGGCATTGATCGTGACATCGCCTCCAAGGTTGGACGCGCCGCCGACCGCAGAGTTGTCGAGACCAAGGACATCCTCGAGGAAGTCGGTGTAGTCGCCGAGCGTGGTACCAAAGCCATCCGTACCGGCGACCGCAGTCGCGCTAAACACGAAACTCTTGGTACCGAGATCCTTGCCGCCCTTCTCCACTCCAGAGATCGTGATCGTCTTTGGATTGCTCGCGCTATCAAAAGCGAGCACCGAGCCTCCCGCGCCATCGGACATGTACACGTCCGTGGTTGTGAGATCCGTCGAAGCGTTCGCAGGAATCGTCATCGCAGCATCGGTAAACCAAGCGCGGCTCGTGTGCACGCTGCCGGTCGTTCCGACGGTTCCCGAAGCGTTGAGGTTCCCGTTGAAGATGACGTTTCGACTCGCCTCAGCGAGTGTGAGTGTTCCAACCGGAACGGACAGCGCAACAAGATCGCCTTCGATCACGTTGAATTGATCATCCACACCAAAGCCCATGACACGCGCGCCGGACTGCGAGACGAGCTCGTTCTGCGGATTGCGCACGAAGTTTCCTGCACGGGTGAAGTGACGCGTGCCAGCGACATCAACGATGAAGAAGCCGTCACCTTCGATCGCCACATCTGTTGCAACGCCGGTTGCACCAATCGCGCCGTTGTTGAAATTGCGTTGCGTGCCTGCGACAGTGACACCGAGACCGATTTGGCCGGGGTTCGTGCCGCCAGTCGACCCACTTGGCGCAGTGCCGAGCGAGAAATTTCGGCTGAAAGTCGGCGTGAACTGCATGCGATTCGACTTGAACGCGGTCGTGTTCACGTTCGAGATGTTGTTACCGATGACGTCAAGGCGGCGTGAATTCGAGATGAGTCCCGAGAGGCCGGTGAAGAGTGCGGTTGTGCTTGCCATGTGGAGCTCCTCGGCTAGTCGAGTCAGGCGCTTGCGCGGTGTGCGCGTGCGGCGGCATCGATGGAAAGTGATTCAAACTGCTCGGCGATCTCACGAGGCGGAAGCGCACGCGGCCCGAGCGGCCGATGCGTGAAAGAGGCTGTGTCGCCGCGGATCGCGATCGCGGCGTCAACCTCTTCAAAGATGAAATCATCACGCGTTTCGAGCCGTTCAAGGCGTCGAGACGGGACATCGGCGATGAAGGTTCGGCCCTCCGCAACGACCACTGCACGACGAGCACCGCGGCCCTCCGCGAGATCGAGTGCACGGGCAACATGCGCAAGGGTCGACGGCTCAAGTGTTGCGCCATCTGCGAGTTCAAGTTCGCGTGCGCTTTCCACACCACCATCTTGCGCGAGAGAGAGCAGTTCGACGAAGGCTCCATCCGCAGCCGACGTACGTGCGCGCGCCACGCCGGGGCCCGCGGGGCGCACGGCTGGCTCGAGTCGTCGCAGAAGTTGCCGGGGATCGATGCTCATCGGAGTTGGGGAAGCAAGATGCGTGCCCGATCGGCTCAGCTGCCGAGCGAGAGTGCGAGGTCTTGGGCGTTTACGGTTCCGTCACCATTGATGTCGCCGCTGTTATTGCTCTGCCCAGTAGCACCCCAACCCGCGAGGACAGCCTGCGGATTCGTCGGTGGTGTGGTCGGTGGTGTGGTCGACCCGCCAGCGCTTCCCGTTCCAGCACCGTTTGCCGGCGTGGGCGCGGGAACCTGGTCGATGTACTCAATATTGTCGATGGGGAGCGTCCAGCCGTTGTCGAGTACGACCGCAATGTTGTCGCCGTTGCGGGCAACACTTTTCACGATGCCACCGACCCGCTCCGAATCGGCAGTGAGTCCAGCCACGCGCTTGCCGATGAGATTTCCCGCGCTTGAGAGTTGGTTCTGGAACACAATACTCTCAAGCTTTCCCGACAACTCGATATCGCTCTCGATAGACCGGATCGAGTTGAGTTGCTCAAGCAGCGCAGACGAGTCGTTCGGTTTGAACGGATCTTGGTTCTGCAACTCAGTGAAAATGATCTTGATGAACTCCTCGCTCGAGAGCTCGGTGAAACGGCTTGTTGGGG
Organism: Candidatus Kuenenia stuttgartensis; assembly: GCA_945902075.1. GTDB lineage: Bacteria > Planctomycetota > Phycisphaerae > Phycisphaerales > SM1A02 > QWPT01. Next base: position 22,790 of record CAMDMA010000008.1, on the reverse strand, counting down.
CCGATGCCGTGGATCCGCCGGTCAGTGCATTGATCGCGCTCATGCGAGAAGTCCTTTCGTTGATCGATTCCGTCACCCGGCGCGACGCACGGGCTCCGCCGCGCGCGCAACCGACTCGCCCTCGAGCACTCCCGCAAACTCGCGAGCGCGCCCCTCTTTCCACTGCGCTTCCGTGCGCGCGCGATGCGAGGCGCCGTCGCCATCACGGCGACCACGACTCTCACCACCTGCGGCATCCTGCCGCCCTTCCTGCCGCCCTTGTCCGCGATCGCTGCGTTCGCGCGCGTCGCTGCCATCCGATCGACTCTCGTGACTTTGCTGCGCAGTCGTCACCGGCGCGGAATCCGTTCCGCGCCCGCCGTGCACACTGATGCGCTCGACGGTGAGACCTTGCGATTCGAGACGTTCACGAAGCATGCCCACATGAGACTCAAGCAACAGTCGTGCCTCAGGGGTTGCAGCAGTGAAATCGGCAACAACTGCGCCCTGCGAGATCTGTAATTGAATCCGGAGTTGACCAAGTGCAGGTGGCTCAAGTCGCATCGTGATGGAGCCACCGCGCTGACTGGCGAGAATTCCAGCGCCCTTCGCGGCGAGGTGCGCTGCCGGAGGCACTTCTGGATCACCTGAACTGAGCAGGTCTGCGGCCGGCGCAGATGACGCGGAAACTGCGCCGCCGAGAGCATCAACTGCAGGTGTCGGAAAAGCGTGCTGCGCACCAACGATGGTGTTTGGGTTTGTACTTGTGTTGGGGAGCATCCGCGTCGGGTCACCGGCACTGGCCGCCTCGCCAACGGCCGTATCCGCGGAGAGCGTTGCACCTGTCGCATCGATTTCGCGCGCCATGCGGTCTCGGGCGATCGCAGCCTCGACATCCGCGAGGCGACCGGCAAGCGCAGAGCCGTTTGCCTTTCCTCCACCACGCTGCGCGATCAACTCTATCGCGGCACTGGCGCTCTCCATCAACTGCGCAAGCGCGTCGGCGGGTGTTGTGCCTGTCGAAGCGCGCTTTGTCGATGCTGAAGTTGCAGTCCCTGTGGCGCGTGGCTGCGCTCGGAGCTCGGCCGCGTCGGTGATGGCATTTCCGTTTGCCTGCGACGCCTGCTGAGCCTGTTGGCCGGACGAAATCACAGCGTCGTTCGCGGTGACCGCACCGGCGATAGATTCGGAAGGAGACGATACGTGTGTAGATGGCGCTGCTGATGGAGCCGCAGCGGCCTCCAACGCGTGCCCGGCTGTAAGAGGTTGCGTCGACGACGGAACAGCCTGCGCGGCTGTTGGCATGCCCGCAGCTCCCGATGGCGCCGCGCTTGACGCCGCGTGTATCGAATCGACGCTCGGCGGTCCCTGGCCAACCGTAACTTGAACGGCTGCCGTCGCCCCGCTCCCAAATGCGCCGACGCTGGCGCCCTCACGCGGTGCATCCTGCGATTGGGCCATCGTGGCATCGGTCGTATCGTCAATTGACGCCTCGACAGGATCGGTGCCGTCAGCGGAAACCACGGATTGATCCGAAGGTCGATTCCGATTGACTGCTTGCGCTGCAGCCGCCGCGTCCGAGGCAGACAAAGTATCGAGCTCGCGCTCCGGCCGCGCAACGCGTCGTTCAGCGCTTTCCGTCGATCGGCGCGTTGGTTTGCGCTCCGGCGCTTGGGGGCTTTCCCGTGGCGGTTCGTCCCGCAGGAGTTCCCGGAAGCGAGACCGCTCCATTCGAGACGGGAGTTCGCTCGTCCGCGACTGCGCCTCCACTCGCGGCGCGCGTTGGACGGGCAGAATCGACGGGGATGTCGGCAGGTTTGGCACCATTGTTGCGTTCCGCGCTCGCCTCGCTTTCGAGACCGAGCATGCGGAGTCGCTCAAGCAAATCCGTCGCCACCTTCGCTTCACCCTCGTTTTTGAATGCCTTCAGTAGCGCCGCCGACTTCGCAGGGTTCATCGCGTCGAGATACCCAACCGCCATCTCGGCACGACCAGTGTTGACGAGTTCGAGAACCCACTCGCGCGCCTGTTTCGCTGGAGCCGCCTCAAGAAGTCGAACCGCCTTCCGGAATTGCTCCTTGGTTTCGCGATCCTTCTCGGCTGCGATGGACTTCTCCCATTCGAGCTGTCGCACCGTCAACGCCTCTTCGCGCTGTGTCACCGTGCCCTCACGCGAACGGAGGTCTTCCTGCATACGTCGGTGTTGCTCTTCAAGCGCACGCATCGCGAGCGTTGCCCGCTCGGTGAATCGACTACTTGAGACGATCTGTTCTGAGCTCGACATCGGAAGATCTCGAAGTCGATTGTTGTCGGCAGCAAGTCGCTCGAGTTCGACGCCCTTCGATGCAGCATCGGCAAGCGTGGCCTTTTCCTCGGCAATCGTCGGCCGGAAAATATCACGAACACGCTCAAGTCGTTCGGCGTCCACGCGACCACTCGAGGCAAGCCACGCGACGAATCCCCCGGCAGCGAGCAGGTTGGCGAACGCGAGAATCGTGACAAGTTTGAGCATGGTCTTCATACGGATGTCACTTCCTCTTCGCCGCGAGCACGGCGGGCAATGTCGCCAGCGAATTCATCGAGTTGCTCACGCTCGCGCTTGGCGTCTTGGGAAAGAAATGCAGCAAATCGCTGCTCGCGGAGCAACTCAAGCGCACGGCGCGCTCGTGCTGCTTCGACGAGTTCCGCTCTCGATTTTACAAGTACTTTCTCAAGCGATGCCATTTCAAGCACCGTGCGCTGCGCTTTGCGAACGAGCCCGAGCCCCGCTGTTGCATGATGCCGTAGTGTCGCTGGATCGATTTCGCCCACGAGCCCAGAGCGCCACGCATCACGGCCAGCGCCAATTTCATTTTGGCGCGATCGAAGTGCATCTTCGAGCGCGCGCCGCTTCGCTTCGATCTGTCCATGCGCGCGCCGCTTCGCCTCCTCTTCATCGAGGCGGCGGTCGAGAACGCGCTGAAGTGCAAAGCGGAATCGTGCCATCGTGCAGTGCCTTCGTCGGCGGACTTCAGGCCTTTCTTACGCTGTTTTGCGGCTGCGCAGACGGTTGTTGCGGACGACGGCCTGCAGATCCGGCAGAGAGCGAAAGTTCGATCAAAGAACGGAGCGTGCGCGGATACTCGGCGCGTTCGCGGGTGTCTTGGCGAAGAAATGCTTCAATCGCAGGCTTGAGGGTAATTGCAGCATCAACGTCCGGATTCGAACCCTTTGCATACGCACCGATTTGAATGAGCTCCTCCGCCTCGCGGTATGCAGCAAGCATTCGAGAGAGGTGTCGACGCGCGTTGAGGTGGTTTTGGTCAGAAACCTGATCGGCAACACGCGAAATCGACGCGAGGATGTCAATGGCCGGATAGTGCGCGCGCTCTGCGATGCGTCGAGAAAGCAAGATATGTCCGTCGAGTATTCCCTTCGCAGCGTCGGCGATCGGTTCTGTCATGTCGTCGCCCTCAACGAGGACGGTGTAGAAACCGGTGATCGAGCCGCCACCCTGAATCGTGCCCGCACGCTCAAGAAGTCGCGGAAGCATTGCGAAGACGCTCGGTGTGAATCCCTTGGTCGCAGGTGCCTCGCCTGCAGAAAGGCCAATTTGTCGCTGGGCTTGCGCGAAACGCGTGACCGAATCAAGCATCAAGAGCACATCCTTGCGCTCGTCACGAAAGTACTCCGCGACGCTACATGCGACCGTCGCTGCACGTACGCGCATCAACGGACTCTCGTCACCCGTCGCGACGACGACGACGGAACGCTTGAGTCCGTCGGCACCAAGCACATGTTCAAGAAACTCTGGCACCTCGCGTCCACGTTCTCCGATCAGACCGATGACGTTGACGTGCGCACTGGTTCCACGCGCAATTGAGCCAAGCAGCGTGCTCTTCCCAACACCGGGTCCAGCGAAGATTCCCATGCGCTGCCCCTTGCCGATCGTGAGCATCGAGTCAATTGCACGGACGCCGGTCGGCAATGCATCGCGAACGACTCCGCGCGCGAGCGGACTGGTTCGCGCCGGCCAAATCGGCTGCGGCGATCCAGGAGGAATCGGACCCTTTCCATCAATCGGACGGCCAAGTGCATCGACCACGCGACCAAGCCACTGGTCGCTCACGCCGATGGTTGCGAAAGGTTGCTCACCGATTACCTGCACGCCGCTTGAGACACCATCGGCCTCTGAGAGGAGCATGACAAGTGCACGATTTCCGTCGAAACCAACGACCTCACCACGCGGAGCTTCGTCGCGACTTGGTACTTCGACGCGCACCAGCGACCCGACGGGAAGTGGCAACTGTTCGACTGCAAGCACAAGCCCCTTCACCGCGCGGACCGTGCCCACGATCTCGCGTGATTCGATCGCTCGAATAGCTGGACGGATCGCGGCAAGTTTCATGATTCACCCTCTGTCGTGGATGCGGTGGTATCAGGAGTTTCCGCGATCGGAGCGCGCTCCACCACAGCGATATCTGCTTTCGGATCGCGCGCGCCGCCCACACTTGAGCCGATACCTGGGCCGTCGCCCACGATCCCTTCACGCATTCGGCGAAACTGAGTCTCCATACGAGCGTCGACTGAACCTTCACTCGAACGAATCACGCAGCCGCCGCGCTCGATCCCGGCGCGCGCGGAAAGCGTGACCTCCGCACCCATCGGTAACGCCGCCCGCAATGATGGCATCGCCTCGGAGACAAGAGCCTCATCGTCAGGAGAAATCTCAATCGAAACCCGAGTCGCACGGGAGAACAACGACACCGCTGCTTCAACCTCGCGAACGACAACCGATGGATCATGGCGCACATGCTCACGCACGACACGCTCTGCGATTGCAACTGCTATCGCCGCCAACTCACGCTCTGCGTTCCGCATCACCTCGTCACGCTGTGCATTCCATCGAAGAAACTCAGCCGCAAACATTTCTTCAATCGTTGTGAGTGCAGCGTTGTGCGCAGCTGCCGCAGCAGCACGACCTACAGCTTCACCTTCGATGCGCCCGGCAGTCAAGCCTTCGACGCGACCTTCGGCGAGACCTCGTGCATGACCCTCACTGCGACCATCCACGCGCTGCCGGTCTGCATCCGCCCGTGCATTCGCCACGATACGAGCAGCTTCCTCGCGCGCCTCGCGAAGCACGCGCTCCGCGCCCGCGCGAAGGTCGCCGAGATCGAACATGCCGCCCTGAGGGACGCGCGTGTTCGGAGATGTCTGCTTGAGTATCGCCATGTTTGTTGTCTGCGCGTTGACGCGCACATTCGCCAATAAATACGGACTTTTTGCTTTGAACAGTGTCTGGCTTAGACCACGACATCCTTCTCGCCACCACGGCCAGAGATGATGATCTCACCAGCCTCCTCAAGCCTGCGCACGATGTCGACAATGCGCTGCTGAGCAGCCTCGACGTCGCTGATACGAACAGGCCCCATGAACTCCATGTCTTCGCGAATCGACTCTGCAGCACGCGACGACATATTGGCGAGAATCTTGTTCTTGAGTGCTTCGGATGCCGTCTTGAGTGCGAGGCAAAGTTCGTCGTTCTCGACTTCCTTAAGCACTGATTGAATTCCCTTGTCGTTGACGTTGTTGATGTCCTCGAAGACAAACATGCGTCGACGAATCTCTTCAACAAGATCGGGATCCTCGCTCTCAACGCCCTGCATGATGGAGCGCTCAGTCGAACGATCGACGAGATTCAAGATCTCTGCAACGGTTTCTACTCCGCCCACCTTTTCACTTGATGTACCGATCATGTTGGAGAGTCGACTCTCGAGTGCGGCTTCGACTTCGCGAATCACCTCAGGGTTCGTCTGCTCCATATTTGCAACACGACGAACGACCTCAATCTGCTTGCCTGGCGGCAGACCAATAAGAATCTCGCTCGCTTTGTGATGCGGAAGATGCGAAACGATCAGCGCGATCGTCTGCGGGTGCTCCTCTTGAATGAATGTGAGAAGGTTTTCACTCTCCGCTTTTTGCAGAAATGCAAACGGCGTCTTCTGAACTTGCGTTTGAATTTGCTGAATCACTTTTTCAGCAGTCTTCGAGTCGAGCGAGTTTTTGAGCAAGTTACGCGCGTAATCAAGGCCTCCTTCGCGAACATACCCCTGTGCCATCGCGAGTGAGTAGAACTCACTGATGACCTGTTGCCCAAGTTCGCGCGGAACATCGCCAAGCGCAGCAAGCGCTCGCGTGACTTCTTCGACAGACTCTGTAGGCATTTCCTTGAGAATGCTCCCTGCGCTGTCTGCGTCGAGCAGAAGCAGCAGGATTGCACTCTTGAGGGTGCCGTCGAGTTCTTCGGCGGACTTCGGAAGCTTCATGCCGGGGCGGTATGCCATCGGTCAAACTCCATTGGGTTCATTCGAGCTCACGAGCCGCGCTCGTCGCAAGAATCAGGCGGTATTCCGCATCCATCGACGCAAGATGCCAGAGAGTTCTGACGGGTCGCGACTTGCCATTTCGTTCAGTTGATCGAGCATCTGTCCGCGACGGAGACTGTCATCGTCGAGTTCCATTCCCTCGAGCGCGGGGGTTGCTTCGTCGGCTTCGCCAACAATTTCTGCATCGTCTGACTCGAGCTTCGGCGGCACTCCGGCCAGCTCCTCCGCGCTTGGAAGTTCCTCGCGCGCCGATGCTTTGCGGGCGATGTTAAACATAAAGAAGAGGCTGACGATCGCAAGCGCTCCGAGCCCGATCGGCTTGATCAAGCCGCTTGCGGAGCCGCCCGCCCCGCTCCCACCACCAAGAACGAATTCGCCGAGCCCTGCAGCCATCGTTACTTGCTGCGGCGCCTCTTCGAAGTCGTAGTAGTGACTGACCTCGACAACGCCCTTCTTTCCACCCTCGACCGCGTCGGTAGACACAATCGGCTCGACGAGTTTACGGATGCGCGCAAACTCTTCATCGCGGATCACAGCGATGGCTGCCTCATCTGGATTCTTCGCAACTTCGCCTTCCACTGTTGGATTGCGCTGGCGCCAAACCCGCACGAAGTAACTCCACGGAATCGACACACCAACATCTATCTTCGTCGCGTATCCAGTGTGATCCTTCTCGACAATGGTCGTCCCTGGTATCACGGCGTTGTAACGGCTTTCCGCGCGCTCCGTCGACGTTTGCGCAGCGCCGCCCGAAGTCGAAACGATGGAAAGTCCCGTGTTTGGCACAGAACCCGGCTCACCTGATCGAGGTGCACCCTTCATCTCCGAGGTCGATGTGGACTCGCTCACTGGCACCGAGATGCCGTCGCGAAACTCCGTCTTCGTGCTCGTGCGCTCGGTCGTCACCACTTGCGGATTGACTGCAATCATGGCGCCCTGAATCGCGACGATGGTCGCGATACTCGCCTGCACTCGCTCCGCAATTGCCAACGACTGCTCGAGGTTTTCGCCCGTCGCGCCCGCCCTGCCGAAACTTGTCCGGTAGAGCTTTGATCCGTCGTTGATCGAAACCGCTTCTGGCTTTAATCCCGATTGCGTTCCCGCGACCATGGCCGCGATCGAATCGGCCTGCTCTTGCGTGAGTGCGCCCGCGCGCATCGTCACGAAGACTGATGCAGTCTGCACCGATCGCGACGCGCCCAGAGGCGTGCTCGGTTTTGGCGCGATAAAGACGCGCGCGCTCTTCACATTTCGGAATCCACTAATCGTCGTGCCCAGCATGTTCTGCAAGGCGATGAGTTTTTTCGTGTCGCGTTGCGGACCGGTATCAAAGGGGCTGTCCTGCGCGAGCATCCCCTCGAAATCAATTCCACCACCCTCGCCACCTGACTGCTCTTCGAATTGCGATACGAGCTCATTGAGCCGAGCAACCGGCACCATGAGTTGGCCGTCTTTCTCCTCAAAGGTCACGCCGCGGCCAGCGAGAAACTGCCGTGCCTCCTCATAGGAAACGGCCTTCACAGGAAAGCGCACATTGCTCGAAGTCGAACTCCACTGCGCCACGAGAAAAAGCCCGAGCGCGATGATGATGACCAAGCTTCCCGCAAGCAATTTGGCAGAGGCCGGAAGCCCCGCCATACGCGTACGAACGAGTTCAAGAATGTTTCGGAGTGCTTGCACGCGTTGGCCTCCATGCCTTTGCGCCGCGATGTCGATGTTTCCCGCGCGACGCCATCCTGGCGACGCACTGTGGGAGAATCCTCATCGGCATGGAAGTGTTTCAGTCCGCAAAGTCTGCGCGCAGATCGGCCGATTTCGCTCGGCATATCCGGCGCGTCTCCCCGGACCCGTTCCAAAGAAAAGGCGCGCTCCGAAGAACGCGCCCTTGAATCGAATCGGTCTCAAATGCTCTCGGAAGCTGCGCGGATCAGACGCGGATATTCTTGACCTCGTCGTAGGCATCAACGACCTTGTTTCGCAGCGCCAACAGCATGCGGAAGGCCGAATCAGCCTTCTGCGTCGCGATCATGACGCCTTCGATGTCGTCGCGCTGACCGGTCAGTAACTCGTTGGTCGCCTGCGTGGCGTCCTGCTGCATCTCGTTGACCTTCTGCATCTCATCGAGCAGTTCCTGCTTGAAATTCGCCCCAGCAGCACCCTGAGGCGGCCGGATGCCGGCGCCAGCCTGCGGGTTCACACGGGAAACAATGCCAAGTGGGTCGATCATGACGGTCTCGTCTCTCTACCCAGGCGGTTTGCCGGGGTCCTCTTCACTGCCTCAGCACAACGCGTGCCAGTTCCGAGAGTCGCGCATCATGCGCGATACACGCCACCGATCACGCAATGATGCGAAGCGACGCGTCAATCATCGACTTGGTCGCCTCGATCGCGGCAAGATTCGCGTCGTAACTCCGGCTCGCGAGCATCGCGTTTGACTGCTGCACCACTGGGTCTATGTCCGCGTACCGAACATAACCGCGGTCATCACAGAACCGACTCCCCGGCTCGTAAGCAAGGCGGAATGCGTTGCGCGGGGCGATTTCTGCGACGTGGACGCCGAGGTCAGAGCCAGAAACCGGGTCGCCGGAAGCGAAGTAGACCACCCGTTCCGAGAACGGAACCTTGCCCGACTTCGGGTCGACTGGCACGTCGACGTTCGCGAGATTGGCCGCGATGGCATCGAATCGCGTCCGGTTGGCGACAAGCGCCGAAGTCGAGATGTCGAGAGCTCCAAACATACTGTGTCTCCTTCAGTGCCGATTACGGCCGCTCGCGGATCGCAGAATTCAGCAGTTCAAACTGGTTACGCATCAGTTGCGACGCTGTGCGGAACGCGTAGACGTTCTCCGTCACCCTCTGCATAAGCCGTTCCATACTCCGATCGTTTCCGTCGTGAAACATGATGTTGTCGGCAAGTATCTCTGGCTTGAGCTCCGTGCCGGTCGCGGTAAACGCAATCGGCGCCGTGTCATCGAAGGCAAGCGAGCCCTGCTGATCGATCCGGTCGGCGTCGAGCGCCTCGCGGAGCGCACCTTGAAACCGACGCGGATCGACATCAATCGGTCGAAACCCAGGCGTTTCGGCATTGGCGAGATTACCGGCGAGAAGCTTCTGCCGAGCGGCCATGAACTGCATGGAACGCTCGAGCGCGGGAAGTGATGAACCGCCAAGAAATCCGTCGATCATCGCGACCTCCGTTCAGAGTTCTGCTGGGACGAGCAACTCTTCCTTCCACTTCTTCAGTTTGAGCCCGAGTGTGCGTACGCCGATACCGAGTGCCTTCGCGCTCTTCTGCCGATGTCCGCGGTTGCGTTCAAGCGTTGCGACGATAGATCGACGCTCGATTTCATCAAGTGTGAGCGCGCCATCGCACACCAGACTTGGAATCCCGGTGCCATCACCCGTTGAAGCGGAGTTTCCAATGAGAGCGTTCGCAGCCGCTGCGAAAGTCTCAATGATCGGAACGTCATTCGCCGTTGGGCGTGACAGTTTCGCTGCGATTCCGCCCGACGGCACAGAGGTACCCATGCTCTGCATGGCGCCACCCGCTGTGTAGGCCACGAGCCAAGGCGCCACAAGTTCAGGTGAAATCAAATCACTCGACGCAAGTACCGCCGCGCGTTCGCAGAGATTCTGCAACTCGCGCACGTTACCCGGCCAGTTGTACCCCTCGAATATGGCGAGTGCATCTTTCGAGAGCCGCTTCCGCTTCCCGCCCTCGCGGTCGGAAACTAGGCCGAGGAAATGCTCCGCGAGCTCCTGAATATCAGAGATTCTCTCGCGCAGCGCTGGCATACGAATCGGAAGCACATTGAGGCGGAAGAAGAGATCACCGCGGAAGCGCCCGGTGTCAACTTCGCGGGCGAGATCTCGATTGGTTGTCGCGAGAATACGAACGTCAGCTTTTTGTGCAATGCTCGATCCAACGCGCTCAAAACTCTTCTCCTGCAAGACTCGGAGGAGTTTCGCCTGTAAATCCGGTGGAATCTCGCTGATCTCATCGAGGAGGAGCGTGCCGCCATCGGCGAGTTCAAATCGGCCCTTTCGGAGTCGGTCTGCGCCGGTGAAGGCGCCCTTCTCGTGACCGAAGAGCTCGCTCTCAAGAAGTGACGATGAAAGTGCCGCACAGTTGATCGCAAGAAATGGCCCAGATGCGCGCGGGCTATTTTCGTGGATGAATCGCGCGGCAACCTCCTTGCCCGTTCCTGACTCGCCAGTGACGAGCACTGTGCCGTGACTCCCTGAGATCGGCGCGAGCTTTGCGCGGAGTTCTTCCATCGCCGAGCCTGAACCGATCATGCGATGGGTCTGCGCACGGCGCGTTTGTGGTGTCGCGACGGCGCGCAGAACCTGATTTTCTCGTAGTAATCGAGCATGCTCAAGCGCACGCTCTACAGAGATCGCAAGTTCATCGCCGGAAAATGGCTTGGTCACATAGTCGTGCGCACCCTTGCGCATCGCGTCGACGGCCGTCTCGACGGAGCCGAACGCCGTCATGAAAACGACTGGGAGTTCCGCGTCAATGCGCCGAATCTCCTCGAGTAACTCAAGACCGTTCATGCCCGGCATCTGCAGGTCCGTGACCACGCATTCCGGCCGCTTGTCGGAAACGCGCGCGAGTGCGGCACGCGCATCAGGTGCGGTGTACACCGTGTGACCCTTGCGGCTCAAGATCGCGGCGACGCTGTCGCGCATCAGTTCCTTGTCATCGACGACTAGTACTTTGCCCATAGGGACGACTCCTTCATCCTGCGTTTGCGTGGACCTGTTGGTTTCCGCCGATCCTTCGGCGAACCGCTTCACCAAGCGACACGCCATCGGCGGCCGCAACTTTTTTCGACTCAAGCGGAAGCGAGAGCTCGAGTCGCGCGCCAGCGTTGCCGTTGGCGAGCTTTCGCGTAGCGTCAGCGCAGGAGGTCATACCCCCGTGTGCGTCGACGATGCGATGCACGATTGCGAGTCCAAGGCCGGTGCCTTCCTCGCGCGTCGTGAAGAACGGATTGAAGATGCGCTCACGTGCCTCGGATGGAATACCGGGACCGGTATCCTCGACGGCAAGGACGATGAACTCGCGACGCGTGCCATCCGCCGTGCGCAGGCGTGCTTCGCGCGCGGCGAGGGTGATTTCGCGCACATCGCTCGATTTCATTGCCTCTGCTGCGTTCCGAACGAGATTTGCGATCGCTTGCGCGACCAATGGTCCATCAGCGGAGAGTCGGCAGTCGCCCTCGATCGCCATGCGAAGCACGATGCCTTCCTTGGCAAGTACGGCCTCGCAATCGGATGCTGCGAGTTCAAAAATCTCCGCTGCGCTCGTGGGCGTTGCGTGCACGCGCGTGTCTCGCGCGAAACTCAGCACATCGCGCACGATTCGGTCGAGCCGATCTGCGGCGCGACGAATCTTGTCGACACTTGCCAGTGCCTCGGGACGATCCGCAACGTCCTCCTTCAGTAACTCAGCGTTGAGTCCAATCGCACCAAGCGGATTGCGGATTTCGTGGGCAATTCCTGCAGCCATCTCACCGAGCGCCGCGAGCGAGCGCGAGCGGCGGAGGCGCTCGTTTGCCTCAGCGAGTTCTGCTTGGAGCCGCTCGACCTGCGACGAAAGCGCGACGTGCGTCTCTTGAAGTCGCGAAGTGGCCTCGGTGAAGGTGCGAACGAAATCAGCGAACTCGGAAGTTTGATTCGGAATCGCAGCCATCAGCCCCTCCTATCCGTGAAACGTGGTTGATTCGATTGCGGTGCGTACGCGCGATTCGCTGCACGGGCACCGTCGGCGCGACCGATCTCAGCACCAGCCTGACGGCGTCGCACGGCGAGTTCTTCAACGAACCGCGCATCCGAGCGTTCGATCCACTCAAGAATTGCCGTAATTTCCGAAGCAACCTGGCAAAGGGGATCTGTGGTGCTCGGCGTAGTGCCGCCAAGTGAAGCCGCGTACCTTGACCACTCATCGTTGTACGCGCGCATCGCATCGATGTAGGTTTCGCGCTCAGCGAGATGCGCTGAGAGCGCGTCTTCCGCGTCAAGCTGCGAGAATTCGCCACGCCCCGCCATGTCGACAAGTGCGAGCAACTCGGGTTCGCGTCCAGAAAGCATCTTCATAGCACGCGCAGAGGCGAGGCGACGGTGGGCGATCTCAAGCAGGCGATCACTGGCCGGAACCGTCAATGACGCCATCGGTACAGCCTTGGAAGGATGGCTCATGGTGCCACCCCTTCCGGAGCCGTTGCCACGCTGCGGCGCGACGGCGGATGGTTGCGGAGCCAGAGCTCCCAGCTCTCACGCGAAAGAATGCCACTTCCACCGAAGAATGACTCGTCGGGAAGTTGTGCCAATCGGAGTTGCGCACGACGATGGGCAGTCTCTGCGCGCGTCCGCTCGCCGAGTTGGTCGCACGCATTCACAATCTGAATCAGCGCGACCATCGATGCGGGATGCTCTGGATACTTGCGATCAACAGCCTCGTAAAGCGCGATCGCGTCCTCAAACTCGCCAATATCAAACGCGCAATCTGCCCGACGCATGTGCGCCTCGCGGAGCATGTCCCGCGCGAGTCCATCGAGCTCGGCTCCACGCTCTTCGAGCGCTTGGATCGCCTGGTCGAAGATTCTGCGTGCCTCGGTGAATCGATCCTTCGACTCTTGGGCAAAGCGCGCTTTTGCTGCAGCGGTCGCATCTGCAGTCTGCGACTCAATCCTTGCACCTCGAGCAACACCGATGTACGCCTCGCCAAGCCGGAAGCGCAACTCACCGACGCGTTTCGAATCAGGGCAACGCACGAGAGCCTCATGGAGCAACTCTGCAGACTCCGTGAAACGCTCTCGCCGAAACTGGATCCGTGCAAGAAGGTCGAGCGCATTAAAGTACTCAACCGCGTCTGGCTTGAGCCCATAATCGCCTGCGAGCACGCGCTGCAAACTTGCGATGGCTTCGTCACCACGACCACCCGCATCAAGCGCACGCGCAAGCGGCACAACCGCGCGCGCGGTGTAGTCACTGCCTTCTCGGCGCACATCAATCGCACTCTGGTAATTGACGACTGCCTCGCCGTATTCACCCTCGGCCTCACGCATCGCGGCGATACGGAGATACACATCGCCACGATCCGGATCATCGGGCTGAAGTGCCTTCAACAGCAACTCGCATCGTGCAAGTGCGAGGTCGTGCCAGCCAGCGATGTCATAACACTCGGCGGCGTTGCGAAGGCTCTGCACGTAACTGTTGTCTGTCGCCTGACGACACTCGGGCGTTCCAGAGAAGTCGACGAACATGTCTCCGGCGCGCCGCAACAGGCCATTGACCGCAACACGATTTTCGGGCGAAAGCCCCTCAAGACCAGCGTCTGAACCGGAAAGGATCCGATCAGCCTCGGCCTTCGCAGCAGTACCGGCGACAACGTACGCATCGGCGATCACTCGACCCTTCTCGCGAAGGTCGATCGCGAGTTGCGCAAGCTCAAGCGCCTCAATCAGCCGTCCATCGACAAGTGCATTCCGCCCATGCTCTACGAGAAGGGACTGCATCGCGACGACTCGCTCAGGAGTGACATCGCCGCGAGCGACCGCCTCACGGAGCGCAGCAAAATCCACCTGCGCATCGGCGAAACGACCAAGATTGGAACGCGCCTCCGCACGCCCGAGCCGCGCGGAGTGTCCGAGATCACCCTTGTGCTGCGCGAGCACCGCGCGATCAAAAGCTTTTTCCGCGAGATCGTCGTCACCGAGTTCAAGGAGCGTGCGGCCGAGCCCGATGTCGATGGAAGCCGCGGTCGGAGTTCCGGCACGAACAATGGACGCAGCGTGCTCAAACTCCTCGCGCGCCTTGTTGAACCTGCTCATCCGCCGCAGAGCCTCTGCACGTAGCCCATAGAGCTCCGCGAGGATCCCGCGAAGTTCGGTCTCGTCGGGCTCACCCTGATCAGACTTCGCATGACTCGAATCCTGATTGGAATCATGATCGGACTCATGACCAGGATGATCGTGAGTTGGATCATGAGTTGGATCATGAGTTGGATCATGTCGGGCCACCTCCGCACCCTCAATGCGGGAGAGGTCGATGAGCAGTTTGTCGGCCGCGAGCTCGAATGCGCCCATCGCGATGCGAATCTCTGCGGCGCGCGCAGCTGCCCATGCAGCTTCCTCGAGCGACAGTCCGGGATCCGCGCGAAATGCGTCAATTTCGGCGAGCATGACCTCTGGCGACGCGCGACCCTTTGCGCCTTCGGCGCCACTCTTCGTCGCGTCAAGGAAGGCTTCGAGCGCGGTACGACGCGTCTGTCGACGAAATGCCTCCGCGTCCTCCGCCGACGCGCCCGCGCTCACGACCGCGATCGCCTCCTGCTGGCGACCGGTTCGGACAAGGCTCTTCGAATAGACCACGACCTGCTCAGGTGTCAGCGTCCAACCCGCGGACTTTGCCGCGTCATAGGCGTCAATCAGCGCGAGATCCGCGGCCTTCGTCGGCGCGTCCACACCCTTCATTTCGAGTGCCGAAAGATCTGCCTTCATCGCGAGAAAACGCGGCATGATCGACTCGGGTGCCTTCGCGAGATTCAGATCGATGACCTGCTTCAAGATGTACTCTGCTGGCGCAAGATCACCCTTGGCCATGAGTTCCGCTGCCTGGTCAAGCGCGGCGTCAAAGTCGTTTTTCGGAGGATGGGCACGCGCGAACCACACGGCAGCAGCGATGCCCCCGACTCCGGCGATGAGCAGTGGAACTTGCCAAAAATCGCGCAACACACCCATGCGCGATCGCGGCGGAGCCGACGAGGACGCGACGGATGTCGCGACGGGTGTCGCAACCGATGTCGCAACCGATGTCGCAACCGATGTCGCAACCGATGACGCGGGAGCGGCAGTCACAGATACGGAACGTGTTTTTTCGTGTTCTGACACGATCGCGAACCTCAGAATCCTTCCGAGTGCCAACGCGAGGGCTTGTGGCCATCGCGTTCGCGCGAATGATCGTGGGTCGTCAATCCTTGACGACCCATTGGTTGTCCGACAACGGCATGGATCACAACCCGTTTCGGCGGAACTTCGGCAAACTTGGCGCGCAGAGAACCCCGATCGCGGCCATTCCGTTCATCGGCAGGTGTGTTGAGAATCCTCCAAAGGCAAAAACTGCTCACTCTGGTTGCGGAAGCCGAACTTCTTCCACAACGGCAGTCCCGCTGACCATCTCCGCCGGACCGTCCCTGCGCGGGTTTAGGACCGCGATCAGCATGACCGGCGGTGAGGCGAGCGTCACTGCGGACGCGAGGGCGCGGAGGGCGCGCCGACCAACCGTTGAGGCCTCGCCTCGGGCGCCAATGATCTCAAGACGCATGATGCGCTTGCCGAGTGAACGGCCGAAGAGCAGGTCGCCCCCGGAGGCCCAAATCCACCCGAAACCGAAGGCGAGAAACCCCGGCATCCCAGTCACTCCGTCGGTGACGAAAATGGGGAACTGGAGATAGCTCAACGGATCGCCTCGGAAAATGAACCACGAAATCGCGAGTCCCGGGATGAGATCAAGGGTCATCGCAAGTCCGCGCTGACCAAGCCGGGCACCCGGACGGCGCGAGACTGGAATCGGTGGAGCGGCGCCAGGACCGCGAGGGCGATTGTCGAGATACGCGTCGGCGCCAAAGATGACTGCCGCAAGCGCGAGCGCGACGGAGAGGATTCCAAGCACGGGGATGTGAACCCAGGTGCTCGCGGCGAAACCTGGAGGCGCAAGCGCGATGGCAGCCGCCGGCGTTGATGCGGAAAGCGGCACCAACCGGACGACGCCTCTTCGCTTCTCGTCGATGCTGAGAAGGGCTGCTTCTGCACCAAATCCTGCGATCGCCCAGGGCTCCGGAGGCTCTGGAAATGAAGCCCATCCATTGGTCTCACCCCGTCGAAGGAGCGCGAGTCGAATCGTCGCCGGGCCACCCTCCACGAGTGGCGGGAGTCGCTCGACGAGCGCGAATCGACCCTCGATGCGAAACGCACCGATCACGCGGCGAGAGGGAAGCGGATTGCCCTCCCCGGATGGAGTCTCGACCGACCAGCGATCGCCCGCACCGCCATCGTTCTCGTCCGCGATGTGCGTCGCGATCACCGCGTTTCCAGCGAGACTACCGATGACGCGCAGCGCGCCATCATTTGATGAGAGTCGCAGAGGTTCCTCAAGATCAAGCGGCGGGAGCGCCACGCGACGCCACGCCGCCCCACCGCCGCCGCGCGTCTCAATCGCGCCGAGCCACAGCCGCTCCGACTCCGGGAGATCCGACTGGGGCGAACGAATGAGCGCGAAGAGTGTGCCGCTTGCCAACGCGACGTCGCGCAACTGGCCTTCCGGGTCGAGGGGCGCAAGGATCACCGGACCACTCCGCGGCTCCGTGAACCAGTGACCCACAACCGGATTCTGCTTGGCCGACATCGCGAACACCATGCGCTTACGGCCGCCCTCGCCGCGCGTGATCACGATCAACCGATCACCCTCCGCCGCGAGCGCCTCAGGTTCCGCCACGAGCCTCGTCACAAGCCGCTCGGTCGGCGCAGGCTCGATCGATGCGTGGTGCATGAGGAGAAACGGCGTCGCCGCGCTTGACGCGTCGCCCGAGGCGGCCGAAGGTGCCCGTTCGACGATCCACCAGAGATGCCCATCGCCAGCGGCGACAAGCGGCATCGTGCCCGGAACATCAGCGTGCGCGCTCCCCATGAAGCACCCGAGCATCGTTGAGAGAGCCATTCCAAAAAGCGTGGAGCAGATTCGGCGTGAGCAAAGCATGAGATTGCAAGGCATGGGGGCGCGGCTCACTGCGACGCGGCTTCCTGGGTGACGGTGACGTGCACGACCGAATCTGGTCGCAACTGTGCGAGGATTTCGTCGAGCACGAAAAACTTCGGTTTCATCCGCTTCGCCTGGGAGAGCGGGCCATCGAGGTAGATGCGCACATTCGAACCCGATCGTGTCGCGACCATCTCAATCCGCCGCGCAACCATGGGCCACGCACCCTGCGCAATGTTCTCAGCCGGTGCTCGAACTGGCTCGGAGAGCGTTGTACGCGCGATCTCAGTTTCGTCTTTCCCGCGAAGGAAAACCGCTGACGGGAGTCCGTCGGCTCCAAAACGCATCGCGGCGAGGACACCCTTCGCCATCGTCCAGCGCACTTCAAATCGCTCGCGAATCGGTGCGCCAACCGCAACACCCGGGATGCGCGCAAGAAAACTCTCCGTTGGGAGCGGCGCGATTCCCATGAGAACCCGAACACTCTCCGGAGAGAGCAGGGTGAACTCGCCAGTCCCGACAACCTCCCCCGCATCCACTTGCACACCACCCGCAAGACCCTCGTAAATGGTGACCGTCGTCGGCGAACCATCGAGCCGAAAAATCCATGCTCGCGCGCCATCGCCGCCGATCCACATGAGATTGCTGCCGAGTTTCACCAAACGCAGCGCACCGCGGCCGCCGGTTGAGAGAAATATGTCTGCGTCGCACTGCTCAAAATGGTCCCCGCTGTCATCGCGGTAACGGAGTTCAAGAGCCGCTCGCGACTCAAAGGTCGCCAGTCGACCCGCGCGTTCAATCTGTCCCGCGATGAGCGGCGAGAATTCAGCGGCCGCGAGTTCAAAGTCCTTCTCGTCGCCTTCTCTCACAGAGTTGTCAACGGTCGGCCGCTCGGTTCCCGTCGGGTGCCCATACGGCGGAGCCTCATTCGTTGCGCATCCAGCGAGGAGGGCGACTATCGCAGCGAGAGTAGACGCGTGCTCACCACGCACCGTCAAGCACCTCACCGAGTTGATCGGTCACTTCCTTCATCGCCGCTTCGTCGAGCTTTGGATTGACCACCGCCACCGGCGACTCACCCTCGGCCGCGCCCCTTGGCAGCACATGCCAAGTCTCCACGCCGCTCGCACTCTCCGTGCCCGATACCCGCAACAACTTCTTGCGGACAAGAAGCAGCATCAGTACGAAGCGAAAACGCACACGGTGCGGACGCTCGTCACCGCCGAGGCGGTCGAAGAGGTCGAGTAAAGTTTGGTCATCGACAAACCCGCGGCGCTTTTCATTTGGTGCAGCAACGATCGCCCGCCAAAACGCGATGACTCCCTTTGGCCGTTGGGGCGAGTTCCAGCCTGCATCGGAAAAATCCATGCGCGCAAGCGGCGCAGAGAGATCGTCCTCGCGCTCAACGAGCGCCACGATGCACGGCGAACCCGGCTCAAGATGCGTGCCTGTTGCCGCGCACAGTCCGGTGGAACGTCCGATGTCCCAGGTGGTCGAGATCCTGCTCATTGGCTGACGATGATACGGTCCGAGCCGTATCATCGCCCGCGACATGGCTGCGATTCTCGACGGAACACGGATCAACGACGCGCTTGAGATCTTCATCGAGCTTGCTGTCATTTGGATCGTCGTCTACGCGATCTTTCGGTTCCTTCGCGGAACGCGCGGGGCGGGCGTCATCAAGGGCTTCTTTCTTCTGACCCTCGGTCTCGCGCTTCTCGTGCGAGTGCTCGGTGACGCCACCGATAGTTTTGAACGCCTTCGATTTCTCTTCGATCGGGCGTTCAATCTGCTCGCGATCCTGCTGATCGTCGTTTTTCAGCCTGAGATTCGCGCAGCCTTTAGCCGCATCGGGCGGGCCAACATCTTTCGACGCTCGAAGTCTGAATCAGGTGACCTCGCCGCCGAGATTGCGGAGGCTGCTGTGTTTCTCTCGAAAAATCGCTTCGGCGCGCTCATCGTCGTCGAACGACACACTGGCGTTGGCGATCTGCTCACCGGCGGAGTCGAGCTTGACGCAAAGCCGAGTGCGACACTCCTCCAAAGTGTCTTCTGGCCCAACAGCCCGCTGCATGACCTTGCGCTTGTCATCCGTGGAGGCAGAGTGTGGGGAGCCGGAGTGCAACTGCCGCTTGCAGAGGACGGCGATGTACCTTCGCATCTTGGGTCGCGCCACCGGGCTGCGCTCGGAGTGACCGCAGAATCCGACTGCCTCGTTGTCGTTGTGAGCGAGGAAACCGGCCAGATCCGAATCGCCGAGGCGGGTGCACTCAGCGAACCCGTCTTGCGCGATGAACTCAGGCGCGAACTCGAGAGGCGGCTCTCACAATCAAGCGCGCTTGTCGATGACATAGTTGCAGGCGCGCGAGCGGCGATCGGTTCGAAGGAGACGCACCCATGACGCATTGGCGCAAGCGACTTGTTGATCTCGCAGGAGTGACCGCAATCACAGTGATCGTCTGGCTGTGGGCATCCGGTCAGACGCTCCAGCGCCGGATCATCGCGCTTGATGTTGCCATCGAATCTGGAGAACCCGCACGCACCGTGGTCGCAGCTCCCGACTCTGTGCATGTTGCGATCGAGATCAGCGGCTCGCGTCAGGCCGTGATTCGTGCAAGCGAATCGCTCAGCGGCCGCACCGTCCAAATCCTCACCGGAGCGGGCGGAGTACCGGCAGAAGTCGGCGAGCACGACATTTTCATGAAGGATGCCCTCGAAGTTTCACCAGCATTCACATCGTTTGGCGTTGAGGTAACAACGGTCACACCGCCGGTCGTCCGAGTTTCTGTTCGACCGATGCGGGAGCCTTCGTAGCGTGCGTCAGAACTCCATCAAGCGTGCACGCGCACCGCGTGATACGCCTTCTTCCCGCGACGCAGCAGAATCACGCCGCCCGCAAGCACATGCTCGCTCCGCACGGTGAAATCCGGCGTAACCTTCTCGCCATTGACGCTGACTGCGCCGTTTTGCAAAAACTCTCTGGCCTCGCGCTTACTGGCCGCGATGGTGGTCCCACCGATGAAATCAGCGATCGCGATACCTGCGGAGAGCGCTGAGGCATCGATCACACTGGACGGCAGGTCACCGGCGATCTCGTCGACCTGCGCGCTGTCAAGCGATTTCACGTCACCAGTAAACAACGCCTCACTCGTCGCCTTCGCGCGCGCAAGCTCATGCGTGCCATGCGTGAGTGAAGTCATTTCAGCAGCGAGTGCCTTCTGCGCCTCACGCTTTGCAGGATCACTCGCCAGTGCATGCGCGAGTGCTTGAATCGCATCGCTCTCAAGAAACGTGAACCAACGCAAAAACTTCACCGCATCCGCGTCGCTGGTGTTGAGCCAATATTGGTAAAAGCGATATGGGCTCGTTTTATCAGCGGAGAGCCAAATTGCGCCCTTTTCTGTCTTACCGATCTTCTGCCCATCACTTGTGGTGACCAGCGGACTCGTCAGACCAAACGACTCGCCGTGGCCAATGCGCCGAATGAGATCGATGCCGGAGACGATGTTTCCAAACTGGTCGCTTCCACCCATCTGGAGAGTGCAGTGGTCCGCACGAAAGAGATGCAGAAAGTCGTACGCCTGAAGGATCATGTAGCTGAACTCGGTGTAACTGATTCCCTGCTCACGACCCTCAAGCCGAGATGCGACTGAGTCGCGCGCGATCATTTGGTTCACCGAAAAATGCTTACCAATATCGCGAAGCATCTCAAGATAGGACATCGACGAGAGCCAGTCGGCGTTGTTTCGGATGACCGCCGCACGCGGGCCACTAAAGTCAAGGAAGCGCTCGAAAATGGCGCGCTGACGCGAAACATTGTGGTCGACGATTTCGCGCGTCAAGAGCTGCCGTTCAGCACTCTTTCCGCTGGGATCACCGATGAGACCAGTTCCGCCACCGGACACAACAATCGGACGATGTCCTGCGCGCTGTAGATGAGCGAGGAGCTTGATTGAAATGAAGTTTCCGATTGTGAGGCTGTCAGCAGTGGGATCAAAGCCCGCGTATCCGGAGCGCGAACCAGCTGCGAGATGTGCGGCCAGTTCTGGCGAGGTGGTCTGATGAAGCAGACCTCGCCAGGTGAGTTCGTCGAGGAGCGGATGAGAGGGTGCGCTGTTGTGGGAGGACATTTTTCAACAAGCCTGATTTGGGCGGTGAAAGATACTTTTAAACGGCGCAGAGCGAGGCTGATGCAGTGAACGGACATCTCAGAGCGCACAGTTGTGACGTGACTCTGATTGAAAGTCGTGTCCGCAAGCGGACTTTAGCGCGAACGCTCCGCTGCGATCGAAGCAACCTTATCGCCGATCTTTGCGAGCAATTCATGCCAGCTCTTGTCGAAACTATCCCGCCCCTCGAGCTGCAATTCATCTGCAATCTTCGCGAGATCGACCCCCGCTTTCGATGCTGCCGCGAGTGATGCTTCCGCAGCGACACCGTCCGTCGGCATCGCGCGTTGCGGGTTGCCCGACTTGGCGAGCGCAAGCAGCGTCTCCTCGGGCATGGTGTCGACGGTGTTGGGTGCGCCGAGGGCATCGACGTAAAGCGTCTTTGCGAGCGCCGGATCCTTCGTACCAGTCGACGCCCAGAGGACACGCTGCTCGGTCGCGCCCTTGGCTGCCAACGCCTTCCAACGTGGCGACGCATGAAAATCAAGCGCCGACTTCAAAATCCGGCCCGCCATCGCGATACCGACAGTGTTCTGTAGTTCAGCGGGCAGCTGCTTTGCACAGGAACGATCCCAGCGCGAGATGAAGACGCTCGCAACCGAGCAGACAAACGGATCAAGGCCCGCGGCAACGCGACGCTCAATGCCACGGGTGTACGCCTCCGCCGCCGCGAGATAGTGCTCACGCGAGAAGAGCAGTGTCACATTGATCGGAATGCCGCGGAAGATAAGTTCCTCAATCGCGGGGCAACCCTCCGGCGTGCCGGGAACCTTGATGAACAGATTCGATCGGTTCGCCAACCGATGCAGTTCGACAGCCTGTTCCACCGTGCCCTTGGTGTCATTGGCGAGAAGCGGCGAAACCTCAAGCGAAACCCAACCGTCGACACGACCCGTGGCCGCGTGAATTGGCCCGAAGTGGTCTGCCGCGCGACGAAGATCATCGATCGCGCACTCGAAGAAGACCTGCTCGACGGAGCGTCCCTGCGGCGCGAGCGCACGAATCTGCGCGTCATACGCATCGCCCGCCCCGATGGCTTTCTCGAAGATGGTCGGGTTTGAGGTCAATCCAGTCACCGAAAGCTCCGCGATGTACTTCGCAAGCGTCCCAGACTCCAACAACGTGCGAGTGATGTTGTCGAGCCAAATCGACTGACCAAGGGCGGCGAGACGGGCGGTGGGAAGAGCGAAAGTGGACACGGTTCAGGCTCCGAGAGGCGATTGTTGCAGGCTTTCAGCACACTATCAGAGCGGCAAGAGCACGGGCGGCGATGAATAGGCATCTTCCCCGCAGGGACCGAAGGCGGTTCAGCCGATACAAGGCCTCCTTACAACCACCGACGACGCGAACATCAGGAGACCGACGATGGCTGCCAGCAAGACGACCACGAAGAAGTCCACGAAGAAGACCACGACGAACGCCGCGAAAAAATCCGCGACGAAGGCCACCGCAAAAGCCGCGACGACACCGTCTGCCGCCGCGCCTGTCGTCCCCTCGTGGCATGTCGCTC
>CAMDMA010000007.1 GCA_945902075.1 Candidatus Kuenenia stuttgartensis | reverse complement strand
AGTTTGTCGAAGTAGTGCCGCGCCCACCACTGGCCGACGCCGCAGAACCACACGATCGCGAGCGGCAGGCCGATGATCGTGCACACCATCGCGAGTCCGATCGTGACCACAAGGTAGGGGCGATACAACGCGTTGAATTGCGCGACATGCGTTCCTGCGGTCGGAACGGTGGGAGTTGTTGTCGATACGGTTGAAAGCATGGTGTTGCAGCGTAACGACGCGCCCCGCTGCGATTCATGCAGCGAGGCGCGTCGATTTCTGGCGAAGGTTGGTTGTGGCCGCGATTCAGCGCTTGCGACGGCGCGCCGCCACACCCGCGAGGCCAAGCAGCGCAAGCGCACCCGGAGTTGGCACCGTGCCATCCGTGAGCACACGGAGTTCCGACATGCGGTTCTGCATCATCGCCGCTTGCGCCCACAGGTTGAACGTGAGCACGTTTCCAGCGACCGTTATCTGCGACAGCATGAGTGCCGCAGTCGAGCTGCGCAGCGGGTTGCCGGTTTCGTAGGCCGTGCCGGGGGCACCAAGTGCGAAGTCGGTCATGCTGAGATAGGCGCTCTCGTAGATCACCGCGACGATTTGGCTTGAGAAGGTGATGGTGCCGCTGACGTTGGCCACGCCGCTCGACGCGTCAAAGTGGACGAAGTGCGAGTCGACGTTGCCTGCATACATCGCGGAGTTTGCCGTCGGACCAGTCCAGAACCCGTTTCCAATGACGTTGACGTTGAGGCCAACCGCCGGGATGAGGAAGCTCGATTGCTCGTTCCAGCAGTAGGCCGGTGCGCCGGGAAGCGCGCCGTAGAGCGCAGAGACAGGGGCGCCGATCAGCGCAGCCTGACCCGTGGTGCCGATGATTGCCGCGTCGGCGTGCGTTGAAGCGGCGGCGATCAGGGCTGCTGTCGTGATGTGCGCGAGTTGGTTGTTCAGCGTACTTGTCAGCATGGGGGTCATCCGGAATCTGCGCGGCTGTTGGTCTGGCGCCTGACGCGGTGTGCGTGGCAGAAGCAGTCCGCGCGGTAGACCGTGATCTCTCTGCGATCACCAGCGTCGGCGCGGGTTGGGGCATTCACCTGATCCGTCCGCGGGACAGCTCTGGCTGGCAAGACCGCATGCGCGTGGTTGCAAACAGACGTTTGCACAAAAAAGAACACGCGCACTGTCGGAGTGAGTGCGCGCGCTCAGAGGAAGATTTGTGTTTCGACTCTCGCCTACTTCTCGACTACTTCTCGTCGTCATCCTCGTCGTCATCCTCGTCGGTCGTGCTCTTCGATTCACCGAAGATCGCGCTCCCGACACGCACGAGGTTTGCGCCGCACTCAATGGCAACTTCGAAATCATCACTCATACCCATCGAGAGAATGTCGAAGCGCTCACCGCCAGAGCCGATCGCGCGGATCTCGTCGAAGATCTCCTTGCAACGGGTGAAGACGCGGCGCGCGTCGTCGAGGCTTGCCTCTTCGCCAGCTTTCGGCGTCGGCGCCATGCACATGATTCCGCGCGGGCGCAGCGCGACCATCGTGTCGATCATGTCGACGAGGTGCCGCGCCGCCGCGGGTGCAACGCCATGCTTCGAGCGCTCGCCAGAAATGTTGACTTCGACGAGTACATCAACCGGACCGATCGACTCGCCACCAGGTCCGCTCGCGCGCTCCTCGGCAAAATCCTGCAATTCCTCGGCCAATCGCAATGAATCGACGGAGTGAATCAATTTCGACACTTCAATCGCCTGCCGCACTTTGTTGCGCTGCAGTGAACCAATCATGTGCCAACGCACGGATGGCGCGCTCGGAGCAGCACCGCGCTCGCGGCGGCGGTTGCTGAACTCTTCGATAATCGCGGCGCGCTGCACAAGCTGCTGCACGCGATTCTCACCAAGATCGATGTGGCCGTAGGACACGAGCTCGCGAATGTCCTCGATCGACGCGTACTTCGTCACCGCCACAAGCATCACATCGCTCGCGCGACGCCCGCTCTTCTCGGCAGCGCGCGCAACGCGTTCGCGCACATCGTCGTAACGCTCGCGCAGACTGCGTGTGTCCTTCATCGCTGCTCCTGCTGCGCTTCGGACGAGAGTCTTCGCGGATGATGCTTTAGAAGTCCCAGCCATCGTATTGACGGGGAGAGTAGCCAAGCATCCCTTCGCGCACAAGAGCGCGCATGCGGGGAAGTGCGCTAGGCTCTCGGCATGACGAATTCGACTTCGCTCAAAAACACGCCATGCGTCCTGATCGTCCGCGATGGTTGGGGGCAGAGTCCGCACCGTGACCGAGACGCGACCAACGCGGTGTTGCGTGCGGCGACACCAGTCGATGCAGCGATCGCGCGTGACTATCCGCGCACGCTGATTGCGACGAGCGGCGAAGATGTTGGACTTCCAGTCGATCTCGATGGCCCGGTGATGGGGAACTCCGAGGTTGGTCACCAGAACATCGGCGCCGGCCGGATCGTCGATCAGGAATTGATGCGCATCACAAATGCCGTTCGCCGCGGCGAGCTCGACACGCATCCGACGCTTGTCGCTGCGGTCGCCCACATCGCCCGCACCGGGGGCAGCCTCCACTACCTTGGTCTCGTCTCGGATGGGCAGGTGCACAGCGACCTCGGTCATCTCCTCGCGCTTGTCGATTTTGCCGCAAAAAAGGCCGTTCCCGCCGATCGGCTTCATATTCACGCCATCACCGATGGCCGCGACACCCCGCCCCGCTCGGCGCCCGGGTACTTTCGCACGCTCGAGGCGCATCTCGCCGCACGCCAGATCGGATCAGTGGCAACAGTGATTGGTCGCTTCTACGCAATGGACCGCGACCATCGCTGGGAACGTGTAAAGGCCGCCTACGACGCGCTCGTTCGGCCGATCGCGCGGCGTGCGACTTCCGCGCTCGAGGCGGTGGAGTCGTACTACGCATCGCCGACCGACACCTCGCGCGGCGGCGACGAGTTCGTGTTGCCGACGCAGATCGGCTTCGACGAGTCGGTCGCGCG
Source organism: Candidatus Kuenenia stuttgartensis (assembly GCA_945902075.1). Classification (GTDB taxonomy): domain Bacteria; phylum Planctomycetota; class Phycisphaerae; order Phycisphaerales; family SM1A02; genus QWPT01. The sequence continues at coordinate 108,029 of CAMDMA010000007.1, read as the reverse complement.
CTCACGCATCAAGTCTGGCGACGCGGTGCTCTTCTTCAACTTCCGCGGCGACCGACCGCGCGAACTCACCAAGGCCTTCGTCCTTGACGCCCCAGCATGGGCGATGGTCGAGCAGGGGGGTTTCGATCGAGGGCCGCGGCTTGGCGACCTCTTCTTTGCCACCCTTGCGGAGTACGAAACCGGATTGCCGGTCGAACTTGTCTTTCGCCGACCTCCGAAGATGGCAAACATCCTCGGTGCCTGGCTCGCCGCGCACGGCGTGAGCCAGTTCCGCTGCGCCGAGACAGAGAAGTTTCCGCATGTGACCTTCTTCATGAACGACTACCGCGAGGAACCCTTCCCCGGGGAGTCGCGCGTGATTGTTCCAAGCCCCAAGGACGTCGCGACCTACGACCTCAAGCCGGAGATGAGCGCCGCCGGGGTGCGTGATGCGGTGCTCGCCCGGCTCGCGGCGCCCGACTGCGAGCCAGTGATCGTCGTCAACTTCGCCAATGGCGACATGGTCGGACACACCGGGAGCCTCGAGGCAACGATGACGGCGATTGAGGTGGTCGACGCGTGTGTCGGGCGCATCCTCGATGCTGTCCTCGCCCGGGGCGGAAGCGCGATCGTGACCGCCGATCACGGCAACGCGGAGGAGATGTGGGACACGCGCGCAAACTGTCCGCATACCGCGCACACCAACTATCCCGTGCCTTGTTCGGTGGTCGGGAAGGCCTTTGCAGGCCGGAAACTGCGCGGCGGAGGGCGCCTCGGTGACCTTGCACCAACCCTTCTCGAGATGATCGGACTCCCAAAGCCCACGGAAATGACGGGGAAATCGCTTCTCCTGTAGACTGCGGGGCTTATGGCACTTCCTGAGATCGCGATCGTGGGCCGCCCCAATGTGGGCAAATCGAGCCTGTTCAATAGGCTTGTCGGGCGCCGCGTGTCGATCGTCGATCCGACTCCGGGCACGACGCGCGACCGCGTGTCGCAGCTTGTCGAGCTCCTGCCGCCGACGGATCTTGCCTACGACCCAACGCATGATCCGGCGCCAAAGCTCGCGGAGATCGTCGATACCGGCGGCTTCGGCGTGTACACCGCAGATGGCGGCCGCTACGACGACGCGGGCGAGGATCTCTCCCTACTCACGCCCGAAATCGAAGCACAAATTCGCGCGGGTGCGGAGCGCGCGACGCTGATCCTCTTCGTGATCGACGCGCAGACGGGCGTCACCAGCCTTGACATGCGCATTGCGCAAATGATCCGCGCCGCCGGCCGCGCTGACCGCGTGCTTCTGGTTGCGAATAAGGTCGACGACGACAGTTGGATTGCGGCCGCGCAGGACGCGTCGCGTCTTGGGTTTGGCCCGCCGGTCCTGACAAGTGCGTCGAGCGCCTACGGAAAGCGCAGCTTTCTCGAGGCGGTGTGGAATCGGCTTCCCGACTCGGACGAGCAGGCCACGGTGCCGGAGATGAAGATCGCAATCGTCGGCCGCCGCAACGCTGGCAAGTCGACGCTGATCAACGCGCTCGCGGGCGAGCCACGGGTGATTGTGTCGGAAATCGCGGGAACGACGCGCGATTCTGTCGACGTGCGCTTTGAACTCGACGGCCACGCATTCGTCGCGATTGACACCGCAGGTGTACGCAAGCGCAAGAGTTGGGCCGACGACATTGAGTACTACTCGCACCAACGCGCCAAGGCCGCGATCGGGCGCGGTGACGTCTGCGTGCTCCTTCTCGATGCGCGCGAGCCGATCACGCAGGTCGAAAAGCGCCTCGCGCTCGAACTCGTCGAGCAGCACAAGCCGACGGTCATCGCGGTCAACAAGTGGGATCTCGTCGAGGAAAAGCTCAAGACCAGCGATTACATCGACTACATCACCCAGGAATTGTTTGCGCTCGACTTTGCGCCGCTTGTGTTCCTTTCGGCGGCCAAGGGCGAAGGCGTGGCGCCGCTCATCAAGGTCTGCGCCAACCTCCACGAGCAAGCGAATCACCGCGAGACGACCGGCCGCTTGAACGCGGTGGTCAAAGCGATCCTCGAGACGCGCGGCCCGAGCTCGAAGCTCGGCACCAAGGCGAAGATCTTCTACGTCAGCCAAATTGCAACGAATCCGCCGACCATCGCGATCGTTGTGAACAAGCCGGAACTCTTCGAAGGCACCTACGAGCGGTACCTGAAAAACCAGTTGCACGAGCAACTTCCATTCTCGGAAGTCCCGATCAAGATCATCTTCTCTGCCCGCAAGCGCATGACTCCCGAGCAACTTGCCGCGCGGGCAAAGGCGCCGAGAACCGACGCGGGCGACAGCGACGACACGATTGACGAGTCGTTCGGAGACTGACCCGTCGTACGGTCGATAGTGGTGCGGTCCACGCTACACTCCGGATCTATGTCTATCTTTCCACTCCCGATGTTCGAGCGCGACGCGGACCCGAAATTCCGCGACGGCCTTACGGACGAGGAAATCTACGCGCGGCTTAAGCCGCCGACCTCGATCGTTTGCAACTTCGGGCGCATGAAGCTCGTCGCTGAGTATCCCTACCGCGGCGATGCCAAGCCGGGATGCGGTTCGAAACTTGTGGTCCGCACCTTCCGCGCCATCGAAATCGCGGAGATGCTCACGACGACATGCTCGAACTCTGGCTGCGGCAAGAGTGTCTCGCGATCGGAGATGCTCAACTACATCGAAAACTCAGGCGGACGCGACTACCCGTTTCAGACCAACGGTGAGATTCTCCGTGTGGCCACCGTGGAAGATCTCAACCGCGCGACTGCGTGCACCGACAAGGCGCGCACCGAACTTGGACGCGTGCGTGAGATCGCAGCGGAGCGCAAATTCCCTGCAAAAATCGTGGATCTTGAGCTCACGCTCGACGAGTCGCTGTTGCTCGTCTACTACCTCTGCGACGAGCGCATCGACTTTCGCGATCTCGCGCAAGAACTCGCTCGCACCTACCAGTGCCGGATCGAAATGCGCCAAGTCGGCGCACGCGACGAAGCGCGACTTGTCGCCGACTATGAGCGTTGTGGCCAGCACTGCTGTTGTAAGAACTTCCTCAAGGTTCTCAAGCCGATCTCGATGCGGTCTGCGAAGATCCAGAAGGCCACGCTTGATCCGTTGAAGATCTCTGGCCGCTGCGGCCGTCTTATGTGTTGCCTGCGCTACGAGGACGCAACCTACGAAGACCTCCGCAAGCGCCTGCCGAAAAACAAGACTCGCGTCGGCACAGCCGAAGGCCCGGGAATTGTCATCGACTCAAAGATCCTCGTTCAACTCGTGCTTGTGCGCCTTGATGCGCCGGAGGGCGAGTTCGGCCGCGAGATCGCGGTGCCTGTCGAGGAATTGATGGACCCGAATGAGTGCCCAACGCCGGGCACGGCGAAGGCGCCGGACCCGATGCGCGGCATGAGCCAGCGAAGTGTGCGCGAGAAGCTTGCGTCGGAGCGGAGTTCGAAACTCGCGAAGCAGGATCGGTATCGCGAGAAGTCGGATGGAACGACCGACGCCGCTGGGGAGCCACCGCGCGATGCACGGCGCGGCGCTCCGACGGATGCGGGCGCTGGCCTGACAGCCGACTCAGGCATCGCCGCCGGTGACGCTGCTTCCGGAACCGGAAAGAAGCGTCGTCGTAAGCGCAAGCGCAAGGGCGGTGCGGCGGGCGCGACCGATGCCCCGCAAGGCGCATCTTCCGGCGGAAACGACGCGGATCGCGAGGACGGCGCCGATGGCACCGACGACGACTCTGCGCTTCCGACAGCGGTTGAGCGCGGATCGCGTGAACCGGGATCGCGTGAACCGGGATCGAGTGAACTGGGATCGCGTGAACTGGGATCGAGCGAGTCGGGAGCGGACGATTCCGCCGCCGACGGCTCTGGTGCAAATGGACCCAAGAAGCGTCGGCGCCGTCGGCGTCGTGGCGGCGCAAACCGAGGTGGTGCGTCGGGGGGTGATCCTTCGAGTAGCGACGCCCCGGATGGCGGTGGACCGTCCTCGCCACCGAGCGCGGAGTAGTCGCGCGCGGCAGGCAGATGGTGACGGGCCATGATGACGGGCCATGATGACGAGTCATGACGAGTCATGAAGTTCCATGAGCGGCGATGACACGACACGCCAAGATCACAGGACGATCACAGGACGACCGCATGACAAATCCGAACGAAGCCGCCACGCCACAAGAAACAAATGTCGTCGACACCCTTCAGTCGCTGATTGTGGCATTCGGACTTGCGATGGCGGTGCGCAGCTTCGTAACGGAGGGCTTCTTCATCCCGACCGGCTCGATGGCACCGACCCTGATGGGCCAGCATGTCGTGATCGATAGTGAGTTCACTGGCTACCAGTATCCCGTCGACTCGCAGTTGTACGAAATGGCCCGCGCCACGCTCGGCCCGCAGTGGAAGGAAGGGCTCCAAGCTGCCGACAATCTCCGCAACGCCGAGGCGCAGTTGCTCGCGAACGACCCGCGGGCGCGGTCAATGTCCACAGAGGAGCTGAATCGCGAGCTTGCGCGGCGATTCAATGTCGACCCGCAGGCCGTGCGCGAGATGCGCGCGATTCGCGCCGGGTGGCCGATGTACGACCCGATGATCAGCGACCGCCCGGTTGCGGAGCGACGTCTCTCGTCGCTCGTGGGCGGCGTCGCTTCAGGTGATCGTGTGCTGGTACTCAAGTACCTGTATTCGTTTCAGGAGCCGAAGCGCTGGGATGTGGTCGTGTTCAAGAACCCGACAAATCCAACAGGGGACGATTCGAGTTACATCAAGCGCCTCGTTGGATTGCCAGAAGAGCAGCTGTTGTTTCTCGACGGCGATGTGTACACGGCTCCGCTCGGCGCAGATCGCGCGCAGTTCGTTGTGCAGCGGAAGCCGGAGTATGTTCAGCGTGCGGTCTGGCAGACCGTGCACAACTCGGATTTCGCGCCGATCGACCCGACGGCCCTCGCTTCAAGCTCTGGCAGCGCATGGTCGGGGCCGCCGTGGGAAGCGACGGGCTTCTCGTTTGGCGCAAAGCGCAACGAGCGCGCATGGCGAGCCGATTCTGCGTCGCCGTCCACACTGGTGTGGCGGAGCGATGTGCTCAAGATCACCGACTTCGTGACATACAACGTGCCGCGTATCGGCATGATTGAGCCGCCGGTGTCGGTGAGTGATGTGCGGGTTTGCGCGGCGATCGTCGCCGACGATCCCTCCCAGCTCGCGACGGAGTACACGCTGACCACGCGTCGCCGCGTCATGCGGTTTGCGCTCCGCGATGGCAAGGCGTCGATCGTCATCGAAGCCGAGCGTGAAGGCGCGCAAGATCCGGTCGTCGTACTGTCCGACACTTCGGTGCCGTTTGTGCTCCCACCCGCCGGTGAACCGTGCGAGGTTGAATTCTGGCATGTCGACCAACGCCTCTCCATTTGGGTGAACGGCAGCGAGGTTCACTCTGCCGACTACGCGTTCGATGGGTTAGAGGAACGACTTCTCTCGTCGTTCAACGGCTACGTCGTCGCCGATTATGTGAAGGCTTTCGGCTCGATCAGCGCGCCGCAACCGAAACTCGAATGGCGCTTTGAAGGTTCGCCGCTCACACTTCACCGCGTGCGCGTCGACCGCGACCTGTACTACCGCGCGACCGGCCTCTCGATACCCAACCAGTTTTCAGAGAATGGTCCTCCGATCGGTGGCGCCGCATTTGCGTGCGACTTTGAGCGTCCATCACAGGTGCTTGCCGACCAATTCGTCATGTGCGGCGACAACAGCTGCGCGAGCAAAGACTCACGGCTCTGGGGGCGACCAAGCCCCATCGTGACCGAGACATTTGGTGAGAGTGCACCGTTCATCGTGCCTCGACCACTGTTACTGGGGAAGGCGTGGTGCGTGTACTTCCCAGCACCGATTGCGCCACTCGGCACCGGCCGCGCGGTTCTACCCAACTTTGGACAACTGCGCTTCATCCGCTGACCGCCGCGCGCGTGTATTCGGACGTCGGCTGTGGCTACGAGTTGGTGGACCATTCGCTGACCTTTCCCTTGTTTCCGCTTCGAAGGTACCGAAAGCGGGATTACATTCGGTCTGGTCCGTCGACTAGGAGCCTTGTTCGTGAAGACTGAGCATTTCGCAGCCCTCTCGTGTGCAGTTGCCATTGCCAGCGCTGCGACTGCCCAGCAGTTTGTCGATCAGACATCGACGCGCTTCCCAACGATCGCGGAATACACCAACCAATGCACGTTGGTCGACATCGATGGTGACGGCGATAAGGACATCATTTTCGCGAACGGTCAGGGCTACTCGACCCTCGGCGCGTTGCTGAAGCCGCGCGTCTACATCAACAACGGCTCCGGTGTGTTTGCCGACGAAACGGACACCCGCGCCGCCGGGATTACTGGCTGCTTCCGTGGCGTCGAAGCTGGCGATGTTGATCGCGACGGCGACTGGGACATCGTGCTCGCGCAGGACTACAACCGCCGACCGCTCCTCCTCATCAACAACGGTACCGGTGTCTTCGCCGACCAGACGGTCACGCGATTGCCGAACGTCACCATGGGTTCGTCGCGCGCGCAGTTTGGCGATGTCGACAACGATGGTGATCTCGATGTGCTCTTCTGTAACTCTGGCGCGAACCGCTTTTCAACCACTGGTCGTCCGCGGCTCTTCATCAACAACGGCCTTGGTGTGTTTGCCGACGCGACCCTCACGCAGTTCCCATCGACCGCGCTCGCTGAGCAGATGGACTGCGTGTTCGGTGATGTCGACAACGACCTTGATCTCGACTTTCACGTTGGCACGCGCGCGTCCGGCACCGGTTCGAGTCAACTGTGGCTCAACAATGGCGCGGGAACCTTCGCCAAACTCTCGACCTTCGTCACCGATGCCAGTGCGTACTCCTACGACTTCGGCGACATCGAGGGTGACGGCGACCTCGACCTGATTGGCGTCAACGCTGGCACCTCGAACACCGAGCTTCTGCTCCGAAACAACGGTGCCGGAACCTCGTGGACGAATGTTTCCCCGCAGATTTCGCCCAACCCAACCGTCGATGACAACGATTCGCGTTTCATCGACTTTGACAACGACGGTGACCTCGACCTTCTTGTGGCCGCGCTCGGTGGCCCGGATCGCATCTATCGCAACAACGGCGCGGGCACATTCACCCAGGTCACGACCGGCGTGCTGCCGACCATCACCGACAGCTCGCTCGACATCAAGGTTGGTGACGTCACCGGAGATGGAAAGCCAGACATCATCACGGCGCAGGGCGAGTCGGGTGCGTTTCAAAATCGCATCTACATCAACACTGGCCGCGGCGACTCAATTGCGCCGAATGTCAAACTCGTCGAGCAAGTGCCGTCGCGCGTCGCCGGGCCATATGTGGTGCGCACCGAGGTCTTTGACGGTACGACAAGCGACCGCGGATATGACGACAAGGGCGTCTTCCTCGTATACACCGTCAATGGTGGAAAGCAGATCACGCTGCCGATGGCGTGGTCAGGCAATAGTCTTTGGCGCGGCGTGATTCCGGCGCAGGATGCCTGCGCGACGGTGGTGTACTTTGTTCGCGCGCTGGATGTGTCGAACAATGTTGCGACCAGCCCGCTTAAGAGCTTTGTCACACCGGGAACTTGCGGGATCCTCGGTGACCTGAATGGCGACGGCTCGGTCGACGCGGCGGACCTCGCGGAGATGCTCAATTCTTGGGGAAGTGGCGGCCCGGCTGACCTGAACGGCGACGGCTCGGTCGACGCGAGCGACATGTCGATCCTGCTTGGCAACTTCGGACTCTGAGTCGCGTGTGCCCGCGGCGCGTTTCGACCCGCGGCGCGTTTCGGCCCGGATATCCTCCGCGGCGATGATCAACGCATTTTCACTTGAAGGTCGGACAGCCGTCGTTTGTGGCGCAACGCAAGGCATCGGTCGCGCCGCAGCGCATGAGTTCGCGCGCGCCGGCGCACGGATCGCGATTGTCGGTCGCAACGAAGACGGGCTTGCGAAAGTGCTCGCCGAGTTGCGCGAAATCTCGCCGCTCGCCCACGAAAGTTTCTGTGCCGATTTCTCCGACCTCGATGCGACCGAGCGTGTCGCGCACGCTGCTGTCGCCAAGCTCGGCGAAGTACACATTCTCATCAACAACACCGGTGGGCCCGCTGCCGGAAGCGCGATCGAGGCGCGTCCGCGCGACTACGTGACTGCGATGTCGATGCACATCGGCTGCGCACAAGCGTGGACGCAGGCGTGCGCACCGGTGATGCGCGCCGCTGGCTACGGTCGCATTATCAATGTGACGAGCACCTCTGTGATGACGCCGATCAAAGGTCTCGGCGTTTCAAATACGGTGCGCGCGGCGATGGCGAATTGGACAAAGACGCTCGCGTCCGAACTTGGTCGCTTCGGCATCACCGTGAACAATGTCATGCCCGGCTTCACGAAGACCGCTCGGCTCGATGCGCTTTTCAAGGGCAAGGCCTCGCGTGGCGGAATGACGGTTGACGAAGTGGAGCGTGATGCCATTGCGACGATTCCTGCGGGCCGCCTCGCTGACCCTCGCGAACTGGCACTTGCGATGGTTTTTCTTGCGTCGCCCGCTGCAAGCTATGTGAACGGCGTCAATCTTCCTGTCGACGGCGGCCGCCTCGCGGCGCAGTGAATCACCATGTACGAAGTCGACCATTTCATCAACGGCTCATTCGTTCCCGCGTCTTGCGGCACGCGGCTTTCGCGTGAAAATCCTGCAACAGGCGCGCCACTGCGTGCGATCGCTCGCGGCGGCGCTGCCGACGTTGCGAAGGCCGCGGACGCTGCGCAGCGCGCGTTCGAAAGCTGGGGATGTACGCCTGCCTCGGAGCGTTCAAGGATTCTTCTCGCCATCGCGTCCGGTCTTGATGCGCGACTCGATGAGTTGGCGTTGCTTGAGAGTGAGGACACTGGCAAGCCGCTTTCACTTGCGCGCTCACTCGATATTCCTCGTGCGGCGGCAAACTTCCGCTTCTTCGCGACAGCCATTCTGCACGAAGCGAGTGCATCATTTCTGACCGAACGCCCCGCGCGCGCGCTCAACTACGTTCTTCGCAAGCCGCTCGGAACCGTCGGTTGCATCTCGCCGTGGAATCTCCCGCTCTACCTGTTCACTTGGAAAATCGCGCCGGCACTCGCTGCTGGAAATTGCGTGATTGCAAAGCCGAGCGAACTGACACCAACGACTGCTGCGGTGCTCTGTGATATCGCACGCAACGCCGGACTTCCAGCTGGTGTGCTCAATGTCGTGCATGGTCTTGGTGCAGAAGCTGGGCAGGCGATTGTCGATTGTCCGAGCGTGCGCGCGGTGAGTTTCACGGGCGGCACAGCAACCGGTCGACGCATCGCGGGGCGGTGTGGCGAGCGGCTTATTCCCGCATCGCTTGAACTCGGCGGGAAAAATGCAGCGATTGTCTGTGAGGACGCCGATCTCGCGCTTGCAGTCCCTGAGATCGCGCGCAGCGCGTTTCTGAATCAAGGCGAGATTTGCCTTTGCTCGTCACGGATTCTCGTTCATCGCACGCGGATGAAAGAGTTCACCGAACGCTTCATCGCCGCCGCACGCGCGTTGACCGTCGGCGACCCGCTCGCGGCGGAGAGTGATCTTGGATGCCTTATCTCGAAGGCGCATCGCGAGAAGGTGCTCGCAGCAATAGAGCGCGGCGTTTCCGATGGTGGCGTCGTCGCGACGGGCGGTGGAATCCCGCGCCATCTGCCGGCACGCGTCGCGGGTGGCGCGTTTCTCGAGCCCACCGTGCTCCTTGGCGTTCCGCAGTCGAGTGCATGCGTACAAGAGGAAACCTTCGGCCCGGTCGTCACGGTGCACGGTTTCGACCGCCACCGTGATGCGGTGACGATGGCAAACGGCACGCGCTACGGACTCGCTGCGAGTATCTGGACGCGCGATCTTGCGCGTGCGCATCGCATCGCTGCGCGGCTTGATGTTGGAACCGCGTGGATCAACTGCTGGATGCTTCGCGACCTGCGTGTCCCGTTCGGCGGCGTTCGCGATTCAGGTATTGGTCGTGAGGGCGGCAACGAAGCGTTGCGATTCTTTAGTGATGTATCGAACGTCTGCGTTTCGCTTGGAGAAGCGCTGTGATCGTGCGCGACGCCACAGAGTCGGATCTCGCTGCGATCCTGGCGATCTACAACGAGTCGATCCCGAAACGTATTGCAACCGCCGACCTTGAGCCGCAATCGCTCGAGGCTCGACGAGCGTGGTTTGTGCAGCGAAACCACGCAACCCGCCCCGTGCTCGTTGCGGAGGATGCGCATGGCATTTGCGCGTGGGGGAGTTTCACAAACTTCAAAGATCGCAGTGCCTACGCGCCGACCGCGGAGGTGTCCGTGTACGTCGCAGATCGCGCTGCCGGCCAGGGCGTCGGCCGCGCAATGCTCGATGCGCTTCTCTCTCGCGCGTCCGCCTGCGGCATCGACCGCATTCTCGCGATTTGCTTTGCGCACAACGAGCCGAGTTTGCGGCTCTTTCGGTCGCGTGGATTCGCCAACTGGGGCATGTTTCCAGACGCTTGCGTCATGGACGGCGTCCGACGAAGCGTCGTGATACTCGGCTGGCAGGGGTAAATCGCGCAGCGGAGACTTCGGTCAACCGACGATCGCGATGGCCTTCATCTCAACAGCAATCGGCGTAGGAAGGCTCGTGATACCGAGCGTCGTGCGCGTCGGATTCGGATTACCCGGGCCGGCGAAATACTCCGCATATACGCGGTTGTAGGTCGGAAAGTCGTTCTTCATGTCGGTGAGATAAACCGTCACATCAACGAGATTTTCCCACGGGACACCGGCGTCTTCGAGGATCGCCTTCACGTTGTCGAAGCAAGATCGGCACTGCGTTTCAATATCTTTGGCGGCGAGGCGACCGTCTGCGCTGAGCGTGACACCTGGAATCTCCTTCGATCCGCGCTTACGTGGACCGACACCGGAGAGAAAAAGGAGATTTCCCGCGCGCTTCGCGTGGGGATACGCGCCGACGGGTTCGGGCGCGCGTGAGGAGACGATGTCGTTGCCGCGTTCACTCATACAAGAGAGCGTAGCACGGCGCGGACCGGGCTTGCATCGAAGCCGACGAGCGGAAGCGGCAGCGCGATGAGTTCGTACTCGCCGCTTGCGACATGATCGAGGCGCAGGCCTTCGAGAATAGAAACTTCGCGCGCATGAAAACGCTTGTGCGCCTCGAGGTTTTTCGACTCCTGCACATCGACGCTCGGTGTGTCGACGCCGATCAACTCGACACCGCGGTCGGCGAGCGCATCGACGAGCGCCGGATCAAGGCCAGCAAAATCGCTGTTCCAATGGGTGAAGTCGGGAAATGTGCCCGTGTGGATGAGAATGCGCGGGTGACGAATGGCAGCGAGCGGCACTTCGAGGTGTGTGACCCCGACGCGCATTCCTCCTGGCTGGCGTTCCGCGCGCGCACGAATCACTTGACATGCACCGACGTACCGATGAAGCGGCATCGCATCGATCGATGGAGCAGCGAGTTCATCGGTGGGAAGCCCGTAGTGACTCACGCCATCTGCATGAGCGCCGAGGTGGACGGTTGCGCGCAACGCTGAAAGCGTGATCGTCGCGCCCTTCTCAAGTTCGCAGACAATCTCACGCGAAAGTGGCGTGTCGCCCGGCCAGACGGCGATGTCGGGAGTGATGCGTGGTGTGATGTCGATGAATGATCGGGCGGCTGATGGCGCGAGACGAGGAATCGAGTTTGTCATGGTCGCGCGTCCGGAGTTCGGCGGAGTTCTTCATCGATTGGGTCACGCGAGCGGCGGGCGAGGGCGATGGGCAACAACGCGACAATCGTGACCAGGATCGCAATCGACACGGTCCAAAAAAGTCCGTAGTGAATTTGAACCCCACCACCGGCGGGGCCGATGAGCCAGGCGAACTGATCAAAAAATGCTTGCGTTTCGGTATCAGGCGGCGCGCGCAGGGACCACGTGTGCAGGCCCTTCGCATCCTGCCCGCGCGCAAGCCAACCGAAGGCGAATCCACCCTGCGCGATCACGCCGATCGCGCCGCCGCCATTCGCGAGGAGTCCAATGGCGAAGCCGCCGATCGCGCTTCCAAGCCACGCAACCGCACCGCCACCAAACGCTGCGAAGGTTCCAAGCGAAAGTCCGCCGAAGGTCACACCGCCGATCGACAGCCCTCCGAAGGCGACGAGGCCGCGGGCAAGACCGCCGAAGGCAAAGACACCAGTTGCCATGTCACCAAACGCGAAGTAGCCCTTCGCATGGCCCATCTTTCCTGCGTCGTCCGGTCCATATGCGATCGACACGAGCGGCATGCCGAAGAGGCGTCGTTCGGAGGCATAGCGACGCGACGGGCGGCCGTACGCCCCAAAGCCGACGCCACCGCGAAACACGGGCGGCGAACGCGTGAGGACTTCAACAAGCGGCCTTCCGCACTCAGGGCACGCGCTTGCTGTGATGGCGCCGGTCAGGTCGTGACCACACGCCGAGCAGTATGGTTTCGGAAGACGTGTTCCAGCAGGAGCTGGCGTTGCCATCAAGGTGCTCCAAGACCCAATGCGAATCGCGCAAGAAGGACCGCGAGAATCATAACGGCAACGATGATGGCGATGACAAATAGCGTGATCGCCGTACTGACCGCGCGCACATTCGCCGCACCGCGTGCCTTCGCCTCGGTGTACGGCACGGTCGAGAAACTCACGAGGTCATAGAGCGGCGTGAAGCGCTCAGGCGCCATGCGATGCAGGAATTGCTCGACCTTCTTCCGGCGCTGAAACGACGCACGACCCGCCAGATCACGCATCTCCACAAAGTTGTACTTCGCCATGTCGGCGATCGCGTTCGCGTTCGCGATGCGATCGCGCTGGTAACGCGCGAGAGCCGCGTCGATGGTTGATTCGTGGGTGAGAGCGTCGAGAAGCGACTCGCAATCTTCAAAGCTCGCATTCGCACCCTGGCCGTAGAACGGCACAATCGCGTGTGCCGCGTCCCCGAGCAGCGCGACGCAGCCGCGCACCCACGGATTGCAACGCACGGTGACCATCGTGCCGACGGGGTTCCGTTCGAAATCCTCGCCGAGCGTTGGCATCATGGGCACCGCGTCCGGATAGACCGATTGGAAATGCGTGGTCGCGTCCGCCGCCGTGCGGATGGCCGCAAAGCTTGAGCCGTCGCCGTCGTGACGCCAGAAAAGCGTGCAAGTGAAGGAGCCGTCCGGATTCGGCAACGCGATCATCATCGACTCGCCGCGCGGCCAGATGTGGAGCGCGTTTGGCTCCATCGCAAACGGCGCATACGGCCCAACGGTGACGGGCGGGATGGTGAGTTCCTTATAGCCGTGGCCGAGGAAATCCTGTGAATAGTCGAAGCGCTCCGACTTTTGGAGCGCCGCGCGCGCGGCGGAGTAGGCACCGTCGGTACCGACGATCAGGTCCGCAGTGACGGTACGCGTCGTACCCATCGGATCATGCACGAAGGTCGCTTCGGCGCGCGTGGGATCGACTCCGGTGCAACGCTCTTCGAAGGCGAGTGTCACATTTGGCTCAGCCGCTGCCGCGTCGAGAAGGGTCAGGTTGAGCGCACTGCGCGAGACGGAATTGATCGCGAGCGTCGGGTCGCTTGAATACGGATGAAAATGCGTCTCGCCCGCGACAGGATGGATCGTTCGACCGCGCATACGAATGGCGTCTTTGAGGACGGTGTCCTCGAGGCCAGCGCGGCGGAGGGCCTTGAGTCCGCGGGCACTGATCGCGAGGTTGATCGAACGGCCGACGGCAAGTCGGCGCGCGCGCGGATCAGCGCGGCGTTCGACAAGTTCGACCTTCCATCCAGCGCGCGCGAGATACACCGCGAGCAGACTTCCGGCGAGTCCAGCACCGATGATGAGCACGCGACCTGGCTTCATGGCGCGGATCGTACCGCTCTACACCGGCCGCATGTCCGCGACCTTCGCTCAGGTTTCACCCGATCCGAAACGCGCGGTACCCGCGCTGTTTGCAGAGTTCGGCCCGCGCACCTACGCGCTTGCCTTCCGTATCACCGGGTCGTCTGCCGAGGCGGAGGATGTTGTGTAGGAGACATTTCTCGAGGCCAACCGCCGCTAGAGCACATTCGAGGGTCGCGCCGATCCGGGGACTTGGCTCTACGCCATCACAGCGCGCGCCGCACAACGGCGGTTTCGCAAGCGCAAGGATGGCTCCTCACGGCGTTCGGCGATGCGAAGTTTCACCGACCTTTCGCCGATGCGCGATGAGGGAACCATCGACCTCGCGATCGACCCTCGGCAGTCGGCGGACCCGCTCATGCGCCGAGAGGCACGTTGGCTCGTCCAACAGGCGATCCTGTCGCTCCCACCGCACGATCGCGTGCCCATCGTGATGAAGGACATTCTGCAACTGTCGCTTGACGAGTGTGCGGCGATGGACGCGGGGCGCGGATGCGATTACGAAGGTTTCGGGCGGCGGGCAGTTCGATCGCCGCCGCGGCGCGTGATGCAATTCGCGGCGCGTGATGCAATCCGCCGCGCGTGACGCAATCCGCCGCGCGTGACGCAATTCGCCGCGCGTGACGGTTGGTAGTCTGCTGCAATGTCGACTCTGACCGCTGCCGACCTTTCGCACGAACGCGATTTTGCCCGTGCGCTTGATGCGCAGGATGCGCTCGCATCCTTTCGCGCACACTTCGCCATGCCGCTTCGGCGGCCGGATGACATCTATTTCGTCGGAAACTCACTCGGCCCGATGCCGCTCGCAGCACGGGGCCTTGTCCAACAGGAACTCGATGACTGGGCGCGGCTCGGGGTTGCCGGACATATGGGTGCCCACCGCCCGTGGTACTCGTATCACGAGCAGCTTCGCGCGCCCCTCGCGCGGCTTGTTGGCGCGGAAGAGCACGAAGTCGTCGCGATGAACTCGCTCACGGCGAACCTCCACTTTCTCATGACGACGTTCTACCGACCGGAAGGTCGACGCACACGGCTGCTCGTGGAAAGGGGCGCGTTTCCGAGCGACACCTATGCGGTGATGTCGCATGTCGCGGCGCGCGGGCTTGATGCCGAGGCAGAGGTCATCGAGATCGCGCCACGCGAAGGCGAATGGACGCTGCGCGAGGAGGACGTTGAGGCGCGCATCGCGGAACTCGGCGACACGCTCGCACTCGCGATGCTTCCGGGAGTGCAGTATCGAACTGGTCAGGCGTTCGACATCGCGCGGCTCACGCGCGCTGCCCACGCCGTCGGGGCGCGATGTGGTTGGGATCTGGCGCATGCGGTTGGAAATCTCGAACTCGCGCTGCATGCGTCGAATGCCGATTTCGCGGTGTGGTGCTCATACAAGTATTTGAATTCCGGACCCGGCGCTGTCGCTGGAGCGTTTATTCACGATCGTCACGTGCGGAACACGGAACTGCCGAGGCACGCAGGATGGTGGGGAAATGATCCGAAGTCGCGCTTTCGGATGGAAGATCGATTCGTCCCATCCGAACGCGCTGACGCCTGGAGTCTCTCGAACCCACCGATCCTCGCGGTTGCGCCGCTCATTGCAAGTCTCGCCGAGTTTGATGCCGCGGGCATCAGTCGACTGCGCGCAAAGAGCGTGCTCATGACGGCGTTACTCGAGTTTCAGCTTCGATCGATTTCTGGCGTCGAGATCCTCACGCCCGCCTCGGGCGCGTCACGCGGATGCCAGCTTTCGTTGTACTTTCCAACGGACTCGCGCGCGCGCTACGAGCAGTTTCTTGCGAACGGCCTCGCCTGCGATTATCGCGAGCCCGGAATCGTTCGCCTCGCGCCTGCCCCACTCTTCAATACATTCGATGAAGTATGGCGCGCCGCGGAGATCGTCCGGCGTACGTCCAACTAAACGCGGGGGCATACGCGCACAACGCACATGCGGTCAGGGCGTTGTACCCCAGTTGCCAAGCACGACGGTGAGGTCCTCGGGGCCAACGATTCCGTCGCCATTGATATCAACGAACTCCGGAACAGCATCGCCCCACGCACCAAGCAGGATGGTCAGGTCCTCTGGCCCCACGATTCCGTCGAGGTTCAAATCGCCGCGCGCGTACTCGCAGGCATCGAGGAATCCATTCTCGTTGGTGTCGCCCCGGCCCGACGCAAGGTCGCAGGAATCGATGATGCCGTTGCCGTTGCAGTCAGGTGCAAGCCCTTCAGCGAGCTCATAGCTGTCTGGAATGCCGTTGCCGTTACAGTCAGCGCGGCACTCATCGGGGACACCGTTTTGATCGACATCGTTTGAGAAACCATTACTGATATCACAGGTGTCGGGAATGCCGTTGTTGTTGCAATCAAACGCGGTTCCGCCTGCGATCTGGCATGCATCACCGACGCCATTCTCGTCGCAGTCGCCCTGGGCAGGGTTGAAAATCGTCGGGCAGTTGTCGGTGCAGTCGGTGACGCGATCTCCATCAAGATCCGCATCAGCAACATCGCAGCCGCAGGTTCCCGGAGCAATCTTCGCTGGATCGTTCGGGCAGAGGTCCGTGCAATCAGGTGTGCCGTCGGCGTCCGTGTCGGTGTCGGCGACTCCGCAACCGCACGCGCCTGCGGCAGACTTCGCTGGATCGTTCGGACAACCGTCCGTGCAATCGGGCGTGCCGTCATTGTCTGTGTCGGTGTCAGCGACTCCGCAACCGCACGCGCCTGCTGCGGTCTTCGCGGGATCGTTCGGACAACCGTCGTTGCAATCAGGTGTGCCGTCGGCGTCCGTGTCGGTGTCGGCGACTCCGCAACCGCACGCGCCTGCGGCAGACTTCGCTGGATCGTTCGGGCAACCGTCCGTGCAATCAGGTGTGCCGTCATTGTCTGTGTCGGTGTCGGCGACTCCGCAACCACACGCGCCTGCGGCAGACTTCAGCGGATCGTTCGGGCAGAGGTCCGTGCAATCAGGTGCGCCGTCGGCGTCCGTGTCGGTATCGGCGACTCCGCAACCGCACGCGCCAGCTGCGATCTTCGCTGGATCGTTCGGACAACCGTCGTTGCAATCAGGTGTGCCGTCGGCGTCTGTGTCGGTGTCAGCGACTCCGCAACCGCACGTGCCTGCGGCAGACTTCAGCGGATCGTTCGGACACTCATCCCACACCGCGGCGGTGTAGAAGTCACCCGCCGCGATCTGCGTGAGCCGCGATATTCCGGCCGGAGCTTCGGTTTGGAAGTACGACGACATTCCCCAGCACAACGGAGTGCCATCTGGGCGAAGCACTGCGGTGTGAAAAAAGCCACAGACAAGATCGGTGGCGGTAGCGAGTTCCGCTGGAATGTCGATCTGTCCGAAGTCGTTGAATCCCCAGCACACCACCGTGCCATTGGTCAGCAGCGCGGCCGAGTGATATCCACCCGCAGCGACCTTTGCGACGGACGCGAGGCTAGGAGGTGGAGTGCATTGGTCAGAGCCGTCCTCGCCAAAGCATGCAACTGTGCCGTTACTTCGAAGCGCAATGGTGTGCAATTCGCCCGCAGCGACGGAGATGGCTGTGGTGAGTCCGGCTGGCGGCGTGATCTGGCCGTAGTCGTTGTACCCCCAGCCAACTACGGTGCCATTCGCCCGCACGGCGACCGAGTGGTATCCACCTGCGGCGATGGCATTCGCGTCCGCGAGGGTGCTAGGAACAGCGCACTGACCGAAGCTGTTGCTGCCCCAACACGCGACGGTTCCGTTCGTTCGAAGCGCCATGGAGTGTGAACCGCCAGCGGCGATCGTTGACCATGCATTCGGCCCGATGGGTACGTCGCACTGGCCTGCATCGTTCCCTCCCCAACACGCGATGACACCGTCATTTTGCAACGCCATGAGATGCCGCCCGCCGCCAGAGAGTTTGGCAATCACGCCAAAGCCAGTCGGGACGAGCCACTGTCCTTCCGCATTCGAGCCCCAGACGGCGATGTCCGTCTCGCGGATCGCAAGAGTTCCTGCGCCAGTTGATCCCTGGTAGCCACCGATGCGAACGAAGTAGGTCGTACCGGCGGTGACCTCGAAGTCGCGAATCTCAGAGTGACCGGCCTGACATCCGCTGCTGTCGTAGCTGTCGCCGTTGCAAGCGAGGTACGAGAGCGAACCGCAAGATCCGGAGTAAAGCGCAATCGAGGTGTCGTAGGTCCCCGCACTGCAGGTGCTGAAGGTTGTGATGCCGTCCGTCAATGGCGTATAAGAAAACCACACATCCGGACTGTTGTTCCATTCAAGCAAGAAGCCCTTGCAGAGCGTGTCACTCGGCGGGTTTGCGCTCGGCGTGGCGAGTGTGGTGTCGAATGCAGTTTCGGATCCGTTCAAGACTGCGATGGCGGTGGAGCATTCGTCGACTGCGCGAGCGTGCGAGGTCCATGCGACCGCAGCCGATGCCGCACCAAGGCAGACCGACAGCGTCATCACTTCGCCCAATACCGAATGACTCTTCACGCGCATTCTTTAACCCCCAAGACCCATGACCATCGTCGTAAGAGTGCTTAGTCTGCCCTCAATCTTGGCAAATTCACAGTGGACCGACACGTTTCCGCACAAATTCAGTTCACCGAAAGAGTTTTTGAGAGGCGATACGCCCTCCGTGCGGTTACTCGGACGCGAGCAGCGTCAAGCGGAAGTCCGCGCGGTGGGGGAAACACGCGCACGCCGAGCGCATGTCACCCGTCGATGCTGCGATCCGCGTCGGAAGCGTCACTTCGAAAGGCACGAGCCCCAATAGGCAAGCAACGCTGGCCCCCGGCCCACTTGGCCTTCGCGCCGAAAGCAGGGTCCTTGCACACCTTGCCGGAAGCGATTGAGCACCGACCACTCACAGACCGAGAAACTCCTCGGCCGTTCCAGCAAGCATGCGCGCGCGATCGCTGTCGGTCAGTCCGCGCATCGATTTAAGCAGCGTGCCCGCCACCTGCTCGCCCAGCGGGAATGGGTAGTCGCTACCGAGCGCAAGTCGGCCCGCGCCGACGGCATCAATAAGAAACCGCAGTGCCGCCTCATCGTGGACGAGCGTGTCAAAGTAGAAGCGCCGCATCTGCTCGCGCGGGCTTTGAGCACAATCGATCGCACAAAGATCAGGCCGCTCGCGGAAACCATGTTCGATGCGACCGATGGTGAACGCGAGGCTCCCTCCGCCGTGCGCGAGACACACCTTGAGCGACGGGAGCCGGGCGAGCACGCCTCCAAACATGAGCGAACATGCGGCGCGGGCAGTTTCAGCGGGCATCCCCACGAGCCAGGGGAGCCAGTATTTCGGCGTGACCGCTTGGCCCATCATGTTCCATGGATGGATGAAGACGGCAGCACCCCGCCGCGCGCAGTGTTCGAAAAAGGGGAAGAGTTCGGGCGCGTCGAGGTTGAGCTCGGTCGGATGTCCGTCGCGCACGATGGTGACATTCGAGCCGATCTCGACGCCGCGCAGGCCGAGCTCGTCGAGTGCGCGGTCGAGTTCGCGGCAAGCGAGGTCGGAATCCTGAAGCGGGACGGTTGCGAGTCCAGCAAAACGCTCTGGATGTGCGCGCACGACCTCCGCAATGTGGTCGTTCAGGTGTCGCGCCAGTTCAAGCGCCGCGTGCGCGGGCTGGTGGTACGCGAACATCACCGGAACCGTCGAAAGTACCTGCAAAGACACGCCGTGCGCGTCGCACTCCTCGATTCGCACTCGCGGATCCCAGCAGTTGGAGTCGATGTCGCGGAAATGGCGCCCGTCGATCGTCAACCGCGCACACGCGCAGCCGGAGTGTCCGGTCGAGGCAAGGTGCTCGATCGCGAGCCACCCGCGCGTTCCAGCCTTCGCGGCGAGGTCTGGCCACTTTGGTGGAAGGATGTGCGTGTGAAGGTCGATTGTCCGCATCGGGTTCAGGGAGATTATCCACTCCTACACCGACACGCGCTCGTGCGCCGTGCACCAACGCAGGTACACTCGTAACTTCCGTCGTGTCGCAAACCCGCGCACAACACCTCTCCCCCAAGGCCTACGCTGCCCTCGCTATCGGAGCCATCGGCGTCGTCTTTGGCGACATCGGGACAAGCCCGTTGTACGCGCTCAAGGAGAGTTTCGCCCATCTCAAGCAGCACGGTGAGGCAGTCGACGAAATCTACGTCCGCGGCATCCTCTCAATTGTCTTTTGGCTGCTGATTTTCGTTGTCAATGTCAAGTACATCTTCATGATCACGCGTGCCGCGAATCGCGGCGAGGGCGGGATCTTTGCGCTCCTGTCGCTCATTCCGCGCGGGCTCTCGGCGAAGGCGCGGCGCGGTCGTTTCATCATGACGATGCTCGCGATTGCGGGTGCCGGTCTCCTCTTTGGCGATGGAATCATCACGCCATCGATGTCAGTGCTCTCTGCGATGGAAGGGCTCGAAGTCGCAAATTCCTCGCTGAAGCCCTTCATTTTGCCCACAACCCTGGTGATTCTCATCGGGCTCTTCTACTTTCAGCAGTTTGGCACTGCGAAGATTGGGCTGCTCTTCGGGCCTGTGATGTGCGTCTGGTTCACCGTGCTTGGTGTTCTTGGCCTGTTCGGCGTGATGCAACGGCCAGAGGTGATCTCGTCTGTCAATCCGATCTACGCGTGGACGCTCATCGCCGCCCATCCGGCCGAGACGTTCTTGTTGCTTGGATCGATTGTGCTTTGCGTGACCGGCGCTGAGGCCTTGTACGCCGATATGGGCCACTTTGGAATTCGACCGATCCGTTTCGGTTGGTATCTCCTCGTGGGTCCAGCACTCACGCTGCA
Organism: Candidatus Kuenenia stuttgartensis; assembly: GCA_945902075.1. Lineage (GTDB taxonomy): Bacteria > Planctomycetota > Phycisphaerae > Phycisphaerales > SM1A02 > QWPT01. The sequence continues at coordinate 87,341 of CAMDMA010000007.1, read as the reverse complement.
ATATTTTGGACAGGGTGCACTGCTGCTCAAGCACCTCGAGTCAAACAACGGTGCGATGGGGGAAGAGTTTCATCCGTTCTACGCGCTGGTGCCGCAGGTACTGGTCTACCCGATGGTTGTGCTTGCAGCGATGGCGACAGTGGTCGCGAGCCAAGCGATGATCTCAGGCGTCTTCTCAATCGCACGGCAGGCGATTCGCCTGAACATGCTTCCTAGGCTTGAGATTGTCCACACCTCTGGAGAGCAGGAAGGGCAAATCTACATCCCATCGCTCAACGGGCTGATGTTGGTTGGATGTCTGTTTACGGTTCTGCTTTTCCCATCGTCGACCGAACTCGCGAGCGCGTATGGCATCGCCGTCACGCTTGATATGGCAATCACCACCATTCTCTTTGCGGTGGTCGCCCGGCGCTTTTGGCGTTGGCGGCGACGGTGGCTCATGCCAGTGATTGCGCTGTTTGTTGTGGTCGACACACTGCTTGTCGGCGCGAACATCATCAAGGTCGTTTCCGGTGGGTGGTTTGCCATTGCGATTGCATTCCTTGCGTTCCTCGTGATGTCAACTTGGGTGCAGGGCAGCTTCATCATCGGACGCAAACTTGCAGAAGAGACGCAGTCCATTCACGATTTTCTCGGCGAGCTCTGGACCGAGGCGATTCCGCGTGTGCCCGGTACCGCTGTCTACCTCACCACCAACTACAACACGCCCCTCGCGTTGAAGCATTTTGTCGAACATGCGCACGTGCTCCACGAGCAGGTGGTGCTGATGACGATCGTCTCGTCGAACCTTCCCGTGGTTCCGGCGGCACGGCAGATTCGCGTGGAATGGCTGCCTGATGGCGTGTGGAAGATCACGGCGCTCTGCGGTTTCATGGAGAGCCCCAACATCCCGCGCTTTCTTGAGCGTGCGAAATCGCAAGGGTTTCACTTCGTTCCGGACCAAACCACCTATTTCGCGCGGCGCACGTCGGTCATGCCGACAGGACAAGCGAAGATGGCTGGTTGGCGAAAGCGTCTGTACGCGGCGCTTTCGCGGAACTCTGTCGACGCCACGCGCTCGTTTAGCCTTCCGCCGGATCGCGTGGTCGACTTCGGTGCGCAGGTCGAACTCTAAGCGCGCTCAGTATTGAGGGATTGGCTTCGTGATCCTGTTTCCGCACGTGCAGGTTGAGAGCACTGGATCGGCCCAAAATTCCTCCATGGCGCGTGCGAAGTGTTGCACGATGTCCTTGCAATCGAACACCTTGTCATAGACGAGCGCGTGGCACTTGTCGCAGAAGAACATGATGTGCTCGGGCTCGCCTTGGGGCCGGCGCCGCTCGACGACGAGGCCAATGGTGTTTGGTCCCCGTTGCGGGGAGTGGGGCACATTCGGCGGGATAAAAAACACCTCGCCCTCGCGGATCACGTGCGTCTTGATCACGCCATCCTCGATGGTTCTGACGGCGATGTCACCCTGGATCTGGATGAAAAACTCCTCGCTGTCGACCTTGTGAAAGTCGTTGCGCGCGTTCGGTCCCTTGATGACCATCGCGAAGAAATCGCGTCCGGAGAAGAGGTACTTGTTTCCCACCGGAGGCTTGAAATCCGTCGCGTGACCGGCGACCCAGCTGAGGAGATTGAATGGCGCCATGACCGACCCGTCGGCCATCAAGCCGCTTGGCTCACCGGGGGTGTCGGCGATCGAGAGAAAAGGCGACGAGATCATGCCAGGCTTGGTCGTCGAGGTCATGGGCGCATCGTATCGCCCCGACGTTTCATTACCATCCGTCCATGGCGCGCACCGAGGCAACAGCAAGGTCGATTCCCTTCGTCAGTTCGCTCGTCGGAAGATTGCTGCTTCTCGGCGTACTTCCAGGCGCGATCGTCCTCGCGGCGATCCTCGCTTGGGGTGCGAGCGAAAAGTTTGCCCATCTTGAGATCATTGCGGAGGAAGCACTTGCCCGCGAGGCACTCGTTGCAGCGTCGCAAATTCGGGAATCGAACTCGAATGCGATTGAGACGGCCCGCATCATGGCTACGCAACAAGTAGCAGGACTCTTTGGACAGCGCGCGCTCACGGTTGAGCTCCTCAGGGCAACGCTCGCTGCTGAGCCGAATCTTGCCGCGGTGTATGTTGCGTACGAGGCGAACGCGGACGGCAACGACGCGTCGGCCATTGCGAGCGATCCAGCCGAATGGATGGAGGCAAACGGACGGTTCATTCCCTATCCGTTCCGCGATTGGTCGAAGGGCGATGTCATCGCAGTGAAGCGACTCGTTGAGTACGAGACAAGTCTCTATTACGACGGTGTACGTCGTGATTTCGGTCAATCAGGGCTGCAACGGCCAATGGTCACAGAGCCCTACGTTTACGACGGCCAACTGATCGTCGAGCACTCGTTTCCCATCGTCATCGACGGTAAGTTCCGAGGGGTTGGCGCAACCGATCGCACGCTCGCGTCGATCGAGCGGCTTGTTCGCAACGGCGCGGCGCGCGTTGATGCGATCGCGTACCTCATCTCGTCTCGCGGACGCTACATCGTTGCGACGCCCGATCCGGAGATCACCGCCGACGCGATAAAGGACATCGCCGGACACCTGCGGACGCATCCAATTGAAGAGACGAAGCTTGGTTCGATGCTCGCGGGTCTCGTGCGCGATGCGGATGAAGACGGACTTATCCGCGACATGGTTGATCCGACATCCGGCGGGACATGGCTGTGCGCCGCGGTGCGCATTCCAGCCGGCGATTGGACGCTCGTGTTCACCAAGGAGCGTGAGGTGGTCGTCGCGCCAATTCGCGCGGAAGTCTGGAGAAACGGCGTCATGTTCTCAAGCGGGGTCTTCCTCGCCATCGGCCTTGTTGGGTGGACTGCGCTCCTGACAAGCCGCCGACTCCGTATCGCCGCGACGGCTGCGGATGCGATTGCGGCCGGCGACCTCAGCACAGTCATCCCGCCCTGTCCACTGAACGATGAAGCGGGCGTACTCACGCGCAGCTTGCGCCGCATGCAGTCGAACCTCAACCAACTGCTTGCGAGCGTGAAATCCGCAGGTGTGACGCTTGATTCGAGCGCGCTTGAACTGTCGGCCACGAGTCGCGAGCAGGAGCAGGGAGCTCATCGGTTCGGCGAATCGTCGAGTCAGATTGCAGCGGCAACAAGGCAGATTAGTGCGACAAGCAGCGAGCTCTCTCGCACGATGGCGGATGTCGAAGGCGCTGTCGAGCGCACATCAGTGGTCGCCGCAGGAACACGTGCAAACCTTGCGTCGGTGGACGGGACGATTCGCGAACTTGCTGAGGCTACGGCTTCGATCGCTGCCAAACTTGCGGCGATCAGCGAACGTGCGTCGAGCATCAACGGTGTCGTCACGACGATCGCAAAGGTCGCCGACCAAACCAACTTGCTGTCGGTGAACGCAGCAATTGAGGCCGAAAAAGCTGGCGAACAGGGACGCGGCTTCCTCGTGGTTGCGCGCGAGATTCGTCGACTTGCCGATCAGACAGCAACTGCGACCCTCGATATTGAGTCGATGGTTCGCGATATGCAGTCGGCGGTCGGAGCTGGCGTGATGGAGATGGATCGCTTCGCGGAGAAGGTGCGTCGAGGCGTCGAAGAGGTCGTCGCATCGAGTCGACAGATGGGCGAAATCATCGAGCAGGTCGGCGCGAATGCGGAGCGCTATCGCACGGTCGCGATCGGGATGAGCAGTCAGTCCCAAGGCGCGAACACGATCAGCGAGTCGATGGTTGGCTTGGCAGCGGCCGCAAAGCGTTCCGTCGAAAGTGCGGAGGAGTTTGGCCGCACCGCCGCCGAATTGCAGCGAGCAAGTATGACGCTGCGCGAGAATGTCGCTGCGTTTACGCTCAAGACTGAGAACTGACCGCGCCCGTAGTCAGTCGCGCATCGACTCTGGCGCGGTGTCATCACAGCAACCTTCCCGAGAGGCAATTTCCGCACGCTCAAGCATGCGGCAGAGCACATCAACGGAGCCACGCTTCTCAAGAAACTCCGCGAACTGCCGCAAGGCGAGGGGATTGGCAAGGGTCGATGCCAGCGGGGTGAAGAAGTGGATCGCGGCCGCCCCGAGCGCCCCGAGCGGCCGCGACATCTCGAGGAACGCGAGTGCCGGCCCGGTCATCCTTCGGCGCGTGACTTCGTCGACGAGTCGGGTAAGTACCGCGCGCTGTTCGTCCGTTGGCTCGCACGGAGTCCCGTCATCGAGCGCGAAGGCGTTGCGGAGAAATTCGCGCATGGGGAGAGGGTAGCCGTCAAGCAGACTTGGGCAAAGGCGGGATAGACTCGCGTCCGATGCTTCACTGGACGATTCCATATCTCTCGCTGTTGTGCGCCGTCTTGCCCGTTCCGCCGGGGCCACCGGCAACCGCTCCGCTTCCGACGCCCCCCGCGGGGATGGTTTGGATTCCCGGAGGCGAGTTTGTCATGGGAGGCACCGACCCGTTGGCGCGCCCGGACGAGCAGCCGAAGCATCGGGTTCGAGTCGACGGCTTTTGGATGGATGCGACGGAAGTCACCAACACGCAGTTTCGTACGTTCGTCGAGGCCACGGGATACAAGACGATCGCCGAGCGGCCGGTTGACTGGAATGAACTGAAGAAGCAGGTTCCGGAAGGGACACCTCGGCCACCGGATGCGATGTTGCAACCGGGTTCGCTCGTTTTTACGCAGCCAGCGCAGCCCGTGGGCACAGAGGATTTCAGCGCGTGGTGGACATGGACAAACGGCGCAAACTGGGCGCATCCCGGCGGCCCTGATACCTCGATCGACGGTAAGGACGACCATCCCGTGGTGCACATCGCTTTCGACGATGCGGTGGCGTACTGCCGCTGGGCGGGCAAGCGCCTTCCGACCGAGGCGGAATGGGAGTTCGCGGCGCGAGGTGGGCTTCAAGAGAAGATCAATATCTGGGGTGACGAGCCGATCGACTCCAAACGCTGCAACACCTGGCAGGGGCAATTCCCCTTTCAAAACACGATGGCCGATGGCTTCGCGCGAGCGGCGCCGGTCAAGAGTTTTCCGCCCAACGGGTACGGCCTCTCTGACATGGCGGGCAATGTGTGGGAGTGGTGCATGGATCTGTACCGCCCGGAGGCTTACGCCGAGCAAGTGCGCGAGGTTGGCGCGGGAGGTGTGGTGGTCAATCCCACTGGTCCGACGAAGAGCGTCGATCCTCGTAACCCCGACGCTCCGGTGAGCCGAGTCCATCGCGGCGGGTCATATCTTTGTAACGACAGTTACTGCGCGAGCTACCGTCCGAGCGCGCGCATGGCGACACCGCCCGACACCGCGCTTCAGCACCTTGGCTTCCGCTGTGTGATGACGCCGGCTATGCGAAAGGTGCGCGAATCGAAGCCGATCGGCACTGTGACCACGCCACCAACGTCCGAATGACGGAGCGAGCGTTACGCTGCACAGCATGAGTTTGCCTACTCCGCTGTCGAAGCCCGCGATCGACCTCGACAACATCCGCTACGTCCTAGCGACCGACTGTGGATCGACCACAACGAAGGCGATTCTGGTGGAGCGCGTTGGCGACTCGTGGCGGCAGACGCAGCGTGCGGAGGCGCCGACAACCGTCGAAGAGCCATTTGCAGATGTGACGATTGGGGTGTCGAACGCGCTGACCGAAATCGGTGAACTTGCCGGTCGACGCTTCATCGATGATCGCGGCGCGATCATTCGACGCACGCACGCTGAGGACCCTGAGGGTTGCGACATTTACATCTCGACCTCGAGTGCTGGCGGCGGACTTCAGATGGTTGTTGCCGGAGTCGTCGCTCAGATGACGGCCGCGAGTGCAAAGCGCGCCGCACTTGGCGCGGGTGCAATCGTGATGGACACCATTGCTGCAAACGATAAACGCAAGCCGCACGAGCGCATCCAGCGCATTCGCGAGTTGCGGCCTGACATGGTGCTCATTTCCGGCGGCACCGATGGGGGAAATGTGCAGCAGGTCGTACAGATTGCCGAGCAAATCGCGCCCGCGAAGCCGCGTCCGCGTTTCGGTGGTGAGTACGAGCTTCCGGTGATTTACGCTGGAAACCGCGAGGCCGCGGAGCAGGTTCGCGCGATTTTTGGCGGTCGTGGCGAAAAAGGTTTTGACCTCGCGGTGGTCGACAATCTTCGTCCAACCCTCGAAGAGGAGAACCTCGGCCCCGCGCGCGACAAGATTCACGATGTGTTTCTTGAGCACGTGATGGCGCATGCGCCGGGGTACGACCGGCTGATCTCGTGGAGTGACGCACCGATCATGCCAACACCCGGAGCTGTTGGCGACATCCTGCAGCGGATCGCTGAGCGCGATGGGCTCAACGCGGTGTGCGTCGATATTGGCGGCGCAACAACGGATGTGTTCAGCGTCTTCGGAGGCACCTTCAATCGAACGGTCAGCGCGAACCTTGGGATGAGTTACTCGATCTCGAATGTCTGCGCTGAAGCCGGAATGGACAACGTACTCCGTTGGGTGCACATCGCAATGGATGAGCGCGAGCTCCGAAATCGGGTGAAAAACAAGATGATTCGACCTACGACGATTCCGCAATCGGCGGAAGCGCTCGTGTTCGAGCAAGCAGTGGCGCGCGAGGCACTCCGGCTCGCGTATGTGCAGCACAAGGAATTCGCGACCACGCTCAAGGGCGTACAGCAGCAGCGGACGGTTGGCGACCTCTTCGCCCAGTCTTCAAGTGGTCAATCAATCGTCGATGACATGCGACTTGACCTCCTTGTCGCGTCAGGTGGCGTACTCAGCCATGCGCCGCGCATGGAGCAGACCGCCGCGATGCTTGTCGATAGTTTCGAACCCCAGGGATTTACCCAACTCGCGAAGGACTCGATCTTCATGATGCCGCATCTCGGCGTCCTCGCAAGCGTCCATCCTGACGCGGCGATGGAGGTCTTCGAACGCGATTGTCTGGTGCGGCTCGGCTGGTCGGTCGCGGCGAAGGGCGAAGGAAAGTGGGGCAAACGTTGCTTCTCCTACCGGATCTCTGGTGCCGTTCGCGCTGCGGGCGAACTTGCATGCGGCGATGTCGCTCTCGTACGCGTGGAGCCGGAGCAGGAGGTCGAGATTGTGGTTGAGCCAGCGGGAGGTTTCGATCTTGGTGCTGGACCGGGCAAAGCGGTTTCGCGTCGGGTGAAGGGCGGTACGGTCGGCATTCTGTTCGACGCGCGCGGACGGCCGTTGGCGCTCCCGTCGAGCGAGGCCGATCGCCGCGCAGCGGTCGCGCGTTGGGCGAGCGTTTGGCAGACTGTCTGATTGGATTCAAGCGCGAAACGCGCACACAACTGAGAGTGAGTCTTGCACCGATGGCAAAGGCATACACACCAGGATTGAAAGTATCGGCACGCACGACATTTCGTGCGCGGCGACTTCTCCCCGTGCAGGGCGAGGTACTCGTGAAACTCGGACAGGTCGTCGACGCACGCGACGTGATCGCGCGCACATTCATCGATGGCGACATCGTCCCGATTCCGATGGCCGCGCTCCTTTCCGTGCCCGCTGCTGAAGTTCCCGACCTGCTGCTCGTCAAGCCCGGCGACACGGTGACGGTCGGACAAGCGATTGCGCGCTCCAAGGGCATCTTCGGATTCGGCAAGAAGGAAATCGCTTCTCCCGCCGGCGGGACCGTTGAGAGCGTGAGCGGGACGACGGGGCAGATGATTTTGCGCGGACCACCGCTGGCTGTGGAGTCGAAGGCGTACATCGCCGGCACAGTGGTTGAAATCATTCCCGGCGAAGGCGCGGTAGTCGAAGCCGACGCTGTATTCGTACAGGGCATCTTCGGTATCGGTGGCGAAACACTCGGTCCGCTGCGAATTGTGACGCCATCAGAATCGACAACGCTCGATGGAAGTCACTTGGACGCCGCCGCGCGCTCGATATCGCTCGCCGGTGCAGTTGTTGTCGGCGGCGCGCGCGTGACGGCCGCCGCGGTAACGGCCGCGCGAAAGGCGGGTGTGGCTGCCATCATTGCCGGCGGGATCGATGACGCCGACCTTCGCGATATTCTCGGCTACGACCTCGGAGTTGCAATCACCGGAACCGAGAAGATCGGCATCACCATCGTCGTGACGGAAGGCTTTGGCGACATTGCGATGGCTTCGCGAACCTTCGCACTCTTGAAGAGCCTTGAGGGTCGCGAGGCGAGCGTCAATGGTGCAACGCAAATCCGCGCCGGTGTCATGCGCCCAGAGATCGTCGTTGCGCGTCATGCAGGTGATGCGGTGCTCGCGCAGGGCGCGCGGCCGGAAGAGGGTGCGCTTGAAATTGGTACGCAAGTTCGTTTGATCCGCGATCCCTACTTTGGGCTAATTGGAAGCGTTTCGGCGCTACCCAACGAGCCGGCGGTACTTGAGAGTGGTTCACGCGCGCGCGTCCTTGAGGTCACGATTGAGGGTGGACAACGAGTCACGGTGCCACGCGCCAATATTGAGTTGATTGAGACATGAGCACCAAACGATCGGAATACGGCGAAGGCCGAACAGGAGACTGCCTGATGAAGATTTCAATACCGACGGCCGAGCGCGACTCAGGGTCCAGTGCGCACACGGTTGGCGCGAGGTCGCTCCTGCGGATCGTTCGCCTCACGACTTCATGCCTCGCGACCTCATGCCTCACGATGTGCGTGTCGCTTGTCAGCGCAAACTCGACGCACGCGATGCCTCCGGAAGCAACGAATGTGTTGGTCATTGACGAGCCAGGTGATAGCGGATTCGCGCTGCGAGTGATGTGGACCGTCCCTGATCCAACGGTGACGAAACAGGCCCGCGTGGAGCGTTCCGCGACTACCTCGGAGCGCGCGGCGAATCCTGATGAAGCATGGATCGAGGTCGCTACGGTCGACGCTGCTGCAGGCGTTTCCGGATTGCTCATCGATGGTCTGCCGAAGTCGAGCACCGATCCAACTACAACTGAGCCAATCGCGGTCCGTGTCGGACTCGTTGGTACTGATGAGGAAACCGCGGCCTTCGTCGAGTCAGAGGCCGTGGTCGCGGTACGCAACATCTTTCTCATCAAGCGGCTTGGGCTAGCGGTTGCACTTGTGGTCGTGTGCGGTTCAGTCATCGTGTGGATTCTCCTGTCTCGAACAGGGCGATCGGTGAAGATCCGACGCATCGCAGCCCTCGACGCCGTCGACGAGGCCGTCGGGCGCGCGACAGAGATGGGCCGTCCAGTTCTCTTTGTTCCCGGCATCCAAGACATGACCGACATCCAGACCGTTGCCGGAATCACGGTGCTCGGTCGAGTCGCTCGTACGGCTGCTGAATATGACGCGACGCTCGAAGTCCCCACCAGTCGTTCGATCGTCATGACTGCTGCGCGTGAGACCGTGCAGGCTGCGCATTTCAGCGCAGGGCGCCCGGAAACATACAACCAAGGCAACATCAATTACATCACCGACGAGCAGTTCGGCTATGTCGCCTATGTGACCGGACGCATGGTCCGCGACAAGCCTGCAGCATGTTTCTACATGGGCGCGTTTTACGCAGAGAGTCTGTTACTTGCGGAAAACGGGAACGCGATCGGGGCGATTCAGATTGCGGGCACTGCGGAGCCTTCACAACTCCCGTTCTTTGTTGCCGCCTGTGACTACACACTCATTGGCGAGGAGTTTTTCGCGGCGAGTGCATATCTCTCCGGTGAGCGCGACCAACTCGGAAGCATCAAGGGCCAGGATCTCGGCAAACTCTTTGTCGCAGCAGCCATTCTCATTGGTTGCGCGCTCGCGACCATTGCGGTGTTCGTGCCCGAGGGCAGCGTGGCGCGCGCCAGTCTGTCATTCCAGTCGTTCTTCGGAGGTTGACCCGATGCTCCAACGCACAATCCCGATTCTCATCCTCGCCGCCTCTGGCGCACTCCTCATCATCGCGTACTTCTCGCCCTTCACGACCAGTTGGGGCGAGGTGGTCGTCGATTGGTTCAATGTGCTCGCCGCGGTCGCCTATGTGTTAGGAGCTGGAAATCTACTTGCGGTGAACCTCGAAAAGGTTTCCGCTCGTCGCGCCGGTTGGGCGTATGCGCTTCTCACCTTGCTCTCATTTGGCGCGATGTTGGCGTTCGGACTCTTCAAGATCGGCGCTGTGCCCAATGCCGACAATCCGAATGTGCATTTCGCAGGAAGTTACGAATCAACGCAGTCCGCGTTTGGATGGGTGTACGAGTACATACTCTCGCCGCTCACTGCGACGATGTTTGCACTGCTCGCGTTCTATGTCGCCAGTGCAGCGTTTCGCGCATTTCGCGCGAAAAACTTGGAGGCAATTCTTCTATTGGGGACTGCCTTCATCATTCTGCTTGCGCAAACCGCTGCTGGAATGTTTCTTACGGGTTGGATTCCGGAAGCAAGTATGTTCGCCTTTTTACGACTCGACTGGATGAAGGTCGCAATCACCGAACACATACAAACCGCGGGAATGCGCGCGATCACCATCGGCATCGCGCTAGGTATTGCCGCAACGAGTCTCCGGCTCATCCTCGGTATCGACAAGAGCTATCTCTCGAAAAACTGAGGAGCCACCCATGAACAACCAAACGATGCAGACATTCGGTGGAGTGCGCGGGTTCCTTGCGCGCATGGGCAGCATTGATCGGCGTTGGATTTTCCTTGCCGTTGCACTTTCGATCGGTGTGCCAATCTTGCTTCAACTTCGCCCGCCAGAGGTCCCCGGCCCAATGGCGCGTGCCACATTCGAGGCGATCGAAGCAATTCCATCAGGCTCGCGCGTACTCCTCTCGTTTGACTACGACCCTGCGAGTGAGGGCGAATTGCAGCCGATGGCGAATGCATTGGTGCATCATTGCGCCTCGCGCGGTCACAAGCTTGTCTTCATGGCACTTTGGCCGCTTGGCAAGCAGCTTGCTGATACGACAATCAAAGATGTCTTGCTTGAGTTTCATCCGGGATACGTCTACGGAACGGACTATGCACAGCTCGGCTTCAAGACGGGAAACGAAGGCGTCATCAAGATCATGACGACCGCCATTCCGCAGCAATATCCATCCGATGCAGCTGGCACACCGTTGGCATCGCTCCCGCTTGTTGCGAGCATCAAGCGGCTTGAGGACTTCAAGTTGATCGGCACGATTTCTGCTGGGTATCCCGGAGCAAAGGAGTGGGTGCAGTACGCCGACGGCGCAAACCCAGATGCATTTACTCTTGTTGCCGGATCGACCGGAGTACAGGTGAGTCAACTCCTTCCGTATTACCCGAAGCAGATTGAAGGCCTACTTGTCGCTGTAAAGGGTGCTGCGGAGTATGAAATGCTTGTGACATCAAAGTACCCAGTCGATCACGATCAGAGCCGATTTGAGGAGGGACGCCGTCGAATGGGACCGCAACTCGTCGCGCATCTTTTGGTGATCGCGTTGATCGTGCTCGGAAACATCTCCATGATCGCCGGGCGCGGCCTGAAGGGAGGCGCGCGATGAGTACATCGAAACCAGCGCGTACCGGTGACTATCGCCTGCTTTGGACTTCACTTCTCGTCTTTGGCCTCGTTGGGTTGTCGCTGAATGCGTTTGGACGCAAAGCAGGAATGGCAAACCGCTTTGTCGAGATCGAATCGATGGAACGTATCGAGGTGGCTGATGTCTCGACGGTTGTTGCCGGCTCCAGTAGGACTGCGATTCCAGAGATCACGGAATGGGTGGACCCCAAAGACCCTCGAATCGCTGCTGGCGCCGTGAAACCGATACCAGGCGTCGCGCCGATTACATGGCAAGTGCGATCGCTCGTGTCAGCGAAGGATGCAGCAGCCACTGATGAGGCGCGCGCGAATGGTGATGCGAGTGCTCCGGAAATTGTTCGGAGCCCCATCGACTCGATCGGTGTTTGGGTAGCCGCATTCCTAACGCTCGGAATTTTCTCCTTTCTCTATCGCGACAACCCCTGGTACAAGATTGCCGAGAGCGTGCTGATTGGCGTGTCTGCTGCGTATTGGATGACGAACGCCTTCTGGTCGACATTGGTGCCGAACCTATTCGGTAAGCTTGTCCCTGACATCGTGCGCGAGATTGCGATTCCCAAGTTGCTCCCATCGGAGAGCCCAAATGCGGACTTCGCTCTTGCTGTTGTTCCGCTGATCCTCGGCTTCATGCTGATTTGGCGGCTTGCGCCGCGCGGTGGATGGATCTCGGTCTGGCCGATCGCCTTTATCATCGGAACGACCGCAGGACTCAAACTTGTCTCGGCGGTCGAGGCAGATCTTGTCGCGCAGGCGGTGGCCACGATGAAGCCGCTCGTTGTGCTCGCTCAGTCATCAGAGAGTGCGACAACAGCAGCCAACACGATCAACTTTTGGGGAACCGTTGGATCTGTGGTCGGGCTCATCGGGGTGATGACCGTACTCGTCTACTTTTTCTTTTCGCTCGAACATAAGGGTGCCGTCGGAAAGACCGCGCGGGTTGGAGTGTGGTTTCTCATGATTACCTTTGGTTCAGCGTTTGGCTTGACGGTGATGGGGCGTATCACGCTGCTCGCGCAGCGCTTCGAATTCCTTTTCAATGACTGGCTCAATATCGGCTGATCCAGAAGTTTCACACACGCTCTCGATTCGCGTCCACCGCGCGCGGCGCCAGCGTCGGTCCTCCTGAACGGGAATGACCAAACGTGAATGACCGGTCGCCGCGCGCGGATGGAGTGGAACTGGTCAGCGGCGCCTTCGCGCAATAATCCCAGCAAAACCGAGCAGAGCGAGCGCGCCATGCGCAGGTACGGCCGTCCCGGTGAACTGCACATTGTCGAAACGGATGCTCCCACTCGTACTCGTGGCGCCATCGATCACGATTCGAAAGATCGCGTAGCGATCATTCGCCGCAGCTGTCGATGCGAAATCGAACGCACGAAGGTCCCAAGTCGTACTGCTTGCGCCAAACGATCCCATCGGTGACCAGTCCGTTCCGTTCCACCAATCAATACGATTGGAAGCGAATCCGGTCGCTGATCGGCGAACAGCAAAGGACAGTGCGAGATCGCGATATCCAGTCGCATCAAATGCGAAGGTCATTCCAACGCCGTTGAAGTTGCTGTTGGTGATCGAAAGCGAATCGCCTGCGGCTTCACCTTCGAGTGCTCCCATGGTTGTACCGAGAAGGATGCCGGCGTTTCCACCGAACGCGTTGAAGTCGAGGATCCCTGTTCCAGTAGATGCGACCATGGTGGATGCGACGGCAGGATCGACTCCGTTCATGTTCCACCCGGCGATCAATGCGCCGCTCGCTCCTTCTACGCAGAGCCCGGCCAACACCACACTTGCGAGCGTCGCGATACTGAGCGGCATCGCGCGGCCTTCAAACGCTGGAACACCCATTTCATGTGACAATTCGACGTAGGACATCGTCCCCGCCCTTTCCCGGACCATCGTCCGCCCTCGCTTTTCATCTGACCCTTGTCGTGCGCGAACACCGCAATCACGACGCGGTGAAACTAACCGAGCATTCTGCGAGGTCTTGAAAGTCCGTCTTTTTTACGGTGATGTTTTCGAACTTTCTTCGCGACGATCCTCAGTGCTTGAAAGCAAGACGGCTCGGTGCCCAACATCATCGCCTCATGCCCGCGCATGAGTGCGTAGAAGTCATACGCTGTAGCAATCGTTTAGAAGGAACTCTCTATGACTCACGACATGAACTGGTATTGGTCGCAGCGCGGAACGACGATGGGCCCCGTGGATCTCGCAGAGTTGCGCCGCCTCGCCATCGCGGGTTCGATCATGCGCAGCACGTGGGTCTTCGGCCCGGCGCAGGCGAGCTGGGTATCGGCGGAGTCGGTCGAAGGCATCTTCGAGCGGGTGGTTTCGGGATCGACGGGAACGCCGACTCCGATTCCCGCGCCGGACTTCGATGACGGACCTGCGTTCGCGCCGGCTCACCCAACTCCGCGGAGTACCGCAACGACGGCCAGTGGTGCGTCGCCGCCGATACCGGAATCGACACCAAACTCGACACCAAACTCGGTTTCAGGCTCAGTTCCGGGCTACGAGCCGTCGCTTGATTCCACTGAGCCCACATCGCGCTTCTGTAGATTTTGTGGGTCTGTTCACGAACCGTTTGCCAAGCGGTGTCCAGCGTGTGGTCAATCGTTCGCGGTGACACCCTTTAAACTCGAGCCAAGGATCGCTGAGATCATCTGCCGATCCGCAGTTCTTCTTGCGCCGATCATCAACGTCGCATCGTTCGTCGTCGTTGGTCTCGTGTGGGGATTTGGTGCTGCCGACGCACGCATCGTCGCTGAGGCACGGGAGACGATGAATTGTCTGCTCACACTCGCTCTCGTTTTCGTGATCGCAGCCATTCTTGGTGTGACCCTTGCCATTATTCTCATCGGCCCCGTGCTTGCAGCCATTATCACGGTCGCGCTCATCTGCTACTGCATCGTGATCGGAATCATCGGAATCATTGCCGCGACGACGGAACGCCCCTTTAAATACTGGTGGTCCATCGCGTTTATTCGCTGAGCGCGAAGCGGAATCTTTTTCACGGGCAGGCACCCCACGACGAGAGCAGCAAAGTGAGATCAGCACCTCCAACGGTGCCGGAATGATCGATATCCGCTGCGCCAGCGGTGTCCCAATCCGAAAGCATCATGGTGAGGTCTTCGCCGTCGATATTGCCATCGTCGTTGAGATCGGCTGGACAGACGAGTACCCCCTCACAGTCTGGGTACAGCCTCACAGCATCGGTGACGGACAAACCAGCGGCGTCAGTGACTGTGAGTCGAACTTCAAAGGAGTACATCTCCGCGCCACAGCCAAGCGCAGAAATGACAGTCGATGTCGCGCAGTTGAAATCGGGTTGTTCACTGTGTTGGTGGTTGTTGTGATGCAAGATCGTGAGCCATGAACACATCCGCTCTCCAGCACCGTGCTCTGCGTCACTTATCGCGGCCTCGCAATTAAAAATGGTCTCCGAGTCCATCGGGTAAAGCTGCCCATCGATCAAGCTCGTGATGTTGACGACCGGAGGTGTGTTGTTCACGCTCACGAGGGCTGTCGCAGTGTGCGATTGACCAGCGGCATCGGTCACGGTGACGATGGGATCAAAACGCGTTGGTACTCCTGCTTCCGAAAATATGTCCGAGTAACAGTCGCAGGACCCGCGACAGGCGTAGCACCGTCACCGAAGTTCCACAGATAGGTCAGTGCCGTACCCTCCGGATCAGTCGACGCGGCCGCTGAGAGTGTGACGGTAAGAGGCGAGGGTCCGAAACTCTCAGTTGAAGCAAGGCGTGCAACCGGCGGAAGATTCAGATTCGGCGCGTAGCGGTATCGCGAAACAGCACCGTAAAACCGTGTGATCCAAAGACTCCCGTCAAACGGATGCAGTGCGATACTCGCGAGGCTCGGTACATCTGCGTCGAATGTTGCGACATAAGTGACGCTTCCAGTTGTGGAGATACCGATGGATCGAATCCAGCCAGAGAAGTCACCAAAAAAAGTGCATCCTTGAATGGTGATGGCCAATTGGCTGCGGTGACGAGCGGCCCACCGATAGCACAGTACCCAGCGAACGGCGATCCACTCGCACCACCTACGGGGCCGACGAGCGTCGCGGTTGCTGCGTTACTTGCGTAGGTCGGTGTCCGAGCTTGCGTGGAAGAGTGATTCCAGTCAATCCTCGGACGACAGTGGCCCCACGACCGCACCGCCGAAACTTCAAGCGTCGGCGCACTCGCACCTGCATCTCCCACGATCGCAATCGAATCGACGTTTGGTCCGCTTTGGCCAATAGCAGTGAAGCGAATCACATTCACGCCCGCCGAAAGCGTCAGAGAAATCGGCTGAAGCCGCCACTCGCGCCAGATTTCGGTTGAGGAGAACGGAAGTGAGGAGATGACAATCTCGCCATTCACGCTGACGCGCAGCGCGCGGCTCGTGGCCTCACCGTTTGCATAGCGGACAAATGCAGTGAAATTCCCGTCGATCGGTGCCATGAACGAGAACTCGATCCATTCACCCGTCGCGTTCTGAAAATCACGATAGCCAAATCCCTGATAGCCCACATACTGGCTACTCACCGGTGCGCCATTCGCAGACGCCGCCTCCGCTTGAAGGAACTTCGTTGGATCAAGAGGTAGACTCGCAGTTGGGTCGAGTGACTCCTGGTGGATGAGATCGCGAAAGAGATGAAGCGTCTGTCCCGGTGTGGAAAGCCCGGTCGGCGCATCAGGATTCGCGGGCGATGCACGCCAGTAGGCGTCGTGAAACTCAAGCCCTTCAAACAGCGGCCATCCAAAATTGCGGCTGGGTGAATCACAGTTGCACTGAGGAAGCCCGCACGTGCCCGCGGGGCCAACATAACTACTCACTTCTTCCCATTGCGCCCAACCAACATCGCCGACATACACCGTTCCAGGATCTCCCTCTGCCGGGTTGTGCGATCCACTTCCCGGGAGAATTTGCATGCGGAACGGATTGCGAAGCCCCAGTGCCCAAATACGACTCGCGGCCGCTCGCGGATCGCTGGCATCAAAGTAGGGATTGCTTGGGATCCCATCGCCGGTTGCCGGATCGAGACGCAAAATTTTGCCGCAAAGGCAATCCACGAGTTGGGAACGAAATGCGCCGACGTTTTCCTTCGCACGCAGAATCCCTCGAGCGAGACCGTCGTTCACGTAGCCCTGATCGACTTGCCCACCGACGTCAACTTGTGCGTAACTCGCGGCATCACCAGTTGTCACCAAGAGTGTTCCATCCTCACCGAATGCCAACGACCCCGGTCCATGCGATTGATGTACGACCGGAATCCCGGTGGATGCCGTAGCGCCAAGGATGACCTGCCGCGATGCAGGATCCGCAAGCGAACGGCCCGACGCTGGAGTCGCCGTGTAGCGCGTGATACGGCCGATGGTCGCGGCGTAGTAGTGGTCAGTCGTCGGGCTGTACTCCGCTGTTCCGGCGAAATCCAGATGGTGGCGATCGACGACATACAGAAGGTAGATCCACCCGTTCGCCTCGAAGTTTGGATCGAGAACAACGCTGAGCAGTCCATAGTCACGCCACCCACCGACCTCATCATGAATATCCAGCAATGGCGTCGCACTTCGCGTCCCGTCCGTGTTCACAATCCAGACTCGACCCGACCGTTCCCACACGATCGCCCGGCCATCAGGCATGAACGTCGTACCGATCGGCTCGTGCCAGCCGCCCGCGATGTTGTCGAGGACAAATCCTGCAGGCGGCGCAGCAAGCGAAAATGCCTCAGAAACACGAGAAAGTGTGCTGATGAGGAAGATCGCCAGCCAGCACATCACACGCGAATTCTCGTAATAGCGCATGCTCCAACTTTACGAGTCACGCGAGATGAGTCCACGATTCACTTGTCTGTAGAAGTGGGAATCAGGAAGTCGATGCAGGGACTGTTACGCGTGCAACGAGCGCAAGGCGCACCGCGAGTTCGATTGCAGCCTTCATCGACCCTTCACTCGCGCGATTTTTTCCCGCGATCCCAAATGCAGTGCCATGGTCGGGACTCGTCCGCACAATAGGAAGACCGAGCGTCACATTCACAGCTTTGTCCCAACCAAGAAGTTTGACTGGGAGAAGCCCTTGATCGTGATACATCGCGACAACAAGATCCCACGCGCCTGCCGCCGCATCGATAAAGATCGTGTCGGCAGGAAATGGACCGTGAACATCGATTCCGGTGGCACGCGCCATGTCGATCGCAGGCTGGATGACGCGAATCTCTTCGTCGCCAAAAAGTCCATTTTCACCCGCATGCGGATTCAGTCCGCACACCGCGATACGGGGTTTGGCGATGCCGAGCTGAAGGCAGAGCTCATGGCCAAGCGCGATGGGCTCGTGTACGCGGCCGATGGTGAGTAGGTTCCGAATCTCCATGAGTGGCACGTGCGTCGTCGCGAGTACAACGTTGAGCCGCGGTGATACGAAGGCCATCGCTTGCCGCTTCGCCCGCGTCCGCGCTCCGAGCAACTCGGTATGACCTGGCCAACGGAATCCTGCAAGCATCCACGATTCTTTGGAAATCGGTGCCGTCACGATTGCGTCGATGCGTCGATGATCAGTTGTCGTACGCAAGGCATCGGCAATCGCATCTTCAACAAAGCTTTTCGACGCAATTCCGCCAGTCTTACTCGGCGCGCGCTCACTTCCAAGTGCCGATGCAACGCTGTAATCGATCACCGTAAAGTCGCCGAGCACCATGCTGCCGTCACGCGCGTGATCAATTCCGGCGCGAAACCATGTTGGATGAACAGCAGCGCGTTCGGCGGCCTCAAGGAGCAACTCGTTGTCACCGTAGACAACGAACCGCGCCGACGCACGAAGCGCGGGATCAGCGAGGGCTTTAACGACGACCTCAGGACCAATGCCGAGTGGGTCGCCCATGGAAATGCCGACGAGCGGCTTGTGCATACGAGAAGGATAACGCGAAGCGCATGAAAACCGATTGATACATTCCGCAGGATTCTGCGCGAACATCCTGCCGATTTTTGGGGTTCGATCGACTCAGCGGATCTCGACGCTCGCACCATCACCGAGTGATTCCCAAACCACCCCGACGTCGTCAGAGAGTAGTCGCACGCAGCCAAGGCTTCGGTCTTGCCCGATCGAGTCGACATCGATCGTGCCATGGATCCCGTAGCCAGTGAGTTGCGCATTGGTCGCGTCGACGCCCTCAAGTCCGAGCCAGTGCTCGCCAATTGGATTTTTCACATCACTCGCCGCGAAGTGCTCACCTGTGACCGGATGCACCCACTCAGGATCCAACAATTTGGAGCCTGGCTTGACCCGAAACATGCCAGTCGGTGTTCCGTTCGCGGAGCCAAGTCCACAGGGCATCGAGGTCATCACCACCCGCTCCGAACCCGCGCCGATACAAAGATCAACGCGATAGTCACGCTTCGAAACAACGGCGCTAAACGGGCCTTTCGGCAGCTTCAGTCGTTGACCAACGCGAATTGCCTCGGGCTTCTTGATGTTGTTGATGCGAGCGACGAGTCGCCAATCGCAGCCAATCTTGTGTCGTCGAACGATCTTCTCGAGGCTGTCACCCGCTTGGATCGTGTACTGAAAAAACATCGGGTCATTCGCGTTGTAGACCGGCGTAAAAGTAAGAATGCGCCCGATCTCAACGAGCGCATCAGCTGCTTTCTTTGATTCGATTGGGCTGAGGGTTCCCGA
Source organism: Candidatus Kuenenia stuttgartensis (assembly GCA_945902075.1). Lineage (GTDB taxonomy): Bacteria > Planctomycetota > Phycisphaerae > Phycisphaerales > SM1A02 > QWPT01. Next base: position 68,199 of record CAMDMA010000007.1, on the reverse strand, counting down.
CAGGAGCGCCGACGAAAGGATCACACGTGCTTTCACAGGATCGGTCGCGGCAAGCGCAAGACCCCTATCAAGTTGATGACCAAGTTGATGACCAAGTTGCTGATCAGGTTGCTGATCAGGTGATTGTCCGTCCGGCGTCGCGACTGGCGCATCGGCTGCCGGATCAAGGCCGTTCGTCTTCTTGTTGCCAGTGTCAGCCGGGATGGTGGGTGGAACTTCGCGAACAGGTGTCGATATCGGAGCCGTTTCTGGCGGAACTGCTTGCGCAACAACACGCTCAAGCGCGCTCGTCGATTCAATTGGATCCGGCTCGCGCATCACCGGCTGTACCAGCGAGGTCGGAATCGTCGGCATGACCGCCGCGAGCGTTGCACCGCCAGAGGAAATTTGCAAACCACTTTGTTCCGGCTCGGGGCTCGACTGCATCAACCAATACGCAACGGTGATCGATGCAAGTACGCCGCCAACGACAAGTACCAATGGCTTGCCCAGTCGGTTGGGCTTGGAGTACGAGCGGTTCGATCGGTGAGATTGGCTAGCAAGTGCCATCAGTGACCTCTGAAATCGTTGGAGAATCAGTTCGTGGGAAGCGCGAAGAAGGCGAGACACTCCACAGCGGAGGGCAGCGATGCAAAACGTTTTCGCGGGTAACGAGAAGAATAGGCGGAAACTCAGGCTCGTTCAGGATCGGCGAGACGGAGTTCATTCATTGAGTTTCCAGCATCATCTGGTTGTGGTCGCGCGCGACGTAACCGTCGGTCGGTTGCGATCCATGCCACCCGTCGATCATGAGGCTCCTCAGGGACTTCAGGGACAAACTGCGATTCGAACGACAGACCGATTGTCGCAGCGCGCGCATCTGGGCGAAGGGCGGCAAAAAGGCGGTCGTAGAAGCCCTTTCCGCGACCGAGCCGGGCACCGCGAGCGTCGAACGCGCGACCAGGAACGATGATTGCGTCAAGGTCGCGCGGTTGAATAACGCGTACCGCCCCGGCATCGCGGCGTGGTGCTCGAATACCGAAGCGGTCGGTCGCCCAACAATCGGCGGCGAGCGGATCAGACGCATCGATCTCCAGAAGCGTCAGGATCCGAAGCGCGGGTGCCTGGGTCGGGGTGACAAATGGAAATACAAAGCGGACGCGGTCATCGCGTGTGCTCGCAGCGAGAGATCGAATCAGTGGATCCGCATCGATTTCGTCTGGCATGGCGCGATACGCGAGCACGAGACGCGCATGGGCAAGCGCCGGGGCACGGAGGGCAAACGCAGCCGCGCGCTGCGCTTTCTGTGCGCGAGCAAACGGACAAATTTTTTCAACGACACCTTTGACCTCAGCGCGGAGTGCGCGCTTACGAATCACGATGGACTCGGCGTCGATCACCGTGTTTCTCCTGGTTTTTGTTCACGCGCATCGGCCCGCAGCGCCCGAACACGCACAAGATGTTCGGTAATTGCCGCTTCAAGCCCGCGATCAGTTGGGCGGTAGTAGGTGCGGTCGACGCCGAGATATTCTTGCGTACCAATTCCATCCGCGCGGTCGTGTGGATACTCATACTTCCCGGCACCTGGCGTGAGTGGCAAACCGTCGTCACCAGTGCGAATGGCGCGACGCTTCGTTTGATCGAGAATCGTGAACGGCACTGGAACGGTCCTCCCGTCGCGCGCATCATCCATCGCTTCCCAGATAGCGCATGCTGCTGCATTCGACTTCGCGGCGACCGCGAGAAATGTCACGCATTGCGACAGAATCAACTGCGACTCAGGCATGCCCACGCGCTCGACGGCCTGCCATGCAGCAACGGCTGTCTGCAACGCGCGCGGGTCCGCATTCCCGATGTCTTCGCTTGCAAAAATGACAAGCCGCCGACAGATAAAGCGCGGATCTTCGCCGGAAACAAGCATTCGCGCGAGCCAGTACACCGCCGCGTCCGGATCGCTTCCGCGCATCGACTTAATCAGAGCACTTGCAAGGTCGTAGTGTTCGTCACCGTCGCGATCGAAGACGGGAACCTTCCCGTCGAGTGCCGCACGAGCCAACGTGAGATCAATACGAGGCGATAGATCGCTTCGCACAGCATGTGCTGCTGTTTCGAGCGCGGAGAGCGCGCGGCGCACATCCCCATCGCAGGTTCGCGCGAAATGGGCGCATGCATCGTCTTCGAGCACAAGGTTGGCGATACCGACTCCATCTGGATGCACGAGCGCTCGCTGAAGAACGATAGTGACATCCTCCTCTGTCACGGGCTGGAAGCGGAAGACAACGGAGCGTGAGAGCAGCGCAGGCGCAACTGCCCATGTTGGATTTTCAGTGGTCGCGCCAAACAACACAACACTTCCCGCCTCCACGCCTTCAAGCAACGCATCTTGCTGATTTCGCGCAAGCCGATGGATTTCGTCGACGAAAAGAAGCGTTCGGCGCGATGTCTCTCCGAGTCGGCGCGTGGCCGATTCGATCTTCTCGCGCAACTCCTTTACTCCAGTAGTCGCGCCATGGGCTCGTTCGGTGTAGGCGCCGGTACTAACAGCGATCACTTCTGCGAGCGTGGTTTTCCCCGTTCCAGGTGGTCCCGCGACGATCATCGACTGGAGCGCATCCTGCTCTATGAGCCGCCGCAGAAGTGCGCCCGGTGCGAGACAGTGACGCTGACCGGTGATCTCATCGAGCGTTCGCGGGCGCACGCGCAACGCAAGCGGCGCAGCCTTCGCGCGTCGGACCGTACGCAGCGGTGACCAGAGATCGTCGGGCATCCGTGCATGGTACGAAATGCTGCAAATTTGCAACGATCGACGCGATGCGTCATGCCGTATTGCGAGGGGATCGGTCAAGATGCGACGATGCAGAAATCCACAGCAGCCGGTCTCCTTGGTACCAGCTTCTTTTTCACGGGTGCGCTGCTCGCAGTCGCGCTGAGTACGGTGCTGTCACGGCCGTCCGCGCAATCGGTCGCGCTCGACAGCGCCCGAGAATCAGTGAAGACGGCGATTGATGCACCACGGCCTGAGGATGTCGCCAAGCCTATAGGGTCGACGCCCGCCCCGACGAAGCCGGTACAGCCCGTGCTTCCTCCACCGAGTTGGATTTGGACAGCGACCAATGCTGGTGCCAACGAATCCGCTGTTTTTGCGCGCGTCTTCACCCTCGATGGTGCTGCGACTGAGGTCGTCTTCACCATCAGCGCGGACAACCGCGCACGTGTCACGCTTGACGGACGCGAGATCATTACGAGCGACGCGTGGGAGATCCCGGCAGTCGCTGAGATCGGGACGCTTGCGGCTGGTGAGCACGAACTCATCATCGAGGCTGCCAATGAGGGATCGCTCGCAGGTGTCTGTGCGCAACTTGATCTCACGAAGTCGTCTGGCGTTCGCGCACGCGTGGCGACAGACGGTATTTGGGAAGTTCGTGGTGCCGAAAAACGCCCGGCGACAGTCGTCGCGCGGTACGGCGACGCGCCATGGGGCCCTGTGTTCGGCGAGATTGACAATGGTGTACGAATGGACATTGATCGCGCGATTGCCGTTCCGACTGGGTTCATTTGCGAGGTCGTTTATGTCGCGCCGCCCGCCCGCGGAAGCATCGTGTCGATGACCACTTCGCGTGGTCGACTTCTTGTGAGCCCGCAGCGCGGCAAAGCCTTCGCCATCACGCCGTGCGCAAACGGAGCAGCTTCGAGCGAGTCAAAGATTGATCAGATCAAGCCGGACATAGGTGACGCTCACGGCATGCTCGCGGTGGACAATGATCTCTTTGTCGTCGTGTCGCGTGGCGGCCCTGATGAGCAAGGCCTGTGGCGTTTGCGCGACATCGATCGCGATGGGAACTACGACGAGAAGAAGCTTCTCGGATCGATGGCGCGCGACGGCGGCGAACACGGTCCGCATCAAGTGGTGCTCGCACCAGATGGCGCTCTTTGGGTTGTCGGCGGAAATCACTGTGCGCCGCCAGACGCTGCACTGGAACACTCGCGTGTGCCAAAGGTGTGGAAAGAGGACATTGCCTTCGATCGAATCTGGGATCCAAACGGTCACGCTGTCGGTGTCATGGCACCAGGCGGTTGGGTTGTTCGAACAGACCGCGAGGGATCGAAGTGGGAACTCATCACAGTCGGTTTCCGAAATTCCTACGACATCGCGTTTGATGAAGTTGGACGCGCGTACACATTCGACAGCGACATGGAGTGGGACATGGGTTTGCCGTGGTATCGCCCGACTCGCGTCTGTGAACTGGCGAGTGGCGTCGATTTCGGTTGGCGCTCCGGGAGCGGAAAATGGCCCATGTGGAGCCCGGATTCACTTCCTGCGGCGGTCGATGTCGGGCCGGCATCACCGACGGGCGTGCTGAGTTCCGCAGGACTTCAGTTTCCACCACCGTGGAACGATTGCATGTTTTTTCTTGACTGGACTTTCGGCACGATGTGGGCGGGCTGGGAAACGGAAGAATCTCAAAGCGCATCGACTCCGAAATTGCGCATCGAACCCTTTGTTGCCGGTCGCCCGCTTCCACTGACGGACGCAGTCGTCCTTGATGGCGCAATGTATTTCTCGGTCGGAGGTCGCGGGTTGCCGAGCGCGATTTATCGAGTTCGAGCTGAGAATCCAATCGCGATCAAGCGTGCGCCGAAGCCCGTACCAGCCGCGCTCGTCGAGCGACGCGAGCTCGAGGAGTTTCATCAGCATTTGGATGCATCTGAGGCGCCCGCAGCAATCGCGATGGCCTTTTCAAAGCTCTCGTCACCAGATGCAGGCATTCGAAGCGCAGCGCGCATCGTGCTTGAACACCAGGATGTCATGCAATGGCGCGACCGAACGCTCGCGGAGATTGATCCGCAGGCTGCGATTCTTGCACTCGTTGCACTCTGTCGAAGCGGTGATGCGGCTCGGGATGGAAATGCGGTATCAGCGCGACTCGTCGAGCTCGAACGCGGCGTGCGAGGAACGCCGCTTGAAAAAGAATGGCTGCGCGCATGCGAACTCTGGCTGCTTCGATTCACGACACAATCATCGTCCGATGGGGAGTATGACGCGCTTCGTACGGCGCTCCTCGCACACTTTCCTGCGGCAACGACGGATGCAGACGCACTGGACCTTGACTTGCATCGCATCAATCTCCTTGCGAAACTCGGCGCCCCCGAAGCAGTCACCGTGGCACTTACGTTGCTTGAGCGCCCCGAAATGGGCTCGCCGCCGAAGATCGATTCCGCACTTCTTGCCCGCGGTGGTCCATACGGGAAGGCCGTGAACGACATCATCGCCAATGCGCCAGCAACACAGAAAATCGGCGTTGCCTACGCCGTTCGCACGGCAAAGATTGGTTGGACGCCGGACTTCCGCCAACGCTTCGCTCGCGCGATCGCAGCGCTGCGGCGAGGTACTGGCGGGAATTCATTCCTCGGTTTTCTCTCCCGCATGAACGAGGAGTTTCTCTCGAATTGCCCCGACTCTGAGCGGGAAATGCTTGCCGGAATTGCAGCAGGCAGCGCCTTTGATGTGTCTCTTCCAACGCCGCGTGGGCCAGGTCGTGCGTGGACTGTTGCATCAATCGTCGCACTTGCGCCCAAACTCTCGGCCGGACGCGACTATGCCGAGGGCATGCGCGCGTTTCGCGCGACGCAATGCGCTCAGTGCCATCGCGCTGGTGGAATCGGGGCGAGCGGCGGTCCAGAACTCACTGCGGTTTCCCGACGATTTTCGCTCGAGGATCTTGCGGCATCGCTTGTTGAGCCGAGTCGAACGATCAGTGATCAATATCAAAACATGGATGTGCGGCTCAAAGACGGTCGCCTCATCACAGGTCGAGTCGTTGGCGACACCGCTGACGCGATTGAGGTGCGAACCAGTTTGCTCTCAGATGCGCGTGAACGCATCGCGAAGTCGGATATCGCTCAGAGTTCACCGAGCGCGCTTTCGCCCATGCCCGCGAATCTTGTCGACACACTTTCGGAGGGCGAGATGCTTGATCTGCTCGCGTTTCTCCGCGCGGGGGGCGACGCTGGCGACCGCGCATTCGCAAAGTCTGACGACGATGGATACCTCGAACTCTTCAACGGAACATCGACTGATGCGTTCACGTTTGATCCGCAGTTTTGGTCGATCGAGAATGGCGTGTTGATTGGACGTTCAACATTGGCAAAACCCGTTCCGCACAACACGTTTTTCGTCTGGAACGGGGAAGTACGCGATTTCGAACTTGAGGTCGAACTCAAGGTCGTGGGAAACAACTCAGGCATCCAATATCGAAGCACGGCTTTCGACAATGTCCGCATGCGTGGGCCTCAGATCGATGCGCATCCTGAGAGCAAGTATCTCGCAATGTGCTACGAGGAAGGGGGACGCGGAATTCTTGCCGAGCATGGCACATCGCTCACGATCGCGGCGGACGGCACCCGGAGCACAAAATCCCTCGATGGGAAAGCGGCAAACGTCGCCGATGTCGCCCAGTGGCACACGTATCGCGTCGTCGCGCGGGGGAATCGGACCGAACACTTCCTTGACGGCATGCCAACTGCGACCGTGGTCGACGACTCCGACGAACGAGCAAAGGGCGGAATGATCGGCGTGCAGATTCACGGTGGCGAACCTTCCGAAGTCTTTGTCCGTAGCATGAGGCTCAAACGGCTCGACGGATAAGCCGTTATCAGTCACGCGTCGCTGTCTTTCATTCGTCGAGTCCTTCGCAAGAGATCGACGGCTATTCAGCCGATATCCACGCGCGCGGCCTGAGTTTGAAGTTCATGTCGGCTGGACAACGTCCTCAGAAGGAATGCAATATCTATGTGCGGAATCGTCGCTTACATCGGTCGTCGGCAGGCAACAGACATTCTTCTCGAGGGGCTCAAGCGCCTCGAGTATCGCGGGTACGACTCTGCGGGCGTCGCCGTGATGAACGGTGGCCTGCATTTGGCGAGGGCCGTCGGCCGCGTTGCGAATGTTGAGAAGACGATTCAAGAACGAGGAGGTTTCACCGGAACTCTCGGTATTGCGCACACCCGTTGGGCTACGCACGGCGGGGTGACAGAGAAGAACGCGCACCCACACTGCGACGACGCGAAGCTCGGTCATGGCATTGCGATGATCCACAATGGCATCATCGAGAATTACTCCGCTCTCAAGAAGTATCTCGAAGAAAAGGGCCACGTCTTCACGAGCGAGACGGACACCGAAGTTCTCGCACATCTTATTGGCGAGCTCTATTCCGGCGATCTTGAGAAGGCGGTGCAGGCAGCGCTACGCGAGGTGACTGGGGCGTACGCCATCGCTGTGGTGTGCGAAAAAGAGCCTGACGTTCTCGTCGTTGCGCGCAAGGGTTCACCGCTGATGGTGGGCGTCGGAAACGGCGAGTACGTCGTTGCATCTGACGCCAGCGCGATTGTGTCGCATACGACGCAAGCGATCGCTCTCAAGGATTACTCTGTCGCCCGCATTACCCGCGACGGTTTTCGCACGACCACCATCGATAACATTGAGTTGACTGCGGAAATTCGCGAGCTCGAGTTTGATCTCGAGCAGATTGAGCTCGGTCATTACGAGCACTTCATGCTCAAGGAGATCTTTGAGCAGCCCCGCGCGCTGCGGCTTTCTCTCCAGGGACGCGTCGACGTTGCAAAGGGCGAAATTCGGCTCGGCGGCGTCGGGGAGCATGCGCGACGGCTTGCGAACGCAAAGCGCGTTGTCTTCATTGGACAAGGCACAGCGCTTCACGCATGCATGATTGGTAAGTATCTCTTTGAGGATCTCGCCAAGGTTCATGCGGAGTACGACTTTGCAAGTGAGTTCCGCTATCGAAACCCAATCGTTGAAGACGGCACGGTTGTTGTTGCGGTCAGCCAGTCCGGTGAAACAGCAGATACGCTCGCTGCTCTTCAGGAAGCAAAGCAGCGCGGCGCATTGGCGCTTGGTGTGGTGAACGTCGTTGGTAGTTCGATTTCACGCGAGACGGACGCAGGTGTCTATCTTCGCGTCGGCCCTGAAATCGGCGTCGCAAGTACCAAGGCGTTTACCGGGCAAGTGTTGGTGAACTCGATGCTCGCAACTTTCATCGGTCGACGGCGTTTCCTCTCGCAAGAGTACGTATCACATCTTCTGCGCCAACTTGAACTTATCCCAGACAAGATTGAGCGAGCGCTCGAGTGGAGCGGCCGCATTCGCACGGCGACGGCGAAATACATCCATCGCGAAAACTGGCTTTTCCTCGGCCGAGGCGTGAACTACCCGGTGGCACTTGAAGGGGCGCTGAAACTCAAGGAGATCTCGTACATCCACGCAGAAGGCATGCCTGCTGCAGAGATGAAGCACGGCCCTATCGCGCTGATTGACGAGGGAATGCCTGTTGTGTTTGTGGCGACGCGCAACTCGCAGTACGAGAAAGTGCTGTCAAACATCGAGGAAGTCCGATCGCGCGGTGGTCACGTGATTGCAGTAGCAACCGAGGGCGACGAAGACATCAAGCGTCTTGCGCAGGAAGTCTTCTATGTGCCCGATTGCATCGAGATGTTCCAGCCGCTGCTCACAGTGATTCCGCTGCAACTCTTGGCCTACCACGCCGCGGTGATGCGCGGCAAGGATGTCGACAAGCCACGAAATCTTGCGAAGAGCGTCACGGTTGAGTAACGGACGCGTTTCTGGCCGATCTTACTGGTGCGGATGATCCTTCAGATTCTTTCCTACCGCTGCGCGAGCTGCCGGTCCTGAAGCTTCCAAAAAAGCATCATCGCAAGCGTCGCGCCCACGAGGCAGAACAGCATGTCCCACTGCGCATCCCACGCGTCGCCTTGCGCGCCGAGAAAGTCCGTTGACGCATCTCCGAAAATCATCGCAACGGCGAACTCGAGAAGCTCAAAGAACGCTGAAAACGCGAGGCTCATGCCGACCACAATCACGGCGAGCCACCCGCGCACCACAACGATTGCATTTCGGATGAAGACTTCGCGCCAGAGTAATGCTGGAGCGAAACCTTGCATGAAATGGCCGAAGCGGTCGTAGTCGTTGCGAGATCGGCCCATGAATTCCTGCACCCATGCGCCGAGCGGGACATGCGCATAGGTATAGATTCCGCCGAGAATCAAGACGAGTGAGTGGACGACGAGAACGCTGAAGGAAATGTTGGTGCACGGCAGTCGCCGGAGCCAAACGACCCACATCCCGATGGCACCGAGTACCCAAAAAACTTCCGCCATCCATGTCACGTGATCTCGCGGGGAAACACCGCTTAAGAAAAGCACGATCGTGAGTGCAAGGACAATCCCGTCGCGAAGGCCGGGCCTTGGATGCGAATACTCCATGAGTTCACGCTACCTCACTGTGGAAGAGCAGGTCGAGGAGGATGTTTTCTCACTCGACAATCAAGTCTTTGAAGGTCAAGTCTCTCGAGGTCAAATCTCTCGAGGTCAAATCTCTCGAGGTCAAATCTCTCGAGGTCAAGCGCGCGTCAATCGCTCAGCTCTTTGGCGCGGGCGAACTTGGCACCGTTGCCGATCCTGACGGAGCGGCTGACGCTTTTTCCTTGAGCATTTTCTCGATTGCCGCAACAAGCTTTGCATTGTCAGGCGCGACGGTCGATGCGAAAAACACAGCGGTCCGACCATCGCGCGAAACCACATATTTGCCGAAGTTCCAGCCAGGTAGCTCGCCGGTCTTGGTTCCGAGGCACTGGAAGATTGGAGACTGTCCGGTTCCGGCTTTCACTGAGGACTTCTCCAAGATCGGAAAAGTGACCTTGTAGCGCGAATCGCAGAACGCGCGAATCTCCTTGGCATCAGCAAACTCTTGCCCCCCGAAGTCGCCAGAGGGCACCCCGATCACGACAAGCCCCTGATCCTTGTAGGTTTCGTAGAGTTTTTGAAGCGCCGCATACTGCCCGGTCAATCCGCACTGGCTCGCAACGTTGACAACTACTGTCACACGTCCCGCGTATTCTTTGAGATCCGCATCCGCACCTTCGAGCGTTCGGACCTTCATGTCGTAAAGCGTTGCATCCTTCCACTTGGCGCTCAACTCCGAGCTTTGCGGCGCGGCTTGGGAGCAGGCGAGTCCGGTGGCAAGGGCGACGGTTCCGGCCAAGGTTGCGACGATGCGATCAAACATGGGGGGTCCTGAAGGTTCGTTGTGAAGGTGACCTGAAGGCCATCAAAGGAGCGACGTGGAATAAGGAGTTAGAGCATTTCGGAAGGCTTCGATATCGCACTTTCCGATGGTGCACGCACCTTTCGATTCGTGTGGTACGCACGATTCGCGCGAATGCTAAATCTGCCGCGAACCCGTAGAGTAGTCGCTATGCGCCGTCGCCCGCAGCCAAAATCGTTTGCACTCGCCGCCTTCGCGCTGTTTTCCGCCACCGCACTTGCGGAGCCGCCGGAGCTTTCGCGCGCACTTTCGTGGATCCCCGAGGACGCGGTTTCGTTCGTCGTTGTTCCCGGCATCAAACGGATGAGTAACGATCTCGCGCAACTCATTGAGGCGACCGGTCAGGGTGGCGCGCTGGCCATGGGTCGACCGATTGATATCCTCAAGGCACAGCTTGGTATTGGAGCGAATCTCGATGAAAATGGGCCACTTGTGGCCTACTTCCCGCCGCTCTCGGCGACCGCAGTTGAGCCCGCAGAAGCTCAACCGTTCCCAATCGTCATGGTGCCCGTGACCGACGCCGATGCGTTCATCGCCGCGAATCTGACCGTAGCGCCCGACCGAGGAGAGAGTGCGTACACGACCTCGAACGGTTTATTCGTCTTCGCGCGAAAACTGGAGGGTCGAGTCGCGCTCGCGCCGACTCGCGAAACACTTCCAGCTGAGGCACCCGCGCGTGGCATCGGCGAGCGCTTTCTCGCTCGATTGAAGGGCGATGAAATCGCGTGGCTCGACCGTGCTGATCTGATCGCTTGGGCATCCCGAGACGCACTCCATGCAGCAGTCGAAACAGCGCGGAAGGCCGAGATTCCTGCGGCCACACGCGAGGCGACTCCGATGGCGCTCGGTGGATTCGCTGGCGATCCCGCGCAACAGGAAGTGTTTCGAGCAAAGGCACTCGAGATCGCGGACATGCTCGCTGATGGGATGATCGTTGTCGATGTCGATCCACTCGGCCTCTTCATTGCATCTGTCGGCGTTGGCGAGCCCTCGACCGCACTCGCAGCTGTGATGGCAGGAGGCGAGGGAAAGTCTGCGGCTTTTGATCGGCTACCTCAAAAAGACTTTTACATCGCGATTTCCGCGAGTATCGACGGACTGGGAGGATCTGGGAAGTTTGGTGAATTGCTCGACCTCACAGGAATCTCGCGCACAGTTTTGCCTGATTGGTTTTTCACGGAAGGCGCGGATATCAACGCGCTACAGGTAGCTGCTTATCCATCGAAGCTCGGCGTCGCCATCGGTGGCGCACTGAACGATTCCGCGCTGTTCGTCGGCTCACGTGATCCATCGCGAACCCTAGATCGACTTCGTTCTGGGATTGAGGCACTCGCGGGCGAATCTGTCGGAATTCGCAGAGAGCCCACATGGACTGCCGAGAAGACGCTGAAGTCTGGTGATGTGGTCGCTGCATTTGAAATCAAGGAAACCGTCGTCGACGCGGCACAACGCCCAGGGCTCGATTTCGAGCGGCTTGCCAAGCAGTTCATCTTTGGTTCGCGGGGTGTGAACGGTCTGGCGAAAAAGACGGCTGACGGTGTGGTTGTGACTTTCAGCCAGCGCCCAGATGTGTATGCGCGCGCAGTTGAGGCTGCCTCGACGGCGAAATCGCTCGCGGCGGACCCGACGGTGCAGAGTATCGAGGAGTGGTTGCCTGCCTCGCGCGACATCGAAGTGATGATCGGCGTTGGCCCACTCACCAATCTTGTTTCACAGATTGCGTCGAGTTTCGTGAGCGAGGAACAGATCCGCACATTCGTACCGAAGGTCGCGCCTGGCATCGAACCCGTTGCAGCAGCGATCGACCTTGACGGTGGACGCGCGCGCACGGTCCTCGTTCTACCTGCGGCAGTGTTGAAAATTGCCGCACAATCGAGCATTGATCGCGCTTCGCGTCCGCGCCCCGCACCTGAGGGAGCAAATCCATGACGGGTCGTTCCGACGATTCGCGCTTTTGGCCAATCAGCCCAGATCGCGTGCTTTCGCTCGACCCCTTTGCGCTGATGGGCGTGCTCAACCTGACTCCCGACAGCTTCTCTGACGGCGGACAATTCTCCGGCTTTGAATCAGCGTCGGAGTTCGCGCTCGGGCTCGTGGAGCAGGGAGCCTCCGTCATCGATATTGGTGGCGAAAGCACGCGCCCCGGTGCAGCGCGCGTGTCTTCCGACGAGCAGATTCGGCGCATCGTGCCAGCGATCGCCCGACTTCGCTCGCGGTCGAATGTTGCAATTTCAGTCGACACCACACTCGCAGCGGTCGCGATTGCAGCACTCGATGCCGGTGCCGACTTTGTGAACGATGTCAGCGCAGGGAGTGAGGATCCCGAGATGTTCCGCCTACTCGCGCGGCGCGGATGCGGCGTTGTGCTGATGCATCGACTTGCAGCGCCGCTCGACGACCACTATTCCGATCGCTACGAGCATGCACCCATCTACAGCGATGTGGTTCGAGACGTCGCGGCATTTCTACTTGCTCGCGCGGAGATGGCGATGGCCGCGGGGATCGCGCGTGAATCTATCGCACTTGACCCCGGGCTCGGATTCGGCAAGAGCGTTGCGCAAAACTACGAACTCCTCGCGCGTACGAGCGAGCTCGCAGCGCTCGGCTTTCCGGTTCTGGTCGGCGCGAGTCGAAAGAGTTTCATTGGTGCGGTGAGTGGCCGTACGGACCCGGAGCAACGGATCATCGGTTCGGTTGTCGCGGCAGTGGCTGCGTATGGCGGTGGCGCGCGGATCGTGCGCGCTCACGATGTCGGCGCACATCGCGAGGGACTGCTCGTCGCGCATTCGGTGCTGAAAGGTGCTGGTATCTGATTCGCGCGCTTTTTTCGCCATCCCGGCAACTCGGGTGACCGCTACCATGACCGCCCGTTTGGAAAGAGCATCAACTTTTAGGCATCGGAAGCAGGAGTCACACCATGGCCGGCGCAGCAACCCTCACGATCACCGAAGCGAACTACCAGAGCGAAGTCGTCCAGAGCCAGGTGCCCGTGTTGATCGACTTTTGGGCCGAATGGTGTCAGCCCTGCCGCATGATTGGTCCGACGATTGACCAAATCGCAAGTGAGTACGCGGGCAAGGCGAAAGTCGGGAAGGTCGACGTGGACTCAAACCGCAATCTTGCCGTCCAGTTTGGCATTCAGAGCATTCCCTGTGTCGTCGTCGTGAAGGGTGGTCAGGTCGTCGCTCGGGCGATGGGAATCAAGCCGAAGGCGGAGTTTGCGAAGATGATCGACGCTGCGCTCTGAGTAGGGGGCGTCTCTCCAGACGGCAGCGCTGGGTGGAGGGGGCGGGAAATTCAACCTCCACCGCGCTCCGCGTCGATTGCGGACATTCGTGCGCTTCCCGACCTACCTCTTTCGTCGTGTGACTTCGAGCGGTCAGTTCATGCCGGAGCTCGATGGCTTGCGCGCAGTCGCAATTCTGCCGGTTGTGCTGTTTCACGCAACCCTGTCGATGTTTCTGAAGGGCGCACCTGACCAAGTCTCATCCTTTGGCGGGGATGTTTTCCGCGCACCTCTCGGTTGGGTTGTCTCGCACGGATTTCTCGGCGTCCAGCTCTTCTTCGTCATCTCCGGATTTGTCGTCACGCTGCCGTTCGCGCGGCACTGGCTGCTCAGTGGGCACGGGGTACCGCTCAAGCCCGGTTTCATGCGAGCCTTCTATCTCAAGCGCTTGACTCGTATTGAGCCACCCTACGTCATCGCACTCGTACTTTTTGGACTTGGAGTGCTTGCTGTCGCTCCGGAAAACTTCCGGTTTGCCGACTTTGCATACGGGCTTGTCTACCTTCGAACTGCGATCTTTGGCAATGAGCCATGGGCGTTTTTCATCTCTTGGAGCCTTGAGATTGAAGTGCAGTTCTATCTGCTCGCTCCGTTCATCGCGTCGGTGTTTCGCATCCGTGATCGAATCGTTCGACGCGCGGTACTCATGACGGCGATTGCTATCGCGTCGGCCTACACGGTGTACGCGCGACTCGGGGGGATCGAGCCACCTCCACTGATTGGACCGCTTCAGCATGGATTGTGGCTAGGTACCGAGATCGCGTTTTTCCTCGTGGGAATGCTTGTCGCTGACCTCTGGGTCACACAGGAGTGCCGATCAGGAATCCGCGTCCGCAGTTTCATGTACGACCTCGCATGGGTCCTCGGCATCATCGCAATTGTGGTGTCCTACCGGCTCATTGAGTTGACTCCGTTCGGAATCACAGCACTCATCGGCGGTTTGTTTGTGGTCACGCTCGGAGCATTTCGCGGCCGAGCTGTGCGCGCGCTACTCTCGAATCCACTACTGACCGCAATCGGCGGTGCGTGTTACACGATCTATCTGCTCCACTTTCTCCTCATCAGTCTTTTTGGGCGATTCATCGCGCCTTATACAACGAGCGCGTTCGAATGGAACGTGCTGGTGATTGCACTTCCCTTCTCGATTGTCGTTGTATTCATGTGCCTCGCATGCTTCCCAATCCTCGAGCGACCATTCATGTTTGGCGATTGGCCTCACGTCGTGTGGCGAGCGTTCCGTGAAAGAAATCCGCGCATTCTGGCTGAACTTCTCCGCGCAGCGCCGATCTCGCGGCCCGACCGTGGCTCGCCAGGCATAGCGGCGGTTGCGAAGTGAACAGATGTGCCGACGACAATCGCGTCAACGCGCGCGTGACACGCAGCTCGTATTGGATTCGGATTGCAACACTTCTCTGCGGAGCGAGCGTCGCGACTCTCATTCTTGCGCTTCCGTTTGGACGACCGCTCGCAACATGGTTTGGCGCCGTCGTCGCGGGATCATTGGTGATCGGTGTTCTTTTCGCGCGTCTTGGCGGATTTGCGTTTCGAGGCATGGTGCCTGTCGCACTCTTTGCTGCTTCGGGTGTCCTCTCGACGTCGCTGTCGTCGTACTCTGAGATCTCATGGAATCGCGCTTCAGCAGGCTTGATTCTCTTGTTCGTTTTTCCCGCAGCACAGGTGATCGCACAGTCCGCGCAATCATGCCGAGTAATCGGCATCGTCTCGCTCATGATCGTGCTTGGCACGGTCGTCGATCTCGCATGGCAACCGCTGTTTGGTCGGAGTTTTCTGCTCGGAATCCCCGCGCCGGCCGGTGCTTCACGCTACTCCGGCAGTCTGCCGAATCCAAATGAAGTCGCGTTTCTCGCGATTGCCGCGCCAATCGCAATGGGATTCGGTTTGCGCGCGAAGGCGTTCCGCGTAGTTGTCGGTGTTGGAACTATTGCGGCAGCGGTACTCTGCGGAAGTCGCGCAATGCTCCTTGGACTCGCAGCAGCTGCGTCTCTAGCGGGTGGTCTTGCGACTCGTCGGCGATGGTGGGGAATTGGCATTGCGCTCTCGGCCATCGCCATGATCGCAATCACTGCATGGATTGCCGACCTCGGATCCGTACGCGCACGCGTCTCGGAAACGCTGCATTTCAGCGAGGATTCGCGTATTCGCGTTTGGAGAATCGCATACGAAGCGTGGCTTCAGCGTCCGATGATTGGGAACGGGCCATGTGTGTTTTTTGAAATACACGAAGCCTCGCGCTCTACGACTCGTCCGAGCGGATGGGAGACCCCGCTCGGCGGAATGCCTTGGGCGCACAACCTTCCACTCGAGATTCTCTGCGAGCGAGGCATGCTTGGATTCGCCCTCGCGGCGATTGTCGCGCTGTCTTTTGTCCGTGATCTCAAAAAGTCACTTCGCGAGAAATATCACCGAGCCGAGGCGGTCGCACTCGCATCAGCAGCCGCAGCATTCGCGACGATGTCGATGTTTGACCTCAGTCTGCTGAAGGACTGGTGCGCGCTTCTCCTGTGGCTTATCGCTGGGCTCGCCGCAGGATTCGCAAGCAGAGCGACGCAGAATTCCGACGCGGAATCGCGAGCAGCATGACAAGGCCAAGCGATGCAAGCGCGACGCCGCTTCGTGGCTCGACAATGCGCATCGCAAATCCATGCGCGCGTGGCGCCGCGAAGAGCACCCGAGCGCACTCCATCCCAAGCGGTGCTGGGCCGTAGCAAGGAACGCTGTCACCTCCGTAGTTCGGATCCGAGCAGCCGTAGCACACATCAGGGATGCTTCCGTAGATCATCGTGCAATCGTCGAGTTTCGGTGGACAGCTGTTGTCGGGACAGGCCACGCACGCTCCGTAGTAGCAATCAAAACCGATGCCACATCCAACATCTTGTGGGCAATTACAGCAGTTTTCGGTTGGCGTGTGTACTCCATCTCCACAGATCGGAACCGGACCCCACGCCGCGAGGAGTAGCGACAAGTCAGCGGCACCAACAATTCCGTCGCGATTCAGATCGGCCACACTATCCGCCGTCGCCCAGCGATTGAGAATCGTTGAAAGATCCGGTGCACCGATGTCACCGTCGACAACAATGTCCGCGCTACGGGATTCACATGCGTCAAGGATGTAGTTTCCATTGACATCATTGTCAGCTTGTGCGAGCTCAACAATATCTGCGACTCCATTGCCATTGCAGTCTGCGAGTTCGCCGCCAGCAACATCACAGGCATCAGCGATCCCATTGCGATTTGCATCCGTCGCATATCCATAGACAATTTCGCACGCATCAAGGCTTCCATTGCGGTTGCAGTCGAGCTGCGGATGCGCCGAAATTTCACAGGCATCGAGAACGCCATTCCGATTGCAGTCACTCGCACCATCACGTGCATCGCAGCAATCGGGAATGCCGTTGCTATTGCAGTCTGACTCAGGAAGCCGGGCGATCTGACAATCGTCCGCCCATCCGTTCCCGTCGCAATCGTTCAAAATTCCATCTGCGATATCGCAAAAATCGGAACGACGGTTGTTGTTGCAATCATCGTCCATAAACGCGTTGTATTGCAGCGTAAACGTGATGAAGCCATCCGGGCATTGCTTTGCACTCACGGCAGAAGTCGCGTAGACCTCGATGATCACTGTGCTATTCGTAATCATGCCAGGCAGGAAAATGTTTCCGAGGTCATTCGTACAGTTTGGCGGCAGCGCGCAATCAGACTCATTTTCGAACGCAAGTTCATTCCAATCGCCGCCGTTGATACGCGCGTACAGTTTTTCGCTCGCGAGGCCAAGATCAGCCGATGCCTCGGCCCGGAACACGGGCCAAACGAAACTCGCGGGCGCTGGCATATCTTCGAAAATGATCGTCGTAAGCTGCCCCCCGCTGAGAATGGTCTGAGGCGCAGATTCGACGCGTTTGAGATAGGTACCCGGCACAGGACCCTGATCACAATCGCCGCCTGCGCTTGCGATTGTCGGTCTAGACAAGACGATGGCAACGAGGAAAGCGTTCATGAAGAACGCATACGAGGCAACATGTCGGAAGAGGTGGGTGGCCGAGGCGGTATGCATCAGGAATCTCGTTGGGGCGAACGCGCAGCGCGCAGAGCTCATGCGATCGAGCAGCATCACCCGCGCACGGCAAATCGCGCGATCCCGAAATTCGGTTGATCGATGAGCGCGGAGCGAGTCCAACTCGTTGGCACGTGTGCATTTGGATGACGAGGGCAGGATTCCGCACGAATTCATCGTTCGCTCCGCCCTAGATATGTCCGCTGACAAACCGAATCACAAGCGTCTCCGATCACGCGTGCCCCGGGCAGCGGACAACGCGGTCGGTGTTCGCCAGAAACTCAGCGTCGACACTGCGCAAAGTCGAATTCCGCCGGGAGTCACAACGGAGATCGGTACACTGCGCGCCCTGTTCGAGCATCGCTCGGGATCGGGGCTTTCATCTGAGATCTTCTCCGTGCGCGATCGATCGACCCTACCAATCTGGACGGCAGTATTCGTCGCAGCGACACTCTCCGTCGCGACACCGACCGGCCATGCGTTGAGCTTTGCGCACGAAGTTTCCGCATACATGCCCGTTGAGCACGAAGTTGCTCAGCAAGAGGCCGTTGCCTCGCCTGCGGAGGCGGGTCGAGCGATTGGCGAACTTGATGCCCGACTTGGCGGCCAGATGGAGATTTGCTCGTCGGACGTTCCGCCCGTGTCTGGCGCCGGCGTCACCAATATCTTCTCGCCGAACTCTCCGCCAGCACGGGAGATTCGTGACCTGAGTTACCTTGTGTTTGCAATCTGCATCGCGATCTTCGTGATCGTGCAGGGATTCCTCGCGGTTGCGATCGTGCGCGGCGTGAAGGCCGCGCGTGCTGCGAAGCTTGAGGCGGCACGCAATCCAACCGCCGCGCGTCGCGAGCCAGTTCAGGTTTACGGCAGTGTCCCGATTGAGATCGCGTGGACCGTGATCCCTGTGATCATCGTCTTCGTACTCTCGATGGTCACCATCCGCACAATTCGCGACCTGGATTTGACAGCTCCCCCGAAGGGCGCGCTCGAGGTCTCCGTGATCGGACATCAGTGGTGGTGGGAGTTTCGTTATATCGCCGAAGATGGAACTGTCGTGACGACCGCAAATGAGATGCACGTGCCGACAGGTCGTCCCATTTGGCTTCGGCTTGAATCCGCGGATGTGATTCATAGTTTTTGGGTTCCGCGTCTCGCCGGCAAAAAAGACCTCATTCCCGGTCATATGAACACCATGTGGTTCAACGCTGAGCAGGTCGGTCTCTATCTAGGTCAGTGCGCTGAGTATTGCGGCACACAACATGCACACATGCTTCTCCGCGTCTATGCCGACGCTCCCGCGGATTTCGCGGCGTGGCTTGACGCCCAGGCGATGCCTGCGATCGAAGACCCGACGACCACTGTTGGACGCAAAGTTTTTTCCGAGTACGCATGTCTGAACTGCCATGCAATCGCTGGAACGAGCAGTGGGATGTTTGGTCCCAATCTCACGCATCTCGCGAGCCGCGACACGATCGGTTCGGGCTACATCGAGCTCACGCGAGCGAATCTTCGTCAATGGATCGCCGACCCGCAGGTTCTCAAGCCTGGATGCAATATGCCGAGCTTGCAACTCTCGGATACCGAACTCGACGCAGTGACCGACTATCTGATGACTCTCAAGTGAAAGCCGCAAGAATCGCATGACTTCGATCACAGGACACAAGCAGGGATCACCGGTTCAACCAGGTGGCTTCTGGGAGGCGGTCGCGCGCTGGACGCTGTCCGTCGATCACAAAAAGCTCGGCATGATGTATATCGGCGCAGGTCTTGTGTTCTTCCTGATTGGTGGACTTGAAGCGGCGTTTATGCGCCTGCAGCTCGCGCGCGCTGAGAACACGATCATCGATCCCGAGACATTCAATCAGCTCTTCACCATGCATGGAACGACGATGGTTTTTCTCGTCGGAATGCCAGTGTTGCTCGGATTTGGAAACTTCTTGATCCCGCTGATGATCGGCGCACGCGATATGGCATTTCCCCGCCTGAACGCGTTCGGATTTTGGCTGTTCATCTTTGGTGGAGCTTTGCTTTACTTCAGCTACATCGGATCCGAGGGTCTTTACGGTGCGCCCGGCGCGCCCGATGTGGGTTGGTTTGCCTACGCGCCACTGACGAGCCGCACCTTTAGTCGCGGTAATAGCACGGACTATTGGATCCTCGGGATCATGGTCAGCGGTTTTGGAAGCATGACCACCGCGATCAACTTCATCGCAACGATTTTCTGCATGCGTTGTCCGGGGATGAAGTTCATGCGCATGCCGATGATCGCGTGGATGATGCTCGTCGTCGCAGGACTCGTCTTGGTCGCGGTACCAGTCCTCACAGCCGCGCAAACCATGCTGCTCTTGGATCGATCGCTCGGAGCGCATTTCTTCGACCCGGAAACTGAGGGATCGGCCATCCTTTGGCAGCATCTCTTTTGGTTCTTCGGACATCCGGAGGTCTACATCCTCATATTGCCAGCCTTCGGATTTGTGAGCGAGATACTGCCAGTTTTCAGCCGGAAAGTCATCTTCGGCTACGCACTAATGGTCGCTGCGACGGTTGGAATTGGGTTCATTGCACTCGGTGTATGGGCGCATCACATGTTTGTCGTTGGCATGGGTCCGGAACTCGATGCATTCTTTGGCGCGTCGACGTTTCTTATCTCTGTGCCAACGGGAATCAAAATCTTCAACTGGCTCGGCACGATGTGGGGTGGTCGTCTGCGTTTCGCGACACCGATGCTGTTCGTGACGGGGTTTGTCGCGATGTTTGTCATCGGCGGACTTACGGGCATCATGCTCGCAACTGTTCCGATGGACTGGCAGTTGTCCGACAGTTACTTTGTGGTCGGGCACTTCCACTACGTACTCTTCGGTGGAACAGTGTTCGGAATCTTCGCTGCGATCTTCTATTGGTTTCCGAAGGCCACGGGTCGCATGCTCGACGAGCGGCTTGGAAAGTGGTGTTTCTGGCTGCTATTCATCGGTTTCACGCTGACCTTTATGCCGATGCATATCTCGGGCGTTCTCGGCATGCCGCGCCGTATCTACACCTATGAGGCTGATCGTGGTTTCGAGATTTGGAACCTGATCAGTTCGATCGGCGTGCCCGTGCAGATGGCAGGCGTCCTTATCTTCTTATGGAACGTGGTGCGCAGTCTCCGAAAGGGCGAGGTTGCAGGCGACGATCCGTGGGATGCATGGACACTTGAGTGGAGCACGACGAGTCCGCCGCCAGAGTGGAACTTTGATCGCATCCCAACCTGCACCAGCGCGCGACCACTCTGGGATCGCAAGCACCCGGAGGATCCCGATGCGCACTACGAGTGAACCCATCGCGCTAGCACGGATGTCGCGCGCGAAGGTCGGCATGGCATCGCTCATCTTCATGGAAAGCGCGTTTTTTGCGGCGTTTCTGGTGACATATCTCTACTACATCGGAAAAAGTACTTCGGGACCGCAACCGATTGAGTGCCTTGATCGTGGGCCAGTGCTGTTCAATTCCGCGTGCCTCATCGCGTCGAGTTTCACGGTGGTACTCGCAGTGCGAGCGCTCGCGCGAGGAGCGATTGGCCTCTTCCGAGTCTGGCTTCTTGTCACAGTTTTGCTCGGGTTCGAGTTCCTCGCAGGCACGGCGATCGAGTGGAGTGGCTTGGTCACAGCGAAGGGTCTCACGATCCAATCGAATGCGTTCGGTACCACCTACTACTCACTGGTAGGCTTCCATGCATTTCACGTCATTGTTGGCTTGCTGATGCTGGTAGGAATTCTGGTTCTTTCGATGTTCGGCTGTATTGATCCACGCCGTGACCATGCGCGCGTTGATGTCGCTACTTGGTATTGGCACTTCGTCGATGTTGTGTGGATCTTCGTATTCCTGCTGGTCTATGTTGTCGGCAGAGTTCCGCAGGGAGGTGGATTGTGATCGATCCAAGAGGCCGTGAACCGAATGAAGCGGCCTCTGCCGCCGATGTGCCGTATCTCCGCGCCATCCCGCGCCCGACGCCGTGGCCCATCGTCACGGCGTTTGGATGCACGTTGCTCTTCGCGGGAATCGTGACGCATATTTTCGTGAGTGTCGTCGGTGGCGCCTGCGCGATCATCGGCCTCATTGGTTGGTTTCGCGACGTGTTCCCTCACGAAGCCGTCGAGGAGATACCCGTTGTCGGCTGCGAGGTACCGCTGCCGCCGCCTGAATTCGCAGCGCAGACCGCAGGTGTGCGCGAAACGCGACGAGTTGTTCCGGAGGCGATTCATCCATATCGAAGCGGCGTACTTGGTGGAATCGTTGGCGCGGTCGCCATGGCGATTGTCGCGTGCGCGTGGGGCCTGATCGATGAACGAAGTATTTGGATGCCGATCAATCTCCTCGCAGGAATTCTCGTGCCATCGGTTGGCGACGCGTCGATTGAGCAACTCAAATCATTCAATGGCGCGTGGTTTGCGGCAGCTGCAGTAAGTCACGCGGTCCTCAGCGTATTGGTCGGACTCGTTTTCGTTGTCGCGCTCCCGATGATGCCGCGTCGGCCGTTACTTGCTGGAGGGCTCATCGCGCCAGTGTTGTGGACTGGAATTGCTTGGGCCACGCTTCGCGTCGTGAATCCGACGCTTGAGCAATATATCTCTTGGCCATGGTTCCTCGCGAGTCAGTTCGCTTTCGGCTTCTCATGCGGCGCGATCATTGCGCGCTTCAACCTCGTAAGACTGCAGGTCGGTCAATCGATCGCGCAGCGACTGGATCTTGATTCAAGCGGTGATTCGAATGGAGGCGCATCGTGAGTTCACGTGCGTCGATCATCACCACCGCATGCTGTTGTTTTGTGACAGTCGCCTGCGACAGACTTCCGGGAAAGCCGCCGATTCGTGCCGCTGCGGCAGCAGTGGATACACCAGAGGGTTTCGCAACCTACTACGCGCTTTCCTGCGCAGGTTGTCACGGGGCGGATGGAACGAAGGGACCCGCACGGCCGATGCGCGATGCGGCGTATCTCGCGGCCGTACCAGAGGATTCTTTGATTGCAATCGTGCGTGATGGTGTGCAGGGTACGCGCATGCCTGGATTTTCCTCGGATACGGATGAAGCCACTCTTGCGCGATTCGTCCAGACCATGCGCGTGCAGTGGGGTGGTGACGGCACGTCGCCGAGCGGCGCGGCAGCAGTTCTTGCGATTGACCCGGCAAACGGAATCGCGTGGCAGCATGTGGCCGGAAGTGGCGATGCACGTCGTGGCGCAGAGTTGTTTGAGACTCGTTGCGTAGGCTGCCACCCGCGCGCGACGACTATCGATGATCGATCCACTGCAGGAAGCGTGACGGATCGCTTCTATTTGAAGCTCGTCAGTGACCAGCATCTCCGAACCAGCATCCTTTTTGGTCGGAGCGATCTTTCCGCAAGCACAGCAGCGATGCCAGGCGCGCGCGGACCTTTCCGCGGCGCGGATGGACGATCTGATGCGAGCGCCTTATCCGCTGCAGATGTGGATGATCTTGTGGCCTATCTCTCGAGTCTGCGTGGGGAATGGCCGCCGAGTAGTGAAACAAAGGATGGTGCACGATGAGCGAGAGCGACTCGACCAACTCTGGTGGATGCGGCGATTGTCCGTGCAAAGATTCTGGTGGCGTGAATGAGAATCGCCGTGGGTTTCTTTTTGCCGCAGGAACGACGCTTATGACAATCGGCGGCGCATTGGTGGCCGTGCCGATCATTGGTGCAGCAGTCGCACCTGCTGCAGCGCGAGATCCAAACCGTTGGATTCCGCTCGCGAAGTCCGCTGATTTTCGCCCCGGAACGACGGTGTTGAAAACTTTTCTGAATCCAGTTAGTGCGCCAAATGATGGTCTGACAGCGAGTACGGCTTGCTACGTCCGATGTCTTGAGCCAGGCAAGTTTCAGGTTTTTGCCGTGAATTGCGCGCATCTCGGATGTCCCGTCGAGTGGTTTGATCAATCGCGGCTCTTTATGTGTCCATGTCACGGTGGCGTGTATTACGAAGATGGGTCACGCGCGTCAGGACCGCCGCCACGCGGTTTGTTTGAGTACATGTGGCGTATCAGCACGGATGGAAATCTTGAGATCCTTGGTGGAAGGCTCCCCGGATTGCAGGAAGGGACCTGACATGCAATCACGAAACCCGCGTCGTGCATTGCTTGAGTCGCTGCGTTGGATCGACGAGCGAACGGGCCTCTTCTGGATGCTGCGAAAGTCGGTTTTCCACCGGGTTCCTCGCGACGCAAAGTGGTGGTACGTCTTTGGCAGCGCGACGATGATGTTTTTTACCGTGCAGCTCGCAAGCGGCATCGTGCTCGCGACCTTGTACGCGCCGAGTGCGGCGGATGCATATCAAAGCCTCGTCTACATCGACGAACAAGTTCCGCTTGGCTGGTTCTTGCGAGCGATCCATGGATGGAGTTCCAATGCGATGTGCGCGATGATGCTGCTGCACCTTGCCCAAGTATTTTTGCACGGAACGTATAAATATCCGCGCGAACTCACCTGGGTTTTTGGCGTGTTTCTTTGCCTCGCGACACTCGGACTTGCGTTCACTGGCCAAATCATGCGTTGGGATGCGGATGCATATTGGGGGCTTGGTATCGGAGCGGCGATTGTTGATCGCGCTCCGGGGATTGGTGATCAGCTGCGCGCAATTATGCTCGGTGGTCCGACGATTTCTGGTGCGACGCTCACACGCTTTTTTGCGCTGCATGTGTTCATTCTCCCGGGTGCGACGATCGCACTCATTGGTGTGCATCTCTATCTCGTGCTCCGGAATGGGATCAGTGAGATGCCGAAACCCGGACAGATTGTTGACCCCGCGACGTATCGCGAGGGTTACGAATCGAGGGTGCATAAGAGCGGGGTTCCGTTTTACCCAGACGCTGCGCGCCGGGACATGGTTTTCTGTGGCGCGATGCTCATCGCGGTCGTTGGCGTGGCGGCATGGTTCGGCCCCTTCGGTCCAAACGAACTCCCCGACCCAACGAATATCCATGCATCGCCCCGACCCGACGGCCTGTTCTTATGGATCTTCGCAGCGCTTGCACTTTTGCCGCCAGCGTCAGAGACGCCACTTCTGCTCCTCGGACCTCCCGTGGGAATCGCGCTCCTTGCAGCGCTTCCGTTCCTTTCGAATCGTGGTGAACGCGCGCCGTCGCGACGACCTTTGTCTGTGCTTTTGCTTGTCTTGATCGTCACCGGGCTTGGCGTACTAACGTGGCTCGGTACGACTTCTCCATGGAGCCCACAGATGGCGGCATGGAAGTCGACGGCACCCGATGTGGCCTTTGTCGAACACCGAACACCACTCGAAACCCAGGGACTGCTCGAGTTTCAATTCGCTCAATGTCGGAACTGCCACTCGATCGGTGGTACAGGCGGAAAGCGCGGCCCAGATCTTTCGACGGTCGCGACACGACTGTCATGGGATCAACTTGTTCGTCAGATTCAACAGGGTGGCGGCAACATGCCTGCGTACGGCAAGACTCTGTCAAGTGCGGAAACACAGGCACTCGTGGCCTTCCTTTCAACACTTGATGGTGGGACTTTGAAGGCGAAGATTCCAGGCGCACTCGAGTCGCAGGCTGCTCTCGATGCATCGCCTGCAGCGGGTGATCGCGGACCGTGATGCACGGCTCTCTCACACCATGGACGTTCTCGACCGCATCTCAGGTTTGATCACAGTCGGCGAAGGTTGGACCGTCGTCGTTGCGCTCTGCTCGCTCGCAATCTATGCGCGTGGCTGGTACGAGCTGCGATCGCGGGGCATAACGACGCGCAGCAGATTCAGTGCTTGGCGGCTCCTCAGCTTTGTCGCTGGTTGGATCGTGATTCTTGTTGCCGTCGCTTCTCCTCTTGACCGCGCCGCAGATCGAACACTGACGGCACACATGGTGCAGCACCTCCTGCTCGCGATGATCGCGCCACCACTCCTTTGGCTCGGCGCACCCGCGATGCCGATGCTATTCGGACTTCCTCGCGCCGTTCGAACAGAGATCATCGGCCCAGTTTTAGCGGCACCGTCTATTCGAGCGGCCTTCCGTATCGCAACACATCCTGTCGTCGGATGGATGTCGATGGCGATCGTTACGCTCGCGTGGCATGTGCCGGCTGCATACGAGTTTGCACTACGGAACGAATTTTGGCATCGCGTAGAGCACCTCTCGATGTTGAGTGCTGGCCTCCTTTTTTGGCGTCCGGTTGTCGAACCATTTCCGTTTCTCCGCCGATATCCGCGGATCACGATTGTTCCGTATCTCGTCGCAGCCGATCTCACCAACACGATCGTCGCGGCGTATCTCGCGTTCTCGGGGACCGTGGTGTACCGCTGGTACGCCGAGCTTGGTGCAGCACGGGGTCTCGACGCGCTCGCTGATCAGAAGCTGGCAGCCGGACTCATGTGGGTTCCTGGAAGTGTGGTGTATCTCGTACCGGCCATCGTAATCACGGCAATCAAGTTTCTGCCGAAGCATGCGTTCGGTGTTCCTTCGACAAACATGAATTCGCACCCGACACGACTCGGAGGAATTCCTGCGTCGCCGCGCACAATTTCACTTCCAATTCTCAAGGTCGTCACTTCGAACAGTGGGGGAAGTGATCTGCTGCGCAATCCGCTCATCGGTCGCGCGCTTCGGTCGCCACGTGCAAGGCTTACGATACGAATCATCATGCTGGCTCTTGCAAGCGTCATCACGCTTGACGGCCTGCTCGGTCCGCAAGATGCACCGATGAATCTCGCAGGAACATTTCCGTGGACGCACTGGCGTGGCATCACCGTGATCGCCATTCTGATGGTTGGGAATATCGCGTGTATGGCGTGCCCTCTGATTGCACCAAGGACCGTGCTCCGACGGTGGGTGCAACCAACCCGCGCATGGCCCGTGATACTTCGTTCGAAATGGCTCGCCGTCGTGCTCGTTGCGGGATGGCTTGTTGCCTATGAAGCCCTTGATGTGTGGGCAAGCCCGTTTGCGACGGCTGGCGTCATCATTGGTTTCTTTGTCGTGGCGACGGCGGTTGATCTCACTTTCGAGGGCGCAAGTTTTTGCCGATATGTCTGCCCGCTTGGTCAGTACCAAATGCTGGTGTCAACGGTCGCGACACGCGAGGTGCGCGCAATCGATGCGGATGTCTGTACGCGCTGCACGACGCACGATTGTCTTCGGGGGCGTGCAAAAAATGAACAAGAGCTTCCCGGATGCGGACTCGGATTGTTCATGCCAAAAAAGGAGGGGAATCTCGACTGCACGTTTTGTCTCGACTGCGTCTCTGCGTGTCCACACGGAAACATTGGTGTGTTTGCTGCGGTTCCAGGTGCTGATCTCTCTCGCGCGAGTTGGCGATCTGGAATTGGAACGCTTGATGCCCGCGTTGATCTCGGAGTTCTTGCGAGCGTCTTCACGGTGGGAGCGATTGCGAATGCAGCCGGAATGACCGCACCTGTGGTGGAGGAGCTCGAACGCATCAAAGTTTCGCTCGGCGTTGCAAGTTGGTTGATTCAAGGGACATTTGTAATCGGAGCACTCGCAGTCGGCACGCTTCTCTTCGCACTCGCAGCAGTACCGATGAGAGGGATTCCTTATGTGCGTCGATTCAGCAGGGTCGCTTTCGCGGCCATTCCGCTCGGCGCGTCCGTTTGGCTTGTCCATTTTGGGTTTCATCTCGTGACTGGATGGCCAACGGGTGAGGCGTCGGTGCGCCGCGTTTTTCACGAATTGGCATTAGCCGAACATGCTCCGGATCGAATAATGAGTTGTTGTGTTGCAGCACCGAATTGGCTTCTTTCGGCCGAGATTCTCGTACTTTCGTTCGGGTTGACCGCGTCACTCGGTGTGCTGTGGTGGAGTATTTGTGCAGTGCCCGCGCGCACCTCAAATTCAACCTCAGCCGTCACGGGATCGGCAAACCCCTGGTCGGTCACGCGCCGATGGGTTGTGCCAGCGTGTGCGTTTGTATTGCTGTGGGCGATCATGGAGTGGATCGTGTTTCAGCCGATGGAGATGCGTGGCACGTCGGGATTCATCCCATGAAGGCTGTTTCACTTCTCTCATGTGTCGCGGTATCGCTGTGTACGCCCGACGCTGTTGCGGATGGTGGTGCGGTTGTCTGGACCGGCGAGCGGCTTGGTCAGCGGGCCGCTGTCGTGGTGGCACCAGCAGCACCGCGTGCTGGTGTGGTGGAGATTTCATGGATCGGGTTTGTCCATGAGGGTGCATTCGTGCGTGCGACCCACGAGGATGGATCTGTGGGTATTGCGCCGCTTTTTCGACAGGTACTTGATGGAGAGGTTCGTGCTGTACTAGAGCTTTCCAAACACGGGCAATGGAGCGTCGAACTTGATCCTGACGGTGATTCAGAAGCAGAACCCGCACGATTCTCAATAGAGGTTGCACCCAGCCTTCCGCCCTGGAGTGCACATCTGTTGGAACTCTTCATATGGATTCCTCTCGTCGCAATCGCGCTCTTCGCAGCCCATCGGCGTTCGCTGCGCGTAAGTTTCCCCATGAAGAACACTGCTCGTCACCGCTAACGTCGCTGCACCGGCGCATCGCGCGCCTTGCACCCACGCAGAAATGGAGACGAGACGATGTTTATTACAGAGCCGAAGTGTCCGACGCTTACCACTGAGAGTGGCGCTCCAATTGCCGTGCATCAGGCGCTGACAGCTGGGCCACGCGGCCCGCTACTCTTGCAAGACACGCCGCTCCTTGAGCAGATGCAGCACTTCAATCGCGAGCGGATTCCTGAGCGAGTAGTTCACGCGAAGGGAAGTGGAGCGTACGGCGTGTTCACCGTAACGGGCGACATCACGCGATGGACACGCGCAGCGATGTTCGATCGGATTGGCCGCAAAACCGAAGTCTTTGCAAGATTTTCAACGGTCGCGGGTGAACGTGGGTCTGCGGACGCGGAGCGTGATGTGCGTGGCTTTGCGCTCAAGTTTTACACCGAGGAAGGAAACTGGGATCTCGTTGGCAACAACACGCCAGTCTTCTTTGTGCGCGATCCCTACAAGTTTCAAAGTCTTATTCATTCCCAAAAGCGCAATCCCCACACGAATCTGCGTGATCCTGACATGCAGTGGGACTTTTTAAGCCAATGTCCCGAGAGTCTGCATCAAATCACAATCCTGTTCAGCGACCGCGGCATTCCCAGCAGTTTTCGGCACATGCATGGATTCGGAAGTCATACTTTTTCGTTTATCAACGCGAAGCGAGAGCGCGTTTGGTGCAAATTTCACCTGAAATCGAAGCAGGGCATTCGTAACCTGATGGATGACGAGGCTGCGCGAATCATCGGTGGAGACCGAGAGAGTGCGCAGCGTGATTTGTATGACGCAATTGCGCGGAACGAGTTTCCAAAATGGCGCGTCTGCGTGCAGATCATGACGGAGGCGCAGGCGCGATCCTTCCGATGGAATCCTTTCGATCTCACAAAGACTTGGCCTCATGTGGACTATCCACTGATCGAAGTTGGAGAGCTCGAAATCAATCGGAATCCAACGAACTACTTTGCGGAAGTCGAGCAGTCCGCATTCAAGCCGAGTGCGTTTATCCCAGGAATTGGGCCGAGTCCGGACAAGATGTTGCAGGCACGACTCATGAGTTACAGTGATTCACAGCACCATCGACTCGGCGTGAATCACGAGCAAATCCCAGTAAACAAGCCGCGTTGCCCGGTTTTCAACTACATCCGTGATGGAGCTATGACGCTTGGGCATAATGGCGCGGCTCCGAACTACTTTCCAAATAGTGTTCCCGGCACGCCACTTCCGAATGCCTCTTATGCAGATGCTGCCTGGAAACTTGGTGAAACAATTGTCGACCGGTTCGATAGCACGCAAGATCACGACGATTTCTCGCAGGCCGGGGATCTCTATCGGCTCTTTGATGGATCTCATCGCGAGCGCCTTGCGACCCGCATCGCGGCATCACTTGGGCACGCGCGCATGGAGGTCCAAGTGCGACAACTCTGCCACTTCTTCCGCGCGGACGAGGACTTTGGTCGACGCATTGCGGTGCAGTTACGGATCGATGTGACAAAGTTTATGAAGAACGCTGAGGAGAGCAGGGTCGAGTTGACGGCACGATGACAGTTGGTTGTACGGCACCGATTGTTGTGCTTGATCAAGTTCCGAATTCGGCGTTTGGAACTCTGCCGTCATGCCCTCGTCGAGCGAAAGCGTCGTGGGGTGGGATTCATGGGATTCGATCCTCCGTTCACAGCGCTGCTCTGCGCGGGAATCGGGTTCGACGTCCATTGACGCATACTTCCAGCGACGGCCATCAAAAGCTGCCAAACCACAACGGTCTGTCCGAAATAGCTCACCGCGAGGAAGATCGCCATCTGTGCACAAAGTGCTGCGCCGACACCGAAAATCAGTGCTTCGTCTGTCTGCACGCGTTTGAGAGAACTCCAAGCGGCTCGCTTTGTAGCGATCGCTGCCAAGTTTGCCATTCGCCTGAGTTCGGTTCCAACCGTCGCGTATCCAAGCACGAGTACACCACACATGGCGAGGAAGGCCCATATGCCTCCACGGACTCCCTCAAGAATGAATTGGTTGGTGACGTCATGGAGTCCCCAACCCCAGTGGGCAGTGCCAGCAGTCCCGAGCATCCACCACTCTCCAAACCGTCGTATGGCGGCATCGATCAGTCGATAGCGGTGGTTTCCAGTGCTTCCGCCAACAAGGTCAATACGCGAAATCAGGTGCCAGATCGGTTTGTTCATGATGAAGTGAAGCACGAACCCAGAAGCGATCGCAGAAATCCAAAGCAGGCGTAGTTGGGAGCGAAGTGGATAGGCAACCCACACACCGAAACCGAGAAG
The DNA here is from genome assembly GCA_945902075.1 of Candidatus Kuenenia stuttgartensis. Lineage (GTDB taxonomy): Bacteria > Planctomycetota > Phycisphaerae > Phycisphaerales > SM1A02 > QWPT01. The sequence continues at coordinate 37,917 of CAMDMA010000007.1, read as the reverse complement.
CAGTGCCACCAGAGGGGTGCTTGATGCGCAACAGACGACGATGATAAACATCGCAGCGATGCCTAAAAGGGCGATGAGGCGTTCGCGACCAGGTCTACCGATGACAATCCCGAGCCAAAGCGGAAGAAATGCGACAAAAAAGCAACCCGCCAAGATTGCGTGAGGGTGAGCGCCCTTGCATCGCAACCGGCCGTCGCGAACAGGAGTCATCTCTGCGATTCCACCGAACACCGAAAACATGTTCCGCCCTGTCGTTCGTTCAATAATAAAAAATGGCGTAACGAGTACGGTGACCCATGCTGATTGAATTGCGATGTTCCGAACGTCGTCTAGGCTTCTGATTGCGCACCGAATCACGATGTAGACGCCAAGAAGTTCGTAGTTCGAACCGATCGACATCATGAAATCTGACGCCGAACCGCGTGCAATTGGAAAGCAGAGTGTCCGTGTCACTCCACCGATCAGCACGCAGGTGTCGATGGCATTCCATCGGATCCCGGCCAATTCCCCGCGAGCGAGGACGCGCGCCAAGCTAAACAGGACAAGAACCCGGACAAAGTTGAAATCTGCTCCAGCAATCACGATCCGCTGGGTCGCGGGGATTGCCGCGGCGAGCCCGATGAACAGCAACGGGAGCATCCGTAAGGGAACTACAAGTGCCGCGCAGGATGCAAATATGACAGCAATGGCACCGATGGGGTGAACATTGTTAGAGCCTGCAACATCGTTTACGCCAGCAAGAATTTGAATCATGTTTCATACTCTGCTGAGCTCTGCTCGCTACGCCGATTTCTGATGAGGGCTTGTGCCGGGAACATTGGCCTGCATACTCGTAGTCGATAGTGTCGGTGAGTGGACCTACGATAGACTCAATCGTCGATTGGGTCGAACAGTTGCGTATCTGCATTGCACTTCATTTGAGGATGCCAAGTAATACGGCCGACCGGTTTTGCTCCGGTCGGCCGTGGGGAGATCTCAACCAAGCACTCGTTTCAATCGTCGAAACTTCCAACACTGGCCGGCGTAGCGATGAGATTTAACTCGGAATCAACCGGTACCAGTGGGATCGCAATTCGCCCAACAAGCGGGGAATTCGGAAGTGGGTGGTAATCATTGGCGAGGGGGTTACGGAACATTGGATCGCCAGTCGACCCTTCGGTGCCGAAGATTTCACCGCTCACGAAGTGATTTTTTCGTGCAGTAAGCGCAGCACGGCAGGGAACAGACATCGAAACACTGGAAAAGATTGAGCTTTGGACCGAGACATTCTTATAGGTGAGCGGAACGCCCTCGCCGTCTGCCGCTCTAAAGAGAGTCCTTCCTCCGATCAGGCTGCAGTTCCAGACAAGAAGGTGATCCACGGGGGCGACCCATTGAGCCGTGTGATTTGATCCCTGTGAGAATTCACTAAAGTAGTTGACAATAGCGAAGTCTCGCCACGGATTCGTGCCGGCGCCGGGATCGGTATCAGTAAAGAAACCCTGAGATCGGCAGTCAAATGCCTTGAATCCATAGATCACCACGTTGAGGTTTGGTTTGCTTAGATTCGTCTGCATGTACTGGACAACGTCGCAATGCCACGTTTGTCCGGTCGGGCGTGCGAGGTCGCGCAGCGAACTATTTAGAAGCAGCGGAATCTGAGTGAAACCGTCCTTCCCGATCTCCTCGATGTGAAGGTCTCGAGCATATAGACCGCGGTTGCATCCCATCGCGCAATTCGAGATCCGTGTCTGCGTGAGGAAGCCGCCCGTGAAGGTGGAGTCGATCCACTGTCGCGTATCAGCCCGTCCGCTTCCTTTGAGATCACAGTTCGAAATCCAAATCACAGCGCCTGGAATCGATCCACTCGACGACGGGTGTGCGGATTCATACTTCATACCCTCGATGGCAAGCAACTTTGTGCGGGCCGCGCCATCAGACGAGTTTGATGTGAAGAGGACATCGCCAGAACTTCCCGGCATGCGTCGAATAGTGAGCCATCTTTCCGTCGTCGTGGGCGCAGGCACTGTTGCGCCGAACTCATCGCGACCCGAGCCACTCCACGCGTAAGTTCCCGGGAGGAGGTTGATTGTTCCGCCACCAGCGTTCCCGGCTTGTGCCACACTGATGCTTGCAGCAGCTTTCGCGATTGTCTTCATCGGCGTTGAAGCCGATCGGCCGTCGTTCAAGTCTGAACCAGTTGTGGAGACGAATCGCTCCTGAGCCGGCAGTGCACTGTTCTTATTTGTCCAAAGCACCATTGAGTGCTCGCCCAAACGTTCGTTGCCGACGATTGCGCCTTGGAGCACGCGAGGAAAGCCAACTTTCGGCCAAGCAATCGCGCGAACCTCTACACGACCGTCTGCGCAGGCCTCAGGTCGAAGTGTGACGAAGTATTCCCAGACTCCCGTCTGAGGATTCCGCTTCATCTCGTGCACATCAACCCAAGGACCACCGTTTGCGCTGAAACTGACTTTCTCAATTCCGGCCATATGAAACGCGACGACTCCGATGTTCGTTGCTTCATGGATCGTTCGGTACGGGATAAAGTCCCAACGTGCAATCGCGCGCGCAGTTCCGCCGGACGCAGTTTCTGAACCAACTCGACCTGGTTCGGGCGTGGCCGATGCAAAGCCATTTCCGACGGAGATGTTCGAACCATCATTTCCCACCGAGTTTCTAAGGAAATTCATCGCATCTGGCCCGGCGGCAGCGACGGTGCCCGCGCCAGGAGTTTCTAGGCTCAGCGTGCTCGTTACACCAGCGGCGGACCCGCCAGTCGTCGAGCCAGTTTCTTGGCTCGCGAGGAAAAGTGAAAGATCGGCGCTGTTGACAGTTCCGTCGCCATTGAGGTCATAGGCAGGATTCGCAGAACCCCAATACTGCGCGAAGCCCGCAGTGGTGATAGTTGTGGATTGGCCGAATGCAATCCGTTGCGAAGCACCGGTTGCAAGCAGAATGATGGGAACTGAGATAAAGAAAAAGCTTGCAGAACGCATCAAAAGCTCCTTTGGTGAGTGAAACAACGAACGTCATTGGTCATCGCCCACTTAGAACATCTTGTTGACTCATTGAACGAATTCCCGGTCGCCCGTTGAGAGGCAGCACGTTAGATGCCGCACAGTCGTTACTGATCGCGTAACTGTTCCCCGTCGTTACTGCATCTCGTTTTCTTCGCGGCTGGTCCTGTTGGCTTGTGACGATGTTTCGCGAGCGAATTTGATCAGTGCGGTGCGTCCTAGAACGGCGTGTTGCGCGCTGGACAGCGCTGGCAGGGCCTCGTTCATGCGGCACGACGCGATGCGTTGTTCGCACTGAATGCACGCCAACATGCGCATTGGCTTCACTACTTGTCGTCGGGTGGCCGATGCGAACATGCGCACGTTCTTCATGCGTGGCGTACGCACAGGGAACGCTCATGTGCGAAGTACCGTTTAAGACTAATCCCCAATTTTCCAATGTCATCCGCGACTCAATCAACGAATTCATTTCTCGCATTCTTGCCCGAACGCTGGACTGATCGCTTCTGCCGTTGCGCCGCAATGTTGTTGGCGGTCACTTCTATGACAGCGGGTGGTGTAGCGGCCGCAGCCCCGACGGAGGGAGAGGATTCTCGATACAACATTTTCTTCGTCATCCTGGACGATGTGGGTGCTGACCAGATCAAGCTTTCAAATCCGTCGGGCGTTGGGCTTGCGTCCACGCCGACGCTCGAGGCCATCGCAGCGCACGGCGTGAACTTCACGAATTGTTGGGCGACTCCACAGTGCTCGCCGAGCCGAACCTGCTTCTTCACCGGGAGATTTCCAAGCCGAACTGGAGTTGTGACAGCACTCACGGCCGCAACTCTTCCTCAATCGCAATGCTCACCATTTGAGACAACGACGCCGGTGGTGCTGAGCAGCGCTGGCTATACGAGCAAATTTTTTGGCAAGTTCCATCTGTCGCAGGAGGACCTCAATCCTGCGGGGATCGAAGCGCCAGCGTCGAACGGATTTTCCGACTTCGATGGAACCTTGCTCGGCGGGCCGCCACCGATTGATCCGACAGTCGGTGGACAAGTGGATTCAGAGGCCGTTGTGTATAGCTGCGGCTTTCCTGTAAACGGAAGTACGCCGTCCATCTGCGCGTGTGCGTTCCCGGATGGGACCTGCAAAGAGGGAATCGATGCACTTGAGTGTCTCGCTGCTGGCGGCGTCCCTTTGGTCGCAGCGGACGGAACACCTGTACTTGAGTGCAGTCCTGAGGCCATTGCGCGAATCAATTGGTCACTCAATAACGGCTCATATGCGTGGCCACGTACGATCAACGGTGGAGGCAATGCCACACAGATCAAGCCAATGCGCAAGCATGCGGATGTGGCTCAGGCGGATGAAGCAATTGCGTTCATCAACGAGCAGCGCGCTTTACCGAACTCAAACTGGATGTGCACCTTGTCGTTCACAGGTGATCACGATCCGTGGCAACCGCCGCAGCAATCGAGCCTCCCACCGGGAACGGTTTGGCCGACAAAGCTCCCGCTTGCATGCGACGAACAGCCGGGACTCGACAACGTCACGCTCCAACAGCGACTCCTCTCAAACCGCACGATCGAGTCACTTGATGTACAGATTCAACGCGTTCTGCTCGCAACAGGGCTTGCGAAAATGGACAAGAAGGGCGCGCTGTCGATTACGTCTCCTGACACCGTGATTGTGGTCATCGGCGACAACGGATCGTTTCTTACAACCGTCCACGCGCCGTTCAATCCGCTCCGGGCAAAAGCCTCCGCGTACGAGTCTGGCATTCGCGTCCCTCTTCTCGCGGCGGGCGGGCCAACAGTGGCACCTGGGCGACGTTGCGACAAGATGGTGAACGCCGTTGATCTCTTTCAACTATGCGCTGAGCTTGCGCAGGTCAATGTTGACACGGCAGTTCCCGCGGGTCGTGTGCTCGACTGCCGCCCAATGTTGCGTTACCTCGTCAATGCCAATGCTCCGAGTGCGCGCGATTGGAACTTCGCGGAGGTCGGTACAGAGTTTCTGAATGTGGTGTGCTATCCCTGCCTGATTTCCACAGGCTCCGCCAACACGTGTACAGACACGATTCTCACTTCCGAGAGTTTGTGTGAATCGCAAGGCGGAGTGTGGTACGGACCATCCGCAACAAACCCATCACCGCAGGCTACTGATTGCTGCGATTTGTGGAATCAGTTGGGTGAACCAGCAAACTTCAGCGTGATTTATGCATCGCAACAGGCATTGACCGATGGACGATGGAAGCTCATCTACAACGAGCAGCCACAGTGCTTTGTGGATGCTGGGGCGACAAACTACGAGTTTTATGATCTCCGTAACTGCTTCGCTGCGAAGTTATTGTTTGGTCGCGGCATCGACAATCCGCAGTACGACTTACTCGCCTCTGGGATCGCGCTGACACCTGATCAGCAATTCCACTACAACAGGCTGTTGACCAAGTTGACGTCGATGCAGGCCTCACTTCAGCGATGTGTCGGCGATATCACCTTGGACGGAGCCGTCAATGCGCAGGATCTTGCGGCATTGTTTTCATACTGGGGCATGCCGAGCGTTGCAGATATCAACAACGATGCGACCACGGACTCGCTTGACTTGACGCTCCTCCTTGATGCGTGGGGATCCTGCGGCAGTTGAAGGAAAGTCGATCGTGATCAGGTCTCGTGTTGGCGCGGAATGAACCATCAGCACCAAAAGAACAAACGCCGCAGGCGAAACCTGCGGCGTTTGTGTGATGTGGACCTGAACGGGCTCGAACCGTCGACCTCTTCCATGCCATGGAAGCGCTCTCCCAATTGAGCTACAGGCCCATTGCTTGTCGTCCGCGGCAACAGCCTCTCGCGGGCCACAAAGAGTAGGGGAAAGATCGGTCGGCCGCAAGCCGAGCGTGAGCAGACTTCGAGATGAGGCGACGGAAAGACCTCTTGGGCACTCATCATCGTCGAATTCGAAAGTTATTCCCCGTGGTTCGCAGGTCGTGATGTGAATGGGATGCTCAAGTTGCGTCGGGCGGTTGGAGTGTCATTCCGGCAGCGGGGATTTGGCGGAGCGCTCCCGTGCGCCAGTCGGTCGAAAGCACCGACCAGCATTCATGATCGCGCCATACGCCGTCGATTTCGATCAGCCCGCGCAGGACGCCGTCGCGCGTGAATCCAAGCGCGCGCACGAGTGCCGTGGAACGCTGATTGTGTGGGATGATGTTTGCGGCGATTCGGTGCAGCCTGCGCTCTTCAAATGCGTGGTCGATGAGTGCTGCTACGGCATCGCGCATGAGCCCCTTGCCGGTCTCGCCGGCTGCGAGCCAATATCCAATATTGCAGTCGAGGTTCGGCCATTCCGTGATGCTTCCGAGGGAGCAGACACCCACGATTCGTTGATCTTCCCTCGCACAGACCAGCAGTCGAAGCCGCCCACCCGAGTCACAATCTGGCTGCAGCATCCGAGCGAATCGTCTGCCGAATGATGGCTCACTGCCACGCGCTGCACGCGGCATCCATGCGGCAAGATGATCACGCGAGCGATCAAGCAGCGCGATGAATGTGGGGCCATCTTCTGCACGAGCGAAGCGAAGAAATGTTCGCTGCCCACGACGAACCATGCCCTCGGCACGCTCCCGTGCAGTGGGCTTTGTAGAAAAAGAACAGTCAGGCGTCGCCACCCGAGCAGGATACGCAGTCTTTGATGACTCAAACGGAACCCTGAGGTTGCGACCATGTCTTCGCGACCGTTCTTTTTGCAGCAATCGTTGACCAGCGCTTGCCGCGGAACGTTCAGATACTCAAACGAGAGTAACGCAATCGCGGAGCGGAAAGCGCCGTCAGCTGAATCGAGTGGAATCGGTGAGTCCGCAACGCGTGGAATTGTGACGCTTCGAGGACACAGACATGGAATGGCCGCAGTGAGCTGTCAAAATTTGTTGTAAAAATAAAGAAGTTTTTGATGGCGCATCATTGCTATGTGGTACATAGTCCTCAGCACACATTATCATTTCAATACAGAGCCAACCAACGGGGAACACCATGGGTGCAGATGATCAGTTCATTCGCGGCGCAGGCATGCTTGCCGTTCTCAAAGTACTCGAGGCGGGTGAGTTGTATGGCTACGCAATTGTTGAAGCGCTTACACGCACGAAAGGGAATGCACTGCATCTTGGCCAGTCAACCGTCTACCCGATGCTCTACAACCTCGAGGCGAAGGGACTTGTGAAAGCGCGTTGGGATGAGTCGGGCGCGCGGCCACGGAAGTACTATTCGCTCACGAAGGCTGGGAAGACGCGACTCGCAGAAGACACCGATCAGTGGCGCGACATCACGAAGGCGATGGCATCGCTCGGTTTGGCGAAGCTTGGTTTTTCGCGTTTCAGCCCATCAATGTCCGCACTCGCGTAAAGCCTCGTTGAAAGGAACACACGATGCTCGGAATGAAGAAGCGCGCTGTTCGCGCCCGTATTGAAGTGGCGAGCTTGCCCGAAGAAATCGGTCGATTTATCGCAGAAATCGTGCACCGCACGCGCTTGCGCCGCGACGAACAACTTGATGTTGCAAACGAACTTCTTTCGCACTTCGCAGAAGGTCTCGCCGCGGGAAAGTCAGCGCGCGACTTGATGGCTGCATACGGGGATGCTCGCGTGAGTGCACGCGCGCTTCGTCAAAGTGCAATCGCCAAGCGCGGCCCACTTGATCGTTCCGTGGGCTCGGTCCTGCGGTGGGGTTCGATCTCGACCGCTGCTGTTGCCACGCTCTATCTTGGATACGCGTCAGTGCTCGCGTTCCGCGAGCCAGTGATTTCATTCGACGCGGTTGCAGCCGTCAACGCACGGATGCCAAAGCCCGGCGCAGAAGGTGCAGCCATCGACTTGTATCTTGCGACGCTCTCCAACGAGGAAGATCGATGCATTTTTATCGAAAGAGCGGAACCTCCATCGTCGTTTGGGGCAGCACGCCTCCGAGTCGAAGAAGATCTTCCACGGATCAACTTTGACGAAACCGCGCTTACGCGCATCCGTGCGGATCTCGCGCAAATGGCGCCATACATTGCGAGTCTGCGGAAGGCGAAGGATCATCCTGTACTCGGTGTTGGTGTCGCAACGGGGGCATGGAAAGACGAGCGCGTTGCGAAGTTCTTCTTCGTCGATCCGATTGAATATTCACCTGAAGCAAGTCAATTCTCCGGCACGCTTCTCAGTGCGCTGCTTCCACAGTGCGCACTACTTCGCTCGACCGCGAAACTCATGTGCGCCGACGCCGCGCTTGCGATCCATGACGGTCGCACGAATGACTTCATGGATGACATCGAGGCCGCGTCGATGATGGCGGCACATTCCGGTGAAGTGGGCTTTCTGATCAATGTGCTCGTTGAAGCTGGAGTTCGTCAGTTGGTGCTCGGGACGATCACGTCGGCGATTGAAAATCACGCGGAGAGTTTCAGCGATGCGCAGCTCGCGCGACTGGAGCAACTCGCGCGGGTTGGTGACCTCGATCTGGCGCGTGGATTTGAGGCAGAACGCACGGGTGTCTTTGATCTCATTCAGCGTTGCTATAGCGACAATGGCGACGGCGACGGAGTGCTCCTTGCACACTCGTTTGCGGACTTCATGCGCGAAGTGGCACCGATGGCATCGAATGCACGCGACGAGAATCTCGAACAGGCAGCGATGCAAACGAGCGCATTCTTCAGCGGGCCGATTGCAGCGAATGCGCTGCCGAGTCGTCGCGAGGTGTTGGCGCATCTCGATGCGTTCATTGATGCAAACATGGAAGCGGCGAAGTCGCCCTCGCGCAAAGAATCGATCGTGCTTGCGGCGGCTGTCGATCGCGACTTTGAAGCACGGCGCGGCGCGGCTGGGCCGATGTTGAGTTTGATGTTGCCCGCGCTTGGTCGTTCGGTCACGGTCATGTGGGCGCTCCGCGCGATGCAAGATACGACCATGGCCGCGATCGGCATCGAGCGCTTCCGGCGCGCAAACAGCCGATTCCCCGCGGATCGCGCAGAACTTGAGGAGTTTGTTGGTTGGCCGCTCGATGCGAATAGCCACGAAGAGTTGCCGTGGAAGTATGCACTGGTCGATGGCCGACCGATGATCTATGACGTTGGCATTGATGGCTTCGATGATCGCGCACGTACGCCGCTTGCCGACGAACCCGAGCAACTTGACGCGAACGGCCTTCCGATCCGCGACGAGAACTCGCGCTTGGTTTCGCTTTCTGGCGCATCGGCGGATCGCGCTGATTCCATCGGTATCGCCGGTGCAAAGACGATGCGCAGCGCGTCAAGTGTTGCGGAGAATTCGCCGCTCGATCCAACGCAGCCACTTGTTGATCTCGATGCGAGCGCCGCGCCGTCGAGCGAAGGCGATCACATTCGTGTGTTTTGGAATTCGGGCGCAGCAGGCTGGACGCGCAGTGTTCCTGCGCGGGCGAAGGGACCTAGCGCGGAGCAATGAGCGCCGCGAGTCGACCACTGCGTGCGCCGTCGCGGCGGAAACTGTGGAACCGCGCGCGATCCGCGTAGGTGCACGGTGGCTCCGCGTCGATGTTTGTGCGCTCGACGCCCGCGCGCTCCAGTTGAAGCCGCACGCCGCGCACGAGATCTGCGTGATGCTTCGGGCCGTAGATGCCTGGCGCAACGACGCACGACGCGAGATCGACGCGCACGAGTTCGTCGGCGACCTCTGGTCCGATCTCAAAGTGCTGCACCGAGATCGACGGCCCGACCGCGGCGAGCAGTGCGCGCGGATCTGCGCCCAGCGCACGCAGTGCGTCAACTGCGGCAGGCACGATTCCTGCGACAACGCCGCGCCAACCGGCATGCACCGCGGCGACCGCACCCGTCCGCGGACACGCAAGTAGCACAGGCACGCAATCGGCGATGCGAATGAGAATCGCATGGCCTCCACGCACGCTCGTGATCGCGTCGGCTGCAATGCGGGTCTTCGTTGCATCACGCGCCGTGACAACGGTGCATCCGTGCACTTGGCTCACATCGACGACGACCGTATCGCGGGCGAGCCCCGCGGCGAAAGTGAAGCGTGCGTGGTTCTCGCGGATGTTCGCGTCGGTGTCGCGTGGTTCGCCTTCCGCGATACGCGCGTTCGCGTATGTGGATTGCAGATTCAGCGAGTCGAAAGGAGCATCACTGATGCCGCCGTGTCGCGTCGAGAATCCGTGACAGAACCCGGCACCTGTAAGTAGGCGACTTCGCAGCAGAACGAGATTGTCGGGATAAAAGCTCTTAGCGAGCACGAGTGCAGTATCCGACTTAAATGTTGTCGTGGCCAGTACGCCGACAGCGGCGAAGTCATCCAGGAACTGAAAAAGCTACTGGTCCGAGGGACGGACATAAATCTAGGACTAAATCTAGAATAAATCTAGGACAGGCATGCATCGTCTCAATCCAGGACGGTGGCAATCACGGACGCAATCAAGGATGCAATCACGGACGCAACCAAGGACGCGATCACGGACGCAACCAAGCAGCAATCTAGGACAGGCATGCACTGATCACGAACCCGACTGATCGGCTCGGTCGTTGTTTCGGCTACCACGTCATTTCTCGGAAGTTCGAAGGCGAATTCAGCAGATAGTTCGAAGATCGCCGCAGTTCGCCAAACTGCGCCGCTCGGCGTCTTTCGGGCACCTCTCTTTCGGTTCCCGCTGTCCGGCACTTGACGTGTCCCCAAGAGTCAACCGAGGTCGGGTGCGATCGCGATCGACCGAATCGGCGACCGCAGCGAGCGCACATTGATTGAAGTTGCGCCTCGGACTCGCCCGCCGCGAACGTCGCAAAGGCTCGGGTCGCAGCTTTTGACGGAGGCATCTCGCCTCAAGGAACGTGGCACGGGCGGCTTCATGAAGTCCGCAGGCGTATCGAAGCGCAACCGGTGGTGCGTTCCGAAGCCGCGGCGACACCATGCGCGTTTGAATCAATTTTGACCTCAGTGATCGGTTCCGCAAGATCGCCTTACGCGAGTCAAGCCGGGTCGGCGTCGATTTGTCGGCCGAATGGCAGCCAAGACGACGCAGCGGAAGCCACTCCGCGGCTCGCCCACTCACGAGGCTCCCAGTTGTAACGGGACCTCGTGTTGAGAGGGTCACTGCGTCACTTCGATAAAGCACCCAACAGCTTTTGGGCTTGGGGCGTGGATCGGCATCCCGTTGCGCGCGGCATCGATCGCAACCTCGAAGTCATTTGAAGTCGCGCTCGCCCGTCGTCGTCCAATGCCCGTGTAAAGATCGTTGACACGGCCGAGGTAGAGCAGATGGAACCCTCCCCGGCCATCGAGTCGAAGAAGCGCTGCTTCGGGCGTAATCGTCGCACCTGTCGCGCGGACGAGCCGTTGGCCACGATCGGCGAGTACGCACACATCCGTGGTGAGCGAGAAATCTTCAGCATGGGAGCGCAACTGCGCATCATCCGTCCATGTTGCCGCGTGCACCAGGAAAAACGCAACGCCGCTCGCCTTCGCCTTCGCCGCGATCGCACGCAAATCAGGCACCATTGCGTTTGCAATCGGGCATTCATGCGAGATAAACACGAGCGCAACGAGCGAATGTTCTGCGCCCACCAGTGGATCGATTTCAGCACCGCAAGCTCCACCCGCGACGATGGTGATTTTGGTGTCGGCTGAGGACCCATTGGTCTTGCGATTGATCTGCGGCGCACAACCTGCCATGAGTACCACCGCTGTGCCCCACGCAACAAGTCCACCTGCATGACAGAAAAGCCAGCGCGGCGATCGGCGTATCAACCGGTCCATGCGGAAAGGAGAATGGAAAGATCAGACGCCCCGGTAGATCCGTCGAGGTCGAGATCTGTGCTGCCGGGCGCACCCCAATTTCCAAGCATGGACGCGAGATCCGCAGCGTTCACCGCGCCGTTGCCGTCGATGTCAGGCGATGGTGCCGCGGCCTGAACTACGATGGATCCAACCATTCCGCCAAGGCAGTGGGGCACGCAGAAATACGCAACCGTTGTGCCAGCGACCGATGCAGGGACGGTCCACGTGAAGTTCGGCGTGGTGATGTTGAGTGGTGCGTGAAACAACCCGCTCGCTGTGCAGTTCGCGCCACTTGTGACCGTGTGAGTTCCGCTGCTCCGAACCCAGCGCACTGTGTCGCCCGGCTGCACCGTGATCGATGCAGGTACGAATGCAAATCCAGATTGTTGGACGACATGCTTGGTGGCAAACGCGCCTTGCACCATGGAGACCGCGATAATCGTGGAGATGGCGATGTGAGTGTTGCGCATGGAACAGACCGTCCCATCCCGACACGCGTAACTCAAGCGAAAAGAAACAAGTTTTGAATCTTGACCTTCGGGTTTTGGCTGCGTGGCGAAACGATAACCAACGATGCAGTACGCCGTTCTTTCAAACTACCCAATGGTTTGGATCCATTCGGTTATTCTTCGCCCATGGCCCTGAAGACCACCGTTCCGACCCGCCACGTCGCATCGATCCTTCTCCTCTCCGCGCTCACAGCCTGCGATAACACCACTGGCGGCTACCCGCCGCCGCCGCCGCCGTACGTGGCGCCGATGGGTGCTATCGAGGCTGCGAAGGAGCCGAAGTTTAAACCGCTTGTTCAGGCACTCATCGCACAGCGAAAAGCTGCGGCGGCCCTTGCATCCGATGGCTCAGGTGACCCAAAGCGGGCACAAGAGCTTTTCGGAAAGTCGCGCGAGGCGGCGAAGGCCGTCGGTGACGCTGTCGCGGCTGCACAGCTCACGGATGAGGAGAAGCGAACCTGGAACGAGGTCACGTCTTTCGATGACGCGACGCTTGCCGAGCTCGCCAGATAAACGCTTGGGGAGTGATCTTCGTCGCGTGCCCGTGAATGCACCCGCGTGCGTCTACTGAATTTCCGGCCGAATGATGCCCGGAAGCAAAATCGACGCCATGAATCGGAATGCGGGCCGACTGCCCGTCTCCGTGACATCGTGGCCAATCGGATTCGCCTGCATGGCGAGCGAAAGCTGCTCGTACATGATGTTGGGTGCATCAACTGAGCCATCCATGAACGAGATGTTGACGCGGCCTGTGTTCCAAAGTGCAGGGGTATCGATCCAAAGTCCGCCAGCGCCGGTCGGCGGACGCACTTCAATCACCCATCCAGAATAGTTGTAGCCTTGTCCATCGGTTCGGATGAGGCGGTCATCTTCGGTGATCGTCGCCATGGTTCGCGACGGTTGCGGAATCAAGGACATGGAGACCGTCTTGAACTGCGTGTTGCGGAATCCTTCGGGCGAATCAGGGCTTTCTGGATCGGGGAAGTCGAACCAGTCGTCTGCGCGATGCCCGTAGTCAAGTTCGCCTACACCAACGAACCCGCTGAACGAATACGAGCGCACGCGCCCGCTCGAATCCATCGGCGACACATACGCCTTCGGGGTCTCGCCGACGTACGACCAAAGGGCGCCTTGTTGCAGGCTCTTTTCAAGCTCCACGCCCGCGGTATTCGCGTTGTTGGTGTTGACCCAACAATTCGTGACGCTGCGCATGCCGCCATCGGGCGGATTGCTATCCGTTCGCGGGCTCACCAAGCGGCCATTGTTGTCGATCGCGTAGGTTTGGTTTGCAAGCGAGAGTTGGCGTTGGTTCGACAGGCATGCAAGCGCGCGTGAGCGTGTTTGCAGCTGGTTCATCCCCACGAGGACAAGTGCGAGCACGATTGCGATGATAGAGATCACAAGCAGAAGTTCGACGAGCGTGAAGGCACGACGAATGCCGCGAGGCGAGCTGGTTGTCGATCGCATGTCGAAACGATTGGTGAGGGCAGCGGTCGAGGTCAGTTCCAGCATGGATCCTCCAGGGAGTCGTGCCGCGCACGCCGCGCGGAGTAGAACGTTTTGAGTGTACAAGGCTTCTTCGGACATCACGATCACACGGCTCCGCAAAGCCCTCGGGAATTGCGGTTGCAGAACCGCTTTGTAAGGACTTACCGTGTCCGACCACCATGACGAGCGCGCCATCCGACCCAAAGATCCCGAAGACTCCTCCGCGCCGCGCTGTCCTCCTTGTCATCGTGGTGGCTGCGCTCGGCTACTTCGTCGATATCTTTGATCTGCTTCTTTTTGCACTGGTTCGGAAGGCATCGCTGACCGAAGTGATGGCAGCTCAAATAGCCGGGAAGCCCCCTGAGGAGGTTGATCGCATGCTCGCCGCGAGCGGCGTTTGGCTCGACAACATTCTGCAGACCACAGGTCTCCTCGTTGGCGGTCTTGTTTGGGGAATTCTCGCGGACCGACGCGGGCGTATCAGTGTGCTCTTCGGTTCGATCCTCGCGTATTCCATCGCGAACCTGTTGAACGCGGCCGTGACCGACGTCGATCCCAGTGGTCCGCTCGGATTCCTGCACGCGGTAGGGCTCGGGAGTGCGGTGAATCAGTACGGTCTCTTACGCTTCGTCGCGGGATTCGGGCTCGCGGGCGAACTCGGTGCCGGTATCACGCTGGTCTCCGAGCTCGTGAGCCGCGAGCGCCGCGGGCTCGCAACCACGGGGGTTGCTGCAGTCGGTATTCTCGGCGCGGTCGCCGGATATTTCACAACGCAGTTTGTCTCTTGGCGCGTCGCGTTCGTGATTGGTGGCTGCCTCGGCCTGGCGCTGCTGGCGCTTCGCATCGGCGTGGTCGAGAGTGGGCTCTTTCTTCAAACAGAGCAGAAGCATGTCCGTGGGCGCGGCGCATTTTGGCGTCTTTTCTGGCCAGCGGAACGATTGCGTCGCTACACGTGCACGGTGCTGATTGCGGTTCCGATCTGGTTTGTCGTCGGCACGCTCGTCAAGTATTGCGATCGAATCATGCCTGATCTTGGTCTGGCGATCGAGGAAAAGCCGTCGCCTGCGAAGGCGATCATGTGGTGCTACATCGGTCTCGCTGCGGGCGACATCCTCAGCGGCGTCGCAAGCCAGTGGATGCGCTCCCGGAAGCGGGCAATCGCACTGTTTCAAGTGCTGACGGTGGTCGGGATTTGCTTGTACTTCACCGTCGGCGCGCGCTCACAGTCGGCGTTCTACGCAGTGGTCTGTTTCACCGGCTTTGCAAGCGGATACTGGGCGCTTTTTGCGACGGTCGCGGCGGAGCAATTTGGAACAAACCTGCGCGGTACCGCAGCAACCACCGCGCCAAATATCGTGCGTTGGTCCGCCGCGTGGACGGGCGGACTCTGGCTCGCGCTCGGCGATCAATTGGCCTCGCCGTGGCGGGCGGCCGCGATCGTCGCGGTGATCGTGATGCCGCTCGCCATGCTCGCAACCCTCGGACTTCGCGAGAGCTACGGCACGAGTCTTGACTTCAACGAAGATTGATCTCCAGCGTGTGCGCTACACTCGCTGTTTTACTGCAGGAATCCACCATGTACAACGCTCAGCCAAACCCCATGCGCACCGCGCTGCGTACCTTGACACTTCTCGCAACGCTCGCCACCGTCGCATGCTCGTCCGTCCCACAGGGTCACGGTGTCTACATGGTGACCGTGGCCGATGTGACGACTGGAGAGCCAATGGAGGGCATCGACATCGCTGCATCGGGTGCGGGTACGCGCACGCGCGGTGGGAAACCTGCGCTCGCGACGACTGATGAAGATGGCATCGCAGTGCTTTCCTTCGGCGACTGGGGATCGATCGATCTCCTCGTCGAGGCTGGCGACGGCAAGGAGCGTTGGATCATCACGCAGGACCGAATCGCGGTGAATGGCGGCAAATCTTCGGTCGAGCCATTACGCCTGATCGTCGGTGCTGGTCCGCTTGGAGGAAGCACGATCTACAACCTTTCGATTACACGCGTCGAGAAGGGCCCAAAGCTCGACAATTGATGGGTACTCGTGTGGACTTCATCATGCCACGCGGTGCAGTCCAACCAATGCGGTGCCATACAGGCGGATGCACATGCGTTGAAGCCCCAGTCGGAATGCGTGTTCGAATGATCTCATCAGCCATCTTCGCTTAATGAAGGTAGGCGACGGATTCTTGTAATCGGCTTTCGAAGCAAACGCAGAGCACGACACGATTCCACAAGAATCGCCACAGTACGACTCACGCGACGTCTGTCTCCAGCTTCGTCGTAGATTGTGCCGCGACCTAAGACGCGCGGAGCGCACGAAGGAGCGGAACTGTTGCCTCAGCGAGCCGCTCGCAGGTCCGTTTGAGGTTACGGACAAATGCCTCGGCGGCAGGCTCGTGATGGTCAACAAGGTCCGTCACACCTTTCAATGCGACCAAGGGGATGCGTTCCGCGTTACAGACCGCTGCCAACGCCGCGAGCTCCATGTCTTTCGCGAGCGTACGCGTTCGAGCGAAATGTGCGAGTTCATCGGTGGTCACGTCGAGGCTCGAGCCGGATGAGGCAAGGCCAACTCGTGCACCGAGGTCGGAAGCGAGTCTATCGAGCTCAGTGTCACTTGGTGAAAGCCGCGTGTGTGCGCGCGCAATCGCTGCGAAACCAGGAAGTGCGACTCGCGCGTCATGAAACATGGTGTCTCGAGCGAGGACAAGGTCGGCGATACCCAACCCTTGCGAAGCGAAGCCGCCAGCAGTTCCGATGTTGACGACGATGTCCGGACGCCGCGCCATGATCGCGCGCGTGAGTGCCCATGCGGCGTAGGCCGGTCCGATTCGGTCAGCGCCGACCGTGGGATCAAGCCCCGGCACCACAAGGTCGATCGAGTTTGCAGCGGACCCAGGCGTGCCGCGCACGTTGAGGCCGAGTCTGCCCGCGAGAGGCGCCGCCTCGCCTTCCATGGCGATGAAAAGGAGTACCCGATTTGGATGAACGGGAAGAGGTGGGAGTTCGTGTGTCCAGTCGGGCATAGCACGGTACTGCCTGCGTCGATCGATGTTTCAAGCGTTGCGAGCGCGTCTGAGGGGCTAAATCTCAGAGCTCAATGATCTCGAGCGGTTTCGGCATCGTGGACTCAATGCTGAGTTCGCTCAACAATCGTCCGGCAAGCGCGGCGCGCGCGGTATCGATGCCGTGGTTGATCACAACGCGTCCGGGTTTCTCGCCGAAAGTGCTAAACCACTTCACCAGATCGTCCTGGTCGGCGTGGCCCGAAAGTCCCTCGACTCGCACGCTGCTCGCGCGGATCTTCACGGTCTTCCCATTGAACTGCGCGCGATCAGCGCCACGCTGCATTTTCCAGGCAAAGCCACCATCGGGCTGGTATCCCGAAAGTACGACGATGCAATCCTCGCGATCGATCGATTCCTCGAGATGCCGCATCACTGGACCGGCATCCATGAAGCCGCTGCCAGCAAGAATGATTCCGCCATGCACCATGCGGTCGATCGCCATCGACTCGCGCTTCGAGAGGATGTAGTGCAGTTCAGGAAACCAAAGCGGTGCTCCACCCGCGCGGACGGTTTCGCAGAGCTCAGGCGAGAGGTACTCGGGATGCCGGTAGAGCGATTCGATGCCGTGCACCGCCATAGGCGAATCGACATACACGTTGAGCCCGTGCAAGAGCCCACGACTATTCAGCCGCGCGAGTCGATGCACGAGGAGTTGCGCGCGACCGAGGGCGAAGCAGGGAACGATGACCTTTGCCTTGCGTCGCGCCGCATCGGCCACGATCTCTGCAAGTTTCTCATCTGGGTCACTCCCGGGATCGCGCCGACGCTCGCCGTTGGTCGACTCGACGACCACAACATCAGCCCGCGCCGGTCGATGAGGCGGGGCGAGGAGTGCGGAGCGTTCTGGGCCTAGATCGCCGGAAAAGAGCACGATTTTCCGTGCAGCGCCGACGCCGATCGAAACCTCGGCACTCGCAGCGCCCGGAATATGACCAGCGTTTCGAAACACGAGCGAGACAAGTGGAGCAATCTTGACTTCTCGATCGAGTGGCACGCTCTCAATGCAGTCCATCGTGTCGCGCACCTCAGGTGCGTCAAACAGTCGTTGCGCTGGCGGGAATTCGGGCGCGGGGCCAGGCGCCTCGCCGGGCATTAGTGCGCGGGACCAAGGTGCAGTTCCACTTGAGCGTTCGTAGAAACGCGCGCGCTGCAGTCTGGCACTTGAGCGCATGACTCGACCAAGCAGCTCGTGTGTCGCCGTTGTGCAGTAAATCTTGCCTTTGAATCCCAAGTCGGTCGCCATCGCGAGGCGTCCGCAGTGATCGATGTGTGCATGGGTGACGATGATCGCGTCAAGTGATCCAAAGTCGAGTTGCGGTGGAATCGCGTTGCGCGCTTCGTCGGCGGGAGTGCCCTGAAACATGCCGAAATCCACGAGAATGCGAGCTTTCGGTGTCGTGAGCAGTGTGCAACTGCCCGTGACTTCCCCTGCGGCGCCATGGAACTGAAGTGAAGCGCCAATCGTCATAGTGAGGAAATACCTTTCGCTGTCGTGCAGGCGCCGGCAAGATCGAAGATCTCCTCCATCCGCGCCCACCATTCGCCTGACTTCGCAAACGGCGCAGGCGTTTGGAACGAGCGCATGAGCGCGTCCCATTCGGCAGTGCGCGGGTCTTTGGCATAGTCTTGATAGCGCGCTGGGTCGAAGTCGTCGTCCGTCTCAACGAGCATGAAAAGCCTCGTCCCGCCGCGCCAAATACGCATGCCGCGGATTCCGATTCGAAGCAACCCTTCGACCACTTCTGGCCAGATCTCGCGATGGTGGCGGAGATAGGCATCGATCCGCTCGGGGTCGTCGTAGAGGTCAATGGCCTGTGCGAAGGCGCGCATGCGAAGAGGGTAGCGAAATCACTGCTGAAATGCAGCACGTGGCGTACCTTGCGCGGATGTCGTCATCGCGAACAAGCGCACCACTCGACTGGCTCGTCGTCACCGCCGCAAACCGCAGGCAGGCGGAAGCCTATGAAATGCGCATTACTGAGCGAGTTACTTCAGGGGCGCTTCCTGCTGGTTGTCGGATGCTCGTCGTTGCCGATGCGTGCGATGCGCGAATTGGTTCGGGCGCAGCAACGGTGCTTGCGCTCGTCGAGGTCGCGCGCAAACTCGTCACGATCAAGAGTGAAGCGATTCGCACGAAGTCGATACGCGATGGACGGAGTCTGAAATCACTGAATGATATTTTTGCGGGGTCTACAACGCAAAATCTTGCGAATCTCTTTGCAGAGACACGCATTCTCATGCTGCACTCAGGCGGTGATTCGCGGCGGCTTCCGATGTATGCCGTCGAGGGAAAATTGTTTGCCACACTACCGATGCGCGCGCCAGGATTTCGCTGTGGCGCGATGTTTGATTTGCTTGTCGATGACTTGCTGTCCCTACCACCACGAGCGGGCGGCGAGCTGCTTGTGGCAGCCGGAGACGCAGTCCTCGGGATTCGTCAGACACCTATCCGAATTGATGGCCCTGGTGTTGTTGGCGTTGCGCAGCGGGCAGACGAGGTCCGTGCGCGACGCCATGGAGTTTTCGTACTGCGGCGCGGGGAAAGCGAAGTGCAAGCCTTTCTTCAGAAGCCGACGCACGATGACCTTGTCGCCGCCGGTGCGCTTGCGAAGGACGGTACCGCGCTCGTCGACACTGGTTTGTTGTCATTCGATGCGCGTGCGATCGCCGCGCTTCTCGCGGCATCCGGTGTCACGCTCGAACGCGGCGCCGTGCAGATGCGACGAGGAGGGCTTGCCGAACGCGCAAGCCGCGCGGCGATTCCGCCGGTCGACCTCTATCGCGAGATTCTCTGTGCACTACCGCGCTTGGCGTCGCGTGAAGCGTACCTCGACATGGTGGGCGCTCCACTTTCTGCGGTGCTCGCACCCTTTTTCGACGCCATGCGGACGACGGCGTTCCGAGCGCAAGTCGCAAGCGTTGGAGAATTTCTCCACATCGGCTCGATGCGCGAAATGCTCGATGCGCTTGTTGGTCCACGCGCAGCAATCGCACGCTTTGGTGTGCGTGCAGAGTCTCATCCAATCGCACCTAAGTCGACAGTTGGTTGCGGTGATGCGCTTGTACTCGATAGCGCGCTTGAATCTCTGCGCGTTCGGACCGGTCGCGCTGTTCTTGATGCGGTTCCTCGATGCAGATTCGACCTCGGCGGAGAGAACATTGTCACATCGCTCCATCCTGCATGGACGAGCCCGCGCATTCAGCTGCCGCACGGTGTTTGTCTTTTCTCAATTCCGGTCAAGACGAGCGAAGTTCATGGCGTGGTGTTCGTCACTTGCGGAATCGACGACGACTTTAAAACACCTCTAGATCGTGGTGGGACAATCTTTGGCACATCATTCGCGGACTTCGCGCGCCGTGCGCGACTCAGCAGTATGTCGAGAAATTCAGGCGCCCTTCATACTCTCTGGGATGAACCGCTTTGGTGTGTTGCACCGGTGCGCGACCCACTCGTGCGCGTGTCTTGGATGTGGAAGGGTCAAGCGGCACCCGCTGCATGGAAAAAGGCGCGGCGATATTCAATGCGCGAACTTCTTGAGATTGCCGACGCTTCGGAATCTCTTGCTTGGCGCGAGGGTGCAGTTGATTTCGCACATCGTGCAGCACCCGATATGGCTGTGAGCGCGTTTCCCAATCCGATTACGCGCGCCCGCGTTGCCGCAAAGCTCGCACAGAGCAAGTCATTGGTCATTGAGCCCGAGCTGCGTGCCCGCGCGTTCCGTGAAATCGGCGACGCAGTACTCGCACAACATGAGCCCCTGCTTCGCCCAATTCCTGCGGCGATTTTGCACGACCAGGCAGTCTGGACCTCGATGCCAGTGCGTGTTGACCTCGCTGGGGGTTGGAGTGATACACCTCCGATTTGCAACGAAGTCGGCGGTAGCGTGGTCAATGTCGCACTGATGCTGCGCGGTCAGCTTCCAATCCAAGTTGTCGCGAAGCTCGAGGAACCACGCCGAGGCGAACAGCCAGTGATTCGGATCACGAGCACCGATCTCGGCGAGACGCGTGTGATCACGGAAACTACCGATCTCGCAGAGCGTGGCGATCCGACACGATGGTCGTCGCTTGCTGAAAATGCGCTGGTACTTACTGGCGTGGCACCAGCAGATCCTCGAAAGCCATTGCGAAAGTGGCTGAAAACTGTTGGCGGAAGTGTTTCGCTCACCATTTTTTCCGCTGTTCCAAAGGGAAGCGGACTCGGAACAAGTTCGATCCTCGGTGCCGCGACTATTCACTGTCTCGACCGCGTCTTCGGACGCGAACGCTCACCGAAAGAGCTCTTTGCGGCGACGAGCGCGCTCGAGCAGATGCTTTCGACTCGCGGTGGATGGCAGGATCAGGTCGGCGGCGTGCTCGGTGGATTCAAGATTGCTCGGACCACACCTGGGGCACTACAACTTCCCGAGGTTGAGCGAATCGCCGTACCACAAGCTCTGTCCGCGGAGCTCGCGTCACGAGCGCTCCTTTACTTTACGGGTGAGAGGCGCATGGCAAAAAACATCCTTGAAAACGTCGTGTGGAACTGGCTGCTGCAGGTTCCTTCTGCGGTGGATGCTGTGGAGCGGCTGCAGTCCAATGCAGAGCGCATGCGCATATCACTCGCCGAGGGGAGTCTTGAGGCGATACTCACAGAGCTCACTGAGTACACGCGCTGCAAGCGACAGATCGATCCTGGAAGTTGTCCGCGATCGTTTGATGAACTTGCATCGCGTTGGAAGCGCGAACTCTCTGCCTGGAGTTTTGCCGGCGCTGGTGGAGGCGGATTTATGGTGCTCGTCGCAAAGTCCGCGGCCCATGCGGAAACACTTCGCGAGAGAATTCGCCGCGATCCGCCACACCCCCGTGCGCGCGCTTTTGATTTCGAGGTCGACGCTGTCGGCCTTCGATGCGCGGTGCTCTAGACGAAAAACAATATTTTCCGCAGCGAAACAAGCGGCCTGTTCTGAGCGACTCGAGCGCACTCAAAGGTGCGAGCAAAACCACCCTCATCGAGGCCTCCCGCGATCGGGAGGTTTTCTGGCATCGGTCTGAAGAGATCGAGCGTCGGTACGAGTTGTTTCTAGGCGTCGTACGATGCGCACATGACCGACCCTGGCTTCCCGTCGAACGACGAACGCGGTGCTCCGCTTGCCACAAGTCGTCCGTGGCTCTCGGTACTTGGTTGTCTCGGCGGTGGAACATTTGCGATTGGGGCCGCACTGCTCGCAATTGTCGTTGCAGTTGTGGTGTTCGTGGTGTTCGATGGATTCTCTAGGCCTGGCCCCCGCCCAGTGATTTTCAGCGCGCTCGGAAAGCTCTGTGAAGCACCTGCGCTTCGGGTTGCGACGCGCGAAATCGCCGTACGTGTTGAGGCCAGCGTTCCAACGGAGGCAACCATCCGGCCGTGGCTTGTCCCTTATGGTCCGGGATGGCGGGTGGAATTGGGTCGTACCAAGGTCGAACTCCTTGTGCCACAGAACGTCGTGCAGTACATCGTACCGCTCGACGCGTTCAAATCCGATATTCGAGCGGAACACACCGGGGATGGATGGATCGTCACGCTCCCACCACCGCGGGTGGACGAGACGCTGGTGGAGGTGCAGAGCGATTGGACGCGCGTGGCACGCGAGGTCGATCGTGACTGGGTTGACCATCTTGTCGGCGATGACGCAGCGGAAAAACTCGCAATTGGCACAATCCGGGCTGCGGTGGTGCGAGAGGCGTCGAGCGATGTCGCGATGTTTGAGGTCCGCGAGAAGGCTCGCGCGACCGTCGCAGAAATGATCCGCGCTCTGCTTCCTGAGCACTCGCGCGCGCGTCGGCTCGAGATCCGTTGGAGCGATGATCCCGAGACGGATTGATCGTGCGCGCTGTTACAGTGCTCTGATGTCCTCTCCGGTACCGACCTCGACGGTTGCCTTTCATCAATCGCTGCTTGGCCGCAGCATGCTCTTTGGCGTTTTGCCTTCGGCACTCGTTGTCCTCGCGGTCGTCGGACTAAATAGCTACCGCGCCTGGGATGGGCTCAGCGCAAGCCTTGAGCGCGACCTACGCAACGCAACTGAACTCGCCGCCAAGGAGATCAATCTCCGGAATGAGGCGACGGTGCGACTCGTGCGGATGATGGTGCTTTCACAAGAGTCTGGTCAGTTTGGCCGTCGCGCGGACACCTTGCGTTTTCTTGAGAGCATTTTGAACGCGAGCCCGAATGTGTACGCCGCGTATGTGGGGTACGAGCCAAACGCCGATGGCAACGACGCGGCGGGCGCGCAGCCCGGAGTGCCTGCAAACGCACTCGGTGAGGGAGGACGCTTCTATCCCTACTACAAGCGCGACCCCAACGCATCAGGCGGGTTTCGGCTCGAGCCGTTGCAAGAGGTCTCAGATGACGCGGACCTTTGGTATCGCTTTCCCAAAGCGCGATTCGAGCGATCGGGTGTTGCAGATCCGGTGTTGACCAAGCCGTATGAGTATCTCGGCACCGACATCATCGAGACAGTCATTCCGATCGTAATCGACGGTCGATTTGCGGGCGTTGCTGGGCTCGACGTGGCACTTACGGAGGTCCAGCAGCGGCTCGCGGAGATCGCTCAGCAACTTGGCGCAGACATGTTCCTTGAGACACGCGGTTTGTTTGTCGCCGCGACCACCGACGCGACCGACGGCACGCGCCTCCGCACCACGCCGATCGCGAAGTCTTCGCTTGGCGATGTCTTTCGTGCGATCCCGAAGCAAGGTGTGCTTGTCGAAAAGCGCATCGATCCTGAGTCGAGCGAAGAGTGCTATTTCGTGTCGGCCATGATCCCAACCGGCGAATGGCGGCTCGTGCTCCGGAAGCCAACGAGCGCCGTCGCGGCTGAACTTTCTGGACTCTTCTTTGTGAACACTGTCACCGCGATCTCTGGCATCGCGATCGTTGTCGGTCTGCTCTCTGTCGGGGCGATAGGTATCAGCCGTCGCGTGCGGGCTGCGCAGCTCGCCGCCGAGCGCATCGCGTCAGGCGATCTGTCTCACGTGATCGCTGACGTTCGAGGAAGCGATGAAAGTGCAGAACTCGTTCGCGCAATGGGTCGGATGAATGACGATCTCGCTGGGATCGTTGGCAGCGTGCGTTCGGCGTCAACTCGGCTCGCGGCGACAAGCGTCGAACTCGCAGCGACCAGTCGCCAACAGGGCGCGACCGTGGGCGCGTTCGGTGGATCGACGGCACAGATCGCGGCTGCTATTCGCGAGATTTCCGCAACCGGCGCGGAACTGCTTCGCACGGTTGAATCGGTCGATGCGGGTGCGCGGCGGACGGCCGGATCAGCAAGCGCGGGTCGCGACAGTCTCGATACGATGTCGGTCACGATGACGCGGCTTGATGGCGCGACCAGCGAGATTGGTGATCGACTTCAAGTTATCACGGAAAAAGCGGCGGCGATTAACACCGTCGTTGTCACGATCACCAAGGTCGCTGAGCAGACCAATCTCCTGTCGGTCAACGCTGCGATCGAAGCGGAGAAGGCGGGCGACGCCGGTCTCGGATTCTTAGTGGTGGCGCGCGAGATTCGCCGACTTGCAGACCAGACCGCATCAGCCACGCTTGATATTGAGCGCATCGTGCGTCAGATGCAGGAAGCAGTCGCGTCGGGCGTTCAGGAAATGGCGCGTTTCACGAGCGAAATGCGCGGAGGAACTGCCGATGTACAGCGCGTTGCCAATGATCTCGGCGGCATCATCGGGGAGATGAATGCAGCGGTGGATGGTTTTTCGGATGTGCAACGGGGGATGGCCGCTCAGTCTTTAGGCGTCGTTCAAATCGAGGGTGCAGTGCGGCAGGTTGCGGAGGGCGCGCAGCAAACGGCGGCGAGCGTCGCCGAGTTTGGTCGTGTCGCCGAGGAACTCGCGCACGCAATCGCAGTGTTGCAGGACGCCGTTGCACGGTTTCATGTGTCAGCTCCGACCGTTGAGGGCAGCGCATCGTGTCCAAACTCAGGAGATGGACGCTGATGCAGGTACTCTTTCTCATGGTGGGAGGTCGGCGTTTTGCCCTTGATTGCCGCGAGATCAGCGAGGTTCTTCCGGTCGTTGACCATCGACCAGCGGGCACTGGTCCGAAGTGGCTGCTTGGACTTTTCAACTTGCACGGTGCACTCGTGCCGCTCGTTGATCTTTCGGTCATCGTGGATAACACGCCAGCATCACTTCGGCTCGGCTCGCGGATCGTCGTGCTCTCTCTCGAGGCAGAGCTCTTTGAAGGGAGCGCGACCAAAGTTGGTCTCTTGGTGCCCGAGGTGCTTGGACTTGGTGATCGCGACTTTTCACAAACGGGAACACACGAAGGATTTTCGTTTGCAGGTGCGCCGCATCTTGGGCCAACGATCGCTGATGCCAATGGGATGGTGCAACTCTTGCGTTGTCGCAGACTTCTTGAGGGCGATGCCGCGCTGCGTCAGCTGCCGGCACGCGCAGAGCCGTGAACGAGCGACCCGCTGGAGAAGATTGGCGCAAACGCGAAGCGGCCACGAGTCACAGCGCGGAAACGGCGAGTTTGCTCGTGCGACTCCAACGCCAGAGCGGATTCTCAGTTGCGATGCTCTCATCAGAACGCGTGTGGTCGTATCTCGCGACCCGCACAGCCGAACTAGGGCTTCGGGACCTCTTCGCCTGCGCGCGGCGTATCGAGGCTGATCCAAGCGAGTACGCGAGGCTTGAGGCGCTTTTCTCGCCGCCGGAGACATGGTTGTTTCGATACCCGGAATCCTGCAGTTTTCTGCGGGAATTTGCCCGAAACTCGAACGCAACCGTACTGCGCGCTCTGATCGTCGGAAGCGGCGGGTGGTGTGAACCAGTCTCTATCGCCGCAGCACTCATCGATGGAGCAGGAAGCGCACGCGCCGTCGACATTCTTGCCACCGATCGTAATGCGGCGCTGTTTGCGACGGAGCCGCGTTTCGGTGGGATGCACGTTCGAGGCGGGATTCCGACGTGGGCAGCGCCGCACTTCACCGAGTCGGAAGGATACATGCGAGCATCGGCGGCGATTCTCCGTCATATCCGTGCAGAGCCCACGACTGCGGCATCGACGATCGACACGGCTCTGGATCGCGGAGATTTGTTCGACGTCATTGTGTTTCGAAATGTTGCGATATACCTCGATGAAGATGTGCGCGTCCGCGTCTTCACAGGTCTTCTAAAGATTCTTGCGCAACAGGGCGTGCTCCTCGTTGGTCACGCGGAATCACACGCTGCATCCCAAGCGACGGGACTGGCTCCAACGGCAGCAGCGAACGTCTTTGCGTTGACCCGCGATCCGATTCCACCCACAGCTTCCTCAGCCCCGCAGCGCGTGGAGGTTCCATCTGCGATTACGGAGCTGAGAAACTCACATCTCTCGCCATCTGTGCCCCCGCTACCGCGATCGACTTCGAGTTCGACGCCGCACCCAGTACCACTCGCGTGCGCGAGCCCGATCCCGATCCCCGAAGCGGCAATCGATCCTGCGAAGCACGTCGCCCGTGCACTCGAACTCGAAACGGTTGGCGACTTCGCGGCCGCGGAACGAGCGGCAGTTCGCGCGATATATCTCGATCGCGTATGCGAAGCTGCGCTCCTCATCGCCGCGCGGCTTGCCGAACGCCGGGGTGCGCATTCCGATGCGAAACGACTGCGGCAGCGTGCGCTGCGCGCACATCTTGAACGAGGCGATCGCACGAGTAAAGGCGACGGCGCCGATGCGTGCTAGTCTGCCCTCAACGATAGCTGGCACGAACGCAGGAAAAATCGCATGACTGACGCCAGCAAACTTTCTTCGCACGTCGAAACTTCAGCAGATACAGCGTTGTCGGTGCGCGCTGAGAGGGATGTCGCACGTATGCGTGCACTCCTCGATCGACCACTTCCAGCAGAAGAGTTGATAGCAAACACAGAACTCGTTGCGATGCGAAACGACCGCCGTGGTGGTCGAACGCGCAGTATTCTTGTATTCCGCGTGGGCGACGAACAGCTCGCGATCGAAGCTGAGGACGCGCACCGCGTTGTTCGTGTCTCGACGATTCGCCGCGTCCCTCATCGAACCAACGATATTTTCGCGGGGATTGCCAACATTGGCGGCGAACTCACGATCGTTGCACGCATCGGCGCGGCTCTTGGCATTGTTGAAGGCCAGCAACAGACGCACTTTCTCGTGATCGGTCCGGTGGCTGACCGCTGGGCCTTCGCTGTAGATGCGGTAGACGGCGTTCGCCGAATCGATGAATCTACGTTGCTCTCGCCGCCGACCACTGTTCGTCACGCAGCTGATGGTTGTGCAGCGAATCTCGTGCATCTTGTCGATGATGAAGGCGCCGAGCGACTGGTGACGGTTCTGGACGCGACGAAACTTGCTGCGCGATTCGCGAGGAGCCTCGCATGAGTGACCTCGGCGGATTTTCTCTTTACGAACTTTTCCGCGGCGAGGCAGAGATGCATGCGGCGGCACTCAGTGAAGGGCTGGTGCTCCTTGAGGGCACGAGTAATCCTTCGACTGTTGAGCCGCTGATGCGCGCGGCCCATTCGATCAAGGGTGCCGCGCGTGT
The DNA here is from genome assembly GCA_945902075.1 of Candidatus Kuenenia stuttgartensis. GTDB lineage: Bacteria > Planctomycetota > Phycisphaerae > Phycisphaerales > SM1A02 > QWPT01. Next base: position 10,539 of record CAMDMA010000007.1, on the reverse strand, counting down.
GATCGGACTCGATATCGCGGTTCGCCTCTCGCACGCCATGGAGGATGTGCTGGTTGCGATGCAGAAAGGGCGTGAGTCGATCACCGCCGCGCGGATTGATCAACTGCTCAAGGGCACCGACCTGCTCGCATCACTTGCTCGGATCGAGGAGGGCGCGGTCGCGGCGTGGAGCGCGGACAACGACGCAGTCGTCGCCGCGTTGGCGGAAGCACTGAAGTCACCCGTGCCAATCGTTGCATCTTCCTCAACGAAGGCCGCTGAACCGCAGTTGCCGCAACCGGTTGCCCAAATCGAAGCCCAGCCGGAAGGAGACGAGCCCCTGTCACTCGCCGCGGTTGAGCGGCCACGAAGTGAGGAGCCACGCGCTGAATCGCCAGCGCATGTGCCAATTGTGGCAGCCGCGCGCGCGACGACGGTCCGTGTGACCGCTGAAAAACTTGATCGGTTGCTACAACTCGCCGGCGAAACCATGCTCGAATCGCGACGGCTTGGCGCGATTCGAGGCGAAGCTGTCGAGCTCAAGCGTCAGTTGATCCGCCTTGAGGACGAACTCGATCGCGTGCGTGTCGAGTTGCGACGTCTCGGCATCGACTCCGAGGTTGTGCGGCCCGCGCGTACCCTCGTCGAGCAAGGAAGCGCCCGCGTTGTGACACACCTTTTGACGGTTGAGAATGCGATTCGACGAGGTGAAGAGACTTCGACGCAGCTATATCACGAGGTGCTTTCGAGCCGAATGCGTCCATTTTCAGATGCCACGGCGTCGCTCTCGCGCACCGTGCGTGATCTCGCGCGACAATTGGGAAAAGAGGCGCGCATAGAGATTGTGGGTGAATCAGTACCGGTTGATCGAGACATTCTCGCTCGACTTGACGCGCCGCTGAATCACATGCTCCGCAATGCACTTGACCATGGCGTCGAGATGCCAGACGAACGGCGCGCGCAGGGCAAGAATCCGCAGTCGGTGCTGCGCGTCGAGGCTCGCCATCACGCGGGGCAGTTACGCATCCGCGTCAGCGATGATGGCCGTGGTATCGATCTTGACGCGCTCCGCGATCGAATTGTTCGCCGCGCGCTCGCGACGTCGGAAATGGCCGCAACGATGGATCGTCAAGAGCTCCTTGAGTTTCTCTTCCTTCCTGGATTTTCGACCGCGCAGAAGGTGACAGAGATCTCGGGACGTGGTGTTGGACTTGATGTTGTTCAGTCAACTGCACGTGAAATCGGTGGAGTTGCGCGGATTGAAAGTGAACTCGGTCGAGGCACGGTGTTTGAACTCGATCTTCCGATCACACTCTCTGTCATTCGCGCATTGCTTGTCGATGTTGCCGGCGAAACACTCGCTTTCCCGCTCGCGCGTATTGATCGCGTGGTGCAGCCAGACAGCGGGGCGATCACGATGGTGGCTGGTCGAAGTCAATTTGTCCTCGACGGTACGTCGATCGGTGTCGTGGATGCGGCTCGCGTACTTCTTCTCGGTGATGCACGACGAGTTGGTGAACGCGAGCACATCGTTGTCCTCGGATCGGGTGAGGAGCGCTACGGATTTGCGGTTGATGCGCTGGTCGGTGAGGAAGATCTCGTCGTGCGTGCGCTCGACCCTCGGCTTGGGAAGGTCGCGTTTCTTTCGGCGGCAGCAGTACGCGAGAGCGGCGAGCCGGTACTCGTCGTTGATAGCGAGGATGTGCTCCAGTCTGTCCGTCTTGCGTTGAATGAAGGTCGCCTCCGTGGCGCTCAGCGCGCAATTACAGCCCAGACTCAACGCGCGAGTCGCGCTCTTGTCGTCGACGACTCAGCGACAGTGCGCGAAGTGGAAAGGCAGCTTCTCGTTCGCATGGGCTTCGAGGTGGAGACTGCGGTGGATGGCCTTGACGGTTGGCACACGCTGCGTGATGGCGCGTTTGACCTGGTTGTCAGTGATATCGATATGCCGCGTATGAATGGAATTGATTTTGTGCGCACGCTGCGCGCAGACCCGAGATTTGCGACGATTCCGGTCATCGTCGTGAGCTACAAGGATCGCGAGGAAGATCGGATCGCTGGGCTTGACGCGGGTGCGACTGCGTATCTCACAAAGGGATCGTTTCAAGACAGCACATTCGCGGACACGATTCGTGATCTCGTCGACATTGTTCGACCCTCACCAACAGCGGCCGGAGGCACATCGTGAGAGTCGGCATTGTGAATGATCTCGCAGTCGCATGCGAAGCATTGCGTCGCGTCGTCGCTTCCGATCCGGCGCTTGTCGTTGCGTGGATTGCCCGTGATGGCATTGAGGCGATTGAGCGGGCCGCGCGCGATCGCCCGGATGTGATTCTCATGGATCTCATCATGCCCCGTCTCAATGGTGTCGAGGCGACGCGGCAAATCATGCGAGCAACGCCCTGCCCGATTCTTGTGGTGACTGCGACCGTGAGTGGAAACGCGTCGCTTGTATACGAGGCGCTCGGCGCGGGTGCGCTTGACGCGGTGAATACGCCGACGCTTGGTTCTGGTGGTGCAGTCACGGGAGGCGCGGATCTCGTCCGTCGGCTGCATCTCGTCGCGCGTTCAACTGCGGCGCGGTCATCACCAAGACTGAACGCGCCACCCATTCCCGCGTCACAGCCAAACGCTCTACAAGCGCGCGCTCCGGTTCCCGCAATGGTTGCGCCTTCCGAGACTGCGCGGTCTGGACCGATCATCGTTGCGATCGGTGCATCAACCGGTGGTCCGCGCGCAGTTGCAAGCGTGCTCTCAGCCCTCCCGCGCGATCTTCCTGCGGTGATTCTTGTTGTGCAGCATGTGTCAGTCGACTTTGTCGCTGGTTATGTCGAGTGGCTTTCGGCCGAGACTGGTCGAAATCTCACGATTGCGCGGCACGGTGCACTACTCCGCGAGGGTGACACACTGGTCGCCGGTGAGGATCTCCACCTTCGCTGTACACGCGCCGGGACAATCGAGTATCGCGCGGAGCCGGTTGATCATGTGCACCGGCCAGCTGTCGACGAACTGTTCTCTTCGCTGACCACCTTCCCTCGCCCCGGTATTGCGGTGCTTCTGACCGGCATGGGACGCGATGGAGCGGAGGGGATGCTCAAACTTCGAGATGCGGGTTGGCACACGATTGCGCAAGACGAGTCAACGAGCGTGGTATGGGGAATGCCGGGAGTCGCTCATAAGTTAGGCGCTGCAACCGCGACGCTTCCAATCGATGAAATCGGACCCGCGATTGCGGCACGCGTGCGACAACTCGCGCGATGAATGAGAATCACTTCTATGCAGAATATCGACACCATCGACCGCGTCCTCCTTGTCGACGACCAAGCCATTGTTGGCGAGGCAGTTCGGCGCATGATTGCAACACAGGGGGCATGTGAGTATCGCTCGTTGCAGGATCCTCTGCAGGCGATCGCGGTCGCAGAGGAGTTCAAGCCGACTGTGATCTTGCAGGATATTGAGATGCCCGGAGCCAACGGCCTCGACCTTGTCACGCGCTATCGCGAAAATGAGGCGACACGCGATGTACCGGTGATCATGCTGACGGGAAAGGAAGATCCTGCAGTAAAAGCCGACGCATTTGCACGAGGCGCAAGCGACTATCTCGTCAAACTTCCGCATCCGGTCGAACTCGTGGCACGCATCCGCCACCACTCACGCGGCTACCGCATGCAGCTCGAGCGCAACGCAGCATTCGATGCGCTGCAGGTGAGCGAGTCGCATATGAAGGCGGAAATCAATCGTGCCGCGGCATACGTGCGTTCGCTTCTTGATCCACCGATGACGGGCGCAATCGAGGCGGATTGGCGATTTGTCCCCTGCGAGGCGCTCGGTGGAGACGTGTTCGGCTACCACTGGATCGATGAAGATCACCTTGCCGCCTATGTTCTTGATGTGAGTGGTCACGGTGTTGGTCCTGCATTGATGGGCGTGTCGGCGATGAACCTCATCAAGAGTGGTTCGCTCGAGCGTGAGCAGGTGCTTAATCCCACCCGCACGCTACAGGCGCTGAATGCGGGCTTCCCGATGTCGCGGCACGATGGCATGTACTTCACGGTGTGGTATGGCGTGTACAACCGCCGAACCCGCGAACTTGCATGGTCGGGCGGTGGTCATCCGCCGTCGTTTCTTTTGCGAGGCGGGAAATTGCAGCGTCTTGAGTCAACAACCTACATGGTTGGAATCGTCGATGAGTACGACGCGCCAACGGAGCGGGTGACGCTCGAGCCTGGCGATCGGCTCTACCTCTTCTCGGACGGTGTGTTCGAACTGCATCTTGATGGCGGCGGGATATGGGGACTCGAAAACCTTGAAGCCTTTCTGGAGTCGAACCCTGCGGAAGGCATTCTTGATGCGGTGGTGGCTGAAACGCGGCGCGTGGTCCTGAAGGGCCGTGGAATTCCGGACCCTGGCGTCGGTGCGCCCGTTGCGTGGGACGATGATTTCTCGCTCATTGAGTTGCGCTTTAACTGACCCCTCGCGTTCGGCCGATCATCGCTCTACCCTTTCCGTCCTATCTTGCCGATTGATTTTGCCGTTTCCCGGCATTGCACTTCCGGACACTGCGTCAACTTGAATTGAGAATCACATGAAGAATGTCGTCATCATTGGTGCGGGGAAAATTGGACGCATGGCAGCCCACCTCCTCGCAAGGAGCGGCGAGTATCAAGTTCATGTCGTTGACGCGCATGAGCAATCTTGGCGTGATTCAATCGCTGGTCTCGCGGGTGCGACTGGTGCGACTGTGGACTTTGCGAAGCAGTCCGATCTGGACGCCAACCTTCAAGGTCGCTGGGCACTCATTTCTTGTGCGCCGTTCTTCTGCAATCCGCTGATTGCTGAACGCGCAAAGGCGCACGGCGTGCACTACCTCGATCTAACCGAAGATGTGGCTGTAACAAAGCAGGTCATGTCACTCGCGCGGGATGCGTCCACAGCATTTGTTCCGCAATGCGGGCTCGCGCCTGGATACATCACGATTGCGGCCAATCACTTGGCAAAACCGATGAGCGAGATCCACGAGCTTCGCTGCCGCGTCGGCGCTCTTCCACAGTTCCCGTCAAACCAACTGAAGTACAACCTCACATGGTCGACCAGCGGACTTGTCAACGAGTACTGCAATCCATGTGAAGCGTTGGTCGATGGAAAGATGACGTTACTGCCGCCGCTTGAGAACCTCGAAGAATTCACCATCCACGGCACTGAGTATGAGGCGTTCAATACGTCTGGTGGGCTAGGTTCGCTCGGCGAGTCACTCGCGGGGCGTGCTCGCAATGTCAATTACAAAACCATTCGTTATCCCGGTCATTGCAAGCTGATGAAGTTTCTGCTGAACGACCTCGGATTCATCGATCGCCGCGAAGAACTCTGCACCATCTTTGATCGCTCGGTCCCGGCCACGAAGCAAGACGTCATCGTCATCGTTTGTGTCGCCATCGGTATCGAAAACGGCAAGCTCGTCGAGAAGACCGATGCCCGCCGCGTGCCTGCAAAGGAAATTGACGGCAAGCATTGGACGGGTATCCAGATCACGACTGCCGCGGGCGTGTGCGCGATGCTCGACTTACTCAATGAAGGCAAAATCCCACAGCGAGGCTTCGTCCGCATGGAGGACGTGCGTTATGAGGATTTCATTGAGAATCGCTTCGGTCGCCACTACGCGGTCTGAGGTTGATCAGATTTTGCGAATACGCAGGTTTCGGTAGGCCACACGATCGCCGTGGCCGCAGAAGCCAATGTGGCCCTGCGTACGGGTAAGACCATCAATCTTTTGATCGCTCGTGGTTTTACCGTCTTTTGCAACGACATCAAGATTGATGTCGACGATGACGATGCCGTTCAGTTCAACCTTGATGACTCGACCATTCATGATGATCGATTCGCTGTTCCATTCGCCGACGGGCCTCAACGCGGTCGCGGTGGCCGCCGCAATTCCATAGATCGAGCCGTGGTACTGCCAGGGTTTGAGATCTTTGTACATGTCCGCGGTGTTGTCGAGAATCTGTGATTCAAATCCTGCATACGCCGGATCGCCGCTTGCCGGCGATCGCAGCGCGATGCCGTTGTTTGCGCCGGGCGTGAGCAAAAAATCGAAGCGCAGCTCGAAGTTGGCGAACTCATCCTTTGAAAAGAGATTTGTGCCCCCGGGTTGGCAGACGATCGCAGCGCCATCCTGAAGCGACTCGATCTGGTAACCCTTCGTATCGCCGATCCAACCGTCGAGCGACTTTCCATCGAAGAGCGACACGAAGCCTTCCGCGCGCTCCTTTACCGCGTCCATCGTGATCGGCTTTGAGTCAACCGTTGGCGGCGGCAGCATTCGGGGTGCGGATGCAGCAAGTAAGGCGATGGTCGCAAGGAGCGTCGTGTGCATGCGCGAAAGTGTATGAAATTCGGAGCGCAATTCGGAACGAACCTTCGATACCATCGGCCGAAACGAGGTCTTCATGCTTGTCGCTGCTCTTGCTCTCTCCATCGCTTTCGCCACAGTTCCTCCGCAGGCGGCATTGCTAGCGGAGCAATCACAGCGAGCGAAGACTACGGCCCCGGGTACTGCGAATGCCGAACCCAAGGGTGCGTGGGCGCAGGGTGCGGCGATTCCGAAACTGCGCCTTGATCGCGTGCTTCCAAATCTCCCGCTCGTGCGCCCGATTCAAACGCTGCAGCGACCAGGCGATGATGTCAATCTCTACATCCTCGAACAGCCGGGGCGGGTGCTGATCGCCGACCCTTCCAAGTCGAGTTCGACGGAAGCAGCGCTTTTTCTCGATATCCGCGAACGGGTCAATGACGGCGGAAATGAAGAAGGCCTGCTCTCGATCGCGTTTCACCCCGATTTTCCGCGGAAACGCGAGTTCTACACCTACTACACCGCGAACAAGCCACGGCGCTCCGTTCTGTCGCGTTTCACGGTGAGTGAGGACGGAAAGACCGCCGATCCGAACAGCGAAGAGATTCTGCTCACGCAGTCGCAGCCGTACTCAAACCACAATGGTGGCATGGTGTTGTTTGGCCCTGACGGGTACCTCTATCTGTCGGTCGGTGACGGAGGTGCCGCGAATGATCCGCATCACAACGGGCAGGCGATGGGCACATTTCTCGGGAAGGTGTTGCGTATCGACGTGTCGCGCAAGGGTGACAATGGTGCGCCGTACGCCGTTCCGTCCGACAATCCATTCGTGGGAACCTCCGGTGCAAAACCCGAGATCTGGGCACTTGGAACGCGCAATATCTGGCGCATGTCGTTTGATCCGAAGACCGGTCAACTGTGGGCCGGTGACGTGGGACAGAATCTTTGGGAAGAAATCGACATCGTCGTGAAGGGCGGAAATTATGGATGGAACGCGCGCGAAGGATTCCATCCCTTTGACGGCGGCAAGGGCACGGGGCCATTCATTGAGCCCGTGGTGGAGTACGGCCATCGCGAGGGTCTGTCGGTGACCGGTGGAGTGGTGTACCGCGGCGCGGCGATCCCAGCCCTCGATGGCGTGTATGTCTATTCCGATTTTGCCTTCGGCACGGTGTGGGGCATCCGTATGGTCGATGGCAAGCCGACGAAGCCCGCAGTGATTGCTCAGAAGCGCGGCGAACTCATCACCAGCATCGATGCGATGCAGGACGGCACGATGATCTTTTCAACCTTCAATCAGGGCCAAGACCGCGGAAATCCAGGCTCGTTGTGGAAGGCCGTCGCTGCACAGTAAGAGCTGTGTACTGGCAGAGACTGCGCTGCGGCTTGTCGCAATTTCGGGCACAATTCGCCGATGGCCCGTCCACTTCGCTATCAGACCGCTGGTGAATCACATGGTCCGGCCCTTGTCGCCATCGTCGACGGGCTTCCATCAGATGTTCTGATCGATGTGCAGCGTGTCGATCACGAACTAGCGCGTCGCCAGGGTGGCTACGGTCGTGGCGCGCGCCAACGCCTCGAGACAGATGTTGTTGAGTTTCTCGGTGGATTGCGACTCGGCCGAACCATCGGGTCGCCGGTGGCGCTCCGGATCGCAAACAAGGACAGTCGCATCGATGATCTTGCAAAGACGCCGCCTGTGACGCGGCCGCGACCTGGACATGCAGATCTCGCGGGAAGTCTGAAGTACCTCGTCCCTGATTGTCGCGGCACACTTGAGCGAGCTAGTGCGCGTGAAACTGCGGCGCGTGTCGCGGCGGGTGCTGTTGCGCGCAGCGTGCTCGACGCGTTCGGGATTCGCGTCTTCGGATTCGTGCGCGGTGCGTGTGACGCATGGTGTGATGTTGATGTGCGCGGTGAGACACTCGACGCGCTTATCGCCGCGCGTGACGCTGGTGAGGTTTACTGTCCTGATGCCACGACTGATGCAAAGCTTGTGGAGTTGATTCATCGCGCAAAAACCGAGAAGGACACCGTCGGTGGTTGGTGCGAAGTCCATGTGCTCGGCTGCCCGCCGGGGCTTGGTTCCTGCATGAATTGGGACGACCGACTCGATGCGAGGCTCGCGTTTGCGGTGATGGGAATCCAAGCATTCAAGGCGGTCGAGATTGGTCTTGGTCGCGAGTGCGGTGAGCGATTTGGAAGCGCGGTGCATGATCCCATCGTGTTTGATGCGAATGCGCGCGGCGAAACTCACTTTGGTTTCGCTCGCCCTTCGAACAATGCTGGAGGACTCGAGGGCGGTATGACAAATGGAATGCCGGTCGTCGTTCGTGGCACGATGAAGCCGATTTCCACCTTGCTGCGCGGAATGCCGAGCGTCGAATTCGGTACGCACGAGCCAGCGCAGAGTGCTTATGAACGTAGCGACGTGAGCGCGGTTGCAGCGGCCAGCGTCGTCATGGAAAATGCTGTCGCATTCGAGATCGCGCGAGCATTCTTAGACAAATTCGCTGGTGATTCGATGCACGAGGTGCGCGCGGCCTACGACACGTACTGCGTGGCTGCCCGATTGATCTGATTCAACCCCTGAGTAGATGACGCCTCCGTCGCATCGTCTTTCGATAGCATCGCACACACCATGGCCACTATGCACATGAAACCCGAAGTGACGCCTGCAAGCCAACCGCCCTCGTATTGGGAGATTGCGTCACCTGCCGAGAAGATCTCGACGCGCGTGATTGAGCGCGCGAAAGATGTCTCTGCGACTGTCGCGCGCGAGATTGCCGATCTCATCCGTGCCAAGGCACGTGCCGGAGAGAAGTGTGTGCTAGGCCTCGCCACAGGTTCGACCCCCACAGGCGTCTACGACGAACTCGTTCGCCTACATAAAGAAGAGGGGCTCTCCTTCGCGAATGTTGTGACCTTCAATCTCGACGAATACTGGCCGATGCAGCCGCATGATCTGCAGAGTTACCACCGGTTCATGCGGGAACACCTCTTTGATCGCGTGGACATTGATTCGGCACACACGCACATTCCCGACGGCCTCGCTGCGGAAGATGACGTGCGTGCAATGTGCGAGCGTTATGAGCGTGAGATCAAGGCTGCGGGTGGCATCGATCTGCAATTGCTCGGGATCGGCCGCACTGGGCACATCGGCTTCAACGAGCCCGGGTCGTCACGCACGAGCCGCACGCGCCTCATCACACTTGACCGTGTGACGCGCAAAGACGCAGCGAGCGACTTCTTCGGCGAAGAGAATGTTCCGACGCGTGCGGTCACGATGGGAGTTGGTTCGATTCTTGAGGCGAAGCGCGTAGTGATGATTGCGTTCGGCGAAGGCAAAGCGCCAGTTGTCGCGCGCGCTGTGGAGGGCGCGGTCACAAACTCTGTTGCAGCCAGCTTCCTGCAGGAACACGGCAACGCGCAGGTCTATCTCGATCTCGCAGCTGCCGCCGAGCTTGAGCGTTGCAAAGCACCGTGGTGTTCAGCGGCGCACGACCTTGAGTGGAATGACGCACTGGCGCGTAAAGCAGTGATCTGGCTCGCGCGCACGACAAAGAAGGCGATTCTGAAGCTGACCGCGGAAGATTACAACGAGCACCATCTGCAAGATCTTCTCGCAGGTCGCGGCAACGCCTACGACCTCAATCGCGCGGTTTTCCGCGGTCTTCAGCGCTCGATCACGGGATGGCCCGGTGGAAAGCCCGCAGCACACAAGCAAGATGGCGACATCAATCGTCCCGAGGACGAGATTTTCCCGAAGCGCGTCTTGATCTTCTCGCCACATCCTGATGACGACGTCATCTCGATGGGCGGCACGTTCATTCGCTTGGTCGACCAGGGCCACGAAGTGCATGTTGCGTACCAAACCTCGGGCAACATTGCGGTTTTCGATGCCGAAGCGCTTCGCTTCCTCGACTTCGCAAGCGACTTCAATGGCATGTTCGGCTTCGAAGGCGCGAAGACGGAACGCATGGAACACGACATCACGCGCAAATTGAAGTCGAAGCGCCCAGGTGAAGTCGACCCGCTCGAAGTGCAGCGTTTGAAGGGCCTCATTCGTCGTGGCGAGGCGAAGGCCGCCGGCATCTACTGCGGCGTTCCTGAAGATCGTTTGCACTTCCTCGATATGCCGTTCTACGAAACGGGCCGTGTCCGAAAGAAGCCGCTTGGCGTTGACGACATCGAAATCGTGAAAGCACTCCTTC
>CAMDMA010000006.1 GCA_945902075.1 Candidatus Kuenenia stuttgartensis | reverse complement strand
GGAGGGAGAGGGTAAGAGAGATTATGAGAGCCTTCGTTGTGCGACGCGTGTTCCGGCGCGTCGCACGTTTCTTCGTTGTGCGGCGCGTGTTTCGGCGCGTCGCACGTTCCTTGTTCACAAGGGAAACCGCAATCGAGCCGGGAGATCCATCACGCTTTGGTGACAAACCGATGAAATCCGCCGTGCGGGGCGGGGGACGCCGAGATCATGACCATCTCGGTTCCTGGCGATCCGTCAGGCCCTCGGACCACGCACAAACAATGCAGGAATATTCGCCCTCCCAGCATTGGCTGAGACGAACTTCGTAGAAGCGAGGCCCTCTTGGAGCAGCGGGGGCGGAGAGAGAGCGCGGCGGCGCGGGCGCTTCGGCTCCGCGCCGCTGTTTTGCGCGTGCTCGTTTGCTCGCAGGCAGGCTGGAAGCCGTGCCCGCAAACCCTCCAGCGTCAGCTCACGCGACAGTGACTTCGCGCGCGAGATACACATCCTGGATCGCATGAAGCAGCGCCACGCCCTCGGCCATCGGCTTCTGGAACGCCTTGCGCCCAGAGATCAAGCCTGTTCCGCCAGCACGTTTGTTGATCACGGCGGTGGTCACGGCCTCTGCGAGGTCATTGGCCCCACTTGCGCCACCGGAGTTGATAAGTCCTGCGCGTCCGCAATAACAGTTGAGAACCTGGTAGCGGCAGAGATCGATGGGATGGTCGGTGGCCAGGTCGGTGTACATCCGCTTGTCGAGTTTGCCGTAGCTGGAATCACCAGAGTTCAGTGCGGTGAAGCCGCCATTCAGTTCCGGGAGTTTCTGCTTGATGATGTCGGCCTTGATCGTCACTCCGAGGTGGTTTGCCTGTCCGGTGAGATCAGCAGAGACGTGATAATCCTTGCCAGCGGTCTTGAAGGCGTTGTTGCGGAGGTAGCACCAAAGCACCGTTGCCAGACCAAGCGAGTGCGCTTCCTCAAAGGCGTGCGCGACATCGACGATCTGCCGCGCCGATTGGTCGCTACCGAAGTAGATGGTCGCCCCAACAGCGGTCGCACCGAGATTCCATGCCTCGCGCACCGAGCCGAACATGATCTGGTCAAACTTGTTCGGATAGGTCATCAACTCGTTGTGGTTGATCTTGACCAAGAATGGAATGCGGTGCGCGTACTTGCGAGAAACGCTTCCAAGGACGCCGAAGGTTGTCGCCACGGCATTGCAGCCGCCCTCCATCGCAAGTTTGACGATGTTCTCGCCATCGAAGTACATCGGATTCTTTGCGAAGCTGGCGCCGGCACTGTGTTCGATGCCTTGGTCGACCGGGAGGATCGAGAGGTAACCGGTGTTTGCGAGTCGTCCGTGGCCGTACATCGCCTGCAGGCTGCGGAGGACCTGCGGGCTTCGGTCACTCGGACCAAAGGCAGTGTCGACGAAGGTCGGCGACGGGACATGCAGCATGTCCTTCGAAACCTTTGCCGTGTGGTTGAGCAGCGAGTCGGCATTCGGGCCGAGGAGGGACTGGATCGTGGCGAAAGTCGACATGCGCGGGAATGTAGCAAACCGCGCGTACTGGGCGGATCACATCGACGCGAGCTTGCGCGAGGGCTTGGCAGCGATGTCAGCTTCCTGTTGCCGTCGAACTTCTTCGGTCGCCGCAAACTCCTCGCCAAAGCGGACGAGTCGAAGCGAATTCGCGATGACGAAGATATACGCCGCGGCTTGGTAGAAAGGTCCAACCCAGATGTCGAGGCTGCCGGTTGCCGCGAGCGCAAGGCCCACAATTGCGAGCAGCACGGACACGGTGATGTTGAGTGCGATTACCGATTTCGCCTTGCGCGCGATCTCAAGCAAGAAGGGAATGTTGCGAAGGTCATCGTTCATGAGCGCGACGCCTGCGCTGTTGGTCGCGATATCCGAGCCAGAAAGGCCCATGGCCACGCCAACATCCGCGCTCGCGAGAATTGGACCGTCGTTGATTCCGTCGCCGACAACCAGCGTCCGGTGGCCTTTGCGGATGAGGTACTTCAGTTCCTCATGCTTCTCTTCGGGAAGGCACTCGGCTTCGATGGAATCGACGCCCACGGCCTGCCCGACTCGCGTCGCAACGGCGAGGCGATCGCCGGTGAAGATCGCAACACGGCGCACGCCGAGTTCGCGAAGTTTGGAGACAACTTCGCCAGCGTTGCGCCGGAGCTTGTCCTCAAGCCCGACGGCACCGAGATAGCGTCCACCCTGCATGACATGGACGCCTGACATCCCCTCGATCTTCGTCTCGACCGCGCGCACTTCGGCCGCCAAGGACGGATTGAGCTCAACGATCCATGCACCGCGACCAGCGAAGATCTCGCCGGTCGCGATGGTTGCCGCGACGCCGCGACCATGGATCTCACGGTAGCCAACCAACGCCTGCGGGGCGATACGCGCTCGCTCAGCAGTTTCAAGAATCGACTTCGCGAGCGGGTGGTTCGACGACTGCTCTGCATCGGCCGCAGCCTGGAGGAGCGTCGCGCCATCCACGCCATCAGCTGGCGCAAGACGACTCACCGCGAACTTACCAGTAGTCAGCGTTCCTGTCTTATCCATGACCACGGTGTCGATATCCGCCGCACTCTCAAGTGTGCGAGTTTGCTTAATCATCACGCCAAGCCGAGCAGCCGCCGCAAAGGCTGCAACCATTGCCGTTGGGTACGAGATGAGGAGCGCTCCCGGACAGGTCACGACCAGCACGGTAATGGCGCGTTGTGCAGCAACAGCTTTAGCGTCGGGCGAACCTGACTTCGCGATGAAGAACCAAACAATGCCGGCGACCATTAAGACGACTGGTACGTAGTAGCCTGCGATTCGCTCGATGAGTTCTTGCTTGCGACCCTTCGCGCTCTCTGCCTCGCGGATGAGTTTTTCGACCTTACCGATCGTGGTCTCGCCTTTGACCGCGGTCACCTCGACATCGATCTGGCCAGTGAGGTTTGTGGTGCCTGCATACACCGGCATGCCGGATTGAACTTCGATCGGAACTGCTTCGCCGGTGAGCGACGCCTGGTTGATGCTCGAAGTACCTGCGCGCACTGTGCCATCGGCCGGCAGATTCTCGCCGGGACGGACGCGCACCATCGCACCATGCCGCAATTCACTGAGCGAGACTTCACGCTCTGCGCCAGAGGCGTCGATCAACCGAGCGACATCCGGCGTGAGCTCGATAAGTTCGCGGATGGCGCGTTGCGCACCCCATGCGGTGCGGGAGAGCACCAATTCGCTAAACCAGAGGAAGAAGGCAAGAAAGCCCGCCGCCAAATACATTTCGTTCGCGATCGCGGCAAAGACGGCGAGGCTCGCGAGGCTGTCGCTCGATGCGCGGCCTTCGCGAAGTTCTTCGAACGCACCCTTCGCGAGCGGCACGGCGAGAATCAGTGCGCCGATGAGGGCGGGAATGCCGCTGACGCTCGCCTCGATGCCGAAGAATGGCGAGATCCACGCCGACAGCAGCAGAACGCCGCCCAGGAGGGCGATGAAGAGTTGCCGCTCGAGGCGTTCAGCGCCGCCGACGTCATCGGGGCTGGTGCGAGAATTGGGATCGATGCGGGCCGAGGTGAGTGTCGACATGGCGGGTACCGGAAAGGTAGCAGAGGCTACGTCTCGCGGCATCTCAGGATCGTGCTCGTAGGCATCGACTGCGAATTCAGCAACGGGACAACTGGATCGGCTGCGTTCGCCGGAACACCCAAGCGACCCATCGAACTTCCCGCCAACGACCCATCGGCGAGCGGTTATCCTGTGACCGTGCAGAGCGCAACGAAAGAGCACATTGTCATCGTCGGCGACGGCCAAATGGGATTGGTGCTCGCCGATGTGCTCGTCGCGCGCGGGGCCCGAGCGACCATTCTTTCGCCCTTTGCCGTCGAGGCCGCGAGGCTCGGCGAAACGCGCCGCAGCGTACGGCTCCCGGGCTTCACCCTCGCGCCGACAGTTGCGGTCACCGCAGACCCTGCGGTCCTTGCGACGGCAACGCTCGTCGTGTGCGCAATCCCGACGCAATACATCCGCGAGACGTTCGCGCGCCTCGCCCCAGCCGTCCCGGCAGGGGTTGCTGTCGTCAGTGTGGCCAAGGGCATTGAACTCGGAACTTTTCGGCTCCCGTGTGACATCCTCCGCGAAGTGCTTGGCAAGCATGCGCCCATCGCCGCGCTCAGTGGGCCGACCGTTGCCGCAGAACTCGCGCGTCGGCTGCCTGCGGTGCTGGTGGCGGCAAGTACAAATGCGGAGATTTCTGCGCAGGTGCAGGCCAGTTTCACCGGCCCATGGACGCGCATCTATCAGTCATCAGACCTCGTTGGAGTCGAGCTCGCAGGCGCATGCAAAAACGTCATCGCCATCGCCGCCGGGGTGACTGACGGCATGCAACTCGGGATCAACGCGAAGAGTGCGTTGATCGCGCGTGGGCTTGCCGAGATTTCCCGGGTTGGAGTCGCGCTCGGCGGGCGCATTGAGACATTTTTCGGCGTCGCTGGGATTGGCGATCTTGCCGCAACCTGTTTCGCTCCCGAGGGCCGCAATCGAAGCTTCGGCGAGCGACTCGCGCGCGGCGAGAAGGTGGATCATGTGCTCGCAAGCATGACATCCGTCGTCGAGGGTGTGCCAACGGCGCGCGCACTCGTTCGCGTTGCCCAAGAGCATGCGATTGAACTTCCAATCTGCGAAGCCGTGGCGGCGATGGTGTTTGACGGCCTTCATCCTCATGAGGCGCTCGCGCAACTCATGAAGCGACAAACGACGACCGAGCGCATCGGGTCGGACTGAGCGCGCGCGTTATTCGTCTTCGCCAAATTTCGAGAGGACGAGTGCCACGAGTGCCCGCACGGCGTCCATCTCATCAGGTCCATCTGCCGTGATCTCAATGACGGTGCCGCAAGTTCCCGCGAGCATCAACATTTGCAGAATCGATTTTCCATCGACCGTCTCGCCGTCGCAACATTTGCGCACTGTGATCGATGCGCCAAATCGCGAGGCTTCCTCGACGAATGACATCGCTGGACGCGCGTGCAGTCCAAGTCGGTTGATGATGGTTGCCTGCGCCGCGTGCATGCAATCAGCGCGACGCGGGTCCCGCGTCGGCCTCATCGAGAAGCGTTGTAACGGCATCAACCGTGGTGGCTTGACGGAGAAATCGCCGGAACTGATCTTTCGACAGATGGGTAAAGATCGCCTTCATCGCGTCTGTGTGAAGTGCAGGTTGATCTTCCGGCGACAGCATCAACACGATGGAGTACACGGGCTGTTTGTCGAGTGCGTTGAAATCGACCCCAGTCCGACTGATACCAATCGCCGCAAGCGGCGACTGCACGGTGGTCGTCTTCGTGTGCGGAATGGCGACACCATGGTTCAATCCTGTTGAACCCTTGTTTTCCCGCGCAATGATCGCCTTGGCGAATACATCGCGCATATCTGCAGAAACCTTGCCTGAAGCGACCAACGCGTCGAGCAGTTCCTTGATGGCCTCGTCGCGCTTGGTGGCAACAAGGTTGGGCACGATCGCCTTGTCAACGACGATTTCTCGGAGTTTCATCTGTAGGTATTGCTCAGCTTTCAGTCGTTCGATGGGCAGTCGGGTGGATCAGTGATTGTGCTTGTGATCGCGGATGCGAGCTTTGTGCTCGACGAGTTGGCGTGCCTCGCGGTCAATGGCGAGGTCGATCGCCGCGTAAAGATCGGCATCTCGGAAATTCACAATGAAGTCATCGTGGTGCTCGACATCAACGATGAATTCGACATGAAAGCCGTTGCTCTCCTTTTCGATGACACAGTCGATCGACTGCACCTTGTCGAAGTATCGCACCAATCGCTCGCACTTTTTGACAACGTACGCGTGGATGGCTTCGGTAATCTCGAGATGCTTGCCCTTGACATTGATTTGCATGGAACTTCCTTTCACTGCTTCGGGGCGGACCGAGGGTTCGCCGTGGGAATTGATAAACCGCTCTGCGCGTCGGCGGTTGGCACGACCACGCCAGCCGACACAAGGTAGCGGAGTGCTTCGTCGACTGTGAGCGCGATCTCGCGGACTTCGGCACGCGGCACCGTGACGGTCCAGCCGGAGAATGGTGCAGGGGAGTTTGGGATGAAGACGGTGACGGAATCACCGCAGACTTCCGCGATTTCCGGGATGACGTCACCAGTCACGAGGCCCATTTGCCAAAGCCCAGGCCTGGGGTATTCAATCATGACCACCCTGTTGAAACTGATGGTCTTCTTCTCGCCACCGACCAAAAACTCAACAACTTGTTTGAGTGCCGGGTAGACCTGCCGAATCCCGGGGACGGTGAGCAGTCCAGACTCGAACGCGGCGAGGAGTTTTCGGCCGAGAAAGCCGCCGACGAGCCGCCCCAACACAAAGACGCCAGCGATCGCGAGGCCAAGACCCGCAAGGTCGAGATACCAGCGCGCTTGCCACCAGTTGTAGACATGCTCGCGGACGAGCTGCCAACGGATGGAACTTGGTGATGTATCAAGACGGAGCCGTTGCGCGCGCGCAGCCTCAGCGGCGACTTCCTCTTCCGATGCACGAAACAGTTCTGAGCCGGTTGCTTCGCTGCCTGCAGCAATTGCGAAGCGGATGCCTGAGTTGATCGGTTCGGCGATGTTGCCATCGATGAACCGAAACGCGGCCACCAGGATCCAAAGCGTGAGCACGCTTGGGAGGATCACGCCGAGTCCACGCAAGAAAAAACGTCCGGAGCCTGAGCGTCGTGGCTCCGAAGGGGCTGGATTTTCTCGTGGCGTAACTTGCATGCGGCGAGTGTAGGAAATTCGACAGTAACGTGGTGTCGTCCGTTATTCGCCGAGCGGGCGCGGCGAAACTTCAAGCGACTGCTCGGCTCCGTCGCGTCGAAACGCAACTTGAACCGACTCGCCCACGCGCAATCTTGCAACAGCAAGCACAAGTTCCTCGCGATTGCGCACTGGTACTCCGTCGATTGTGTGGATCACATCGCCGACCCGCAACCCAGCAGCCTTCGCGGCGGATTTGATCACGAAGGAGCGTACCTTCACACCATCGCCCGCGTCATCGGCCGTGAGTCCGAGTGAGGCGTCCCTGCGTGACACCGTGTCGTCGACGGCGCCGCGCTTGATCATCCATTGTTTCCAACGCGCTTCGACCTCTGTGAGTGGCGCGCCGAACACCCGCTCGATCGCCGAAGATCCGTCGGGATCGTCCTGTGATGTTGCGCCGAGAGCGCGGTAAAAAGTTTCTAGTTTTCCCTCGCGCGCGAAGAACTCGAAGATCGCTCGTGCCTGTGGATAGAGACGTTCAGCATCGGCCATAAACGCATCGGGAGACATCGATACGAGTTCTTTCCACGGAGTGGAAGTCTTGGAAACAACCTGTTTCCGCGCGAAATTGAAGCGAATGTTGGGCTGAAACTCCACGCCGCCGTCGGGTCGGAGTGTGTAACTTTCGTACAGACTTGCAAGTCCCTCTTGGATCCAGATCGGATGGCGTTGTCCCGTGCGCTCCATATGTGCGAAGTGGAGGAGATGGACGAATTCATGCTGGAGGCTCTGCCCAACGTCACGTGCCACAAGCCTGCGCTCGCGGTGAAGGTACATGCCCTTCACCTCTGGTCGATCAAGATATTTTGCTGCATCGTTCGGCCGCACGATAGCGATGAGCACTGGCTCGCGTGGTGCTGTCCCGAAGTAGGCCTTCAGTAAATGTTGCTCGAGTTCGGCGAGGAGCGTCTTCATACGCGCGTGCGAAGAATCTTCGAGATACGTCGCGTAGACGAGTCCGCCATCCTCGTCACTGTCGTAGCGGTAGGTGTCGCCGTGCGCGGCCCGCCATGCTGCGACAGGATCTGGCGTACGAGGGTTCGGTCGGCCGCGGCTTCCATCGCGGGGCTGTCGCGCGCGAGTATCAGGGGTGCTCTCAACCCGCGCGCGCGCTTCCATGATCGACTCATAGACTCGTGAACCTCGAATGGGCTCGAGGTCCACATCAGCTTCCAAGATGTCAAACGAGCGAAATCCCGCCTTGATTGCTTCGAGAAGTTGCTTCTCTGCCTCTTCGGTCCGACCGAGTTGGGCGAGCGCGCATGCGTCGTTGTAGAGCATCGTCGGATCACGCTCACCTGACGCGACCCGCCGCGCGATGAGTTCGTGAGCGCGCGCGAATGCACGCGCACGAAGCGCACGATCGATCGCTGCGTCGGTGGGGTCTTCCTCGTCAGCCGAAGATTGTGCGTCGGGCGTGCGCTTGGGTGAACCATCGGAGGGTAGCGGTGCCTGCGCGAAGGCGATGCTCGGAATCGCAAGCGCAGTCGCAAGCGCACGCGCGATGTTTCCGAGTACGAAGCTCATTGGACCGCTCCTGCAATCTTCCACCCAAGCGGAGCTCCCTGGCCTTGCCACCCTCGATCACGCCGCGCAAGCACCATGGCGATCGCTTCGGGATAGGCAAGACACTCAAGTGCAAAGACCCGCTCTGCAAGCTGCGTCGCACTCTCGCCGGGCGTGATCGCGCAGCGCTTCTCGAGAATCACGGGCCCGCGGTCATACTCCTCATCGACCTCGTGAATGGTGCAGCCTGATTCCGTTACACCCGCTGCGAGGACCGCCCGGTGGACGCGTTCGCCGTACATCCCGTGGCCGCCAAAGTCAGGAAGCAAGCCGGGATGGATATTGAGGGCGCGGCCGCACCACAGGTTGCCGACGCGGAACTTCCGGAGATAGCCCGCGAGGCAAACAAGGTCGACCTGCGCTGCAAGGAAGACCGCATCGATGCGGTCTGCGAAGGCGTCTGATAGTGGCGCCGCCGGCGGGATGATGGCCACACGAAGTCCAGCATCTCGGCAGCGCGTGACGCCCTCAAGCTCCTCACGGTGGGCAACCACCAGCGCGACTTCGGCGAGAATCGAGCCAGACTCGCACGCGTTGGCGAGGTTTAGGGCAGTACGGCCGCTGCCCGAGATCAACACGCCGAGACGGGCGCGTTTCAAGCAGGGTCCCCCGCGGGCGGCTCACGAAATGGGATTGAATGACCAGTTGCGTCGACAGATACCAGCGCCAGCTGTGCCTCTGTCACGCGCACCCAAGTTCCATCAAGTCGTTGCGCATCCACGACGACCTGTACGGTGACTGAGGAACGTCCAAGTCGAATCGTTCGGCAGCGAAACTCGACCACCTCTCCAACCTCGACAGGCGCTTTGAAATCAACGCGATCAACGGACGCGGTCACCCACCGGTGGAGCCCGTGACGGCGGGCCTCGATGTACCCCGCTTGGTCGATGTGGGCGAGAATGATGCCGCCGAAGATGGTGCCTTGATGGTTGGTGTCACGCGGCATCATCAACACGCGGAGCGCGAGCTGAGGAGCGTCAACTGGTGGAAAATCGGCAGGCATTCACCGGATGGTAGCGTCGCGTAGACATGTCTCTGCAGCAGAATCGTCGGGTCTGTCGATCACCTCGTTATGCCGCGCGCGACGGTCATCATTCCCAACTACAACAACGGTCGGGCAAGTTCCCGAGATGGCTCCCGTGACTTTCTCAGCGAGCTGCTTTCGAGTCTTGAGCGCACTCTCGCGACGGATCCCACCGATCTCGAAATCGTGATTGCCGACGACGGCTCAACAGACGACAGCCTTGAAACAGCCCGTAACTGGTCGCGACGGTCGTGGCCCGAGGGCTCCCCGCGCGCTGGTCAGCCTTTTCTTCGGCTGATCGAGGGATCGCACTGCGGTGTGCTCTCCAGGGTGCTCAATGTGCTCCATGCAGAGACTTTTGGCGAGTTCATCTGCCGCCTCGACGGCGATATTGTGCTGGATACAAAGCACTGGGTCGCTGAGTGCGTTGCGCTACTGGAGGCCGAGCCGCGCGCTGGTGTCGTGACCGGGGTCCAACGACTGCCTGATGGTCGCATTCATGCCTTTGGTGATGCCATCCTCAGCCCACTTGGGTACCACCACATCGGGCAGGGAGCACGCGAGGAGGAGTTGCCTGAAGTTCTTGAAATCGAGCACGCGATGGGATGCTTTCACGCATCACGGCGCGCGGCGATTGCTGAGGTTGGGGGGTACGACGAGAGCGTCCTCCGTGGGCAGACGGAGGAACTTGCCATGCGGCTCAATCTCGCAGGATGGACCGCGTTCGCGACGAAGCGAGTGTCATTCCGGCATTTCCATATCGAGCGAAACTGGCGTCCAAACACCGCCGATACCGGCGCGGGCCTCGCGAGCAGTCTCGACCGATTCCGGACCAAGTGGGGCTGTGATCGACTCGCACCTGATCTCGCCGCCGTCTGGGAACGGTGGCAGGGCACTCCACTCGTTCAGCGGGCAAAGCTCCGCGGACCGGTACGGTGGGATCCGATTCGCACAGGTGATCTTCCTGCAGGCGAGGAGTGGATCGCGTTCGAACGCGACGAATCATTGCAGGCCAACATCGCCGCGGAACTCGCGCTTCTTCGGGTTGCCGATGGTCCAACCGCGATCCTTGGTTCACGAAGCGGACTCACTGCGATGCTCCGGGCGCGCGACGGAGTTCCCGTTCACGCCTTCGAGGAGCACGAGGCATCGGCACACATCGCGCAGCAAATATTCGAAAAAAGATCGCGCGGAATGAAATTGCCGACCTACCACCTTGTTCACGATTTAGCGCGAACGGCAGGTGGAGAAGGTCAATTTAAATTGGTTGCCCTTCTTGACAGCATCGAGAGATATTGGAATCCTGTGGGATTACTTGGGGAAGCGAGGCGCCTGCTCGGGCCGGATGGGGTTCTCTTGGTGAGAACCCGGTCTCGGACAGGCGCGCTAGAAAGTCGCGGGGAAGCGCTGCAGACATTTGCAGCGCACGAACTCCTGCAGATCGTGCGGCATGTTGGTGGCTTCACGCCACTGGCAGCTCCGGCGTCCGACGGCATTGGACACTGGAGCTTGGTCGCGCGGCTGTCGAGTTCGGCGGCACATCTTGTGCACTTTGGCGCGTAGTGGATCGTCGCGCGCCGCAGTAAGGAACCCTGAGGTCATGCCGGAATTAACAGTCGAAGCTCCAAACATGCAGTTTTCTCGTGCCCAGACTTGGCAGGCGGTTCGCCTTCCGTTGCGGCTCCGCATCTTCGAGACCGCGCGTCGCCTCGGCGAATCGTCGGTGACGGAACTTGCCCATGCCGTGGGTTTGAATCGCACTGCGCTGTACTTCCATCTTCGCCACCTTGAGCGTGCGGGACTTCTTGTCTCTCGTGCCGGTGAGGCCACGCCAGGGCGGCGCGGCAAGCGTCCGCGGTACTACCGCACCACCGCTGCGGACATCACATTCCCCGTGGACAGCGAGTCGAAGCGTGATATCCAAAAGGCGTCGGACTTTCTTCGGCCTTGGCTCGTAGAAAGTCGCGGCGCAGCACTCGACGTGAAGTCGACTGGGGGGCTCGGCGCCAAGCGCATCGCGCTCAACTGGGAGAACTTCACGGAGGACGAAGTCGCGCGTATTCGTTCGCTCTGCGGAGAACTTGAGGATGTTGTGCGTCGCGCACGCAACCGTGCCAACAGCACCCGCAAGTCACCGACTGCGAACTATCACCTTGGCATCGTGTTCACGCCGGTGGATGGCCATGTGATGCCGGGCCCGGAAGTGAAGTTCAAGACGAAGTGAGTCCGGTCGCGATGATTCGGTTCATCGGGCAAGGCGGGCTCATGTTCGGATCATGTTGCGCTCATGT
The DNA here is from genome assembly GCA_945902075.1 of Candidatus Kuenenia stuttgartensis. Taxonomy (GTDB): domain Bacteria; phylum Planctomycetota; class Phycisphaerae; order Phycisphaerales; family SM1A02; genus QWPT01. The sequence continues at coordinate 110,162 of CAMDMA010000006.1, read as the reverse complement.
TGCGCTCATGTTGCGCTCATGGCGGATCTGTCGCGCGCTCGTCGCCTATGTGAACGAGAGTCAATAGAAAAAAGCCCGCGCGGTAAATCCGCGCGGGCCTTTTTATGACTTCTATAAACTTCGGTAGTCAGCGATTGAATTGGATGTGATTCGCGTCACTACCTCGTTGCAAGTAACGGCTTGAGCCACTTGCCGGTCCAACTCGATTTATGCTTCGCGATCTGCTCGGGCGTGCCGGTGGCGACCACCGTGCCGCCACGGTCGCCACCCTCCGGGCCAAGATCGATGATCCAGTCCGCGCATTTCACAACATCGAGGTTGTGTTCGATGACGACGAGCGTGTGGCCTTTGTCTGCGAGTCGCTGAAGCACAGTGAGCAATCGCGCGACATCCGCGAAGTGAAGGCCTGTCGTGGGTTCATCAAGTACGTAGAGCGTGGTTGCATCGGTCGCTGTGCCGAGTTCCGTCGCGAGTTTCACACGCTGGGCCTCGCCCCCCGAGAGAGTGGTTGAGGCTTGCCCAAGTTGTACGTAGCCAAGCCCGACATCGCGCAGGCACTCAAGCATGCGGTGAATCTTTGGGTGCGCATCGAAAAACTGCATGGCATCCTCGACCGTCGCTTCAAGCACATCAGAGATCGTGCGTCCTCGGTAACGGATTTCCAGTGTCTCGCGCGAGTAACGCTTTCCTTTGCAGACTTCGCACGCGACGAAAACATCAGGGAGGAAATGCATCTCGATGCGCTTCACACCTTGGCCCTGGCACGCCTCGCAACGGCCGCCTTTCACGTTGAAGGAAAATCGTCCCGGCTCGTAGCCGCGAATTTTCGACTCAGGCACCAGTGCCCAGATCTTGCGGATCTCATCAAAGATGCCGGTGTAGGTCGCCGGGTTTGACCTCGGTGTGCGGCCGATAGGCGACTGGTCGACCTCGACCACGCGCACAATTTCCGACAGGCCCGTGACGCGGCCATGCGCGCCTGGACTGGTCTTTTCGCCGAGTACATGCTTCTGTGCGGCCTTGAGCAGAATGTCGTTGACGAGCGTCGATTTGCCCGATCCCGAAACCCCAGTTACACAGACGATTCCTCCCAAGGGAAACGCGACATCGACCGACTGCAGATTGTTCTCCTTCGCCCCTTTGACGACAATCGCCCGCGATTCCGAGAGTTTGCGCCGCTTGGCTGGAATCTCGATTTTACGACGGCCGGAGAGATACTCGCCCGTGAGACTCGTCGGGTGGGCAGCGATCGCCTTGAGGTCCCCTTCGGCAACGAGCATGCCACCGTGCCGTCCGGGGCCAGGGCCGATGTCGACAATCCAATCGGCCGCACGCATCATGTCTTCGTCATGCTCGACGACAAGCACGGTATTCCCGATATCGGCGAGTCTGCGTAGTGTTGCGATCAAGCGATCATTGTCGCGCTGGTGTAGCCCGATCGTTGGTTCATCAAGGACGTAGCAAACGCCGACGAGGCCACTTCCGACTTGCGTCGCGAGGCGAATGCGCTGCGCTTCACCGCCGGACAGCGTCGAACTTGTGCGGTCAAGCGAGAGATATTCGAGGCCAACCGATGCCAGGAATCCGAGCCTTGATTCGATCTCTTTGAGAATAGGAGCGGCGATTTGTCGCTGTTCTTGCGTGAGTTCAAGCGATTGAGCCGCTGCCAGCGCGCGAGAGACGGTCATGGCCGCGATATCAGCGATCGAAAGCGACATCGTGCCGCTTCGAATCCGCACCGCGAGTGCCTCGGTACGAAGCCGTCGGCCGCTGCACACAGGGCAGGCTTTCTGACTCATGTACACCATCAGCCGCTCGCGCACATTTTCGCTCTCGGTCTCCGTGGAGCGTCGCTTGAGGTGGGGAAGCACTCCCTCCCACTCGAACGGAAGGCGGCCATCCTCGCTTCCTTGCATGAGTCCCGCCCGAATCTTCGTCGGTAGATCCGCGTAGGGCGCATCGATATCGATTTTGGCCAGCGTCGCGAAGCCTCGCAGTTGACGCGCGTAGTAGATATTCATGCGCCGACCGTTGCGCCGCCATGGATTGATTGCTTCGCGCAGCGGCTTCGACATGTCGGGGACGCACAATTCCTCATCAAACTCGTTCACGGTGCCAAGGCCTGCGCACGCCGTGCACGCGCCCTGCGGTGAGTTGAAACTGAAGAGTCGTGGTTCAAGTTCGTCGAGCGAGCACTCCGGGTGATCCGCGCAGGCAAATTTCTCGCTGAATCTGTGTTCCTCCCATTTGTCGGCCTCGGTGCGCACATCGCTTTCAATCAACACGACCAATGAACCATCCGCGAGCTTGAGTGCTGTCTCAGTGCTCTCAGCGATGCGTTGCCGCGCGGCATCCTCGATCACGATCCGGTCGACAACAGCATCGATGTCATTGATTTCGTAGCGACCGAATCCAAGCGGGTTTTCGCCGCCATCCTTCAGTACCTCGCGGAGATCAACGACCTTGCCGTTGGCGCGCGCGCGTACGAGACCCTGCTTTTGCAGCCCTTCAAGCACCTCGCGGTGGTATCCCTTTTTCGCACGGACGACCGGTGCGCACAGCATTGCGCGTCGCCCGGCGAATTTCGTAAGCAGCGTCTCGACAATCTGACTCGGGTTCGATGCGCTGATCTCCTTCCCACAAACATGGGTCACCTTGGCCTTCGCCGTGCTCCGCTTCGCAGTGCTTCGTTTTTCCTCGCGCTCGCTCGTGTGCCAACAGGTTGGCGTTCCACAGCGCGCGTAGAGAAGGCGCAGGTAGTCCCAGATTTCTGTGGTGGTCGCCACGATCGAGCGTGGGCTGTGGCCGCCCGAACGCTGTTCAATCGCGATGGTGGGAGGCAAGCCTTCAATCGCTTCGACGTTTGGCTTTTGCATCTGGTCGAGGAACTGGCGCGCGTACGCGGAGAGTGACTCCATGTACTTGCGCTGGCCTTCGGCAAAGATCGTGTCGAACGCGAGCGAGCTCTTGCCGCTCCCGGAAACACCGGTGATCACAACCAATTGGTCGCGCGGAAGCGTTACATCGAGGTTCTTGAGATTGTGCTCGCGTGCGCAGCGAACGCGGATCGACTTCTCGGGCGTAGCCATGGGTGGGTGGCGATGATAGAGGCCCGCACGACGTTCAAAGCCGCTTTCAGCGGTGAATTCAGCCTAAATGCAGACGAATGCTCAGGATATGGTGCGACTGCGATCTCTCGTTGTTTTACGAATTGCCGATCTTTTTGCGACATTCGATGGGCATGCGCCGAAGACTCTCGTAGAGATCTTCAAATAGGCAACTGCCCGATGTCACCAGTCGTTTCATCAACCCCGGTTCAACCAGCCGCCGCGACAACCGCCGCGACAACCGCCGCGACAACTGCCGCGACAACTGCCGCGACAACCGCCGCGGAGGCCGCCGTGCCAACTGTCGCCGCGATGATCGGCCCGGTCGCGCCCGTCGAGATTGCCGTGACGGCGGTTTCTCCCGAGGTTCCGGCGACGACCCTCGCCATGCCGCGACTTCGCGACGGCAAGATTCTTCCAGGCCCTGATGAGTGGCGCGCGCTTGAACGGCGCGCGTCTTCGTTTCGGCTTCGTGGAAGTGCGGGCTGCATCGGTCGGCCTGGCGAGCGTTAAAGCTCATAAGCGTGCGCGTGATGAGGGTGATCTCACGCGCTCGGAGGCTCAGCGACGCTTTCGGCCACGACCTGCGCGGGTTCCCGGCATCCCTGCCTTTGACGGCCCGCGGATCGCCTGATCGTTTTTCTTCGGACGCGCGCTCGCGGGGAGCGACTTGAGCTTCGCGATTTCATCGCGTAAACGCGCTGCCTTCTCGAACTCAAGCTTCTCAGCGGCCTCCATCATCTCGGCCTGCATCTGACCAAGCAGTTCCTCGCGGTCGAAGGACTCGTCGTCATCATCATCACTCGCACCCGCTGCGCGCTTTGCGGTGCGGTGTGCGGCGAGTTCGAGTTCGATTCCGCGACGAATCGCCTTCTGGATCGTCGTCGGAATAATGCCATGTTCGGCGTTGTAAGCGAGTTGCTTTACGCGACGTCGCTCAACCTCGCCCATTGCCTTGCGCATTTCATCGGTGATTTCATCGGCGTAGAGAAGGGCAAGCGAATTTGCATTGCGCGCCGCGCGCCCCATCGTTTGGATGAGACTCGACTGGCTACGCAAAAAACCTTGCTTGTCAGCATCAAGGATGCACACGAGTGAAACCTCGGGCAAATCGAGGCCTTCGCGCAAGAGGTTCACGCCAACAAGTACATCGAATGCACCCTCGCGGAGATCACGAAGGAGCTCAAGCCGCTCCAGTGTTTCAACTTCGCTGTGAAGGTAGCGCACGCGCATTCCCTCACGGTGCAGGTAGTCAGTGAGATCCTCGCAGAGTCGTTTCGTCAGCGCTGTCACCAGTGTGCGTTCACCCTTGTCTGCGCGTGCACGCGCCTCGCGAAGGAGATCGGGAACCTGTGTGCGTGCGGGTCTGACTTCGATTGGCGGATCGACGAGTCCAGTGGGACGGATGACCTGTTCGGCCACGATACCGCCCGCCTGATCGAGTTCCCATGGACTTGGTGTCGCAGAAACATGGATGACTTGCGGGATGAGTTCGATGAACTCATCAAATTTGAGTGGCCGATTGTCAAGCGCACTCGGGAGTCGGAAACCATGGTCGACGAGTGTCTGCTTTCTCGCACGGTCACCGAAAAACATTCCTTTAATTTGCGGCAGCGTCACATGCGACTCATCGATGATGACAAGCCAATCATCTGCGCCGTGACCGCCGGGCGCTGCGCGAAAATAATCAAGCAGCGTCCACGCGCGGGCGCCCGATGGTCGGCCATCAAAATGGCGCGAGTAATTCTCGATTCCGTTACAGAACCCAGTTTCCTCGAGGAGTTCGAGATCGTGCTTGGTGCGCGCGAGCAGGCGCTGTGCTTCGAGGAGCTTGCCCTCAAGGCGTAGCTCTGCAACCCGCGCATCGAGTTCGGCGCGGATCGAGGCAATCGCGATGTGCTTCTGCTCGTCGGGCATCACGTAGTGCACTGCGGGAAAAATGAACGTCTTCTGTTCTTCAGCGAGGAGTTCGCCGGTGAGAGGCGCGAACAGTTGTATCGAGTCGATCTCGTCACCAAACAGGTCGATGCGAATCGCATACTGCTCATACGCTGGGTAAACCTCAATGCAATCGCCGCGGACGCGAAAGTTGCCGCGCTCTGGTGCCGCTTCGTTGCGTGAATACTGCATTGCGCTCAGTCCAAGCAGGAATGCGCGACGATCAAGCTTCATTCCGCGCTCGATCATGATCGTTTTATTGCGGTACTCCGTTGGAGAACCGAGGCCGTAGAGGCATGACACGCTGGAGACAACAATCGTGTCTCGACGTGAGAGCAGCTGGCTCGTTGCGGCAAGTCGAAGTCGATCGAGGTCAGCGTTGCGCGATGCATCCTTCTCGATGTAGATATCGCGCTGCGGGATGTACGCCTCAGGTTGGTAGTAGTCGTAATAGCTCACGAAGTAACTCACAGCATTCTTTGGAAAGAGTTCCTTCATCTCTTCGTAAAGTTGCGCCGCAAGCGTCTTGTTGTGGGAGACGATGAGTGTCGGTCGATTGATGCGAGCGATCACGTTCGCCATAGTGAACGTCTTCCCCGTACCCGTCGCGCCAAGCAACACTTGGTGTCGGCGTCCGGATTCGAGGCCCTCCATCAACTCGTCGATCGCTCGCGGTTGATCACCCATCGGTTGGTAGGGGCTCTGAAGAATGAATGGCGTGTCCTGCATGACGTTGGTCGCTCTGACGGTCGATTTGGCAGCGGTCTGGAGGTTAGGCAGAAGCGACGAGTTCGCGCGCAGGTTTTCGAGCGAGTCGAATGACTGCGGGAAGCGCGGCGGTCAAGGCGACAACGACAACGATCATGGCGCCGATCGCAATCGGTGCGAGCGGAATCACCCAAGCAAGCCGAAGTCCGGCGAAATCTCGATAAAGCGATACCCCCATCCACGCGAGTTGAAGGCCGAGGCAGGTTCCTGAGACGATCGAAGCCATCGCCATCACGATTGTTTCGCCGAGGACAAGTCCCACGAGAACGCGCGTCGAACCGCCCACCGCGCGAAGAACGCCGAACTCGCGCATACGCGCCGAGATTCCGGCGGCAACGACGCTTCCAACACCGATGGCCGCGAGTGCAAGTGCGGCAAGTGCGACGGCGCTTGTAATCGCGAGAATCGTCCCGCCGATTTCCTCGACGAATCCCCGAATCGCGCGTCCACTAGAAAACACCGCACCCGGCACCGAATCAGCGAGGGCCTCGCCAAGAGCCGTCTCTCCAGCCTCGTCGAGTTCTGGAGTAAGCTTCAGTTGCATGATGTAGGCATCACGAGTGTCAAAGTGCCGCTCAACCGCCGAGAAATCCATGAAAACGCAACTCACTGCCTGCTCCATGTAGATTTGCCGCATGCCAAATGTTTGCGTCGCGATGTCAAGGCCGGCCGCGGTGACAACGCCCACGATTTCGAATTCTGCTTCGTTGGCGCCAGATCCAAGCCGAAGCGAATCGCCAACGCCAAGGCCGCGGGCGATCAGGAACTCAGGCGCCACCAAAATCGCATCGCCCTGCTCAAGTCGTGGAATCGCGGTTTCCGCATCACCCTGGAGCCAATCAAGGCGGTTCATCTCAAGAAACGGTCGCGGTTCAAATCCAACACAGACAACATTCGTCGGCCCCATGCCTTCGACACCGAAGACTTGCTCACCCGCGACGCGGAGAGGCAGATATCCGATGGGAAGTGCGCCCACAACACCGGGCAGTGCTGATACGCGCGCCTGCTCTGCCTTTGAAAGGCCAGAGGTGCAGAACACGAATCCATCAGCAAAACGCACGCGTTCCCGGAGGTCGCGGATGATGGCATCACCGTTTGACCGTGTGCTCACGAGAATCGAAACTGCAACCATGAGCGCGCCGGCGGTGAATCCGAAGCGCCATGGCATGCGCGTGATGCTTCCACGAAGTAGTCCGCTCGGAAGAACGAGAACGCGTTCGAGCAGTGGACTTGCGATGCGTCCAACCGCGAGAGTGATCGGCACCGACAGGATGAACCACGCAATATGAAGGAGCGGAAGTCCAGCGATGATGTAGAGCCAGAATCGCGTTTCGCGCGATTCTGGAAGAAGAAAGACCGCCCAGAGCGCGATTGCCGCGAGTGCTGCAATCGAGGCGAGTATGAGCGCCCGCCGACTTGGCGGCATTGAGCGAATGGCGAGCGCTTCGAGCGGCGAAATGCGTGCGGCGCGGAGTGCCGGGAAAAGTGCGCCAAGTAGGCCACTGGCAGTCGCACCGCCAACGGCAAGTGCGAGACCTCGTCCATCGATCGCGAGTCCGGATTTGAGCGTGTCGGCGTAGAGCGTGGCGAGAATGCTGACAAGCGCGAGTCCAATCGGTACGCCAAGCGCACCGCCAGCCAGTCCGATGGTCGAGCCGCACACGATCTGCGCGCCAAAGAGTTGCGCGCGTGATGCTCCGATGGCGCGCGCAATGCCCATTTCGCGCAGTTCTTCCAGCACAGCTGTCGTCATGCCCGTCGCGACGATCGCTGCGCACGACAGAAACGCGATCATCGTCGCAATGAGCGTCGAAAGTTCGCTTGCCGCGAGTTGCTTGTCGAGACCGGTGCGCACGCGCTCGGCGGGCTCACAGACCATCGGATCCCGCAGTAGTTCGGCGCGTGCGGCACACCACGCCTCGATGTCGATGCCGTCTGCAAGCGCGATCGAGATTCCGGTGAGTCGATCCGCGCGCTTTGTTGCGTTGGCGAGGGTCGCGAGGTCAATCTCGACGAGTGGCCGCTGAAGTGCGCCAAGAACGGGCCGTGCATAGATGCCTACAACCCGTACCTCGAGCGGCTTTCCGAAACGCGCGATTCGAAGCACATCGCCAGGCTGCGCGCCAAGGGCGCGCGCGGATTGCGGATCAAGCACAATTTCGCCTGTGCGCTCGATGCGGCGGCCACTTTCGATTTCGACTTCGCGGAAGAAGAGGTCTTCGTCCGGCATCACGCCGCGCGCCTGGACTGTCGCGCGCGAGATACGGCCAGAGTCGTCTTGCACCGACGGATTTTCAAGCGTCACGGAGCCGGACAATCGTCCAGCAGCGCGGGTGACGCCAGTCCACGCACGGACTTCCGTCAGCAGCGCGGCATCGAATGGCTCAGCATATCGGTGAACAATCCGGGCATCAGTTTCGCCCATGGCGCGAACGATCGCGGCCTCAAGGCTCGCTTGCGCCGTACGCATGCCACTTGTCACTGCGACAACCAAACTCGTCGCGAGTGCAACAGCCGCGATGAGGAGCGTGGTTCTACCGCGCCGACCGAGCAAGCTCCTGCGTGCGAAGGGCCAAAGTGCCCGCATCGAGCCTCCTTCCATCCGGTGTCGTCGTTTCGAATGAGCCAGCCACGACACCATCACGAAGGACGATCACGCGCGCGCAGTTTGCGGCAGCGGCGGGTTCGTGCGTGACCATGAGGAGCAGGGTGTTCCGCTCAAGCGCGACGTTCGAGAGCATCGCAAACAATTTCTCAGCGGCAGCACTATCGAGGTTTCCAGTGGGCTCGTCCGCGAGAATCACTGGCGGCGCGAAGTACAGCGCGCGCGCGATCGCAACCCGCTGTTGCTCGCCGCCAGAGAGCGCGTCGGGTCGATGATGCGCACGCGCTCCGACACCGAGTTCATCAAGGAGTAACCGGGCACGCGCCTCACTTGTCGCACGCGGAATGCCGTCAAGCAGCGCGGGTAGCATCACATTGTCGAGCGCGCTCATCGACGGCAGTAAATTGAAATGTTGAAAGACAATCCCGATCTCGCGGCGGCGGTAGCGGGTCAGTTCACGCTCGTTCATCAGATCGATGCGATGGCCAGCAACGGACACCTCGCCAGAGCTCGGGCGATCGAGCCCAGCAACGAGATGCATCAGCGTGCTCTTTCCGCTCCCTGAAGCGCCCATGACGGCGTAGAAACCCGCAGAATCAATCTCGAGATCGACGCCACGCAGAGCTTCGACACTGCGCGCACCGATGCCATAAGACTTCCTCACGCCGCGGCAACTGAGGCGCGGCGCGAGAGGTTGGCGTTGCGAGATGCCCGGGTTGGCGTCTGTCAATGTCCGTGCTTCTTGTCATACGCGGCGCCGTCGGGAAGCGCGTTGATCGCCGAGGTATCAGCGACATCAAGCTTGACAAGCCAGCCCTTCCCGTACGGATCGCTGTTGACGAGGGACGGGTCCTTCACCACATCGTCGTTGACGGCCACAATCTTCCCAGCAGCTGCCGAGTAGATGTCGCTGGTGATCTTGACACTCTCAACCTCTCCGACCGAACCACCAGCGGCCACCGCGGTTCCGAGCGGTTTCATGGCGACGTACGTCACGTCGGTCAACTGATCGGCCGCGTGCTGGGTGATGCCGACGGTGACCGTCGAACCTTGCACTCGGAACCACTCGTGGGTGTCGGAAACGCGGCAGTCGGTTGGGGTGGGCATGTGTTACTCCGAAAGCGAACCATCAGTGGCTCGGGGGTTGGGGGCGCGAATGGTAGCGTGGACCGAGAAAAGAGCGTTTGGGTGGGGGCGCTTGAGGGGTTCTTGCGATGGATTTCGCGACGATCTTCGAAGGATGGTCGGCGCACATCGATGCGGTTATGGACAGGGTGCGTCTGGTGCAGCGTCTGGTTCGCGGTTGGCGCGGCGCAGGCAGTTGGTCGCGAATGGCCAGAGTGAATTCTGTGAAGTGTTCTCTTTTGACCGACCGATTTCCTGACCCACCCAAGTCGTTTCGTAGCCGAAGACTGCGACGCATCGCAATTGCGTCATGAACTCATCGAGCCGCCCATGCTGACTTGGTAGACTCCCCGAGCGGCGGATGGTGAAGCCGCTCATCTTGACCGACGCGACACGCAGAGCAACGGGAAGTACGTGCAACCAGAGATTCTCCTCACACTTTCGGCGGGTTCGGTGGGTCCGCTCGTCACGGCAAAGGATCCTCGGTGCCCGACGATCTTCGCGGTCCCACAATTTGTTGCCACCGACCTTCAACTCAGGGGCCTGAATCTGCCAGCAACCATGCTCGCGGGCTTCGGCATGCCCGACATCGATAAGCTTCGCGACGAGGCTGATCGAGCGCATTGTCCGGTTTTACTCCTCTCGGAAGAAGTGCCGATTGACTTTACCGTGCGTGGAGCAGCCTTTGCCAAGAGCCTTGAGCGGCTTCGAAGGCTGGGTCTTGCCGCGAATCGCCTTGGGTGCCCGTCGGTTGCGGTGCGCGTCTCCGCGCCCGATTCTGATGAAGCGTTCGAGGCAACCACTGCCGGCGTTAAGGCCGTGCTCAAAGAACTTGATCGCTACGAACTCAATCTGCTGCTCGCGCCGCACGAGGGATTGACCTTCGACGCGACGAGACTCACCGATCTCATCAAGAAGATCGGGGGTTTCCGCATAGGAAGTTATCCCAGCTTTGCACACGCGTTCGCGACAGGTGATGTCGAGAAGACCCTCCGGAAACTTGCGCCGTATGCGCCAGCTATTTGTGCGAGTGTTCGAGGATTCGACAAGGCAGGGGTGCACGACGGATATAGCCTTGAGGCGTGTGTGGAGAGTATTCGCAGCGTGGGTTATGGCAACACACTGGCGCTTGATTTCGTGGGCAAGGATGACGCTCTCGCGGCAGGTGAGAAGAAGAAGTCCACTCGCAAATCCGCGCCAGCTGTTGATGTCATCGCTGAACTTGAAATGGCGCGCCGTGTTCTTGAGGCGGCATCGATCGAGCCAGAACTTGACCTCGATGGCGATACCGATTTGGAGGCTGGCCTCGCGGCCGGGCTCGGGAAGATCGCGGGGCTTGCAGGCCTTGCGGGTCTCTCGAGTCAGGAAGGTCTTGAGCCCGAAGGTGCTGACGAGGAGGAGTGAGTGCAAGTCGTGTCCGCAACCGCTGCATTCATCGTGACGATCGACGGTCCCGCTGGCACGGGAAAGTCGACTGTCGCACATCGACTTGCGAAGCGGCTTGGCCTTGAGTTTCTCGATACCGGAGCGATGTACCGCGCAGCTGCTCTCGAGGCGCTCGATCGCGGAATCGATCCCGCCGATGGCGTTCGCGTGGCTGAGCTCGTGCGTGACATTGAGATTCGTTTCGATTGGACCCAAGATCCGCCGGAGCTTCTCGTGGATGGCCGTGCGGTTGGCGATCGGATCCGAACGCAGGCGGTCACGCGTGCGGTGACACCGGTCGCGCAAAATCCGATCGTGCGTGCGGCAATGGTTGAGGCGCAACGCCGCATCGCGTCGCTGCATCCGCGTCTGGTGACGGAGGGGCGCGATCAGGGATCCGTGGTTTTCCCAGATGCAGATGTGCGAATCTATCTCGATGCGCGGCCGGACGTTCGTGCGCGCCGGCGCGTTGAGCAACTTCGCAACAAGGGAATTGAGACGACAGAGGCCGAGGTCCTCGCGCAGATTCTCGAGCGCGATAGCCGCGATTCGTCGCGCCGGGATGGTCCGCTTGTCTGTCCGCGCGGAGCTGACGTGGTCGACACCAGCACGATTGATATCGACGAGGTGATTGATCGCCTCGAAGACATCGTGCGCATGCGAGCAAGCGCGGCACTAGACGGGGACTTCTGTGAGGAAGAAGGTTCGTGCGACGACACCTCCTGCGACGACACCTCCTGCGACGACACTTCATGCGATGACACTTCCTGCGACGACACCTCCTGCGATGATGGGCGCGGAGCCGATCGATCGTGAGTCCGATCCCTAATTCGCTGGACTTTCGTCGTCGCGTGCCCGGCCGCACCTTTGTGCGCGTCGCATGGTGGGATTTCTGCGCGTTTCTCTGCTGGTCGCTTCTCAAGATTTGCTATCGGCTGCGGCGGCTGCGACGCGATCGCGTGCCACGAACGGGCGCTTTGCTTGTGATCTCAAACCACCAGTCATTTCTCGATCCGATGGTCAACGGCGTGACGGTTTGGGATCGACAATTTACCGCACTCGCGCGCGACTCCCTTTTCGTCGGACCGTTTGGCTGGATCCTCCGTTCGGTTAGTGCGCGACCAATTCGTCGCGAGGGCGGCGACCTTGAGGCGATGAAGACTGCCATCGCAGAACTCGAGGCGGGTCGCGTCGTCATCATGTACCCCGAGGGAACGCGATCTCCGGATGGTTCGATGCAGGATTTCAAGCGCGGAGTCATGCTCCTGATCAAGCGCGTGAAGCCTACGGTGCTCCCGATGGCGGTAGAGGGGACCTTTGACGCGTGGCCGCGGGATCGAAAATTTCCGAAGCTTCGCGGAAAGGTCGTCTGTCTGTGCGGCGAGCCGATGTCAGGTGAGGCATTGGCAAAACTCGACGCCGACAAGGCACTCGCCGCGATGCGTGACGCCGTATCGAAGTTGCATGACGAAGCCATCGCTGAGCACACGCGTTGGAGCGGAGTGTCGAAATGAGCGTGGTTCCGCCGCGCCTACCCCTGCGTGCGGCGGCTTGCGAGGTTGCGGCTGTGCTCGCGCAAGCTGGGCATGAAGCATTGTTCGCGGGCGGTTGCGTTCGCGACCTTTTGCTTGGCGATGAGCCGAAGGACTTCGATATCGCGACCAGCGCGACACCGGAAGAGATTCGCGCCGTTTTCCCGAAGGCGCGCGGCGTCGGCGAGTCCTTTGGTGTGATGCTCGTTCGCCACGCGGGATACACCTTCGAAGTAGCGACTTTTCGGGAGGATGAGGAATATCTTGATGGTCGGCGTCCGTCTGGCGTGCGCTTCAGCGATGCGCGCGCCGATGCGCAGCGTCGCGACTTTACGATCAACGCGCTTTTTCAGCGGCCGGATACTGGTGACATCATCGATTACGTCGATGGCCGCGCAGACTTTGCCGCGAAAATCCTGCGTGCAGTCGGTCATCCGCACGAGCGCATTCGCGAGGATCGACTGCGCATGCTCCGAGCCGTGCGCTTTGCGGCGAGGTTTGGTTTTGTGATCGATCCCGAAACCGCGCGGGCAATCGAAATCCATGCGCGTGAACTGGCAGCGGTGAGTGCCGAGCGAACCGGTGACGAGGTTCGGCGGATGCTTCGAGATCCCAGCCGCCTTCAAGCAGCGCGTTTGATCGAACGCTTTGGGCTCGATGAGGCGGTTTTTGGTTGCCAAGCGCAGCCACACGATTGGATTCGGCTCGGCGGCGTAGTCATTGAGGGGCTTGGTATTGAGAGTCAGCGGTCACCAAGTGTTGGCGTGTCAAAGTTTGAGGTTGCCTTGGCCGCATGGTGGCTCGATCGGAATGCGCCTGCGGGCGGGGGATCGATTCCGCGGCCCTTGGACGCCGAATTGGAGCGGGCGGTAGGGGTGCTCCGCGCCAAACTTGTCCTCTCGAACGAGGAGACCTTTGCGGTGCTTTCCACGCTTCGGCAACGCGAGACGCTTCTTTCTTCGTTCGATCGACTCCCGCTTGCCGGTCGGGTCCGCGTGGCCGCTCGGCCCGGCTTCGATGCGGCCCTCGAGATTCTCCGCGCAGAAACGCCAATGGATGCGGCCCGATGGCGGATTCAGGCGGACCGGGAACTTCCCAATCGGCAGCTCCCCGAGCCGCTTCTCGATGGCCGGATGCTCCTTGAGGATGGGATGCATGCCGGGCCGCGATTCAAGTTGATTCTTGAGGCGGCGCTTGATGCGCAGATCGAAGGTCGGGTGGTCGATACTCGGAGCGCGCTCGCGCTCGCGCGTGAACTCGCGCACACTGCGGAAGAAGCGCTTCGCGGTCAGAAGGCTCGAAACCACGACGCCGAAGGTGGCCAACGCGCTACACCTCCGGCCGCCAAATAATTCGTCTGCCCCATCTCAATTTGTCGCGCAACCCCCGCAGTGGTGGCCGTAAGATGGCCCACGCGGACTTTCCGTCGAAGACGGGATCCGCCCTTCAACGCGCGGGCCGATTCGTGTCAGCCCCGCGAGTCCGTCAGCTCTCCTTTCGTTTCTCACCTCTCGGCCTCACCCGCCCCTCTCACGCGAGCCACGATGCGCAATCCGACGCAAATCACCCTCCGTACCGCCGCAGTTCTCGCAGCGGTTGTTTCTACAACGCTCCTTGGCATCGCTGCAGCGCCAGTGCTGGCCCCGCAGGCTGCTGAAGTGCCGCTTCCCTCGACGCTCAACTCGCCGAAGGTATACGTGTTCCCGATGGAGGGCCAGATGGGCACGGACATTTCGGAAAGCCTGTTCAAGATCCTCAAGGAGGATGTGAATAAGCAGCAGCCAGACATCATCGTCTTCAAGTTGAAGAGCGCGGATGTCAACACCAATGACTACCTCAAAGACGATGATGCCAACGAGTTCGGAATCCTCGGCGAGATCACTGCCTACCGCGAGATGGTGAAGGGTCTCCGCGAGGAGTTTCGTAAGTTGCCGCAGGTGATGTGGATCAGCGACGCCGTCGGGGTTTCGAGCCTCTATGCGCTCGCTTGGCCGCGCATGTACATGGAATCCGACGCGCGCCTTGGCGGTCTCAATCAGTTTAAGGAGATGGTCGCTGCGCAGTGGGAGGACGACGATGTGCGCTCCAAGATGATCGCTGCTTGGACCGGCATCATGAAGGGCATGAGCGAGCTTGGCGGCTATCCGGTTGAACTCGCCGACTCGATGATCTTTGCCGAGAATAAGCTCTCGGTGAACTTCGAAGGCCGAAGCGCAAAGTGGCTCGGCGACACCTCGGGTACTTGGGTGGTCGACAGCAACGAGGGCGCGTGCGCAAGTTTCCGCGCGCAGCTTGCAGAAGACTCCATGCTCTCTGACGGTACCGCCGACAGCCTCGATGACCTGATGTTCTTGCTCGGCTACCGCGAGTATGTCAAGATCGAAACTGGCGAGAAACTCGCAAAGCAATTCAGCGAGGAGTGGCGCAAGGCAATGAAGTCCTGCTTCGAGAACCTCGAGGAGGCGCAGGAGACCGAGGACTCGGTTGTTGGACTCGGCAAGCGCAAGAGTTTGTATGAAAAGACGATCGCTCTGCTGAAGCGTTTTCCAATGATTGAAAAGCGTCGCGAGTTGGCGCAGCGCGGTGTTTCACTCACCGCACTCGAACGCGCGGTCGATGACATCAAGAAGGACATCCAGCGTCAGCGCGATGCCGAAAAGGGCGGGCGCCAAAATGGTGGCGGCGGCGGACGCGGCGCTGGCGGCGGCGGCGCAAAGGGACTCGGCGGCTAATCCTCACTTCTCCATGCACGATCAACCCGGAATTGTCCGACGCTCAACTGATTCATTCCCGCGACATGCGCGTCGCGGTACTCGGAACCATCCAATGAAGCACACACTAAGCATGCACACCATTGCTTCGTCCGCCATCGCACTTGCGATCCTCTTCGGGGGCACTGCCATCGGTGGAGTTGCCTTCGCAGGTGACGTCAAACTCACGAATGGAGCCACCTGGCGCGGCGAGGTCGGCGCGATGGTGCGCGTGACCTATGTCGTGGCGAACAAGTCTGGCGCGACGAGTGGAAGCGGGGAACTTGTCGCTGAAGGAAAGATTTTGAAACTCGACAAGTCGTACATTCGGCTTGAAGTCACTGAGAATGGCAAGAGGGTCGAGAAGACCATCTTCGACATCAAAAAGATCGAGCCGCTTGATGCGGTCGACGTCAAGCCCGCTTCTGGTGGTTCTGTTCCATCGAAGAGTGCGCCCCCGAAACCAAGCGGCACTTCGTCGAAAGTTGCCTCGAGCACCACATCAACTCCCTCGGCAACAACCGCCGACGGAAAGCAGAAGCCCGCGATCTTCGTTCTGCCGTGGGAAGGCATGGTCGGCATCGGTGCTCGTCACGAGGAACTCGAGCAGATTGGCAAAGAGGCCGACAAGCTCGGGCCCGGACAGATCATCATCATCGAGGTGATCAGTGGCGGAGGCCTCGTCACCGAGGGCGACAAGATCGATGAAACCCTCAACAAATTGCGTGAGCGCCATCGATTGATCGCGTGGGTGCACGAGGCGATCTCTGCTGCGGCTTTCACTAGCCTTCACTGCAACGAGATTTACTTTCAACGCGTCGGCACGCTCGGCGCGATCACCATGTTCGCGGGCACGGTGTCCATCAAGGGCAGCGAACTTGTCGCGTGGCAGAAGAAGGTTGGAGATGTGTGCGAGGGAACCAAGCGGAGCCGTTGGATCGGCGAGGCGATGGTCAACAATGAGCCGCTTCTGAGTTACGACAAAGACGATGATGGAAACGTCAAGTGGTACAACACCCTCGAGGGCAAGTACAAGTTGTCGGACGAGGTGCAAAACCTGACCTTGAACGCCTCGACCGCCGAACACTGCAAGTTCTCGCAGGGCACTGCTGACACGCTCGATGATCTACTCGCGCTGATCAGCTTGTCGCCGGAGAATGTTGTCGTTTCGAAAGTGGGCTACGACATCCACTCCAATTGGCAGAAAACAATCAAAGATTGTCAGAAGGCAAAGCTCCAACTCGCTGCCGATATGCAGAATCCCGGTGGATCCACCGCCGAGGCGCAACTGAATTCGCGCATCAAGGCAGCGAAGGAAATTCGTCGATGGTTCGACAAGTGTTTCCCAGTGATGACCTACGACTCGCCGCAGATGGGCAGTCCTGAGCAGTGGGATAAGCAGATTGAAGACCTTCAGCGACAACTCAAGCAGTTCAAGAATCGCTCCTAAAGGACTCTTCAATCCACGAAGATTTGCCGGGCCCCGCACGATCGGGGCCCGGTTACTTTTGTGACCACTATTTTGCGGTCCCACAGTCTGGTGCCTCCTTGCGCGCGCGGTGAAACCTGCGAATCTTCCCTCCGATGATCCAGCCGACTCCTCCCGGTGCAGCCGACCCGTTCGCCCCGTACCCGCCAACCGCAGGAGATGACCGCGCGGAGCGACAGTCGCGCTGGCTTCCGGTATTCGGCACGATTTCAGTGGTGGTGGGTGTACTCGGAACCTGCATGCAGGGTGCTGGTGCCGGCATGGCTATCGCCTCGGACAGACTCCTCAAACTGGGCGGGATGGATGTGTCGCCGGCACCCAAGGTGGTGCAGTATGTCGGTGGCGTGCAAGCTGCAGTGCTGATGTTGCTCGGCATCACACTTGCCGTCGGTGCGATCATGATGTTGCGGCGTAACCCACTTGGCGCGAAACTCGTACTTTTCTGGGCAGTCGCGCGGCTCACCATGGTTGTCATCGGACTCGGTGCCGCGCTTGTGACCCTGAATGCACAGGTTGATTGGCAGGTCACTATGAGTTCCGAGATTCGCGAATCGCTTCGGAAGAACCCGGAGATCCGCGAGGACCAACTGCCGCCCATCGCGGATCGCGCCGCGATCGAGAAGAAGGCAATTTGGGGGTTGGCAGGAGCAAGTCTCGCATTCGCGATCTGGCCGTTTGTGATGTCGATCGTGATGACGCGTGAGAACGTCCGCCGCGATGTCGCTTCTTGGAGCCGCGCGACCTGACCGCGATGCGCGTATTCGCCGTTCAGCCCACTTCGCGACGCTGAAACAACATCGTCGCGACCGACAGCAGCCCAGTCACAAGGGCAAGCGTGTACGGGATTGCGAAGCCGATGTAGTCCGCAGGAATCGGCTGCTTTTGCGTAAGCGCATCAGAGAGCCAGAACACCTGGAAGTTTGGCAGCGCAGCGCGGCAGAAAGCGAAGAACGCCCATTCGCTCCGCTGGCCCGTGGTGACAGCAGTACCCGCCTCAGCGGCTGCGGCGATTGCGGCGGTTGAGTCGGTGAGCGCGCGGCCCAGCATCCAGTCAGAGAGCAGGCCAAGTACAAAGATCCCGACGACAATTGTGAGCGTCAACACTTGACCGAGCCTCGTACTCGCCGCAATCGCGACGGCATTGAGGACAAGCGTCGCAAACGACATGAGAAGGAGTGCTTTCCAAATCTCCAGTTCAAATTGCGCGGTGAGTGGCACGGAGTTCCACTCGGCATCGAAGAACAGGCAGAGCAGATACGCAAGCCCAAGGAACGGAACCGCGAGGCTCAGCGTCCACGCGGCGAAACTGCGTCCGTAGAAATAGTTCATCCAACTCCCGGCGAGGACGGCAGCGATCAACGCGCCAAGTCCGAAGACAATCACGGGCAAATGAAGCGGATCACGGACGGTTTGAAGTGTTCCATGCACTTCGACCATGGAGAAAATGAGGCCGAGGTACGCAAGCGCAAGGCCCATGGAAAGCGATACGCCCAGAAACTTGCCGACGATGAAGACTGGCCTGGGTACCGGCTTGGACACCACGGTGAGGACCGTCCGGTTTTCGATCTCCCGCGACAGCACGTTGGTTGCGATGAACGAGGCCAAGATGGCAGTGGAGAGAAAGACCGTCGAAAGACCGATGTCGACGAACATGCGCTGGTCGTCTTGCATCGTCCATGCACTAAACGGGTTACTGAGAACGATGAGGATCGTTGCCGCCACACACACCACAAGGACGACCGGCTGGCGGATCGACTCAAGAAAGGTGTTGCGCGCGATGGCGAGGAGCTGCTCGAGGAAGGACATGGCGGTGTGGGTTCGCGAGTGGAGGAGGGGAGCGTCGTGAGAGAGGCGACGTGAGAGGAGCGTCGTAGAGGTGCGAGGTGGGCGGTGGGTAGGCTCAGGTTATTGAAAACAACTCCGCGATCGGCTTCACGATTCGCCCGTGATTTTCCACGGGTCCCCCCAGAACCACTGGAGTTCGCCCAGCCCCACCGCGCGCGGCCGCATCACTTGATCAAGACTTGATCGAGACTTGATCGAGAAAGGGGAAGTGTCCGAACGCTTGGGGACGGGTAGGGCTCGAACCCATGCACGTCTTCCGCGCGTACCTTACAGTACCTCCGCGTCCAAAGGGTTTACCCCGACGGCGCCCACATTTCTCTTGCCTCGCCGGTGCGATGCGTGCATGACGACGCAGTCAACCGATGGGCCGACCGCCTGACTCCGACAGACTTACTATGCGCATCGACCACCACGCATATCAGCGGGCGACGGGAGTCGCCGCCTCAGGACTCTTCGCGCAACTCGCGATCGCCCTTCTTCTCCTTGTCTTTGGCAAGGCGACTGGAGACTCCACGATGGTGGTGGCCTCCTCTTGGGCGTTTAGCGGACTTGTTGTGTGGATTGGCCTCGTCCTTGTCTTCTACCAACATCGCCTTGAGCGGCTTGAGAGCCTTGAGCTTGATGCAGGCGCCCGCCTAGATGAACAGGGTCGTCTGTTTACAGCCGACGAAGCGCGAGTGGCTCGCAAGCGTCTTGCGCTGATGCACTCAGTGCTGATGCCAGTGCTGAGCGTCGTCTACGCAGCGTTGTTGATCGGCTTCGGCTGGGCGGTGCTGTGGTGGTTCGACAAAGAGGGTGATCCCAAGGCGGATGTGGGTGTCTTCGTCACCAGCGCCGCACTGGGCTGGCAACTCGCGGTCACCTTCGGCACGGCACTGCTGTCGTTCATTTTCTCGCGGTTTCTCTCAGGAATGGCCGTGCAAGGCGCATGGTCGAATCTACGCGGCGGCGCTGCGGTCATGGTCGGCAACGCGCTCGTCGCGCTGGCTGTGGGTATCGGAAGCGTCTTCGAGATTCTGAAGGAGTCGGGGCAATCAAACGCAGTGCTCCGAGGAATCGCGCAGGGCATCGCGATCTTCATGTTTGCGGTGGCAGCAGAAACGCTGCTGAATTTCCTACTCAATCTCTATCGTCCACGCCGCGCTGGCGAGACGCCGCGACCCGCATTTGACTCGCGCTTGCTCAGCTTGCTTGCGGCACCCGATTCGCTCGTCCGTTCGATCAACGAAGCGGTCAACTACCAATTCGGTTTTGATATCACGAGTTCGTGGGGCTACCAGCTTCTCCTCCGAAACTTCATCCGACTCCTCGCGGTGGGATTCATCGTGACCCTTGGGCTGACGTCGCTCGTCGTCGTTCAACCTCAAGAGCAGGGGCTCAAACTCCGCTTCGGTGCGCCGCTCGGCGGCGTGTACTCCGGTGGGCCGATGTTCAAGCTTCCTTGGCCGATCGATACTGCCGTTGTGCGCGATGTGAATCGCGTGCGCGATCTTCCGCTTGGCATCATTCGGCCCTACTCCAATCGGGACGTGATCGTCTGGGGTGAGGAGACCGCGGAGATCACGCAACAAACGAATATTTTCCTCGTCGCGGCGAGCGGACTCGGTGCGAGTCAGTCCGCTGCAATTGCACCGGGAGAGTCGGCGGATACTGCGCGTGGCGCTGCGACCGATCAGTTCGCAGTCGTGGAAGCTGACATCATTCTTCAGTATCGCGTCCGCGATCGTGAACTCGAGAAGTTCCTTGAGTTTTCGAACGATGTAAAGAGTCGTCGCTCTGAACTCGACATGCGTGAGCGTGCGCTAAAGTCGATCGCACTCCGTGAGGTCACCCGCGCACTCAGTCGCCGCACGCTCAGCGAGGTGTTGACTCCGCCGATCGACGCGCCGCTCGTCGACGCGCTCGCGAACGATATTCAGCTTGCCTTCGACGCACTGGACTGTGGTGTCGAGGTGGTCGGCCTGAGTATTCCGCGCCTCTGCCCTCCTGGCAAAGAAGGTGGAAAGTTTGAAGAACTCTCTATCGCTCGGCAGAACGGTCGTCGGCAGCTTGAAGATGCACAGAGCACGGTCAATACGACGATGAGTCTCATCGTCGGCGATGTGGCGCGAGCCGACGAGGTGCTCAAGGGGATTGATGAACTGATGCGACTTGAAGCCGAAGCTCGAATCGGTTCTACCGACGCACAACGAGTTGCACAAGAAAAAGCTGACGCGCTGCGGGCGACCCTTGAGCAGATGCTTCTTGATTCTCGTGCGCAAGCAGCGAGCGTCATTTCGCGCGCGCGTGCGATGCGGTGGAACGCATTGATGGACGCGCAAGCGATCGCGGAGGAAGTCACGGGGCAGGTTCCTGCGTGGAATGCGAATCCTGAACTCTACCGCACGCGTCGCACCATGGACGCGCTCGCGCAGGCACTCGCTGGTGTGCGAGTGAAGTACATGTTGATGCCCGATCCGAATCGCGTTCGGCTCGACATCGAGATGCAGGAGACGACGTCGGGCCTCAACCTAGGCGATTATCTCGAGAAGAAGCCCGCTCAATAATTCCAACTCACGAGACAAGCGCTATGCGCCCATCGCGCAGGCGTAGGGACGGCCTTCAGGCCAAATGGACACTACAGACATGAACAAGCGCTCCTCAGCCATTGCACTCGGACTTGCCATCGTGGCGGTCCTCGTGCTCTACAGCACGACATACACCGTGAATTTCCACGAGATCGCGATCCGTACGCGGTTCGGCGTCCCCGCAGGCGTTGAACGTACGCCGGGGCTGCACGTCAAGTGGCCGTTCTTTGTCGACAGCGTCACCAAGATTGATCGTCGCAAGCAGCTCGTTGAAAGCCCGATGGTGCAGACGACCACGAAGGACGGACTTCAAGTCGTCGTGCAGGCGTATCTCTTCTGGCAAGTGAAGGACGGCGACGCCGAGGCGCAGGCGTTCTTCCAAAGCTATGGCGGTTCGCTCGAAGCTGCATCGCGCGACTTAGAGCAAACGATCGCAGGTGCGGTAAAGGCTGTGGCGAGCTTTACCTTTGATGAACTCGTCGGACCAAATGCGCGCCTTGCGGACGCCGAAAAAGCAATTCTTTCGGGTGTTGCTGCGACAACGAAAACGGGCGTCGAGCCGGTCTCGGTTGGTCTTTCTCAGGTGGTTCTTCCACAAAAGACAACGGTGAGCGTTCTTTCGCGCATGAGCGAAGTGCAGAACACGCTCGCAAAGCTGGAGTCGGCGAAGGCTGCATCGCAGGCGGAGGCACTTCGGAGCCAAGCTTCGAGCCAGGCCGACACGATTCGCGCATTCGCGGGTCAGTGGGCTGCGCGCATCGAGGCAAAGGGTAATGAAGAGGCGGCGGTGTACTACGAGCGCATGAAGCAGCATGCAGAACTCGCGACGTTCCTTGCGTGGATCGATGCGATGCGCGCGGGCCTTCGTGGTTCGACAACCTTCGTTGGCGACACCACGAGCGCGCCGTTTCACCTACTTGATCTCTCGACACCGGTAGACGCGAAGGGTATTCCGCAGCCTGCGCCCGCATCGACGGCGGCAGTCAACGACGACGCCGGCAAAGCCGAGGGCGGCAATCGATGACGGGCGACGCACATGATCCGAAGGGCGCGCTGCCGGGCGAGGGCGATGTCAACAATCTTCCCGCCCTCGAAGTCGAGGCGCCTCGTCGCGCCGCGAGTGCGCGCTTTGACGTTGCAGAGCGCGGTGACGCAGGTTTCCGCGATGCACTTGACCCCGCGACCCAGTCGCTCGGGGAGGCGCTCAAACTTTCCTATCGCATCCTGCAGCTTGGCATTCTTGCGCTGGTGGTGATGTTCCTCTTCTCCGGCTTCCAGTCGGTGCGTGAGGGTTTCACCGGCGTGAAGACGCTCTTCGGCGCGATCGCGGGCGGTGAGGGAGAAGAGCAGTTGCAGCCGGGTCTGCAGCCATTTTGGCCTTATCCGGTTGGTGACCTCGTCGTCTTTGAACAGAAGCGTGTGCTCCGCCTCGACGAACAGTTCTGGCCAGCGAAACGCAATCAGGGCGACATGACCCAGAAGACGATGGATCAGCAGATCGATAGCGCGAGCGAAGGCGCTGGGCTCCGACCGGGTGGTGACGGATCACTGCTGACCCGCGAGGGCGACTTGGCCCACGCACAGTTCGAGGTTGAATACATGGTGGCAGACGCTGTGAAGTTCCTCGAGGCAACAAGCCCTGCAAACGCTGATCGACTGGTCACGGCGACCATGATGCAGGCGGCTGTCGAATCAGCGAGCACGCTGACCCTTGCCGAACTCACGGACACGCGCGACCTCCTCGGGCCCGCGGTGCGCGAGCGTGCGCAGCGGACACTTGATCGGCTCGAGACAGGCATCGCGCTTATGAGCGTGCGTGCGACGGAGCGCATCGCGCCATACGCGGTGCAGAACCGCCTCCGAGAAGTGCAGGTGGGCCGCGAAAATGCAAAGGGCGAAGTCGAGCGCGCGCGGCAGGATGCTGTGACCATGCTCACGCAGATCGCGGGCGGCGAGGTCTACACCCAGCTTCTCGGCATGATCCGTGAGTACGAAGAGGCGCTGGGCGCTGGCCGATTGGATGAGGCTGAGGCTGTCCTTGTACGCCTCGGCGCCCGCATGGAGGGCAAGGACATCGGCGGAGAGGTTTCTCGCGCTATCGCGCAGGCTCGTGCTTCGGAGTCGTCGTTGCGCGCGCGCCTTGAGCGTGAGGTCGAGCGTCTTGACAGTCTCGCTTCGAGTTTCCGCGATTCAAGCTCACAGATCGTCCAGCAGTTGTGGCTCGACGCAGTGCGTGAGGTGCTCGAAAATCCGCAAGCGGAAGTGTTCTCAGCACCAAACATGCTCGGCATGCTCAATCTCCGCATGACAAGTTCCGGTGAAGTCATGCAGGCGCGACGTGATGCCGAGATTTCCCGCAAGAAAGCCGCTCAAGCCGCGCGTGAGGCCGGTGGGTTCTATGCGCCGAATAGCGAGCAGATTTACATTGGTAAACCCGGGCGTCGCCTCAAGCGCGATGCGAGTGGGGGCGTTGGACGAAACTGAGTTATGAGGTGTGCGTTCGTCTGAACGCTGCGAGGCACGAACGAACCACCGCGATTTTTCGCTGCTCGGTTCGAAAATCAGAGGAGTTGCCATGGCCGATTCTCAACGAGGTGCAAGCGAGAGAGGCTCGATTGCGGGCGTATCCGGCAGCGATGGTTCGCGTGAACGAATCGTTGAAGCTGCTGGTCTGACCAAAACTTTCAGCGACTTCTGGATGCGTGCGACTGCACGCGCCGTCGACGGAATTGACTTTCACATTGATCGTCATGAGATCTTCGGCCTGCTCGGACCAAACGGTTCGGGTAAGTCGACGACGATCAAAATGATCCTCGGGCTCCTGCACAAATCGCACGGACGGCTCGTGGTGTTCGGTCGCGATCCGGCGGATGTCGCCGTGAAGCGGAAGATCGGCTATCTCCCCGAGGAGACCTATCTCTACCGGTTTCTCAACCCAACCGAAACACTCGACTACTACGGCAAACTCTTTGGACTTGATCGCCGGACGCGCAACCGTCGCACCGCGGAATTGCTCGACATGGTTGGCTTAACGCAGGTCGCGCACCGTGCTTCTGGCGAGTTTTCCAAGGGTATGGCCCGGCGTCTCGGACTTGCGCAAGCACTCGTCAATGATCCGGAACTACTTATCCTCGACGAGCCCACTTCGGGCCTCGATCCGATTGGTACGAAGCAGGTCAAAGACCTCATTCTTGAACTTGGCCGTCGCGGTAAGACGATTTTGCTCACGTCGCACCTGCTCGCGGATGTGGAGGATGTCTGTGATCGCATGGTGATCCTTTATGGTGGAAAGATTCGTGCGGCAGGTACGAGTGCTGAACTCCTCGCCGATAGCCGTCACACGCTGATCCGCGCACCACGGCTTGACGACAGCACGATCCGTGCCGTCGACGAAACGCTCCACCGCATGCAGGGTGTTGGAATCGAGCGCGTGGAAACACCACGTCAGACGCTTGAAAATCTCTTTCTCGAAATCGTCGAGCGTGCGCGTGCCGAACAACTTGCGACAAGTGGCGCGCAGTCCGGTGGCCGAATCGCATCCTTCTTGCAAGCAGGTGGATCCGTCGGCACAGATGCACGTGCCGTCGATGCTGCTGAGGCGCGCGTACTTGTCGATGATCTGGTGAAGGGCGCAGCAGAGATTACGAAACCATCTTCTTCTGCAGCAACAATGTTGACGGCTGGCACTGCACCGGCGCAAGCAAAGGGCGTTGATGCGTCCATGCTCGACAAACTCGTTGAGCCTGCAAAGAATGTTGCGACTCCTGCGGCTCCGCCAACCGCTTCGCCAAATCCCTCGCGACCCGATCTTGACCGTGGCGTGATCGACTCGCTTCTCGGTGATTCATCGAAGCGTGACGGCGGTTCCGGCGCGGAGGGACGCGGGTGAGCGTGCTTTCTCGCTTGCAGAATCGTGTGTCCGACCTCGGTCGTCGTCGCGGCGTTCGTATCGCCGTGGCGGTGGTGTATGCCATCGGAATTCTGACATCCGCAGTGCTCGTCTACCGCGAGGCAGCGTGGCTCGATCGGTTTGCCAACATCGTCCCACAGATGCTCGAAGGCGCCAATCTTCTCGCGAAGGAAGCGGTCGCGATCGAACTGACTGAAAAGGGCACCATCACCTTTGAAGGTCGCAAGGTCGGTGACGCTGCGATCGCGGGGCAGATGTCGCGGATGTTTAATGAAGCGGGCGTCATCGAGGCGCGTGCAGAGGCAACGAGCATGCTCCTCGGTTTTGCGCGTCCAAGTTGGATGCCGATTCCGTTCGCACAGGAACCGTGGTTGGTTCCGGCATCCGCAACGGTCGCGCTCATCGTGGTTGTGTTTGCATGCTTCAGCGGTCTCGCTTTCCCGTTGGTTGGTGTCACGATTGTTTGCGGAGTTGTGTGGACCGCCGCAATGCTCCTCGGTCGTCCAAGTCTTGGTGTGAGCCTCGGCGCGGTACCAGCAGCACTCTTTGCCTTCGCGCTTGTCGTGCGCGCTGCTCTCGTCGCGCTTGATCGCGCATCGCCAGTCTTTGCGATCGCTTCCGGCGTTGTCCGCGAGGCGATGAAGCTCCGCATCGCGGTTGCGTTCGCCGCAGTGGCAATTGTTGCGATCCCGCTCTTTCCGCAATGGATCGATCCGCTGACGCCGCTTCGCTATCAAGTGCAGACATTCCTCGCTCGCTCGCTCGACACGATGTATCTCGTCTGTGCGTTTCTGACGGTGTTCCTCGGTTGTGCGACAGTTGCCTTTGAGATTCGCGATCGTCAGGCGTGGCTCACACTCACCAAGCCTGTTTCGCGCTTCTCTTGGCTCCTCGGAAAATGGCTTGGAATCGTTGTTCTCAACGCGTGCATCCTCATGGTCGCGACGGTGGTGATGTACGGATTCCTTGTCCAAGTCCGGGCGCGGCCCGCACAGGATCTGTACGACGCGCTCGCCGTTCGCGATGAGGTGCTCGTTGCGCGCGTTGGGTCGGTGCCGATTTACGAGCCGCTTGCGTCGACTGAGTTGCAGACCGCGGTTGAGGAAGCGATGAAGGCCGATCCCAATATCCAAGCGGATCTTCGGAGCGGTGATCGCACAGAGATTGAAGTGAAGAAGCAACTCGCCCGCGACATCGCGGGGTCGTACTACAAACAACTTCGCTCGATCGGACCGAACGAGGAGCGAGAGTATGTCTTTGGTGGACTGGAATCCGCCCGGGAATCTGAGGGAAACCTCTCGCTTCGCTACAAGTTCTATTCTGGCGAGAGCGACCCAAACGAGACATACCCAGTTGTGTTCGTCTTCGGCGAAGGCGATACGCAGGAGTGGACGGACCGCCAATTCATCGCAGCGCAGGCAAATGTTGTGCCGGTTCCTGCGAGCGCGATTGCAGAAGATGGAACGCTGAAAGTTCGAATCGCCAACTTGCGTTTCAATACGAGTACGGACCCGGGCGCGCCGCAGTTTCTTCCGGGCAAGTCCTCAATCGCGTTTGATATTGACGGACTTGAGCTGCTTCACCGCGTTGGCGATTTTGGTGACAACCTCGTGCGCGCTCAAGTCGTGAATCTGCTCAAGCTCTCGTTCCTTGGCATGCTCTCCATCGTCTGCGCATCGATTTTGAGTTTCCCTGTCGCGTGTCTCGTTGTGTTTACCGTGTTTGCCGCGGGTTCGATTGCGCCATTTCTCGCGACGAGCGTTGATGAGTACCGGATTCGCACGGATTCGACCACACTCAAAACCTTTGAGGCAGTGATCCGCGCCATCGCTGGCGCGACGGAATTCTCAGTGCGAAGTTTCGGCGATGCGCAAGCAAATGGCCCGGTTGTGGAAGGTCGTCTTGTCTCATGGGCGATTGTTGGACGGACGTTCGCACTGATTGGGGTTGCCTGGTCAGGTGTCCTTTTGCTGCTCGGATTTGCAGTTTTCCGACGCAAAGAAATCGCCATCTACAGCGGGCAGGGAGGCTGATATGGGCGATCGTTTGATTCAGTTGGGTGCAGCCGTCGTGCTCGCCGGGTCGATTGCCGTCGCTGGTTTCATGCAACCAAAGATGCTTGCGATCGCTGATCGCGATGAGTTGCGCTACACCGACATCGCCGTTGATGGTGCGCCGCCCATCGTTGCCGTCGGCACAGCCATCGGTGCATTGCGCGGTCTGATCGTCGATTACCTTTGGATCAAGGTCACGCTCCAGAAGGAGAAGGGGCTGCTGTACGAGGTCATGGCCGATGCCGACCTCATCACCAAACTCCAACCACGCTTCCCCGATGTTTGGGCGTTTCACGGCCACAATATGGCCTACAACATTTCCGTCATGACCAACACCTTCGAGGAGCGTTGGTCGTGGGTCAATGCGGGAATTTCGCTCGTCCGCGATAAGGGCGTGCGCTACAACCCCAACGATCTTGTGCTCTGCAAGGAATTGGCGTTCTGGTTTTCGCACAAGATCGACGGCGTCGCCGACGACGCGCATCTTTATTACAAGCGCCAATTCGCGCGTGAGTGGCAGTATCTCCTTGGCTCTCCGCCGTACGACTGGGATCAGCGCATTGCGTGGATCAAGCAGATTGCGGACGCTCCCAACACGCTCGATGAGCTCTACGCGCGTACGCCGGGAAGCCGCGAGTTTGTCGCAGATCTCGAAAAGCGTCTTGCTCCGCTTGGTCCGCGTTACCAGTTTGGCGTGGACAAGCGTTTCATGTTCTTGCTCGGCGAGTGGGCGGCGCAACAGTCTTCACCCTACGCGCGTGCGCTTGGGCTGAAGGTGATGAATGACGATGCCTCAGCGCTCGTCGATGTCTTCAATGCGACGTTTGCCGACCCCGCCAAAAAGGAGATCGGAAGCGCACTCGTGGCGTTTCTTCGTAAGCGTGTGTTGTTTGATTCATACAACATGGATCCACAGTTGATGTACGAGTTCACCCGGGACACCGGGCCGCTCGACTGGCGCCATCCCTCTGCGCATGCGCTCTATTGGGCGCGACGTGGATCGCAGTTTGGTGAGCATCGCATTCTCGACAACGATGCTGATGTCTTCAAGTCGATCAACAACGATCGCCTTGAGATTCAGGCGATGCAGGCACTTTCGCGATCGGGTTTGGTGAGCTACGACCCATTTAGCGGCGACAATGTCACACGCCTCAATGATCCTCGCTGGATTCTTGTGCTCGACCGCTACTTTGAAAAGCTTTACGACAAGCACTACGAGGTTCGTGGCGCAGGTGCTGATACGTTCACCAATCTCCATGAGAACTTCATGAAGCAGGCGGTGCGCGAGCTCTATCGACTCGGCGACGCAGCTGGTGCGCAGCGCATTCTCGACAAGCTTGACAAACTTTACGGCTCTGGCTCGTTCAACGAGAACCTTGCTTACCAGAAGCCGCTTGAGGACTTCGTACGTGAGCAACTCTACGGTGAGTTTGAAATGCAGCCGGAGGTTGTTCGCAGTGACGTCTACTCGGCAATTGAGCGTGGATTCCGCGAAGGCTTGCTACTCGACAATGAGAAGGTGCTCGACGACAACTTGAAGTACGCCCGAGATCTCACCAAGTTTTTCCGGGAGAATCGCTACAACGACTTTGTGAATAAGTTCGGCGAGGCGCGTATGAAGGATCTTCTTGGTGAGCTTGAACAGTCGATCCCCGCGGTGTTTGCCAAGATCATGCTCGACAACTCCCAACCGCTCCTCGACCGGCTGGTGATTTATCGCAAGGCCCCCGAAGATCTTCGCGCGCTCATTTATGACGCGGTGAAACCTGCGCTCGAACAAGAGTACGCGATGGGTCGTCTCTCCAAAACAGGGATGCCTTTCGCGGAGGCGTTCCCAGAGCCACCGGGGATCGAGGATGTCCGTCGGATGCAGACCGAGGCAGCGAAAGCACGCGAAACGCAGGGTGGAACGGGCGACCGATCTGAGGCGGAACGCAAGTAGCGCGGCGGCGGGTAGAGTGTGCTGATGCGCATTCCTCCCGCTGTCATCGCCATTGGACGAAACTACGCCGACCACGCTGCCGAGATGGGCACCAAGACCGACGAGCGGCCGATGGTGTTTATGAAAAATCCTGCGTCGGTCTGTCGGAACGGTGACGCCATTGTCATCCCGCCGATCTGTCGCGAGGGCGGCCCGCAAGTCGATTATGAAGGTGAGCTCGCCTTCGAAATCGCGCGCGATTGTCGCGATGTGCCAGCGAGTGAAGCAATGTCCGTCATCGCGGGTTACCGCGTCGCGAACGATGTCAGCGCGCGATGGTGGCAGAAATCCGGCAGCGGGGGCCAGTTTTGCCGAGGGAAGAGTTTCGATACGTTTTGTCCTATGACCGAACTCGTTCCAGCTGGAGCGATCGCGGATCCGCAGGATCTCGAAATCGAAACCATCCTGAATGGTGCGCGCGTGCAATATGCGAGTACGAATCTCATGGTGTTTCCGGTGCGTTTCCTTGTGGCCGAACTCTCGCGCGGCATGACGCTCCTCGCCGGCACGGTCGTACTCACAGGAACACCCGCAGGTGTGGGCGCGGGTCGGACGCCGCCGCTCTACCTGAAGGACGGCGACACGATCGAAGTGCGTATCGCGGGCGTTGGGCACCTTGTCAATCGAGTGCGCGAAGAGTGAGTCGTGGTGATGTGGGGCGACGCTGCTTCAGAGCAGCATGCTTTGATGCAACTATTTGAATTCACTTCTTGCCAGTACTTTTTGATGGAACTGGATCGTGTCCGCTGGGCCCCCACGGATGACAGCGTAGAAGCCGTCGCAGCGTGAGTGCTGTACCGCGACGCGCACCGTGAAGCTCGAACGCTTCGATAGAGTAGAACGAGCAGCTTGGTGAAAATCGACAGTAGCCACCGAGGACTGGTCCGAGCACCTTCTGATATCCGCGGACGAGAAGAATCATGATCCGCGCGGTGAATCCGATGCGTCTGACGGAACCACGTCGGGTCGGTGCTCGGTTTGCTTCGTCGCATCCGCATGAATCTTGCGGAGATTTCGCTTCGTCCATAGGGCGTGCAGCGTAGCGAAGGCCTCGTTGAGCTGGCGGCTGTACGTCTCAAGCGCAAGCGGCGCATGCGGTCGGACGACGATGACGACGTCGTACGGCGCTGGAGATTCAGCGGGGAGTTTGTGTTGCGAGAGTCGAAATGCTTCGCGTAGCAGACGCTTGATGCGATTGCGCGTAGCTGCGCTACCGACACGGCGGCCGATGGAGATTCCGATGCGCGTGCGCGGGCCAACGCCGGGCATCGCGTGGACTGCGATCGCGCCAAGATCGACGCGCGCTCGAGCGTCGATCACAGACTTAAACGCACCGTTTCCAGAGAGTCGTTGCGATCGTCGAAAGGTGAAGCGACCGACACTCACCTTTCTTGCTCCATGCGTCGACGCCACGTACGCATGATGCGTGAACGAGTGAGTACACCCACCAATTCGCCTCCTGGGGCGCGAACGGGAAGTGGCCCGCGCTCAAGGAGGTCGAGTGCATGATCGAGCGGCATGTCGCGGTCGATCGGACGAATCCCAGTGCGCGCGATGTCGCGCACTTGAAGTAAGGGAAGTGCCTCGCGATGCACAAGAGCAAGCCGGAGGTCGCGCGCACCGACAATGCCTTCAAGGCGCCCGTCATCGTCGAGCACCACGAAATCCTCGCCGCCTGACGCGAGCTCGACGAGTGAGGTCGCCCAAGCTGAACCGCGGACGGTGACGAGTGGCTTGAGTGTGACATCCCCGACGCGGAGTCGGCGAAGCGCAGACATATCGCTCGCAGACCCGAGCCGCACTCCGAGCGCTGCGAGTTCAGCGGTGTACAGGCTGTGGCGCTCGAAGAGTCGGGCGACGATCGTCGAGATGCTGGCAACGAGGATCACCGGTAGGAGCACCGAAGGTTCGCGTGAAAGTTCGTAGACGAGCATCGCGCCAGCGAGTGGCGCATGCGTGCTTCCTGCAACGACCCCGGCCATCCCCGCAAGTGCGAGTGGTGCGGGACCAACATCGCGCACAAACGGAATGAACTCTCCAAGGCTTCCAAATGCGCCGCCGACGAGTGCGCCGACAAGGAGCGACGGCGCGAACATTCCGCCGATCCCGCCTGAACCAAGGGTGAGACTTGTGGCGACGCATTTCACAACTGCGAGTCCGATGAGGAGCGCTGCAACCACAACTGCGGTTTCTCGTGCGTAAAAACTTGGCTTTAACACTGCTTGCGCGAGTGGATATCCGTTCCCGTAGAAGGGCGGAATCGGTCCTTGTCCGAAGTCAAGCCAACTTGCGCCGAATGCGACGTGCAGAATTCCAAGGACCGCGAGGATCGCAGCACCACACGCTGGTGTGAGCCACGCTGGAATTGGGAGTCGTGCAAAGGCGATCTCCGATGCCTGCAACGTGCGAATGAAAAAGACGCTCGCGATACCACAGACGACGCCAAGCATCGCAAACGCGGGCGTCATGGCGATTGAGAGGCCGTCGCCCGAACCCTTGAAGACTTCCGCGCCAATGCCGAAGAGGGGCGCCTGCGTTCCAAGGAGCGTTTGCACGGTGGCCGCGGCAAAGACCGAGGCGATCACAATCGGGGTGAAGGTTCGCAGCGAGAAGTCGCGCAGGAGCACTTCAAGCACAAAGAAGATACCGGTGAGCGGCGCGTTGAATACCGCAGCGAGACCAGCTGCAGCGCCACACCCCACGAGCGTCGTTGCTGATTGCGGATCCGCGCGGAGGAAGCGCGCGATCACCGAGCCGAGGGTCGCGCCGATGGTGACGATGGGTCCTTCAGGACCCGCGGAGCCGCCAGAAGCGATGGTGCAGGTTGAGCCGAGCCAAGTCCTAGCGGCAAGGACCGCAGGAAGCTGGGCGCGGCGACGGTGGATCGCATAGAGCACGCTCGATACCCCGTGGCCCTGCAGCCGAACTCGAAAGACCGACTTGACCACGCCGCAGAGAATCGCGCCAAAGACGGGCACAATCGCAACTGCCAACGCGGCGCGGGTCGGATGGTTCTCAACCCAACCCACCGCAGCGTGCTCGAGCCAGTGGATGGGCCGGATAAATGCGAGGGCTATGACGGCGAGCAAAACGCCTGTGAGGGCGGCAAAGACAAGCAGTCGCCGTTCTCGCTGCAAACCGACCCGCGCCATGAGCCGGACGATGATGCGCGCGGCACGTGGTCGCGCCGGCACCGCTCCCTCCTTTGGAGTGGGCGTGGCCGAGGATTCGGCACGAGAATCAACTTTGGAGCGGCGCTTGGTCACGGGTTTGGTAGGGGAGAAAGCCAACGACCCCCGCCCGGGGAGTTGCTATAGTAACCCCTTCGCCCAAGGGACAGCCCCGCTTGGGTCGAGACCAACCATGATTGAAGCACTGAAGAGCGATCACATTGTCGAAAAGCTTGGCGGACGATTTAAACTGACCGCGCTTATCCAGCGGCGCCTTGGCGAAATCATCGAGGGCGCTCGTCCCCTCGTTGATCGCAATGGCCGTTCGGACCTCGAGGTCGTGATCGACGAGATCATGCAAGACAAGATCACGCTTGAAATCGATCCGGAGCACATCGAGAAGATGCGCGGAACTCCGTCGAAGAAGCGCTGAATTTCGTCGATCGTTTTGGTTCCGAATCTCGTTGAGCATCGGCAGTGGAACACTGTTGAACTTGATGCTTGAAAGCAATGCGCCGCGTGATGTACACGCGTGAGCATGCGGGTTCACGCGGAGCCATCGGGAACCACGCGAAAGCATGTACTACGGTCACCCTGACAATCTCCTCCCGCTCAAGGGACGCAGAATTGCTGTTGGTGTCTGTGCAGGAATCGCCTCGTACAAAATCTGTACGGTTGTGAGCACGCTCGCCCAAGCAGGCGCTGAAGTCACAGTTGCGATGACTCCTGACGCTGCGAGATTCGTGACGCCACTCGTGTTTCAATCGCTCTCGGGTCGACCGGTTCTTGCAAGTCCATGGGAGTCGGCGCAGCCAAGCGACCCACAGCACATTCGCGCCGCGTCTGCGCTCGACGCGTTTCTCATTGCGCCGTGCACCATGGACATGCTGGCCAAGATCGCCACAGGTCGTGCTGATTGCATGGTGTCACTCCTTGCAGCCTCAATCGACAGAAGCCGGACGAAAGTGCTGCTGTCTCCGAGCATGAATGAAGTGATGTGGCGCCAACCAGTCACAGTTCGCAATGTCGCTTCGTTGCGCGCGGATGGCTTTGAATTGCTTGATCCCGCGTCGGGCTGGCAAGCGTGTCGCACGGTCGGTCCGGGGAGACTTCCCGAGCCCGACGTCCTCGTCGACGCACTGCTTGCGGCATTGGCCACCTGACCAGTCGAAGGCCGACCCACAAATCCGTCTGTCGAAACCGTACAAAGTGGGCGGTTATTCTTTGCGCCCGCGGGCCCGGTGTTACCTTTCGTTGGGACGGGGACCGCACGGCGTACGCCGGTGCGGTCATCTGACCTCCGATGCCAGTACCGCTCATTCTGGAGACGCCGATGCCGAAGCCTGACCGCTCTTTCGTTCGCCGGGCTCTCAAAGCCTCCTTTCTTCTATTCGCAGTTTCCACCGCGACCGTCGCAAGTGCCGGAGGCACGGCAAACTTGGTCGGCCGAAACGTGGAGGAACCCATCGGAACGAAGAGCGTTCCTTGGCTCCTCGCAGTTCCAAGCGTTGATCAGCGGCAGGACAAGAAGGGTGATGCGCACGCTGGGCCGGAAGGCGGAGTCGCAGGCGCTTGTCCGCCGGTAATTTCAACCTATACCAATGCAAGCTTTGAGGGTGGTCAGTACGTCGTGCAGGCTGGGTTCGCGCAGGGTGAGATCGCAGCCTCCTCCTACACCGTTTCGCCTGCAGACTTTCCACTTCGTATCGATCTCTGCGAGATGATCTTTGCAACCAGCGCGACCACAGTCACCACCACAACAAAGTGGTCGGTCATCGTGTGGGAAGGAACGCCTGCGTCGGGATCGATCATTTTCGCGACATCCTCAAACGACATCGACCTGCCGCATCTCGTCATGCAGCCGGGAACAAACGGCACCAATGTGCAGTTTATGATCGACCCAGGCGACCCTGAGCAAATCATCGTGCAAGACGATGGTTCGCACACCTTCAGTGTTGGCTTTCGCATCGATGAGCACAACAACCAAACGCAGAATCCCTGCGCGATCGCACCTCCTTCAGGATCGAATGCGTTTCCGACCACGGATGTGGGTGGTCTCGCTGCGCCGAGTACCAACTGGCTCTATCTGTTGAACTGTGGGTCATTTGGATGTCCCCCGGGTTGGAAGACGTTTGCACAACTTCCGGTGGGCTGTCGGCCATCCGGAGATTGGGTGATGCGCACAACTTGGACGCCGGTCAATTGCACGCTGCCCGGGACATGCTGTCTCCCGAACGGGACATGTCAGGTGCTCAGCGCGGATGCGTGCGCGACCCAAAGCGGAAGTTTTGGGGGCGAGGGCACCACATGCACCTCGCAAACGTGCGTTGCAGACCTCTGTCCATGCTGCTTTGTCGCGACGGGCGGCTGCGTCACACTCCCTCCGAGCTCTTGCGTTGCCGCTGGAGGCATTGCAGGGCCGACCGGCCAAACTTGCACCGGTTATGTCTGCTTCCCTCAGGGCGCGTGCTGTCTGCCGGACGGGACTTGCGTGGGTCCGGTGAGTCCGGAGGCCTGCGCCGCGCAGAGCGGTGTGTTCAAAGGAAATGGGACGTCGTGTACTGCTGGGCTGTGCCCCGTTCCCGTTGGAGCGGGCTGTTTCCCAAATGGATTCTGCCTTCAGTTGACGCAAGCGCAGGCCGCGGCAGCAGGGGCTTCTTGGCAAGGGGCGGGAACGACGTGTGTCGACGCGAACGGCAACAGCATCGCTGATATCTGCGAAGTCGCGGATCCTGCCGATGTCAACGGTGATGGCGTCGTGAATGCGGCGGATCTCTCCCTCGTCCTCGGCGCGTGGGGCGCGACAAGTGGTGCTGCGGACATCAATTCCGACGGAATCGTGAACGCTGCCGACCTTGCTGCGGTGCTCGATGGGTGGGGTTAACCGACGTTGCTCCCGTGCGGAAGTTTGACGACTGCTGTGATCGCGACCGTCCGAGAGTTTCTAGCCCCGGGAGATCTCGGACTTATTCCGCTAGAGAAGACATTTTTCGCATCGTTCACGGTTGATGAAATGTTCTCGTGACGTATGTTGACCGATGGCCGCAATGCCGGAGGGTTTTATGTCGAGTCAAATTGGGAACTTAGGTTGTGGTCGTCGTGTCGCTATCGTCGTTACGTGTGGCTTCGCTGTCGCAGGAGCGTCGTCGATTTCTTTGGCGGGTGACGAACCTGTTTGCGGCGATCAAACGATTGGCAGTTGCTTTGTCCCGCACCAAGTCCCGGGTTGCAGCGATGCTGCTTGCTGCTCACTGGTGTGCGTGGTCGATCCATTCTGCTGTACCACCGAGTGGGACTTCGTCTGTCGACAGACAGCCAACGACGAGCCCGGTTGCGGCGTTGTTGCTCCGGCCAATGATCTTGCTTCCAGTCCGATGTTCATCGAGCCGGGCCTCGTGCCCTTCACGACGATTGGCGCGACCGACTCATCGGAGTTGGCTATTCCCGCCGATTGTGGTGGGCTGTTTGGCGACGAGATCCGACGCGACGTGTGGTTTGAATACCGCGCAGCGGTGAACGGAATCGCGACCATTTCAAGTTGCCCAACAACACAGCCGGGAGTCGGTTCTGAGATCGACCTCATCGTGTTGGCTCGCGAACCATCATCCTTGACGGTGCTCGCGTGCAATGATGAGGGACTGGGTTGCGGCGGTTACGTGATTCTCAATTTCGCAGTCACCGCAGGAACTCGATACCTCATTCAAGTTGGTGGACATGACATGGAGATTGGTTCAGGCGTGTTGCTTCTTGCGGAGGTCGGTACTCCCGCCCCCGCACCTTCAAACGATGCGTGCGCAAGCGCACTCGCGGTGGCGATTGGAACAACCGTCTCGTTTGACCTGCTTGGCGCGACGCGCGGCGACGCAACCTGCACCGATACGCTTGACGATGTGTGGTTTACGGTGGGACCCGCGAAGGCGTCTGGCAAGCTCACGCTCCAAGCATGCGGCTCGGATGCTCCAACGCGCCTTGAGGTCGCGAGCATTGCTGCCGCAACTGGCGCGTGCGAGCTCGAGAGACTCTGCGGCCCCATTACCAACTGCGCGACTCCGACGGACTTGGTGCTTGAGATGACTGCAGGTGCGTCTGCGTTGGTGCGCGTGGCGAGTGAGTCGCGCAGCGTTGGAACCCTCACGACCTCATACGAGGCTGTCGCGCCGTGTCCGGCAGATCGCGATGGCGACGGCGTGGTAAGCGCTCCCGACCTGTCGCTCATCCTCTTGAATTGGGGTGGTACCGGCGGTGACATCAATGGAGACGGAACCACGTCGGCGCCAGATCTGTCACTTGTGCTTGAAGCGTGGGGAATCTGCCGCTAAGTCTGCTCTCGCGCACACTCCTTGGCACAATGCGGAGATGAAACCCATTCTTCTCGCAGTGGCGGCAGGGTTGTGTTGGGGTGTTGGCGAAGTTTGCACCCGCAGCGCTCTCCATACGGGTCGCATCGGGCCGATCAGCGCGCTCGCCGTGCGTTCGTTGGTGGCGATCCCGATGATTCTTTTTGCATACTGGATCATGACGCGCGGGCTCATGGGGCTGCGCGTAGAGCCAAGCGTCGGAGAACTCGACAATTCAACCTTGACGAAAGTCGTGCTCGGTTCCGGTGTTGTTGCAGGCGCGCTTGCGATGGTTCTTTTCTATATGGCTCTGTCGATTGGGGAAGTATCGGTGGTCAAGCCGATCGCGTTTTCAATCGCGCCAGCGGTCGGAGTCGCCCTTGGTTGGCTCGTGCTCGGTGAGTCGATGGATCTCCGCAAGGCAGCAGCGGTGGCGCTGATTCTCGCGGGGGTGGTGCTCCTCACGACCGGCGGGCGGGCTGCCGCCCCGACCCTCAAGGGGGATACCAATGCGGCGGGCTCGAAGGGAGAAATTCACTAGACAAGCGCACCGATTTGGACGATACTCTTTCCGCCGCGAGGCCTGAAAGGGCCGATCACCCCGGAGAGGTGTCCGAGCGGTTGAAGGAGCTAGTCTCGAAAACTAGTAGTGGGTTCGCCTACTCGTGAGTTCGAATCTCACCCTCTCCGCTTCAAATCCCGCGGTCGTCCAAGTGACGACCGCGGGATTTCGCTTTTGGGTCACCATGTTTTTGATGTTTCATTTGATCCAGTCCAATCTGATCCAGTCGAGTTTGGTCCAGTTGGCGCACGGAGAAGAGCGGCATCAACAACCCGACTGAGCACGGAAAAATCACTCGTATGGTTTGAACTGGACCAGATTTGCCGCGCTGATCCAGCCGCGTGTACCGTCGCCAAGTTCAATTTCCACCCAGCCGGGGCGCATCTCGTGTGTGTGAAACTCCGTTCCCGCTGGAAGCGGTTCTGTGAGCACGGGATCAAACCCCTCGCCGTTTCCCTTTCGAAGAACCGTCTGGCTGCCGGTGACCGCAAGGTTCGATTGAGCGGTGGCGACAGCATCGCCAAGAATGGTCCCGCCAAGCAGGGCCCCGACGATGAGGAGCACAACTCCGGTCGCGCGCTGCCATTCTGCACCCGAAGTGGCGGCGATTTCCTCGGCTACCCGCCGACGCAGTACCACCCACACCAGGGCCGCGCAGCCAAGATTCCACGCCGCAGCCGCAAGAAAGAGTCGTTCGATGCCGCTGAGCAACCACCAGGCGTCGCGCACGCGGGCACCGAGCGTGGCTTTCGGGGGAGCAACGCGCTGACCGACTTGGCGCCGGGCTTCGGCGAGGTTGTGTGCTGCGCGGGAGTCGCTTGGGTCAAGCGCAAGCGCAGCGTGGTACGCAGAAATGGCACCGGGAATGTCGCGCGCACGAAGCCGAGCGTTGCCAAGGTTGTAGGCGAGGCCGGGCGTGTGGAGGCCGTTGCGCCAAAGTGATTCGTATTGGCGCGCAGAGTCCTGAAGCGACGCACGCGCAGCCTCTGGATCGCTTGCCATCAGCGCGACACCGCGGTCGTATGCGGCCTCTGCATCGCGTACTTGCTCCCGAAGCGGCCCACGATCGACGAGGCTTGCCGCAACAATCGCAAACCCCGTACCTCCGAGGCAGAGCGCGATCAAGACGAGGAGCGCGAGTCGTGTGGCGCGCATCATTGGCCCCCTCGGTCTTTCCAATCCATGGCATCGAGTCGCGCGAGTATCGCAGTCACTTCGCGCGTGTCGATTGATTCTCCGGCGTAGCGTCCGCGTTCGCACCGCCGAAGGAGCAAGTCGACCTCCTCGCGCGCCTCGGGCTCGACTCCAGCCATCGCCAGTACATCGATCGCCTCCCGTCGAGTGAGTGAGCCTTCCGGCGCACCGACGCGATCTGCGATGTAACCGAGAAGGGCGGTGCTCACGCCATCCGGCGTCGGTGTCGTCGCCAATCGCCGCTCGCATGCGCCGCGGGCGCCGCGCCGTCGTCGAGCAAGCGGATGGTTTGATGTCGCGTTTTGCCAAAGGCGAATTCCACACGCGAGAGCGAGGCAGCTTGGCCCGATCAACGCGGAAACCACGATATCTGCGGGATTTGCGGGGATTCCGATCAGATCGTCGATGGAAGCATTGGCAAGCAAACCACCCTCGATCTTCGTCAAGGTGCTCGCCACTTCGACCGGCGCTTCCACGCCAGCTTCTGGCCCAATGCGCGCGACGGCGCTCGGCGTGACGCGCAAAGGAAGAGCCTCGCTCTGAATCAACTCGTACGATCCCGTCTCTGGATCGAAAAAGGAAAATTCGATTGCCGGGATAGCGTTCACGGCGTCATTGAGTGCACGGACTGATTGGGTAAAAATCTTTGCGCGGCCTTCCACGACGCCTGCAGCCGACTCACGGGGAACGCGAAAGCTTCGCGAAAGTGAAGGCTGATCGAAGAGCGCAGGAGACTGAAGCCCCTCAAGTCCAGCGGTCCCAGACAGGTCAGTGAGTCGGAGCGTGAGTGTGATCGGATCACCAACCGTCACGTCCACAGGCTTCGCCGCAACATCGATCGTGAATCGTCCAACCGCGCCGTTCCAACTTGCTGGCCGTCCGCCTTCGGGTGGTGATTGAACATCTATTGCGGTGATCGTCGGCACAATGCTGATCGGTCGCGAGCCTGCAAGCGAGAGCCGATTTTCAAAGAAACCATCATTGCCTCGGGTGAGCCGTGTTGGGTAGTCCATGCGAACCCGGACATCCCCGATCGCAGGAGCACCTGCGGCGATCGGGTCGAACGGTTTTGCGATGGTGAAGACGATGTACTCGGCATCGCCAATCATGCGCGGTTCGCCGCGCGGACGGCGGTTTTCGGAACGCAGCTTATCGAGTGCGGGCCCGAAGACGCCCCAAGATGAGGCGTCGCGACTCACCAGCGACCAAAGTGAACCCTCATCGAGAGTGATGGCGAGTTGCTCATCGCGGAACCGCTTCACGGCGAGTTCGAGGTTGAGCGTACCGGTCTGACCGACATACATCGTGGGCGGATCACACGTGACGGTTGCGGTCATAAGGTCGCCCGTCTCTGACACCACCGCAGTGAGACGAAATGGCTTTGTTGAAAGCGTTTTTCCGTTGAAATTGATAGTGAACGCGGGGATGGTGAATGAGCCCGCTCGCCGAGGAGTTACTTCGTACGCAATACCGACGGTGGTCTTTTCGGTGACGCGGCCGTTGATGTTCTGCCGCTGCGTGAATGATTGTTCTCCAGGAAGCCGTCGGAACTCGACGCCGTCCACTTCCGCGACGAATGGGCCATCAAAGCCGATCGCGTTCTCAACGTTGACGACGACGCGGACGGGTTCGTCAACGAAAGCCTCCTGCGAGGCAACCTGCACACTCACGGTTTGAGCGTGCAGCCATCGACCAACGCAGAGCGCGAGGATCGTCATACAAAAAAATTTGTTCCACACACTATGCATTACCAATCCTTCGGTGCGGGCTGCGTTCGCGCTCGTTCGCGTGCGACCTTCTCAAGCATCCGCTGTCGTTCACGGTCACGGATCTTTTGAAGCAGTCGCTCAACCTCTTGCTTTGACATCGGCTTCTGTTCTTTCGCCGCTCGCGATTGTTGCTGCGATTGTTGCTGCGATTGTTGCTGCGGTTGATCCTGTTGCTGATCTTGCTGCTGCTGATCTTGCTTCTGCTGATCTTGTTTCTGCTGATCTTGCTTCTGCTGATCTTGTTTCTGTTGATCTTGCTTCTGTTGATCTTGTTTCTGTTGATCTTGTTTCTGTTGATCTTGCTTCTGCTGATCTTGTTTCTGCTGATCTTGTTTCTGTTGATCTTGCTTCTGCTTCAGATCCTTTAGTACTCGGTGGGTGAGTTCGGCATTGGCGCGGGCGTCAGTATTCGTTGGGTCAGCGCGCGCGGCATCTTTGAGCTCGCGGAGGGCTTCTTCGAGCGCGGCCATAGTTTGCTGCTGGGTGTCCGATTGCGGCGTGGCCGGCGCTGTTTCGCCGCCTTGCATTGTCTTGAATGCCTCTGCGTACCGCGTCGTTCCACGGTTGTACATGGATCGCGCGGCTGTGGCAGCGTTGCCTCGTGCGGCGGCAAACGCAAAGAGTTCGCGCGCGCGCTCAAGTTCACCTGCGCGAAATTGAGCGACTCCTTCGTTGTAAATCATTTCTGGCGTCGAAGTGGCGAAGTTCTGCGGTACTTCGGCAGGCGCAAGCGCAGGAGCAGATTGGGCGAGCACGCTCGCGAGGATGAATGGAGTGGCGATCATGGCTACGCATTTTCCCGGCGTGGGGATGGTGAGACAGACGTGTTCCGCGGTGCAAGTGTGCATTCAAGCAAAAGTGCTGCGAGCGCGAGCAGGGCGAGCCATTGGAACTGCGGATCTTTTGTTGTGACGTCAGCCTTCTCACGCGCCTTGGTCGCCAGACCAGTACGTAACAGTGCTGCCACTTGCGCCATATCGGCTTGGCCGACTCCGGCATCGACGAAGAAGCCGTCGCCTGACTGGGCAATCTGTTTGAGAAGCGTCGGATCCATCTTGGTCCAAACTTCTTGGCCTTCATGCATGAGATACCGCTTCCCGTCGCGGGCATCGATCGGAATCCGCGCGCCTTCGTTTTTGTCGCCGATACCGATGGTGACGATTCGAATATTCCGTTCCTTCGCGACGGTAGCGGCGGCTTCGACAGGTTCGCTCGCCATGTCTTCGCCATCGGTCAGGATCACGATCACTTTGCCGACATCGGCAGCCGTAAGGCTTGACGCTGCGAGTCGGATGGCGTCACCGAGCATGGATCCACCGCGGATAGTCGCTTGTGGTGAGAGCGTTTCAAGTTGGGACAGGAACGTTCGGTGGTTAAAGGTAAGCGGTGAGCGCAATGCTGGAACGCCGGCAAACTCGACAAGCCCTACACGGTCACTTCCGAGCGCGTCGACGATATCTGCTGCGAACTGTTTGGCATGCGTGAGTCGATCGGGCTGCGCGTCCTCTGCGAGCATGCTTCGGGAGACGTCGATCACCACCATGACGTCGATCCCGCTCTGTTCGACTTTCTCGGTCCCGCCACCCGCTCGCGGATCGAGGAGCGCGACGGCGAGGAGTCCGAGTGCAACAGAGAGTAGCCCGGCACGGAGGCCGTTTCGTGCGCCAAGGACGCGGGGTGCGATCTGCTCGAGTAAACCAGCGTCCGCGAGCGCGCGGCGGGCGCGCCGGCGCCATGCGGTCAGCCAAACGAGCAGCGCAATGGCGGGAATGACGGCCACCAACCACCACAGCCCATTGGTGTTTGAGAGTTCGAGGCCATCCGCGAGGGCAATCATCATGCGAGCGTCCTCAGTTTGGTGGCGGCAAGCAGGCACTCAAGCGCGAGCAGCAGCACTGTGATGGCGAGCACGGGGGGGAACTGCGTCGCGCCCAGCAGAGGAACATCGATGGTGAAAGTTTCGACGGCCAGGTCGCGATAGCGCACGAGTTTCGATTCCTCAATGCTGCTCTTCTCAAGGGCGTCGATCGTTTCGTAGATCCCGCGGAGGCTCTGACTATCAGTGGCACGGAAATACCGACCTCCAGTCGCGGTCGAGATTTCGGTGAGCGTCTTTTCATCAATCGAAACTGGCACATTCTGGAGTTGCGTGCCGAAAGGCGTGCGGATAGGAACTTGCGCAACGCCTTTTGTACCGAGGCCAATGGCATAAATCTTGACGTCGGTGGATTTCGCGAGGACGACGGCCTCTTGAGGGGTGAGCTCGCCAGCGTTTGATTCGCCATCGGTCAGGAGCACAAGCACGCGAGACTTGATGCGTGTGCGCCCGTCTCGATTCGCGCGCTCGGCAGCATCCTTCAGTTTCTCAACACCGAGTGCGACCGCATCGCCAATGGCCGTACCCATCTCACTGCCATCTTCGGGAAAATTGATCTGATCGAGCGCTTCAAGCACGACGCCGTGGTCGAGAGTCAGCGGAACAACACTGTCGGCATTTCGCGCAAACGCGATCACTCCGACGAGATCATTTGGGCGACCAGCAAAGCCGTCGCCGCCTTTGATGAACTTTCCGGCGACATCTTTGAGCGCATCGAGGCGATTCGCCCGTTTTTCATCGATGGTGAAATCGAGTGCGCGCATGGAATCTGATCGGTCGACGATAAGTTCGATCGCGACGCCTTCGACCAGTGTCCGCGACGACTCCGATGGAATCACCGGCCGCGCAATAGCGAGGACAAGCACAACGAGAGCCGTCACGCGCAGAGCTGGAAGCACGCGCAGCATCCGCGCCATTCGGCCACCGGGCGCATGCTCAACGGCATCAAGTGAACTGAACGCGACGACTGGACGAGATCGCCGACGCAGGCTTCGAGTCAACGCGAGTGCTGCGAAGGGCAGCAGTAGCAAAAACCACACCGAACCGGGATGAAACATCATCGCGTTTCCTCGCGAATCTCGGCAGCATTTGCTTCGGCTGTGGATGCCGGCTCCGCGATATCCGTCTGCCGCGTGCGCGCGACGAATGATCGGGCTGCTGCAAGATGGGCATCGCACTCGGTTGCGTCTGGCGTTGCCTCGGCAAACTTGACGAGGTCGGCAAGTCGAAGAAGTTCGCGGAGATTTGCCGCTTCAACTTCGGGGAATCCTGCATGGGCCTGCGCACTCGCGATGAACTCACGCGAGGTCTGTCGGTCGGCTGGGATTGCATAGCGCAGCGCGACATATCGGCGGACGATTGCGGTGAGATCGTCGTAATAGCGTGCGAATTCGCGCTTCGCGGGGAGTCCAGCTGCGTCGAGACGATTGAGTTCGCCGAGTGCCCAAGCGTCGGGCGCGATCGGGGCTCCTCCGCGACGACGGAGCAGTATCCATGCGGTGAGGCCAAGGATGCCAAGGCCGGCAGCCGCAGCGGCCCACGGCCACCAGTCAAGCGGCGATGGAATGACAATGACTCCGCGAATATCGCGATACGCCGCAGGATCGATCTCCTCGCCGAGGAGACTTGTAATGGTGACTTCGGGAAACTCGATTTTCCCCTCGCGTTCGGTGCCGTCAATTTTCCAGCGCGCTGTGACTGCTTCCGGAGTTTGTGTGCCAGAGCCGAAAGTGTTTAGCACCATCCCGATCTCGACGCGTCCTTCAGAACCTTTCTGTGGAGCAGCGATCGACACAACATCGAAATCGCCGAGCGTCTCCGCACGCTCGATGACGAGCGTTGTCGCACCTGCGCCTTCAAGTTCGATCGTGAACTTGATGTCTTGACCAACTTCGAATGGGCGCAGTTCGGTGGCGCGCACAATCGCGGTCACGCCGCCAAGTTCGGTGCGCTTTTCGGCGAGGATGTTGGCGGCAAATGCGTCTCTGCTGGTGATCACGCTCGAAAGCACGATCGAAGCTGCCGCAGCGCGCCGAGCGGGGTTCATCGAGACCTCCGCGCTTCTCGGCGAGCGAAGTGTGCCCGCAGCGGTGCGATGAAATCGGCACCGGTCTCCAAGACGAGCGGTTCGACGCGTGCCTTTCGAAACAGTCGATCGCGCGCGGCCGCACGCTCGGTCGCGACTTCTTGCCACCCTTCGCGGACCCAACGCGAGGAAGTGTCGAACAAGCGACGCGCGCCGGTTTCAAGATCCTCCATCTCGATGATGCCGACATCGGGAAGTTCGCGCTCGCGGATGTCGCTGACGATGATCGGAACGACATCATGCCGCCGCCGCAGGCGAGCGAGCGCGCCGTCCCAGGGAGTGGACACGGAATCGGAATGCAAGGTTGGAAGGAAATCGCTGATGACACAAACGACGGAGCGCTTCGACAAACTCGCCGAAACTTCGTCGAGTGCGCGGGCAATATTCGTGCGTCGCCCCACCGGTTCAAAGGCAAGGAGGTCGCGCACAATACGCAAGACATGTCGCGCGCCCTTGCGTGGAGGGATGAATGCTTCGGTGCGATCGGTGAACAGCAGCATTCCAACGCGATCATTTGAGCGAATAGCGGAGAACGCGAGCGTCGCCGCAACTTCGGCGACGAGTTCGCGTTT
This sequence comes from Candidatus Kuenenia stuttgartensis, assembly GCA_945902075.1. Lineage (GTDB taxonomy): Bacteria > Planctomycetota > Phycisphaerae > Phycisphaerales > SM1A02 > QWPT01. The sequence goes on along the minus strand of CAMDMA010000006.1, from coordinate 65,500 downwards.
GAGCGTAGCGCGCGTACCAAACGCCTGCGAGCCAGACAAATCGACCGCGAGGATGACCGTGAGTTCGCGCTCCTCGCGGAACACCTTCACATGCGGCTCACCGACACGCGCGCTGACATTCCAGTCAATCGAGCGCACGTCATCGCCGATGAGATAAGGTCGCACTTCCTCAAACTCCATGCCGCGCCCCTTGAAGGCAGAGCGATACTGCCCCGCAAGCACGTCGCTGACGAGGCGGCTCGTACGGATCTCAATCGATCGAATTTTCTTGCGAATCTCGGGCGAGAGCATGCGCTGCTTTTCCGGGGGACGGGCTGTCGAGTGCACTTCGAGGTTGCATCGAGCGTTTTCGAAGAGAGAAATGCTCGATTACGGCACGGGCACGTGTTGGAGCAGCGTCCTCACCAGATCGTCGCCGGTCTTCTCTTCGGCCTCGGCTTCAAAGCTCGGAACGAGGCGGTGCCGGAGCACCATCGGTGCGACATCCTTGACATCTTGCGGCACCACGTAACCACGTCCATCAAGAAACGCATGAGCGCGTGCGGCGCGAGAGAGCGCGAGCGTCGCGCGCGGCGAGGCTCCAAATGCGATAAGCCCCTCGAGCGGAACCTTGGCCGACTTCGGATCGCGCGATGCGACGACGAGGTTGACGATGTAATCCTTGAGTCGATCGTCCATTGCGATCTCATCGACAACGGCACGCGCGGCCGCGATATCTTCTGGCTTCATAACGGGCGTGATTTTTGTCGGCGTACTCTCACGCGACATGCGATCGAGAATCTGGCGTTCTTCACGCATCGTCGGATAGCGCACAAGTAACTTGAGCATAAAGCGATCGACCTGCGCCTCAGGCAGGGGATAGGTGCCCTCCTGCTCGACAGGATTCTGGGTCGCAAGCACGAGGAAGGGCTGTGGCAGCGGATAGGTTTCGCTTCCGATCGTCACCTGCCGCTCTTGCATCGCTTCGAGAAGTGCTGATTGCACCTTGGCTGGCGCGCGATTGATCTCGTCGGCGAGCACGATGTTGGTGAAGATTGGACCTTTCTTTACCACGAATTCGCCGCTTCCCGGCCGGTAGACCAGCGTGCCGACAAGATCAGCAGGCAGGAGGTCCGGCGTGAACTGCACGCGCTGGAACTGCGTCTGCAGTCCATTCGCGAGGCAGGCGACTGCGGTGGTCTTTGCAAGCCCGGGGACACCCTCAATGAGGATGTGGCCGTTGGCGAGCAGTCCAAGGAGAAGTCCATGGACAAGTTCTTCTTGGCCGACGATCACGCGATGGATCTCGTCCTGAAGAAGTCGGAAGGGTCGGCTCTTTTCTACGACTTCTCGTTCGATTGCCGCGATATCTCTTGATGGGGTTGCCATGGTTTGATGATCTCAGTCTTTGCGTCTGTCGGGGCGTTGGTCGCCAACATTCCTGCGTGGATTCCGGTGACTGCCTCCAGCGGATCGCTGCTCGGCGAGCGGTCCGCGGGTGAGCGTGGTATACCGCGAGGCCCGCGGCGGATGCACTGCCGAGATGGGTTCCGTCGTCATTGTTTTTGCCAAGTGGAGTTCTCCATGGCCGAGCACGTCACCGAGTCATCGCCGCAAACAGCCGATCGCACCCTCCGAGTCGCATGGATCGGTGCGGGCATCATGGGCGCGTCTATGGCGGGACATCTGCTTCGAGCGGGCCATCCCGTGATCATTCACACCCGTACGCGAGCGAAGGCGGAACCCCTCATCGCGCTCGGCGCAACATGGGCGGCAAGCGCAGCCGCTGCGACTGCGGCCTCGGATGTTGTTTGTACAAACGTCGCGATGCCCGCTGAAGTCGAGGAAGTCTATTTTGGCGCGTCGGGCGTGCTTGGCGCGGCGCGCGCGGGACAGGTACTGATCGACTTTGGAACTTCCCGGCCATCCACCGCCCGTCGCATCGCCGATGCCGCAGAAGCGCGGGGTGCGAAGAGCCTTGATGCGCCGGTGTCCGGTGGCGATATCGGCGCTCGAAATGCAACGCTTTCGATCATGGTCGGTGGCGACGCGGACGCGTTTGCCCGAGTGAGGCCGCTCTTTGATCTGCTTGGCAAAACGATCGTTCATCAAGGCGCGGCTGGTGCTGGGCAACGCACGAAGATCGTCAATCAGGTGCTTGTTGCGGCCAATACGCTCGGAATGTGCGAGGCGATGCACTTCGCGACGGAGGCTGGGCTTGATCCGCATGCGGTGCTGGCGTCGGTTGGCGGCGGCGCGGCAGCGTCATGGTCGATCTCGGTACTTGCCCCGCGCGTCTTGAATGGCGACTTTGAGCCAGGCTTTATCGTCGAACACTTGGTCAAAGACCTGCAGATTGCACGGGAAGAGGCGGCAGAACTCGGGCACGAGCTGCCATTGGTTGACCTCTGCCTCGCCCGCTACGAGCGGCTGATCGCTGCCGGATTTGGCCGCAAGGGTACGCAGGGGGTCTATCTCCTCTACCGAGATCGCCTCGCGTGACGGCGTTGAGGGTGGGCCGATAAACGCCCAAGTTCCTCTGAGGAAGGTTGTTGCTGAGCGGCGGTACTTCGTGTATCTTTCGCGACTCTCCAAAGCGAGCCTCGAATGAGCACGATTCCATACACCGGCACCGTTACCTTCACCATCAAGTCTGTCCCGCAGACTGATGGTGGTTTCCGCACCGTCGAGCGCCTTATGCGTCTCGAGCGCGGAGCCCAGCGCATCCTCAAGCAGCTCCAAAAGCAGCGTCTGACCAAGCTCAATCAGTGGCGCGCCCGCGCAGGCCGTGAATGGCTTGTTCGCGCCCGCTGCACGCGCCTCGTGCGCGTTGAAGCCGGTCAGAGCTTCACGATCCAGGTCACGCCGCAGCTGGCGAAGGATCTCGCGAGCGTGGCCAAACACCTTGATTTTAAGACGACTTGATTTTAAGACGACTTGATTTTAAGACGACTTGATTTTAAGCTTCTTGATTGAAGGCTTCTTGATTTAGGGCAGGTCGTGTCGAATCGCCACGATTGCCGGAACGCGATCATAGAAATTCCAAACGCGCCGCCCACTCAGGCGGCGCGTTTCTTTGGCACGACGGGGTTTCGAGCCCGTCGCGCGCCCTCGTTCATGGAGTTCTCACTTCGGTGCCGGGTCTTCGACGGGTGCTTGGCGCGGTGCAGTGTTCCTGAGGAGTTGCGAGGCTGTGTGGGAGACCCCCAACGCATCAAGCAAGAGCCGACGTGGGCGCGATTCACCTGGAATTTCGATCAGGCAAGCCGCGTGGAGGCCTGACACGGCGCGAAGGACGACCGAACTGACGGTGTCGCCAGTCGGTCTCTTGCGGGCAAAGGTGGCGCGTACGAGAAAGATATCTTGACCCGGGCTTACCGCGGGCTCGATCTTGATGGTGAAGGATTCGCTTTCGTTCCCGATGGTGATCTCAGCTGGCTCCGTTCGCAACGCGAGGACCTTGGGCGCCGCGAGAATCGACGCTTGCCCGACATCGATGAGTGTTTGTAGCCTCACATCATCGGCAAGAGATGCTGCAACTTCGGCATCGCTTGCTTCGGGAGTAAACTCCACAATTCGCGACGTCCATTCCATCGTGGGCGCTGGCAGCGCGCGGGCGAGTTCATCGAACAGCGTTCGCAGCGCGCTGTGAAGTGCGGGCGTCGCCTTCACGCTTGCGACATTGTCGAGAAACTCCACGCTCGCGAGATCCCCGCCGTTTTCAACCCAACTTTCGCTGTCGACCGTCAGCATGAAATCGCGTAGTTTCGCGGTCGCGAGTGTAAAGCCAGCAATGTCATCGTCTCCGGGATTTCCTCGTCGATCGCGCGGCGAGATCCGATTGAGCAGGTCGTCGAGGGTGTATCGCGCGGTCGTTCGGAGTGTGCGTTGGCCTGAGGTATCGGTGATGACAACGATTCCTGATGCAACATCGACGCGGTATGCATCGTCCTCCCACGAGAGCTCACGAACCACAGCGTCAAGCGCGGCACGCGGGGTAGAGGGCTCGCAAGTCACCGGCTTCAACTCCCAGCCGCCGCTCGTTCCGAGTGCTCGCTGATCGATCGCGATGCGCACGCCGGTTTCGTTGCGGATTGCCGCGATGATTTCTCCCGCAGGCGTTTGATCAAATGAAGGAACTGCTGTCCACGGCGTGTCGAGTCGGCGAAGGAGCGCGATGTCACTCGAAAGCACCGTTTCCGCGAGAGCGCGTTCGGTGTTCGTTTCCTGCGTAGTCGCTGCGGGAAGACCTACCTCCTGTTGAACGACGGGCGGCTTCGCGAAAATGGCGAGCGCGATTACAAGGGATGGATGAATCATGTTGGGTGTACTCGGTGCGCGAATCTATGCGCCGCGTGCTTGGAGCACTTCATAGATAGGAATCACGAGATGGGGAATGACGCGCTGTTCGGCAAGCATTTCCGCATGGCCGACAATTGAAGCGAAAGCCGTCTTGAGGTCATCGAGCGAAGCCAGCGGTCCGAACTTTCGGACCGTGAGAAACACAGAAATAGGGTCGCCGCCACGCTCACCCGCAACAAGGATGCGCGGCTTGGTCCGAACCTCGAACGATGCTTGCAGGTTGCGTTGATCGCCAAGGGTCAAACTCAAAGAAGGCTGCGCGTCGATCACACGATCAAACTCCAGATCGACGAGTTGCGCGAAAGGAGTCTGTGCGAGGAGTGCATCGAACACAACCCCATCGCGGTCATGCTCCGTATCGAAATCAAAGCCGAAGACCACTTCGAGCATATCGATGTCAAGGGGCGAGATCGAAAGAAAGTAGGGCGCCACCTCAAGGAGTGATTGATGAAAGTTGTACGCGTCGGCGAGCGTGGGGGGATTCACGTGACCTGATCGAATGGATGTCTGCCGCAGCGCAACCCACTGCCACTCCCGCTCGGCACTGTCCGACTCAAGCGCAACTTCGCCTTCGTAGCGCTGAAAGTTTGAGAGCCGCGGAAACGCGCGTCGTACGCGGTCAAAGAGATCAAGCACCGTCTCCCGTCGCTCCGGAAGATCGAGTTTGAGCCCGAGTTTCTGGTTCACGTAGAAGTCGCTGCAGAATGCGGAGAGAGAACTCATGCCCGCTTATTGTGGCGAATTCTCAGAGGGCATGCAGGGGAGCCGCAGGATTTCGTTCGTTCACTGTTGTGCGCACGAGCTGTCGCTAAGAATCCAACGCTCAAGCATGTCCGTTTCCGCGAGCGTTGAAACCGCGAGATCCGCGCCTGAATCGCGCAATTGTTCGACAGTGAACGGACCGGTTGCAACGCCGATCGCTCGGCAGCCATGGGCTTTCGCACAGTCAATGTCGAGCGGGGTGTCACCAATGATCGTGACTTTTGACGGATCGAAGCTGCGGCCATGATGGGCAGTCGCGCGGTTCATCGCGACCGGCGTAAGGTGCCTCCGCGAAGGCCCATCCGAGCCGAATGCGCCAAAGGGAAAGATGCGTTCGTCAAATCCAGCAACTCGAATCTTGATGTGCGCGGTCACCTCGTAGTTTCCCGTGAGGAGTCCGACTGCGGTTCCGCGCGCAGAGAGCGAATGTGCGAGCTCCGCGGCACCTGGCATGCGCCGCGTGCGCTCCGCGGTCATCGTGCGATCAAGTTCCGCTCGGTAGGTATTCCGAAAATGTTCCTCCGCCTCGGCGTGCGCGGGGAGTCCGTGGCGTGACATAAGCTTCGCAAAGAGTAAGCCATCAAGCGCTCCTGCGATTTCAAGGCCATCGAAGGAGAAGCCGAGGTCCCCGTGAATCTGTCGAAACGCCGACAGCATCGCAGCGATACCTGCGCCCTCCGAGCGGAGAAGCGTGCCGTCGATGTCGAAGAGGACGAGTGATCGTTCAGGCATCGCGGCGGGGTCAGCCGGCCTTCTTTACTGCCGCGACGATGCGACTCGCTGCGTCGGTGAGATCCGTCGCGGCCTGCATCGCGGGAATCTCCGCCTGCGCATCTGCGAGAATCTTCCGCGCCGCGGCGACATTGGTGCCCTCCAATCGCACGACGAGCGGCACTTGGAAGCCGACGGTCTTCGCGCTTGACACGATGGCGCGCGCGATTTTGTCACACTGCATGATGCCACCGAAGATGTTGACAAGGATGCCCTTGACTGCTGGGTCGCCGAGGATGATGCGGAATGCTTCCGTGACCGCTTCTTCGCTCGCACTGCCGCCGACATCGAGAAAGTTGGCCGGCTCGCCGCCGTGCAGCTTCACGATGTCCATCGTTGACATCGCAAGTCCCGCGCCGTTCACGAGGCAACCGATGTTGCCGTCAAGCGCGACATACGAAAGTCCGAACTCATGCGCGCGGATTTCTGCCGGATTCTCCTCGGCTGGGTCAAACAGCAGATTGACCGCGGGTTGGCGGAAGAGTGCGTTGTCGTCAAACTGGAACTTCGCATCGAGCGCGAGCACTCGACCGTCGGGGTTCTTCGCATCCGGCGGTGTGACCACGAGTGGATTGATCTCGACGAGGCTCGCATCCTTTTCGCGGAAGACCTTGGCGATCTTCATCATGATGTCGACCGCCTGTCCAACTTGCTTCCCTTTGAAGCCGAGCTGAAACGCGACTTCGCGCGCTTGAAACGCTTGCAGCCCCATGATTGGGTGCAGCGGTACTTTCAGAATTGCGGCGGGGTTATTTTCAGCGACGACCTCAATCTCAACGCCACCCTCTGCACTTGCAATGAGCGTCGTGGTGCGGCGCGTGCGGTCGACGGTGATCGCGAGGTAGTACTCTTTCTCGATTGCCTCTGCGGCAGCGATGAGGAGTTTGCGTACCACAAGCCCTTCCGGGCCAGTCTGGTACGAAACCATCTTGTTCGTCAGCATGAAGGTTGCTGCGGCTTCGGCGTCGGCGAGGGTCTTCACCAACTTCACAAAGCCCGCTTTGCCGCGGCCACCAGCGTGCACCTGGCCCTTGACGACGATCTCCTGGATTCCGGAGTCAAAGAGCTTCTTTGCCTCACGAACCGCAGTCGGAATGTCCTCTGCGACGGCAAACGCTGGCACTGCGACGCCCGCCTCGGCGAGCAACTGACGGGCCTGATACTCGTGGATCTTCATGGGTTGGGGAAGATATCACGGCAGCACGGCGAGGAGGTGAGTGCATCGCGAATGCTGAACAGCAGCGGAGGCAAGGAATCGAGGCCAGAAAAATCGCGGCAAGAAAAAATCGCGGCCAGAAAAAACCGAGGCGTGCCTCGTGGTTCGAGACACGTCTCGGTTGGAGCGGACAGGGAGGGATTCGAACCCTCGGTACAGGCAATTACCCGTACGACGGTTTAGCAAACCGTTCCCTTCGGCCTCTCGGGCACCTGTCCGTGAGAGGGTGGACACTATACACCTTCGGAGCGATCATTTGTGGCGATCCTCGCGCGGCGACGCCATCACGCGGGTCATGGATTCCCGCCGCGGTACCCTCTCGGACCGTGTCGCTCTATCCCGCCCATTTTCTCGGCCCGGAAAGCCCACTCGCACGCCGGATCGGCGGGTTTGAGTCGCGACCGGAGCAACTCCGCATGGCTGAGGCGGTCGAGGCGAACCTTGCATCGAAGGGCCGACTGTTGGTCGAAGCCGGTACCGGGGTCGGGAAGAGTTTCGCCTACCTCGTGCCAGCGATTCGGCGGATTCTCGAGAAGCGTGAGCGTGTCGTCGTGTGCACCCACACGATTTCGCTGCAGGAGCAGATCTTCGAGAAGGATGTACCGCTCCTCAAGGCCGTGATCCCTGACGAGTTCACCACCGTTCTCTGCAAGGGGCGCGGGAATTACATGTCGCTGCGGCGGCTCCGTATTGCCAGCGAGAAAAAGTCGAAGGTTTGCCACAGCGAGGAAGAAGAGCACTCACTCGATCTCGTCGAGGACTGGGCGTATGAAACGACTGATGGCTCACTCGCAACGCTACCGCAGTTGCCACGGCGGAGCGTTTGGGAGCATGTTGAGAGCGATGCCGGAAACTGCATGGGTCGACGATGTCCCACCTACGACAAGTGCTTCTACCAATCTGCGCGGCGCCGAATGGAGAACGCCGATCTACTGATTTGTAATCACGCGCTCTTCTTCAGTGATCTGGCGCTGAGATCGAAGGGTGCTGGCTTTTTGCCGGCCTACGACCACGTGATCTTTGACGAGGCACATCATCTTGAGGATGTCGCAAGCGGCCACTTTGGTATTCGAGTCTCCGAGGCGCGCGCGCGGCATGTGTTGCGCAGTCTGTACAACGCGACGAATGGACGCGGCACGCTCGCCGGTATCGAGGGCGCGGGCCTCCCGGTAGTTGAGGTCGATGCAGCGATCGCTGCGTGTCTCGATGCGCAGGCGGCCGCTGAGGCATTTTTCGACGGCGTGTGGCGGAAGTGCGAAGGTGGTGCTTCGGGCATCGCGCAGAGCGGACGCGTCGCAGAGCCTGATGCGTTTGACAATCCGCTTTCGCCAGCACTCGGTGATGTTGCGACAAGGCTGAAACTTCTGCGTGAGCGCGCGGTGGACGAGTCGCTGCAGTTTGATCTCGGAAGTGCTGCGCAACGGGTGACCGATCTTGCGGCAGAAATCGACCTCTTCATCGGCCATGGTGTAGAGGGCTGCGTCTACTGGATTGAGCGCAATCGTCCGGCGTACGGATCAACCCGTCCGTCGATCACGCTCTCGTGCGCGACGATCGATGTGGGGCCGGTGCTCCGCGATCGGCTATTCAATATGCCAGTATCGATCACGATGACGAGCGCGACGCTTGCGGCATCGGGTGACGATTTCTCCCATGTGATTGGCCGACTTGGTTGCGATGAGGCGAAGACGCTCGCACTCGGAAGTCCGTTCGACTACGCGAGCCAAATGCGGGTGATTGTCGATCGCGCTATGCCGCCTCCGGAGGATCCGCGTTCCATACGCGAACTTGTGCCGAGAATCCTTACGCACATTGAGGAAACCGGTGGCGGCGCGTTTGTTCTTTTCACGAGCTTTCGCATGCTGCGCGAAGTCGCAGAGCGATGCGCCCCGGTGCTGCGCGCGGCTGGTCATCCGGTTTTCATCCATGGGGAGGACGGCGAGCGAAGCCAACTCCTCAAGCGCTTTCGCGAAAGCGAGCGGTCGGTGCTCTTTGGGACATCGAGCTTTTGGGAAGGTGTTGACGTGCGTGGGCGGGCGTTACGAAACGTCATCATCGCCAAGTTGCCGTTTGATGTTCCTGACCATCCGCTGATTCAAGCGCGGCATGAGCGGATTGAGGCACTCGGAGGGAACGCGTTTCGAGACGATCAACTGCCGCGTGCGGTCTTACGATTCAAGCAAGGTATTGGTCGGCTGATTCGCAGCGCCGATGATTCAGGTCGAATCGTTGTGCTTGATCCCCGAATCGTGACCAAATTTTATGGCAAGCGATTCATGGCCGCGCTTCCAGACGGTGTTGAGCCCGAGATCGTGCCGTAACGCGCGAGCAATACAGGCAGCACAACGCACGCGACATACATGCAGGTCAGGCTCCCAACGCCCATCGCGACACCAAGTGATCGCATGCCGCGGTGTTGGGCAAAGATCAATGCGCCGAATCCGATCGCAGTTGTGAGTGCCGTGAATGCAACTGCGCGGATGGTGGGGCCGAGGTTTTCTGGCTGTTCTCGCCAACGGTGCAAGAGGTGAATCGCGCTGTCGATACCGAGACCGATGAGCATCGGAATCGCAAAGAAGTTTGCGAGATTCAGCTGCGCGCCAAACAGCGGCATGATGCCAAGTGCCATCGCAACTCCGGCAAGCACTGTTGCAGTCGCGATCAGTGCCGCTCCGAAGCGGCGAAAGTCGATCCACGCAATCGCAAACACCGCGATCACGGAGAGCCACGACACAGTGATGAACGCATGCCGCATGTCACGGATTGACTCGAGTTGGGTGATGGGGACGCCGGTTGCAGCCGGATCGACCGTGCGGATCGCATGAACGAAGCGTTCGAGTGGCGCTTCTTCCCATGCATCTTCACGCGGCAGATAGCGGACTAGGAAGTTTCCGTTCGGCGAAATCATTCGTGCGCGAACAGCAGCGGGGAGAGCCTCGCGAAGCGATACGCGTGCGCCATCGAGGATCGCGCGTGCAGCCTCGGACGCAGGGGTTGGCTCTACAAGCGGCGCGATTGGCGCGTTCGCGATGGAGGCGATTTGCTGTCGCAACTTCACGCGAGTCGGCGTGTCGATACGGACGATGTCCAGCACCGACTCTGTTTTGAGAATCTCGGGTCGTGACTGCGCATTCGCTGTCATTCGCGCCACAGCGTCGAAGTCCTCGACGATCGAAACGGCGAACCATGACGCGCTTGCGCTGTCTTCAAAAATACGTCGTTCCCAACGAACACTTTCGAGATCCTGCGATTGAAGATCGAGCAGATTCGACTGAAATCCGAGCGACCACGGTAAGAGCGCAAGACATGAGACGACCGGTACAAGAACGAGTGGGAGTGGGAGGCGACGTGGGAGGGTGAGCGTGGCTGGGCGGGTGCTGGGCTTTGGATCGGCTGATGCATCAAAGAGGGCGAGAAGTGCCGGTAGCACCGTCACCATCGCGATGGCGCACAGAAGAAGGCCGACACCGGCGATGATGCCGAGTTCGCGCAAGCCGCCAAAATCAGTTGTGAGCGCGAGAAAAAATACAACGGCCGAACCGACCGCGCCGCTCAGTGTTCCAGGCGCGATTGTGATGAGTGCGGCGCGTACTGCAGTGGAGCGCGGCATCGTGCGGCGCATTTCGCTGAATCGACTGACGACATGCACGCCGTAATCGAGTCCTGCACCGACGAGCACAAGCATAAACACCGTTGAAAGTAGATTGAGATGCCCGACGAGGAGCGTGGCTGCGCCGTACGTCCAACCACTTGCGATGACGAATGCTGCAACGGCAAGGAGCGGTCGGCGCACACCGCGAAAGACGATGATGAAGAGTACGGTGATCACAGCAAGCGAGCCGGCGCTGGCGCGCGCCATGTCAAGATTTGCTGTCTTCATCTCGTCGTGTTGCAGTACAGGCTTTCCGGTGAGACCAATTCGTACGGTCGGATGAAGTTTGGCGATGGACTCAATCGATGCGCGGATGGCGCGGATCGATGCACCGACCGGGTCGAGCAGTGAGAAGTCTTTTGTGGGCATCGCCTCGACGAAAAGAAATGTCCCGCCCTCTGCACGCAGGTACTCAGGCTCGCGGCGACGGTTGAGTCCAGCGGCGACCAGTGGATTCGCCGATGCGTCACCGCGCGCGATTGCGACAATTTCCTGAGCCGATGCCGCGAGCGCCTCGAGTTCATCATCGGACGCTGACCAAGTCGCCAACCGCCATTGCTCATACGGCTCGATTCGCGCCGCCCACCATTGCACATGTCCTGTCGCTTCAAGCACGCGCATGGCGTCGGCAATCGCATCGACTGCCGATTGCGCATCGTCTGCGACAACGCCCCGTTCGCGCATCCCATCGACCGCAATGACGACACCCTCGAGATCACCAAACTCCTCTTTAAACGCCCTGTATCCACGCATGAAAGGACGGTCGGGCGAGATAAGCGAATCCGTGTCCGCGTCGATGGCGAGACGCGTTGCGCCGAGCCACGCCCCGAGCATTGCGAGAAGTGTGCTGACTACGAGCACTGTCCGGGGACGTGCGGTGACGAGCGTCGCGAGTTGTTGAATTGCGCGTGCAGGGAGACTCACGGTGCGCCTGCCTCCGCCACAATCTTGCGGCCGCCGAAGATGGCGTTGCGCCCAAGTCGCGCGAGGAGACTCACGGGCACTGTCGCGCGATGAAGTTTCACCATGACATCCTCAAAAGCGCAGAGAAACCAGCGAACATCACTCTCATCAATAACAAGGGGTGGGATCAGCTTCACGACATCGAGATTGTGTCCAGCGACTTGGCAGATGATGCGGTGATCCTCCATCAAAGGAATGACCACGGCCTGCGCAAAAAGATTCGCATCCATCGCGTGCGTGGCACTCCACGCAGCGCGCAACATCAGCGACTTCGGTGCCCCAAACTCGATACCAATCATGAGTCCGCGTTGGCGTACCGCTTTGAGCATCTCAAACCGCGGCATCATCGCTTCGACGCCATCGCGAATCATGGCGCCCATTCGCACGGCGTTGGCGGCAGCATCGGTTTCGTCATACGCGGCGAGCGCTGCAAGTCCAGCCGTCATCGCGAGCGTTCCCTGATGGAACGTGGAGGAATGCACAATCGCCCGATCGAGCGAACTAAACACTTTTTTCCAAACATCACCGCGCACGAGCACTGCGCCGACGGGCACAAATCCGCCTGAGAGCGCCTTCGAAAGAATCACCATGTCGGGCTCGATCACGCCCGCCGCATCGCCCTCTTGGTCGATGGCAAGGAATGAGCCAGTACGCCCAAGTCCAGTCTGCACTTCGTCGGCGACAAACAAGGTGCCATGTTTGCGGCAAAGTCTGGCTGCTGCTGCGAGGTATCCCGGCGCATGGATGTTCACGCCTTTCCCCTGAATGGGTTCGATGACAAACGCTGCAACATCGCCTCGTGCGATTTCGCGTTCGAGTGCTGCGAAGTCGTTGAATGCCACCATGCGGCACTCAGGTAAAAACGGTGCAAATCCGTTGCGAAAACTGTCGCAGCCGTTGATTGATACAGACCCACTTGTCAGGCCGTGGAAGGATTTGGTCGCATGAACCAGTGCGGGCCGACCAGTGGCACACTTCGCAAACTTGATCGCTGCTTCGACGCCTTCCGTTCCGGAGTTCGTAAAGAAAACGTAATCCAGTCCGCGACCTACGCGACGCTTAAGTTCTTCAGCAAGGATCCCCGAGAGGAGCGGAGTCTCAAATTGCACCATCGATGGAAGATCAAGCGCGATGCAATCGGCGAGCGCCTTTTTAATAGTGGGGTGGTTGCGACCAAAGTTGCAGACCGCGTAGCCGCCGAGCATGTCGAGGTAGCGGTGACCGCTGTCGTCGAAAATATGAGGACCTTGCGCGCGCACATAACAGCGGTCGTAACCAATCGTCCGGAGAACCCGCGCGAATCGAGGATTCACATGTTCGGTGTGGAGTGCTGCGTTGCGGCCGACGTGGTCCGCGAGGAGGCGATGAAGGTCAAAGGACACGGTTGAAGTGCTCAGAACGGCGTTGGCATCGCCCAAAGGTGGGATACGGGAAGATTCCCCAAGAAAGACGGGAAAGTGGCCCGCTCTACAGAGAGATCGAACCGCTCACGACGGAAAGGCAATTGTACGGATCTCGCACCTGAGGCTTTGTGGGTGGAAGATTCGGAAATCGGGCGATTCCGTGTTTCGGTCATCGCGCCACCTTGCCTCGCGCAACTTTCGGTTTACCTTATTGAGATTGAACCGTTCACAGGATTAAAATTATGACCACTCGATTCGCGGGACTTCTCTGCGCAACTGTTGCGGCTGCTTCGCTCACGCTTGGCAGTGGAGTTGCGTTCGGGCAGCACTCGGTTGCCCGCGGCTGGAATGAGACGCTCCTCGAGTCGATTAAGCGCGACCTCGTGAGACCGCCGGTCCAAGCGCGCAATCTCTTCCATACCTCAGTCGCGATGTATGACGCTTGGGCAGCCTACGACGCCGAGGCGCAGGGCTACTTCTTCAATGAAAAAGTCACTTCAAAAAATACCGAGTCCGCGCGTCATGAAGCGATTTCATATGCCGCGTACCGCGTGATGAAGCATCGCTTTGCCGCGAGCCCGAATGTCACGGTGATCAACTCCATTCTCAATGCGCAGATGGCTGCACTGGGCTACTCGATCAAAGTGACCACGGTTGTTGGGAACACGCCGGCTGCCGTCGGAAATCGCGTTGCCGCGCTCGTGATCAGCCAAGGCCTTGCGGACAACTCTCACGAATCGATCAATCACGCGAGCTTTCCCGGGACTTACACAGATGTCAATCCGCCGTTGGTTGTGGCACTACCGTTCAATCCGAATGTGATTGACCCGACTCGGTACCAACCACTCGCGCTTGAGTTTTTTGTGGATCAGAACGGAAATGTCATCCCCGGTGGGTTTCCCGCGAAGGTTGCGCCGTTTTGGGGCCACGTCACGCCGTTTGGCCTGCTCGCTTCCGACATGGATCCAGCGAGGCCGGGGGTATACCTCAACGCCGCGCCGCCGCCGGTGCTGGGTGGCCAGGGCGATATCGCGTGGCGCGCAGGTCATGAGGATGTGGTTCTCAAGTCAAGCATGCTCTCACCCGACGATGGCGTTTACATCGACATTTCTCCGTCGGTGCTGGGAAACAGCGCGCTCGGAACGAACAATGGAACAGGACACGCGCTGAATCCGGTGACCGGTTTGCCGTACCCGTCAAACGTTGTGAAGCGCGGAGACTGGGCGCGCTGCTTGGCCGAATTCTGGGCCGACGGACCCAACTCAACCACGCCTCCCGGGCACTGGAATGAAATCGCGAACAAGGTTGTTGATCAACCGACCTTTGCGCGGCGAATGGGTGGTGTCGGCGCCGTACTGGGAGAGCTTGAGTGGGACGTGAAGATGTATGTCGCACTCAACGGCGCCATGCACGACGCAGCCGTCACCGCATGGGGCGTGAAGGGGCACTACGACACCATGCGCCCGATCGGTGCTATTCGGTACTGCGCACAGAAAGGCCAGTGCAGCGACCCCTCGCTTCCGAGTTACGATCCCGACGGACTCCATCTGCTGCCTGACGTTGTCGAAATGATTACGCCTGCGACCACGGAGTTTGGTCAGCGCCACCAGGATCTCGCAGGCTACGAGGGTGAGATTGCCGTGAAGTCCTGGCCGGGTGCGCCAGCGCTTCCTGCGTCGCAATACTCGGGCGTGCAGTGGATTCTTGGTGGATCTTGGGTCTCGTACCAGCGTCCAACCTTCGTCACGCCGCCGTTTGCTGGATACGTCTCTGGACATTCGACCTACAGTCGCACCGCAGCGGAGATGATGACGCGCCTGACCGGCTCTGCCTATTTCCCCGGCGGTGTCGGCGAGTTTGTCTGCGCGCAGAACCAATTCCTCGTCTTCGAGGACGGTCCGTCGCAGACCTTCACCTTCCAGTGGGCAACCTATTACGACGCGGCCGACCAATCGGGACTCTCGCGGCTCTATGGCGGAATCCACCCCGACTTCGACGACTTTGAGGGCCGTGTACTTGGATCGCGCGTCGCCAACCGTGCGCATGCTCGTGCGATGGCGCTGTTTGGACTCGACGGGAACGCGTGTGACGCGGATTTCGATAGCGACGGCACCGTCGGCGCGTCTGATCTTTCGATGATCCTCGCCGCTTGGGGCACGACGCAGGTTGCGTACGACCTCAGCGGAGATGGTGTTGTAAACGCCTCGGACCTGTCGCTGATCCTCGCCTCATGGGGCGCATGCCCGTAAATCCTGTTTGCGTTGGAATGATGGGGTGATGACGGGTCGCGTGGGACCTTGAGAGCGGTCACGCGGTCATGCACACGGTCATGCACACGGTCATGCACACGGTCATGCACACGGTCATGCACGCATTCGATCATGCAGCATGCGGCCGCCGACCATCGTGAGCACCGCTCGGCCGCGCACGGTCCAACCGTCGAACGGACAATTGCGACTCTTTGAGGCAAACTCCGACGCTTGGATCGTCCACTCAAGCATCGGGTCGATGACGGTGATGTCTGCCGAGGTACCCTCGTTGAGCGTGCCGATGCCCTGTGCGTCAAGACCACATAATTTCGCTGGCATCCGCGTCATGAGCTCGATGAGTCGCGGCCAGCCGATGACGCCATCATCAACGAGTGCTTTGACGTAGAGCGGAAGTGCGCAGTCAAGACCGATGATTCCGAACGGCGCGCTCGCGAAATCGCGAGCCTTTTCCGCTGCAGTATGTGGTGCGTGATCGGTGGCGAGCACATCAATGGTTCCATCCGCGATCGCAAGTTTCAGTTCAGCGATATCGCGCGCAGTACGCAGCGGTGGATTCATCTTGGCCTGAGTGTCGTAGCCATCACATGCGACGTCGGTCAGCAGCAAGTGGTGTGGGCTCGCTTCACCCGTCGCGCGGATTCCCTCTGCTTGCGCGCGACGGAGGATCGCGGCACTCCCTCCAGAAGAAAGATGTTGCGCGTGATAGTGGGCACCAATCGACTTGTTGAGCCGAACATCGCGCTCCACAATGATCTCCTCGGCTTCACGCGGCCAGGGGAGTAAACCGAGGCGCGTTGCAGTTGGGCCTTCATGCATCGTGCCGCCCTCGGAGAGCACATGATCTTGACAGTGCTGCATGAAGGTGCGGCCTAGCGCAGCACAGACCTCAAGTACGCGTCGCATCAACGCTGGATTCATGATGCACTCGCCGTCATCAGAAAACGCGACAGCACCCGCTGCCGCCATCGCAGCCATCGGTGCGAGTTGCTCGCCCTTCCGTCCGATCGTCGCCGCAGCGACGACATGGACACGCGCGCGCCCCGCGTCGCGTGCAGCTTGCTGCACGAAGCGAACCGTTGGAACGGAGTCAATGGCGGGTGTCGTGTTTGGCATGCAGCACACGGTGGTGAAGCCGCCCGCAATTGCAGACTGCGTGCCAGTAAGAATCGTTTCCTTCGCCTCACCACCTGGTTCGCGAAGATGGACGTGCGGATCCACAAGACCGGGCGCCACGATGAGCCCACCGCAATCGATGCGACGTGCGCCCTCTGGAAGCGCGATCGTTCCTCCGGGCGCGACGCGCGCGATGCGCCCGCCGACCACAAGGACATCGCCCTCGCTGTCAATTCCATTCGCCGCGTCGAGGATGCGGCCATTAGAAAAGAGCACCGCAGCCTCAGCAGACGACACATTCATGGCGCTGCGCGTCTCGCTCACTGCTGCGCGCCCTGTTGAGGAGCGGCGTCCGCCGGGGGCGTCATGCTTGTGTCCGGAATCGGCGCGATTTCCTGCTCGGCTGGCAACGGCTCCACGGGCTTCTCAAGGCCGCCCCCAGGAAGAATGATCGCGTCGGCAACGAAGATGACGACCGTCGAGGGTTCGGTGATCGCATCGATCTCCATTTGGCTCTTGCCAGCATCCATCGCGAGGTGCTTGCGCATTTCAACAGACTGCGTCTCGACAACAACTTGACCGGTCGCATGCACGCGGCGTCCGCGACAGTTGCGCGGCACAAAGAACGCGTGATCCTTGCTCATGACGAGAATGCGCGCATTGCGATCTTGAGCAGTGTCATTTTCGACCTCAATCCAACATCCCATGGTGCGGCATACATCAGAGACGGTGCCAGAGAGCGCTACAAGTTGACCCGTGTTGGCGTACTCAGCAGCATTTGCTGCAGTGACTTCGGGTGTTTCGCCGCGCACCGTTGGCGTGAGCGTTCCAAACACGCTCCATCCGTGCTCGGCGTCGTATTGCGCGGCAGTTGGATGTTGGCACCCGCCGAGAAGCAGGAGGGCGCTTGCGAGGGTGAGAGAGGCGACTGAAGAAATCGTGGCTTTGGCGCGTGGCATCGCCGGATGATAAAGACTCGCGCGACGCGCGTGCAGCATGAAAAAGCGCAACGCTCGGCGCGAGGCCGAGCGTTGCGAGGTGATCAACTGATGACGCGCGTCCGAAGTCGCGCGTTCATGAAGGTTTCCTTCATTCAGTTCTGGGTGACGGGGCACTTGGCCGCGCCACTGCAGCAGCCGGACTTCTTGGTGCCGACGGCACCGGGAGCAGAGGCCGGAGCGGCCTTCATCGTGGAGCACTCGCTCTTCGTAGCCGAGCACTCGGCCTTCGCAGAGCAGCCGGACTTCTCGGCGCCAACGGCGCCCGGAGCGGCCTGCTTGGTTTCGGAGCAGGTCGACTTGGTCGCGCAGCAATCAGACTTGGTTGCACCGACCGCGCCCGGGGCGGCGGTGTTCCCGCTGCTGGCGCATCCAGCGAAGAGGGCGACGGAGAGAGCGGCGAGGGTTGCGATCGTCTTCATGGTGAGTTCCTTTATCGAAAGCCTGTCGTGACACGTCCGCGTGTACGGACATTTAGGAAACCCGCAACACGCGGGGGTGATTGTCGCGAGCCGCGACGGTGCGGTCTCGCAGATTGTTGGAATCAGTTGCTCTGAAAAACAGACCCTTGATGTCTTTTCCCTCGAGAGCTCGGGTTGGCGGGCATCGGCCAAACAACCTAGGCGACTTGAGAGCCGCGAGTGTACCGCGTCACGATCGTCCAGTTCCATGGCTAGATGACGGAATTGCAAGGATCTTCCGCCTACATTCCACGCCATGTCCCCGGACGAACAGCCGCCCGATTCCCTTCCACAGCCGCGAAGTGGTTCTGCGGACGCGAGATTTGAGCCTCCAGAAGGCCCAGAAACGCGTGAGGAGCGCCTTGGTCGACTCTCCCGAAAGGCCCGAGCGCTGCCCGACGTGCCCGGGGTCTACTTGATGAAAGATCAAGCGGGATCAGTTTTGTACGTCGGAAAGGCGTCGGTTCTGCCAAATCGGGTGGCGAGTTACTTCATTCCCTCCGCAGATCTCGGTTTCCGCAAGCAGCCGATGCTCGATGTTGTCGTCGACTTTGACTTCATCGCGTGTGAGGGTGAGTGGGAGGCGCTGCTAATGGAGGCGCGCCTCGTCAAGGACATTCATCCGTCGTTTAATGATCGGTTGCAGGACGACAAGACGTTTCCGTACTTGGTCGTCACCATGCGCGATGACTTTCCTGCGGTCTCTATCACGCGCAATCCTGGCGACGACCGTTTCAAGGGTGGCCGCGTGTTCGGACCATTCGTCGCAGTCGGGAGTCTGCGCCACGCGATGCAACTCTTGCAGCGGGTCTTCAAGTATCGCACTTGTGAACTGGAGATCATCGACGGCGATCCGAAAAACCGTCGATTCCGCCCATGTCTTCTCGCTGCGATCAATCAGTGCACGGCTCCATGTGCGGGACGGATTACGAAGGAGGCGTATCGCGCCGACATCGATCGCTTTCTACGGTTCCTCGGTTCGAAACGGAGCGCGATGTTGCGTGAGATGCGCGAGGAGATGTCTTCGGCGAGCGCGCGGCTTGAGTTTGAGCGGGCCGCTGTGCTGCGCGATCAGATCAAGGCCATCGAGAAACTCGACGAGCGTGAGACGCGATCAGGAAAGGGCGGTGACGACGCGGATTTCGATTGGCAGCCAGAAGCGACTGGTTTTGTGCACGATCCAGCAGCGGGAGCGCGAAGTCTCGCGCGCGTGCTTGGCGTCGATGTCCCAATTCGCTGCATGGAAGCGATCGATATTGCCCACCTCCGCGGCGGCGAAACGGTCGCTTCCAAGGTCTGCTTCATCGACGGACGGCCGTTCAAGGAGGGCTATCGTCGCTACCGGATCACAACTGTCACCAACGATGATTACAGCGCGATGCGCGAGGTTGTCAGTCGTCGCTACCGTGACGCGGGCGACGGGCAGGAGCTCTATCCAGACCTGATCCTGATCGATGGCGGCGTTGGGCAGCTCAATGCTGCACTTGAGGCATTTGCGCAATTGCGTGTACAGCCGCCGCGGGTGATTTCGCTCGCGAAAAAAGAGGAGATCATCTACACCACGGAGAGCCCCGATCCGATCCGGCTCGGACGCGAGCATCTCGGGCTCAAGCTTTGCCAGGCAATCCGCGATGAGGCGCATCGCTTCGCTCAGCACTACCACCATTTGCTGCGAGAGAAGAGTTTGCTCGGCGAAACTGCGCGGCAAGTTCGCAAGACCCGAGCGATCGGCAAACTGCAGGCAGAAAAGGATGCTTCGTCAAGCAGCGATCCGGAATCGGATGACGGCGGTTCGGAGGGATGAGCACGCTTCCATCGTTCGCAGAACTTCGAGGTGGCGACGCAGTGCTGCGAGTGAAGGCAGTGCCAGGTGCGCGGCGTGATGAGATTGTCGGACTCCTCGGCGATCGGATCAAAGTTCGAGTTGCGGCGCCGCCCGAGGATGGCAAAGCCAACGCCGCCATCGTGTCATTGCTCGCCAAGGCACTTGGGGTCGTCGAGCGCGACCTTGAACTTGTGCAGGGCACTTCGAACCCGATGAAGACATTTTTGCTTCGCGACGGTGCAACTCGAATCGAAGCAATAGTGGGTTTGCTTCGGGGGGCGTAACCAAGCCTCCAAGGCCGACTGTGGAAATGGCGTTTGGAACCCTTTGTCCCACGGTCCGAAATCAGTCCAGGGCTCAAGTGGTAGGATCCATTTCGCCGAAAGGCTCCTCCTGCATGTCGACAAATGTGGTTCGCATCCTCGTTTCGCTCCTGATCCTCTCTCAAACATGGGTCGGTTCGTTGCGTGGGATGGATCTCTGCATTCCGCTTGGTATGTGTCGCGCATGCGTCACGGTTTCAAGCGGCGGCGAAGGGGATGCCTGTCGCATGCACGATCATGTGCACGATCACGTTTTAGGTCATGCGCACGATCACACGCACGGATGGATTGCATCCCATGCAGCACTTGAGGTGACTCCATGCGATTGCCACATCCACCTTGCAACTCCCGACGACGAGCCCGTACGCAGCACGGTTTCCTTCGCTCTCTCGCTTTCCGTCACGGGATGTGTGCGCTCGGTGAATCGTTGGATGCTTGCGGCCTGCGCGCCGACTGACGACCGTCCGCCGCCAAGGAGCCGAGTCGCGAGTGTGGATCCTTCGCGCGTCCGTCAACGCGCGCTTGATGTGACTGTTCTGCTCGTGTGATGAGTGAGTCCATGCGCCCTGCATCGTGCGGGTGCGCCGTGATCACTCCTCAAACAAAGAGCGCAGGACATGCATACAACTCACAATTCACTCCACCTTCCCGGGGCTGGTCGTCGATACCGCATGGCGGCTTTTGCGGCCGCCGCCCTTGCCGCCGACTTGGTTGCCGTCGGCTGTGCCAAGTATCGCGCACAACCGCTTGATCTCGAGGCGCATCGGGCCGCATATCTTGAGCGGACGCCGCCTGCAGAGATAGAGGCTGCCGAAGGAGGCAGCACAATAAACTGTGCGCAGGCAGAGGCGATCGGGCTCGTACTCAATCCGCAGCTCCGGATCGCACGATTGAAGTCTGGTGTTGCGCGCGCGACAGCGGAAAACGCCGGACTCTGGAATGATCCCACGATTGGCATCGATCTCACCCGGCTCCTCGAGGGCTCGGGTCAGGGATGGGAAGTGCTCGGTAGCGTCGGGCTTACCGTCCCGATCTCTGGCAGGCTTGAGATTGAGAAGGCCCGGGCGGGGTCGGCTGAAATGGTCGAACTCCTCCGCGTTGCGCGTGACGAGTGGCTGGTGCGCATCGCGATTCGTCGCGCATGGGCGGAGTGGATCGCTGCGCAAGCGAGCTTCGTAAGCGAGGAACGCTTCTTCGCGCGCGTGTCGGAGATCCTTCGGCTCGTCGATACGATGGAAGCTCGCGGTGAAATTTCTCGGATTGAAGCACGCCTCTTCCGGCTCGAACGCATGTCGGCGATAGCGTCATTCCAGTCACTCGTAGCACGCGTGGAGTCTGCGCGACTTGCGATTTTAGCGTTGATTGGGCTTCCGCCAAATGCTGTCTTGAAGATGCAGAACAGCCCGTTCGAAACGGATTCCCCGGTGGATACCGAGAGGATGCGTCAGAATATTGTCGCAACGAATCCGTCCGTCCAAGTGCTCCGCGCGGAATACCTTTTGGCGGAGCATTCGGTCGAGCTTGAAGTGGAACGACAGTATCCCGATCTTCAAATCGGCCCCGGCTACGGTGAGCAAGATGGAGACCGTCAATTCGTACTCGGGCTCGGAATTGCGCTTCCTATTTTCAACGCAAACCGGCAGGCGATCGCCGAGGCGATCGCGACGCGCGAGGTCGCGCGTGCATCCGCGGAGAATGCGGTGGAATCGCTCCTCGCAGAGATCGCCGCGGTTGAGATCGAGTGGCGTGCGAGTTCCGCGCATCGAACGTTGATTGCCGAGGAGATTCTTCCACTGATGGAGGCGCAGGACATGGATGTTCGACGTCTCGCGCAGCTTGGCGGCGAGATCGATGCGCTCATCCTGCTTGAAAGTCTCAAACGTGAGCATGAGGTCCGACTGAAGTTGATCGAGACAACTCACGCTGAATCACGCGCAGCCCTACGCATCATGGAAATCGCCGGACCGCGTGTTCCTGAATGCGCGGGAGCATCTGAAAGTACAAGCACGGCGTCCGCAACCACAACTGTTGCGCCACGCATGTCGGAGACTACGCCATGAATCGAACCCTCTTCACGCTCCTCGTTGCGGCGTCTTTCATTGTCCTCGCTTGCAACAGAGCGGACGCGCCCAAAGTTGGCGATGCTGCGAAATCTGCTGCAACCTCGGCGACACCCACGCAGCCCGCGCCCACAAATCGCATCGATATTCCAGCGGTAGTACGCCAAAATCTGGCGATCACATTTGCGAAGGTCGAGTCGCGGGCTGTCGCAGAAACCTTGCGCGTTCCCGGCCAATTCGAGCTGCTTCCTACAGCCCGTCGTGAGTACCGCGCTCCGCTCGGCGGCCGCGTCGAACTGCGCGCGGCGCAGTACGCGATGCTTTCGCGTGGTGATGTCTTGTACGAAATCGATTCGATCGAGTGGCGCGATCTCGAAGAGCGAATTGCATCCGGTGAGGCCAAGGTCGCTTCGATGGGTCCCATTCGCGAAGCGCATCGTGTGCACGAAGCGAGCCTCACGCGAAAAGTCGAGCTTTGGAAAGAACGACTGCTCCAACTCGACGAGATCCGAAATGCTGGAGGTGGAAACGCAACACAAACAACTGATGCACGAGCGACGCTTGTTGAAACTGAGGCGGAGCTTGCCGATGTGATGGAGAAAGATGCCGCACTCGATGCGGAGCAGAAGTTGGCAGAGTCTGAGTTGCGTGCTGCGCGTGCGCGTCGTGCATCCGTGCTTCGTGCAACTGGTGGTGAGCCGAATACAGATGGCATGATCGTGGTGCGCGCGGCAGACGCGGGTCTGGTCGAAACCATCGCAGTTACCAATGGCGGACTCGTCGAGGCAGGTGCGCCGGTATTGGTGGTCTTACAGCCTGAAAAGGTTCGTTTTCGCGCGCATGCACTGCAGTCTGATCTTGGACGACTCCGTGATGGGCTCGCCGCGCGCATCGTTCCGCCAGTTGGTGGAACCATCGCACTCGATGATTCCATGACAGGGACGCTTGAACTTGCGCCTGCAGCCGACGCAGACGCTCGGACAATTGGGCTCCTTGTGACGCCAGCTTCGCTTGCTCGGTGGGCACGGGCCGGAGTTGCGGGTTACCTCGAACTCGTCCTTGCCGGAGGTCGTGAGGAGCTTGCCATTCCTTCCTCTGCGGTGGTGCGAGACGGCACGGTATCCGTCATCTTTCGCCGTGATCCAGCCAATGCAGACAAGGTGATTCGTCTCGAAGCGGATCTTGGGGTATCGGATGGTCGATGGGTCGAACTTCGGAGTGGCGTCAAGTTGGGCGACGAGATCGTTGTTGGCGGAAACTACCAACTCATGCTTGCATCAAGCGGATCCGCGCCGAAGGGTGGACATTTCCACTCGGACGGAACATTCCATGAAGGAGAGGATTAAGCATGCTCGAGCGACTCATCGCGTTTTCCCTGAAAAACGCAACGCTCGTCGTGGTCACGGCAGGCATGTTGCTTGTGTTCGCGGGGCTGAAGACTGGTGAAATGCCAGTCGATGTGTTTCCAGAACTCAACGCACCGACCGTCGTTGTCATGACCGAGGCTGGTGGCCTCGCCGCAGACGAGGTTGAAGGCTCCGTCACCTTCCCAATTGAAACTTCCGTCAATGGACTGCCGGGTACGCGGCGCGTGCGTTCATCGAGCACAACCGGGCTCTCGATTGTGTGGGTTGAATTCGACTGGGGGACCGACCTCTACCGTGCGCGTCAACTCGTTTCTGAACGGCTCACGGCGGTGCGCGAATCGCTGCCACCTGATGCCCATGCAGAAATCACGCCGGTAACGAGTATTACGGGTGAAATCATGTTGATCGCGTTGTCGTCTCCAGACGGTACTGCGACTCCGCTTGAACTCCGATCCTTTGCAGAGTTTGAACTTCGAAAAAAGATTCTTGGTGTGCCAGGTGTTTCGCAGGTCGTTGCAATCGGCGGTGAACTTCCGCAGTTTCAGATTCATGTCAAGCAGGACATGCTCGCACTCCATGGACTTTCGATCAGTGATGTCGTTGACGCCACGCGCGCCGCGCACAGCACCGCGAGTGCCGGCTACATGGCAGATGTTGGAAGTCAAGAACTACCGATTCGACAATACGCGCGAGTCTCTGGAGTCGACGACATTCGACGAACGCTTGTCACGCTTCGATCTGGTGTGCCAGTGACGATCGGCGACGTTGCAGAGGTGACGCTTGGGCCGGCACCGAAGCGAGGCACAGCGTCTGACAATGCTCTTCCTGCGGTGGTGCTGAGCGTACAAAAGTCGCCTGGGACGAATACCCTTGCGCTCACACGCGCAGTCGATGCAGTACTTGACGGTGTTACTACATCGATGCCCTCAGGAATGTCGTTGAATCGCGATCCATTTCGTGCAGCACGGTTTATTGATCGATCCGTCAACAATGTCGTACGCGTGCTCATTGAGGCGACCATCGTTGTTGCGGTGATTCTCATCCTCTTTCTGCTGAATGTACGCGCGACACTTGTCACGCTCGCGGCACTTCCGCTGTCGCTTGCGGTGGCGGTGCTTGTGCTCTGGGCTTGGGGACTTTCCATCAACGTGATGACTCTTGGTGGCCTCGCTGTGGCGATTGGTGAGCTCGTCGACGACGCCATCATTGATGTCGAAAATGTCCTGCGTCGGTTGCGTGAAAACGCACTTCGGCCGATTGGTGAGCGTCGTGGTGTGACAGAGGTTGTCGGGGCTGCAAGTAACGAGATTCGTTCGTCGGTCGTGTTCGCTACGATCATCATTTGCATCGTTTTCGTGCCGCTGCTGTTTCTCGATGGACTGGAAGGACGATTCTTCCAGCCGCTTGGTATCGCGTACATCGTTTCGATTCTTGCGTCGCTTCTCGTCGCACTGACGGTCACGCCGGCAATGTGTCGATTGCTGTTCTCGGGGCCATTTGATCCAGCGCGTGTCAAAGCAGGCGCAGCACATGGTGGCGACGGCTTCTTGGTACGCGCCTTGAAGCGCCTGTACCGACCATTTCTTGAGGCGAGCGTCCGTCATCGGGGAGCCGTGCTCGGCGGAGCTGGCGTGCTGACTGCACTCTCAATCGCGTTACTCTCGACCTTTGGCACATCGTTTCTTCCAGCATTTCAAGAAGGAACCTTCACAGTGTTTCTCATGGCACCGCCGGGCACATCGCTCCAAGAAAGCGATCGCCTCGCCCGTGGTGTGGAGTCTCAACTGGTTGGTATTGATGGTGTGCAGAGCGTTACTCGGCGCACTGGACGTGCGGAGCGAGACGAACATGCAGAACCGGTGAGTAGTTCGGAAATCGAAGTTACGGTCGCGCAGGGTGCGAGCCAAGACAGTGTTCGCGCATCGATTGATGCACTTGTGGCAAACATTCCTGGCGTGACCACGATGATCGGTCAGCCAATCGAGCATCGGCTCTCACATATCCTTGCAGGAACACCTGCTGCGATTGCCATCAACGTTTTTGGTGACGACCTTGCCAAGCTTCGCGCACTCGCGAAAGAGATTGAAACGGAACTCCTCCAGATTCCAGGCACGCGCGACGTTGCAGCCAACCGTGAAGTGCTGGTGACGTCGCTTCCGATTCGCTATCGCGCGCAGGAGCTTGCAGCGGTTGGGCTCACACCGGCCGTGGCGGCCGCGCAAGTGCAGCAGGCTTTGCGTGGTGAGCGGGTTGCGGAGGTGAACGCGGGCGTGCGGCGCTACGAAATGGTCGTGCGACTTGCGGAGAGTGAGCGCGAACGTATCGAGCAGATCATGGATCTGCGGCTTCGCGGTGTCGGCGGAGCAACGGTTCGATTGCGTGAGGTCGCGGATATCGGCCCAGAGCAAACGAGTAATCTGATCACCCGCGAAAATGCGCAGCGGAAGGCACTCGTCTCAACCAATGTCGCTGATGGCTACAACCTTGGCGACCTCATCGCAGAGGTCCGGCGCCGCATCGATCCGATCGTCGCGCGCCAGGGTTGCACTGTGCACTACGGCGGGCAGTTCGAAGCACAACAGTCTGCAAGCCGGACCATCTACACCATGGGAAGCGTCGTCGCAGTGGTGATGTTTCTTTTGCTGCAACTCTCGACTGGACGATCACGCACGGCGTTTCTCGTGATGCTGAATCTTCCGCTCGCACTGATCGGCGGGATCGCGGCGGTCTACATCTCAGGTTCTCCCACGGTGATCGGGAATACGCTTGCACTCGTGGGTATTGGCGAAGCCCGGTACATCGCTCCGGTTGTCTCGATTGCAAGCATGGTCGGTTTTGTGACGCTCTTCGGGATCGCGGTACGAAACGGAATCTTGCTTGTCAATCACTACGATCACCTTGAACGGCATGAGTCTCGCAGTCGAGCGGAGGCGATCCTAGAAGGGTCGATGGAACGGCTCGTTCCCATCGTGATGACGGCGCTCACCGCGGCATTGGGTCTTGTGCCGCTTGCACTCGCATCGGGTGAGCCGGGAAGTGAACTCCTCGCGCCGCTTGCGATTGTGGTTCTCGGAGGCCTTGCCTCGTCCACGCTGCTCAACCTCTTTGTCATCCCCGCAGGCTACGCGCTTGCGTTTGGAGTATCGTTTCGCGCGTCCTAAGGACGCGATCCGTCGTTTGAAGTCTGTGGATCACCACAATGCCATGAAAGACATGAAAAACATGCAAGACTCGGTCAAGCACATCCTTTGCGTTACCTCGATGGCCATTTTTGTGGCCAGTTCGACGGCGCTTCTCCCAGGTTGCGATGGAGGGGCAAAGCCAGAGTCCTCGGCGGGTCACGATCATGATCATGACCACGATCATGCCGATCACGACCATGCTGAGGCGCCGAAGGCAGATGGAGCGGGCGGAGCGACAGCGCAAAGCTCTGAATCCGGGCATGGTGCAACAGTGAGCCTTGGTGAGAAGTCGGTTGGTGCCTACGCAGTCAGAGCATCGCGTGATGGCGCGGTCGTGGCGGGAGCAGAACTTCCGATTGATGTGTGGGTGACTGGCGAAGCGGCAAAGGTCGTCGCTTTGCGGTTCTGGGTGGGCAGTGAGGACGCGAAGGGCTCGATGAAAGCGAAGGCTGAGCTCGAGAAGGACAACTGGCATACACACGCAGAGTCACCATCGCCGATGCCAGCGAATAGTGCACTTTGGATTGAGTTCGAGGTTGAGGGCGGCGAAAAGTTTGTGACCAGTTTTGATCTCAAGATGTAGTGCGCGTCTCCGCGAAACGCACAACCTTAGAGGAGCAAAAACAAGCGAGGGCGTCCTGATGGGACGCCCTCGCTGTTTCTATCGATGTGATGTCAGGCCGGAGTCGGAATCGCTCCGCCAAGTCCAGCTTCAGGGTCATCTGCCTGCGTCTCAACCTGGAGCGGCTTGCGTGCAGACTCCGCGGCGAGAAGGTCGGCCACCGTTGGGCGTCCCATTTGCTCCCCGCGCATGAGGCGATCAACATCGTCACGCTGAAGTGTTTCGTAGCGCAAGAGCGCTTCAGCCACCGCAACAACCTTTTCCCAGTTCGTGTCGAGCATCCGACGCGCATCCTCGTACGCATCGTCAATGAACTGCCGAGTCTCTTCGTCGATCACCCGTGCTGTCTCGGGTGAGTAGTCTTTTTCGGCGAAAATCGACTCGTTTTCACCGTTCCCTGAGTAGTTCACGAACCCGAGCCGACTGGACATCCCCCACTGGAGAATCATGGCGCGCGAATAGTTCGTCGCCATCTTGATATCCATAGAAGCACCCGAGCTGATATCGCTTGTTTTGCGCTCTTCTGCGATTCGTCCGCCGCAGAGCACCCGCAAAGTCGCGAGCACATGCTTGCGCCCGTAGCCGTAACGATCCTTCTCAGGAAGCGAGAACGTCGCACCCATCGCCTGTCCGCGCGGAATGATTGTGACCTTGTGGAGCGGATCTGCGTGCTCAAGCATCATCTGCAAAACAGCGTGGCCCGCCTCGTGGTACGCCGTTGCCACGCGCTCTTGCTGTTCAATCTTTCGGCTCTTGTTTGCCCGGCCGAACCGAACCTTGTCGCGCGCCTCCTCAAGGTCTGCGAGTTCGACGAAATCTTTGTCGGCCATCGTCGCGATGATTGCGGCCTCGTTGATAAGCGCAGCGAGATCGGCTCCGGAGAACATCGGAGTTCCGCGCGCAACCTTCTCGAGGTCAACGTCTTCAGAGAGCTTCACTTTCTTGGCATGCACGGCCAAGATCTGTCGACGACCAACGATGTCCGGCAGATTCACGGCAACCGAGCGATCGAATCGGCCGGGTCGCGTGAGCGCAGGGTCGAGCACGTCCGGACGATTGGTCGACGCGATGACGATCACCTGCGTGTTGGCGTCGAAGCCGTCCATCTCGACAAGCACCGCATTGAGGGTTTGCTCGCGCTCGTCGTTTCCGCCCGAGGAGAACCCGCCGCCACGGCGCCGACCAACAGCGTCAATCTCGTCAAGGAAAATGATGCAGGGTGAGTTCTCCTTTGCCTGCTTGAAGAGGTCACGCACACGGCTTGCGCCGACACCGACGAACATCTCAACGAAATCGGAGCCGGAGATCGAGAAGAACGGCACATCGGCTTCACCGGCGATCGCCTTTGCGAGCAGCGTTTTACCGCAGCCCGGGGGACCGGAAAGCAGCACTCCGCGCGGAATGCGACCGCCGAGTTTGGAGAATCGTTTTGGTGTCTTGAGGAACTCGACGATTTCTTGAACCTCTTCCTTCGCCTCATCTACGCCAGCGACGTCGCCGAAGGTGACTTTGACGTTCTCCTTCGACTGCATGCGATGCCGGCTCTTGCCGAAACTCCCGAGCATGCCGCCGGGACCGCCGCCAGCTCCACGCATCGAACGAGCGATGAACCAAATGATGCCGATGATGAGAATGACCGGAAGAAGCTGAAGCAGTACCACGGGCCAGTAGGACTCTTCGACCTTCTTAAAGTTGACGTTCGCAGACTCAAGGTCTTTGACCCAGTAGTCTTGCCTTTCCATGACATTTACTGTGACGGTCTTTCCAGGAAGGAGCGGCGATTCTTTGCTGACCGTGGCGGTGACCTTGTTGCCAGCGCCGTTGACGATCACAGAGCCCTCGTCGAGCATCTTCGATTGCGCGAGATTGCGGAAATCGACCCAGCTCAGCTCTTGCTGACCATCCCGCCCCGGAGAGAGCGCGAGGACGATCAGCACCACGACCGCGGCAAAGACAAGCCAGCCCATCACCTGGCGATTGCCGCTCTGTGGCGGCATGGAGGGCCCACCGGGCCGTTGGCCGCGATTGCCGTCGGGTTGGTTGCCTTCTGGCTTGTTGTCCGGCGCGGCCATCGCCAAGCGGCCGACAGAAGCGAGCGGGTTCAGGCGTGAGAGGAGTCTTTTCATGCGTGTCCTGATGAACCGCGATTGCGGCGGAATGTTGTCTTGGAAGCGCGAACTTGAGTCTAAACAAATGACGTTGGCGCTTCGGTCTTCGGCATTCCCCGATGCAGGCCGTGATCTCGTTCGATCAAAAAGTGCCCGTTTACCACTTCGATTGCATTGCCGCGACGAGTTCGCGAGCGAGCTGCTCTACGGCCGCAAACCTCCCGAGTTCGAGGGGCTCGCGTGCAGGATAGGACGGGACGAAGAGGGCAGACGACTCGACGGCATCTTTCGCAACGATTCGTTCGCCGCTGCGAAGATCGACCCATTCGAAATTGACACGCACCCGCACCATCATTTCGTTCGCGAGTCCGGTTGAAGGGTCCTTCGAGAGTTCGACCATGTCGATTGAGGTAATGGAGCCGCGTAAGACGGTGTCGGCGGTCGCCTCTGATTGGACCTTGTAGGGCGTCGACTGCTCGACCTGCTTCACCAGAGCATCTGCGAGGTCAAGCTCAAAGCCGCGCATGAAACTTTGGTTGCGGAAGATCGGGAGCGCGACGCTCCGATACTTGTTGGGGTACGGAGAGGTCGCGGAATAGCCTTCAGACGCAGTACTGGCGCAGCCTTGGAAGGCACTGATACCGACGAGCGTGATTGCGAGAATCAAAGACATATTCGGCCATGGCTTCATCGGAATGTTCACTTGGAAGCCTCCTGAGTAGTCGGCGCAACAGGCTCCGGCGGCTGAGTTGGTGATGCCATGACGGCCATGTCGTTCCACTCAATTCCCAGCAATTTCTTGCGGATTGAGGGGTAGTCTGGTGCCTCGCGGATCACACTCGCGGGGAGCCGCGCGATGACACTTGGCACGATACGAAGCGCCTCGAGCGTCGCGATGGAGCGGGGGTGACGCTGCAGCAGCCGACGAATGAACATCTCCGCGGAGATCGGGTCGTTCACCTCGAGATACCAGCTTGCCGTCGAGAGAAACTTCGCGGCTTCCGATTCCTCGATGCGCACGAGGATGCTTGTCGCACCAACCTGCTGCGCGAGCCCGGGCTGAAGCGCCTGCATCGAGCGAAGCTTGGCACGCGCCTCGAGCAATCCGCTGGCGTCATACTCTGGGCCGCGGAATCCAGCGAGATACGAATAGATGAGTCGAAGGCGCGCCTTAGAAAGTTGCGTGCTTCGAGGGTAGTTTTCGAGAAAGAGCGAATACGCCTCAGCGGCCATCAGCATCTCGCGGCGGTTGAAGTAAAAATCGGCGAGTTCCATGCCCGCCTTCTCCGCGAGTTCGCTGCCGGGAAGGCGCTCCTGTACGCGGATCAGGAGTTCTTGTGCGTCTTCGCTCGCATCGACAATGCGGAAGGTTCCGAAGAAACGTTTCTTGAGTCCCTTCGCGTAGGCCGTTGCGATCTCGTACTCGCGCTCAAGCGTGGGAATAAACGCATCACTGCCGGAGTATCGACGACAAATCTCTTCGTAGTCAAAGAGGGCCTCATACTCGTTTCCACCCGCAACCTTTGCGTCACCGCGGATCAAGAGCGCATCGGCGCGGTAGCGCGAAAGGGGGAAACGCTCGATGAAGGCATTGGCGAGATTCTTCGCGCGCGAGACTTCGCCATCGACAAGCGCCCGGCGGGCTGCGAGAAGTTGTGCTTCTTCACTGCCTGGGTCAACCGTCGCGACTTTCTGCCAACGATCGAGCGCGTCAAGTTGGTACCGCTCCGCTTGCGCCGATGCGCGATTGGTCAGCGCGAGGGCTGAAGCAACGGCGAAGGCAAGAGCCGTGGCGCGGAGCGCAATGGTGGAGAAGGTCGAAGGCAGGCGGAGCATGGTGCCGATAGTACGCGCGATCGGGGCGTTTCCTCAAACCGACGTTTTGGAGGCTCGAGGTACCCTCACCCGTGTCCGCCACTCGAACCTCTGCCGTTTCGACCTCTGTCACTCCACCACCAAATGCTGCTTGCGATTCTCTTCAACCCAATCTCTGGATCTGGGCGCGCGCTTGCCGTCGCCGAGCGATTGCGGCAGGGGCTTGAATCGGGCGGCATCGCGGTGCGTCTGATTCCGTCCGAGCGGGGGGCGTTGGAAGAGTGGCTTCGCCCTAAGTTGCGCGATGTCACAACGCTTGTCGTGGCCGGCGGCGATGGTTCGGTTCGACTTGCGGCAGGGGAGGCTGCGCGCGCGGGGATTCCGATTTGGCACGCGCCCTGTGGCACGGAGAATCTCTTTGCCCGCGCGTTTGCGATGACGCGTTCGCCACGCGACGTGACCCGAGCGCTGATCGCTGGGCGAACGCGGGCGATCGATCTTGGATGCGCGGGTGCTGAACACTTCACGATCATGGCTTCGGTGGGCTTCGATGCGGAAGTGGTCCATGAATTGGGTGCGCGCCGCACCGGCAAGATTTCTCATCTTTCCTATCTGACGCCCATCCTCCGACTGTTCCGCGATTGGAGGCCTAGCGCCCTCGCGTGGACCATCGATGGCGAGCATGAGGCGCTGGGCCGGGGAGTCGTGGTGGTTGGAAACCTCCCAAACTATGGGGTCCGGCTCAACCCGGCGGCCGAGGCGCTGCCCGACGACAGAGCGCTCGACGCGGTCTATATCCCGGCCGAGAGCGCGCTCGGCCTTCTTCCGTGGGTCCCGTTGCTTCGTACCGGCCTCCACCTGTGGCACCCGCGGCTCCGGGTCCGCCGCGCCCGCAGCATTGTTCTCCACGCGACGCCCGCGGCAAGGCTTCAACTCGATGGAGATCCGGTCGGCCGGGCTCCTATGACCGAGACGATGCTCTCGGTTTCGCCCCACGCGCTTCTGGTGCTTCTTCCTCATTCGGCGCCTGTCGGGGGGTGATTTGTCGCGATCCGCCGAGATGCGGCTCAAGTCGGCGCGCTCCGCGGCCGATGCGAACACAAACCCGCGATCGGTTTTTCAGGAGAGGTGCCTGAACGCGGCATTCCGGTAGGAGAGTGAGCCCCATGGCCGAAAAAAAGTCTGAAGCCAAGTCCGATTCCACACCCGATGCTGCGGCGAACGCAGCGAAGTCTGGTGGGAAAAAGTTCGCGCTCATCACCGTGGCGCTGCTGCTCATCGAGGGTGGCGTGCTGTTCGCCGTTTTCTCAATGGGAACCCCCAAGCAGGCCAGTGCAGGTGAGCCTCCCGCTGCTGAAGTCGAGCATCCTGAGGAGATGGAGCCGGTCGAGGTGGCGGTGTTTGAGGACCGCGTTTACAACGACGCGTCCGGCGTGACCTACCAGTACAAGGCTGACATCTACCTGAAGGTCAAACCTTCGGGTGAGAAGCAGATGATTGACTATGTCACCAAGACGCGCAATTCGCTGCGTCAGGAGCTTTGTGGGATCTTCCGCACGGCCGAGCCCCAGCATTTCCTCGAACCGCTTCACGAAACGCTGCGGCGTCGGATTGAATCGCTCCTGCGCGAACGGATCGAGGGCAAAGTCTTCGTGCACGATGAGGCCGACAAACACAAGAAGTCAGCTGTCGACATCGATGGCGTCGTAGTGGTCATCGGGAGCGGTATCCGCGTGAACCGCTAGCGGTCGCTGATCGGTCCACGTCACGGATCGGTCCACGTCGTAAGCGCACCCTCCCAAACCCGGCTCACACCAAGCCTTTTCATTGCCTCTTCATCGCCTCTTCATTGCCTCTTCATCGCCCCGGCAGTCGTCGGGGCGATCTTTTTGCGGGTAGGTCGGGAGGCATTCAGTGGCTTCGCACTTGCGATTTTGGTCGTCGGCAGAAATTGCATGTGAAAGGCCGAAGGTGCGTCGATGATTCTCTGCAGGCGCAAGCCTTGCGCGGCCGATCACCACACGTCGGAGTACTCGTTGGACAGGACGTCCTTCGCTCCGGCGGTCAGAAGGCATCAGGCGGAGCCTGAGGAAAGCCGACCATGTCCGAACCAACTACATCCGAAACGACGCCTCCTATCGCTGGTTTTGGGAGCACTGGCCCCACCCCGGTCGGGCTTCCAGATTTCGGCGGCGCGGTGACCTCAGCCGGAACTTCAAGCGGCATTGGGTTGCTAGGCGACGTTTCCCTGCAGGTCCGCATCGAACTCGGACGGACCAAGATGTTGGTTGAGGATGTCCTCAAACTCAACGCCGACTCGGTGGTTGAGCTTGATAAGGCTGCGGGTGACCCCGTCGACATTTACGTCAACGGCCGTCGAATCGCCCGCGGCGAGGTCCTGGTGCTCAACGAGAATTTCTGCGTGCGCGTGAGTGAGATCCTTGAGCCGTACGAAGGCTGAGTAGTCGTGCCGGGCGACGTTGGCGTTCGCGACGCCCAGATCGAATCACACAGCGTCTAGGCGGAGCCTCGACGACACCGCCAGGAAGGCGCATGCAAAAAACGACGACACGATTTCTTGCCGGTTGCACCGCCGGCCTTGCCGCGATCGTGATCGCCGGCGCTGCAGGTGCCGTTCCCACTCAAGATCGTCCACTGTTTGCGCCGGGAACAAGCCCCGCCCCAAAGGCTGTGGCTGTTCTGGAGGGCGCGGCATCGTCGGTCACTCCGGAGGACAAGAACGCCACACTTGCGAGCGGCGCAGCTTCGCAAAGTTTCATGGACGAAGTCCTTCCCACTGCAGCCGCACTCGGCGGGACGCTTCTCGTAATTGTGCTTGCGCGCAGTGCGGTGAAGCGTTTCGGTGGAAATCTTGGCGTTGGTAAGCGCCCCTCCGGTGTCGTTGAAATCCTCGCGCGCTACCCGGTCGCGCGCGGCCAGCAAGTGATCCTCCTCAAAGTTGGTCGTCGCGTAATCGTTGCCCATCAAAACGGGCAGGCAATGCAGGCACTCAGCGAGTTCAGTACGCCCGAGGATGTTGCGGACATCATGACCCGCTGCGAAGCCGGCGCTCGAGGAACGAAGGAGTTCTCGTTTGACTCGGTGCTGCGCCAGTCCCGCAAGGCGTTCGACGCGGTGGATGCATCGGGGGATACCGTCGCAAACGACAACATTCGCGCCGGCGCCGAAACCAACGCCCGAGCCAGCTCGCGCCAGAAGTCGGCGCGGATTGATCCGCGCGACACGCTCCCAGCCGTCATGCGAGATGCTGAGATCGAGACCGTCGACCTGACGCGCCGCGGTGGGGGTCGACGATGACAATCTTTGCTTCGCTGTCGGGCGTTTCAGTGGGCGTGCTCGCCCAGGCTGCGCCAGCACTCGACACCATCAATCCGATCGGCATACTTGAGGACGCATCGAAGAATGTGCCGGGCTTTGAGGGTGGATTGAGTTCCGCTCTCAACATCGTGCTCCTTCTCACGGTGCTAACAGTCGCGCCGTCCATTCTCATCCTCTGCACATGCTTCACGCGCATGGTTGTGGTGCTTGGTCTGCTGCGGCAATCGCTCGGAACCCAGTCGCTCCCTCCGTCACAAGTCATTGTCGGGCTCTCTGTGCTTTTGACCGCGGTTGCGATGGGCCCAACGTTCACCCGCATGTGGGACGAGGGGCTTGGGCCGTACGCGCGCGGCGAACAGAAAGACCAAATGGTCGCATGGGAGGGCGCAAAGAAGCCGCTCCGCGAGTTCATGATCGCGCAGATTGAGGCGACCGGAAACGTACCGACGGTGATGATGATGCTTGAGCATCGTGGTATCGATACGAGTGAGCCAGAAAATCTGACTTGGGAACGTGATGTCGATCTGCTGACGCTGATTCCGTCCTTCGTGATCTCAGAACTCAAAACATCGTTTCTCATTGGATTCCGGGTCTACCTGCCGTTCCTTGTCATCGACATGGTGATTTCAAGTTTGCTCGTCTCCATGGGAATGATGATGCTTCCCCCGGTGCTTGTGTCGCTGCCGTTCAAGCTCTTGCTGTTTGTGCTTGTCGACGGTTGGACACTCGTCGTCGGCGCACTGCTCACCGGCGTGATGGCGCCCATCGGAGGTACGTGATGGACATGGACGCAATCGATATTGTGCGTGAGACCTTCTTCCTGATGCTGCTCATCAGCGCGCCGATCCTCGCCGTTGGCCTTGTGGTCGGACTGGTGGTGAGCGTGCTGCAGGCAGTCACGCAGATTCAGGAGCAGACGCTCGTCTTCGTGCCCAAGATTCTCGCGATGATCGGTATGACGATCGCACTGCTCTCTTGGATCACGATGAAACTCATGGAGTTTTCTATCGACATGTTCTCATGGTCGCCCGCAACCGGCGGTTGAGTATCCGATGAACGCGATCGATGCACTCTCACAGCACCTTGTGCCCGCGACCATGGTCGTCGCGCGTGTGAGTGGTCTTGCGCTCCATGGTCCGGTGCTCTCGTCGCCAGCAATCCCAATTCGGATCAAAGCACTTTTGGTCGCCGCACTCGGCCTTGCGGTCTATCCGGCAGTCGCTGCGAGCGCAACTCTTCCCGCAGATATTTCGCTTGGTGCAGCGCTGCCACTCGTCGCGCTTGAGCTTGGGATCGGCGCCTTTATTGGATTCATGGCATCGTTGCCGTTGCTGGCTGCGCAGTTCGGCGGCCTCGCAATGGGCCAACAAATCGGACTTGGTTTTGCGCGCTTCTATAACCCCGCGATCGGCGAAGAATCGGACGCGCTCGAACAGATTCTCTTCTTCCTTGCGCTCGCGACGTTTCTATCGCTTGGCGGACTTGAGTCGATGTTTTCCGCTGTTGTTGCAAGCTTTCAGAGCCTTCCGACGAGCGCGGTTCCGTCAATGCTCGTTGGCGATCACGCAACCACGCCACTCGCGATCTTCACCGGTGGGATTACCGCTGCCTTTGAACTTGGCCTTCGCGTTGCCGCGCCGCTCCTCGCCATCGTTTGCCTTGAAACGGTTGTCATGGGCTACCTTTCGAAGAGTGTGCCGCAACTCAATGTGATGTCGATCGGATTTCCGGTGCGCATCATTGTCGGGCTCGGCGTCATTGTGCTCTCGCTCGCAGCCATCGATGAAGCGCTCGTTGACGGAACATCTGGTGCGCTTGAGTCACTGCTCATCGCGACCCAGGCTGTGACAGGGGACGCGACATGAATCCGGTTTCTACCCGCCTTCAACTGAGGAGGCGCGATGTCTGACGATCTCGGCGAACGTACCGAGGACGCAACGCCCAAGCGTCGCCGCGAGGCCCGCGAAGAAGGCAATATCGCGCGTTCAAATGATGCGTCGAACGCCATTCTGCTTCTTGGGGCAATCCTGGTACTTTCCTCGGGAATCAAGCCACTTCTTGGCACGCTTGCGTCGCTCCTTGAGAAGTCACTTTCCGGCGACCATATGACGACCGGAGTCCATCCGGACGAAGTCGCTGAGCTTGTCTACCCAAGCGTCGTCGAGGGAGTGTGGGCTGCGACTCCAATCGTGCTTGGTGCCTCCGCGATTGCGGTACTTGCGCATCTGTGGCAGGTTGGGTTTCTCGTTTCCGCCAAAGCACTCGAGCCCAAACTTTCGCGCATCAATCCAGTCTCTGGTTTTGGTCGAATTTTCGGCGCCCAGGGAGCGATCAAGACGGCGATGGACGTGTTGAAGGTTGCGATCGTGGTGTGGATCACTTGGACGATTGGTGCTGGCGTCCTTCCGCAAATCGTCGCGCTTCCAGAGTTTGGCGTACTCCGCGGATTCGAAGAGATCGGATCAATGGGGCTCACGCTCGCGGTGCAGGTTGGGATCGCGCTCCTTGTCCTCGGCATCGCAGATTATGCGGTGCAGCGCTTCAAGCATGAACGCGATCTCCGTATGACCAAACAACAGGTGAAAGAGGAGTTCAAGGAGTCTGACGGTGATCCGGAAGTCAAACGACGTCGCATGCAAATCGCGCGACAAATCGCGATGCAGCGTCTGCAAACAGCTGTGCCGAAGGCTGATGTCATCGTCACCAATCCTGAGCACATCTCCGTCGCGATTCAGTACGACCCCGACACCATGGCCGCGCCCCGCATCGTCGCGATGGGCGCGGATCATCTTGCGATGCGTATCCGGCAGATCGCAACCAAAAACGGAATCCCGATCATTGAGCGGAAACCGCTCGCGCGCGCTCTTTACGCGACGGCAAAGATTGGACAGGAGATCCCAGCCGACCATTACAAGGCCGTCGCTGAGATCCTCGCGTACGTCTATCGGCTGAAGGGCAAAGCGGTCGCCTGACCGCAGGCATAGGAACCCACGATGGCAACAGCAGCACCACATGCGAACGATGGCATCCCGACGATCTTTCACGTCGTCGCGCGGTATAGCCACCTCATCGTTCCGCTCTCTTTTCTGGCACTCATCGGCGTACTCGTGGTTCCGCTGCCCGCCGTGATCCTCGATCTGCTGATCTGCTTGAACATCGCGATCGGCGCCATCATCTTGATGACCACGATCTACATGCGGAAACCGCTCGATTTCAGCGTTTTTCCCGCGTTGCTACTTGGCACAACACTGTTGCGACTCGTCCTCAATGTTGCAACCACCCGACTGATTCTCTCCATTGAGTCAAAGGATCCCGCCACAGCATCGACAGCGGCAGGGCACGTCATCCAAGCGTTCGCAAATTTCGTTGCGGGCTCGAACGCAGTTGTTGGCGCGATTATCTTCGTGATCCTCGTCATCGTGCAGTTTCTCGTGATTACCAAGGGCGCCACACGCATGTCCGAGGTTGCGGCGCGATTCACACTCGACGCCATGCCCGGAAAGCAGATGGCGATCGACGCCGATCTCTCCGCTGGCATGATCGACGAGAAAGAGGCGCGGAACCGACGGGATGAGGTTTCGCGTGAAGCTGACTTTTACGGAGCGATGGACGGCGCGTCCAAGTTTGTTCGCGGTGATGCAATCGCCGGCATTCTGATCACGATCATCAATATCGTTGCCGGCTTCGCAATTGCCAAGTTTCAGCTTGGCTGGTCCGCTACGGACGCGATGAAGACCTTCATGCTCCTCGCGATCGGCGACGGACTCACTTCGCAGCTCCCCGCATTTCTGGTCGCCATCGCATCTGGTCTCATCGTCGCGCGCGCAGGTGGCGGAAAAACTGTCGGCGAGGAAATCCCGAATCAGCTCGCATCGCAGCCGATGGCGCTTTACCTCATTGGCGGCTTCCTCATTCTGTTGTCCTTCACGCCGCTTCCATCATTCCCGCTGATTTCTGCTGGTCTTCTTCTCGGCGGTACTGCGTACTCAATGCAATGGCTTAAGAAGAAGCGCGGCTCGAACGATGCAGCCACCGCGCGTGACGAGGCGTCGCGCAAGCCTGCGGAGCCGCCAAAGGTCGAGGAACTGCTCGCCATCGACACACTTGAACTTGAGGTTGGCTACGCAGTTGTGGGTCTCGTCGACGCATCACGCGGCGGCGACTTACTCGACCGCATCGCGGGAATTCGGCGCCATCTTGCGGTTGATCTTGGGCTCGTGATGCCGTCGGTGCGCATCCGCGACAACATGCAACTCGACCCAAATGAGTACCGCGTCAAAATTCGTGGCGCCGTCGTTGCTACGGGAATGATCTATCCCGACTTGATGATGGCGATGGACTCTGGACTTGCGCACGGCCGTCTTGATGGAATTGCGACGAAGGAACCAGCCTTCGGCCTTGAAGCGATTTGGATTGAGCGGTCGCTCCGGGACAAGGCTGAGAGTTCGAACTGGACGGTCGTCGATGCGACGAGTGTCCTTGCGACGCACCTCTCAGAGATTGT
The DNA here is from genome assembly GCA_945902075.1 of Candidatus Kuenenia stuttgartensis. GTDB lineage: Bacteria > Planctomycetota > Phycisphaerae > Phycisphaerales > SM1A02 > QWPT01. The sequence continues at coordinate 26,405 of CAMDMA010000006.1, read as the reverse complement.
TCGTCAGCACGCGGACGAACTACTTACGCGCGAAGAAGTCTCGAACCTGATCGCGCAACTGAAGCAGAAGACCCCGAAGCTCGTCGAAGACCTCATTCCTGGCGTCGTGAAGCCCAGCGACTTGCAGAAGGTGCTTCAGGCACTGCTCCGCGAGCGTGTTGCAATTCGTGACCTTGAGACCATCATTGAGACGCTCGCCGAATGGATCCCGCACACGAAGGACCATGACGTGCTCGTTGAGTATGTCCGAAACGGATTACGCCGAGCGATCTGTGCGCAATTCAGTGAAGTGGACGATCGCGGGCGCGCGCGCTTGCGCTGCGTGACCATGGATCCGTCGCTTGAGGACACGATTTCGGGCTATATCGACCGCAATCCGTCGGGCACCACCTTCACGATTCCGCCTCAACTTGCCAATCGGATTGCGCGTGCGGTCGCCGAGAGTGCGCGTCCGCTCGCCGAAGCAGGTCGTAAGGTTGTGGTGCTTGCCTCGCCGTCGGTTCGCGCGCAAGTCCGGCAGATCCTCGATCCGCACATTGCGGATGTTGCCGTCCTCGGGTACAACGAAGTGGTCCGCGGAACGGACGTTGAGAGTGTTGGGCTCGTCCAGTTGAATGCGTCGCAGTCGCCTCAGGCGGTGGTCGGCGCGGCGTAGGCGAGATTGGCCCAAAACATCGAAACGAAAGCTTCTCGTGGATGATTGTGAACCGAGTGAGCGGGCCGAAAGGCTTGCAAGCCCGGAGCAGGTCGCGCGACAGGATGTCGGCGCGTGCTGCGGGAGAGGACGGCAGCCCTTCGGCTCCGCCTCGAAGTTGAGCGAATGCGTCGCGAATGCGGCGCGAGTGCCAGGAGGGCCGCCTTGAAGCTCAAGACCTATCAGGCATGGACGATGGCGGAGGCGCTCGCCTTCGTGAAAAAAGATCTTGGCGTAGACGCTGTGATTCTTCACACGCGCACGTTCGAGCGGGGGGGATTCTTTGGATTTGGTCGACGCGCGGTGGTCGAGATCACCGCGGCGCGCGCTGCGGATATGCCAGCCACGGATGCGGCAACTGCGGCCCGGTCGACGCGAACAAAGGGTGCTGCTACCCCGCGTGTGACGACCAACGCGCATCGTGCACCAGATCGTGCACCAGATCGTGCACCAGATCGTGCACCAGATCGTGTCCTTGATCGTGTCCTTGATCGTGTCCCAGAAGGCGGCGCAGCGCGCCCCGTGGAAACAGTCCGCTTCTCTGCCGCTGCCCGTGCCTACGGCTCTCAAACCGCTCCGGGAACTTCAGCGACAACTTCGACGTCAGCGTTGCCGCTGAACACGCCCCTCGCCTCCGCTGCTCAGGCTGCGGTCGACGTGAGCCCCATCGATATGAATGCGGAGCGCGAGAAGACGAGACGGCTCGCCCAGTCGATGGCGATTCAACTCGAGAAGCAGGCGACGACGCGTTCGATGGCTGCGCGAAACGAGCGAGCCACCGGCGAAGCGGCGGCAACGGTCGCAGCAAATTTCGCGCCGGTATCGATGCCGTCCGCTACGGCGACCGGCCCCGCGCAGCGCTTCGTGTTGGTTCCGGAACAGAGCGGTGCAGGATTCACGGGAAAACTGACGGCTGCGGTTGTTCGAGAACTGCCAGCGACCGCGGTCGGGAGCGTGACTCCTGCGCTGAGTACGTCACGGCCCGAACCACTCCTTTCTGTCGCGTCTGTCGCGTCTGTCGCGTCTGTCGCGTCTGTCGCGTCTGTCGCGGAGCGGGCGCGTGCCATTCCCACCCTTGCCACCGAGCTTGACACCATCTCCGCCTTTGTTGGCCGCGTGCTCGCCGGAAACTCGTCGGCAACGCCCGCGCCGAACTTGGGTGCCGCTCCAACAATCCCGGCGACAACGCGCGATGCGCGACCAGCGTCACTCGAATCCGCCTACGCGCGACTCATCGAGCAAGAGGTTGCCGCTGAGCTTGCCGACCGAATTCTCCGTGATGTTGCGCGCGAGTTTGACTCCGTGATCGATGCGGGCGTTGCTCCATCCGAGGCGGCTGTTCGTGAGTCCATCGAGCGACGCATCGCCGCGCTTCTTCCAAGCGACGACACCGACGCGTTTCGCATCCTTCCGGGACGCAACGGTGGTGCTAGGCGCATCGCCTTTGTTGGGCCGACCGGTGTTGGCAAGACAACCACCCTTGCGAAGATCGCTGCACAACTCGCCCTCAAACGAGGGCTTCGTGTGGGTATCGTCGCCGCGGACACGTACCGCATCGCTGCGGTTGACCAGTTGCGAACCTACGCGGAGATTCTCGGTATTCCCGTCGAAGTTGCGTCCTCTCCAGCGGACGCATCGCGCGCCTGCGAGAGACTCGGCGATGTCGATGTCATTCTGATCGACACTGCAGGCCGCAGCCAGAACGACCGAATGAAACTCTCGGAATTGCGGGCGTTTCTCGCGGCGGCCGAGCCCGATGAGACACATCTTGTTCTATCGGCGACAGCTGGTGCGCGCACGCTCGCGCGTGAGGTCGAAGCATTTGGCGCACTTGGAATCGACCGTTTGGCGCTCACAAAGCTCGATGAAGCCGCATCATTTGGTACGCTTGTTTCCCTCGTTGAGCGTCTTGGAACACGGGTGAGTTTCCTCACCCATGGCCAAGAGGTCCCCGATCACATCGAAGTTGCAAGAGGCCGTCGTCTCGCGGCACTTGTCATGGGTAGTGAGGTTCGTTGATGCGTGAAGGAATACTGACGTCTGATCAAGCCGAGAAGTTGCGGCGGCTTGTGTCCGCACCCCGCATGGTTCATGAAGTCGCCGCTCCTGCGGTGGATCCAGTTGCAGCAGCCATAAGCGTTGGTCCGCTGAACGCAGCAGAGCGCACGCGACCTGTGAGTCTTGCGCGGGCAATCGCAGTGTCAAGCGGAAAGGGCGGGGTTGGAAAGACCAATCTCGCAGTGAACCTTGCGGTGAGCTTCGCGCAGCGCGGACTCAAGACGGCACTGCTGGATGCCGACCTTGGTCTTGCAAATGCCGACGTTCTGTGCGGAATTTCGCCGCGATCAACCCTTGAAGATGTTGTGGGTCGCGAGCGCTCGCTCGAAGAAGTCATGGTGCTTGCACCCGGCGGATTCCGGCTGCTTCCAGGCGCGTCTGGCGTTTCGCGGCTCGCGGATATGGGGCAGAGCCAGCGTCGCGATGTGCTGATGCAACTCATGGAGTTGGAGCGCTCCGTCGACATGCTCATCATCGATACCGGTGCGGGTATTGGCGCGAACTCGATGGCGTTTGCCGCCGCCGCACACACGATCATCGTCGCGACCACGCCCGAACCAACATCGATCGCCGATGCCTACGGCGCGATCAAGACGCTCGTTGCTCGTGGTCGTCGCAGCGGAATTCAACTCGTCGTCAACATGGTTGCCAATGACGAGGAAGGCCGCGCGGTGCACGCGCGCATGGATCGCGTCGCGAAAGCGTTTCTCAATACCCGGATCAGTTATGCCGGCTCTATTCCGCACGACCCGGCGGTGCCAGCGGCGGTTCGAAAGCGCGAGCCTGTTGCCATTGCGTCGCCCTACGCGCCCGCATCTAGAGCAATCCGGCAACTTGCACGCGAACTCGTTGGTGAGGGTTCAGCGTCGACGCCGCCGCAGATTCGTCAGGGCTTTCTTGCCCGGCTGACCGGTTTCCTCGCGTCTCGCTGACTATTTTGCCGATCTTCCGTAGAGGCGCTCCTCCGCCGATGTATGACGGCCATCTTCTCGGCTGCGTGCACCACGAACGGTTTTGCGGATCCGCGGATCCTCTGTGTGTAGGCTCGATGACATGCCCTCCGTCACCCGTCCATCCGCGCGTATTCCGATTCCTCAAGCAGTGGGGGCATGTACCGGATTCGCGGCATTTACCGTTTCGGTGATCGTTGGAATCTCAAGCAGTAATCCTGTGGAAACGGTGCTTTCGCGCGCGCTGCTTGCCATGGCGGCCGCTTTCGCAGGTGGATTTCTGCTGGGACTGGTCTGCGACTGGATCGTCTCTGAGGAAGTCGCTCGTATCGAGGACGCAGTTCAAGCGGATGCTGAGGATCGTGCGGCGCGCGAGGTTGATCTGGATGGGCTCACCGGAGTCGATGTGCTCGAAGATGATGTCGAATCAATGGCATCGCGAGCCGTCCGATCGGAAAATCGCGATGCCGTTGGACGGCGTCGTGAAAAGAATGCAGCTTGAGCCGAAAGGCAGTTGCGTGATCTGGATTCTCGTTATACTGACGTCGTGACAACGGACATGGATGTTCGTTGATCGCGATGTGTGGTCGTTCGCGCAGATCAAAAACAGCTTGTTTTCCGGCAATGACGCCGACCCAAACCAGCTGATCCACTCTGCGAAATGAAGTCTGCACAGGTCCTGTCAAAGCGCGTCGAGCGCAGAGGCAGGCGCAAGGGTGCACGTCGTGCATCCGTCGCGAATGGATCTCGCCACCGCGCAACGCGCACGCGCTCCCATTCGAAACGGATTCAACACGACGTTCATCCTGAAGGAACGCAGGCGCATCGTCCGGAGAACGGCGCGTCTGAGTCGGTTTCTCGGTTGTCGTATGCGTCGTGCGTACGGTGGCTGAGGAAAGGTGAGTGGGTTGTGCGTCACTCAAGCGCACGACTCCAGAACATGGGACGACAGGTCAAGGAGCCGACCGAATGTCCAGGAAAACCGCAGCAAACACATCGAAACTCGCACTCGTTCCGACCCCCGATTCGACAACCAATTCAAAGGTCCACGCTCAAGTCGCGTTGGCGCGCCACGCGAAAGGTGCCAACAAATCCGACCCCGTGATTCGCTCGGCAGGCAGTCCAGCACCCCGCAGTCGCGGCACGGCATCTGCGACAGTCGCGGAGGGAGTTGGAGCAACAAGCCCCGCTGCCAATCCTGCTGCCAATCCCGCTGTAACGTCGGCGTCTAGTCCAGCATCAGGTTCCAACACGACGAAGCGCGCCCGAACTGGCACCGCCCGTCCGCTGAGCGCTGCAACGGCCCGCAGCAAGTCCGCTGCAAGTACGGCCATCGCTCCGGGTTCCGCTGCGACTCTCGACACCTGTGTTGAGATCGCTGCGACGAAGACGCTGCGTCAAAAGTCCGTGGAGATTGTGCCGCGTTCGATCTCGAAGGTGAGCGGATCTGCTGCGGCAGCAGCCCGTGCCTCACATGGATCGACCCTAACTCCCGCGCGCAATCCCTCGAAGATCGTGCCGCTATCCGAGCGCCCAATCGATCAAGTTTGGCGCGAGTACCGTGTCTCCCCGACGACGGAGATTCGCAACTTCCTCATCGCTCGCCACCTTGACCTTGTGGCCTATGCCGCGGAGCGCCTCCACAAGCGACTTCCCAGCGAGGTCGAAATCAATGACCTGAAGAGTGCGGGTGCTTTCGGCCTGATGGATGCGGTTGATGGTTTCGATCCGGACCGCGGGGTCAAGTTCGAGACCTTCTGCACCCAGCGTATTCGCGGCGCGATGTTCGACGAGTTGCGCTCCATGGACTGGGTTCCGCGTCTCGTCCGCAGCCGAACTGCGAAGGTTGAGAAGGTGCGAAAGTCGATTGAGATGGAGACGGGCGCGCGTCCAACAGAGGATGAAGTCGCATCGCGGTTGAACGTGTCCGGCGACGAGTTCGACAAGCTCCACAAGGATTCTCGTCCAATCTCGATGGTGAGCCTCACACGCAAGTGTTTCGAGACTGACAGTTCGAAAGACGTTCGCGAGATCGATGTGGTGGAAGACGGTCGACAGGAGAATCCGCTCCAAGCGGTGCAGAAGCAGGATCTTCAGCAGCTCATCACCAAGGGACTCTCGCGCGCAGAGCGACTCATCGTCATCCTCTACTACTACGAGGAAATGACGATGAAGGAAATTGGCGCGACGCTTGACCTTTCAGAGAGCCGCGTCAGCCAGATGCATTCGTCGATTCTCGCGCGTCTGAAAGCGCAAATGCAACATCGCGAGACCGTCGAAGAGTAACTCGCGCGACCGACGGTTCATCGATCCGTCGCAAAGCCAATCAAACACACGGGCCGCAGCGATCGCCGCGGCCCGTGTCGTTTTTGCGTGTTCACCGATCACGAAATCAAGCGTGATCCGCGCGTCAGTCGCAAGCACCCCAGTTGCCGAGGAGAATCGCGAGGTCAGCCGCGTCGGTATTGCCGTCTCCAGTGAGGTCTGCGCTCTTACTTCCAACTCCCCAGTTTGAGAGCATCGACGCGAGGTCAGCGGCGTTAACTTCGCCGCTCGAGTCGAAGTCTCCAAAGCAGACTTCGCAGCGGAAGTTCGTGAAAATGAATCGGCTCTCGTTCATCGAGCGGACGTTGTCGCGTTCGTCGGCGATTCCGGTTGGTGAGCCTTCGAAGATCACGGCAGGCGAAGAAAAGCGGCCGATGCGCGCCCCAGGTGCGTATGCCATGACCGTTCGGTACTGCGCGTCATTCGTCCCGAAGAAGCGGTGACCAGTCGAGTAAGGAAACACTCCACCGCTGGTGCAGCCACCGCCGTCGCCCGGCGCGTGGCAACAACCCATGTTGTGGCCAAGTTCATGGGTGAAAGTCTTGCCAGGGAAACAACCGAGCGCGGTCACGCTGACTCCGTAACTCTGCTGATCGATGGACGAACTCACCAGGAAGGCGATGCCACACGCGCCGCCGCCGTCAGCGCGGATAAGTGCGACGAGGTCTGCACCGAGCGTGTCGCGAAGTGCGCTGACCTCGTCGAGGGTGCCATCGGCGGGATCTCGGAGGCGATAGAGGTCGTTCGCCATTGAGGCAGAGTCCTCGACGTATCCGGAAACATGGGTCGTACCAACAAGCCGTGCGACGAGGCTGATGCCGGACGCTGCGTAGGTTGCGTTTGAATCGGCAACGGCCCAAAGGATCGAATCCTGCAACTGGGTTTCACCGCCCGCTTGAGCGATCGCGGCGTCGGTGTACGCAACGAGCAGGTCAACGCGCGACCCATCATCACATGCGACCCCAGCAACGGAGCCTTCATCATGGCCGCTGTCGCGGCCGCCCTTCCCGTTGCTCGTGAGAGGCGGCTGCACGACATCACCCTGTCCGCACGGCAGATCCTTCGTGGCGTCTTCAACGCGCAGTGTGGACTCGCCTGCACGCGTCGAACCAAGAACGGTTCGAGACTCGCCGAGATGTGCGATCGTTCCGGTCAACCGCCCGTCGCGGAGAAGGAGCGATGCAGCGCGCGCGGCATGCAGCGGATGCTCGAAGACGAAGTGCTCGGCATCCTCAATCGAGTTTCGTGCGACGAGCAGCAGCCCGCGCCCACCAACGGCATCGAAACTCGCGGGGAGCGGCTGTCCCGGACGGAGTCCCTCTAGAGCGGTTGAGTCAAAGTGGAAAGTCTCCGTCGCCACTTGCTGCTTGATCAAGACAAGTTCAGCGGATCGCGCGGATGCGGTCGGAGCCAGAAATGCGAGCAGAGCGGTGGAGGCGCAGAAAGTGAGCATCATCGCACGATCGCAGAAGCTCACTTCGAATCAAGGCTCTCAACCATGACATTGGTAAATTCGATTGGCGAGCCGTGGCACTGAAGCGCGATTGGTCCGGTCTTCGGTACGCCAGGCAAACGCGCATCGACGAGCACATGCTTGCCATTCAGCCACACATTCAGCGTTTCACCAATCATGCGGATGCGGAATCGATTCCACTGACCGACCGGAGCGTCGGCATTCAATCGCGGCGCGCACGCAGCGCGAATTTCCGGCGGGAGCGCCGCATCGGTCCGGTAGCCGTACACCTCGCCCGAACCACAGGGCCAAACCCACATGTTGACCTGGCTCTTCGAATTGCCGCGCAGATAGATACCGCTATCGCGCTCTTCGACCTCAGCCACCTTGTCCGAACCGTCAGGGTTCTTGACGGTTTTCCCGTCCAACCCGATGTATGGACGGTTCATTTTTCCTTGGTGTTCGCCAGTCCAACGCCAGTCGACTTGCATCTCAAAGTCGCCGAAGCTTTCGTTTGTCCAAAGGTCGCGCCCCTTGCCATCGAAGTGGATCACGTTGCCACCAACCGACCAATGCTCACCAGCTGCCGTGTTTCCGTTCACATCACCTTCGTGCCAACCTTCGAGCGTGAGGCCGTTGAAGATGGGCCGCAGTCCCGCGCGCGCGAGGTCGCACACCATTTCAGGTGCAAGTGCGGGTTCGGCGGCGGGAAGCTCGGTGATTTTGAGATTCTTAAACCAGATCTCAGTGCCTTCGCTCTCGAGGCAGATGAAACCCTTACGCGGGGTGACCTCTGAGCAGCCGGAAACTTCTGTGCCATTGACCGCGAGTTTGATGACGCCTTTGTTACACGTCACCTTGTAGTGGTTCCACTCGCCTTTGCCTTTGGTCATGCGCGCACTTGGGAGGCAACGCTCCCAGCCGCCTGGATGCGGACGATCAGGCTTCATGCTCGCGCCCCAGATCGAGAAAATGTCGCCCTGGCCCGTGTACATCGTGCGACCCTCGCCGTCGATGTTGTCGGGGGTGAGCATGATCTGGACCTCAATCGACCGTGAGAACGGCACGCCGGTCGCGCAGTACGGATCGCTCCATACGAAGAGCCCAGCGTTTCCCGGTTCTGACAGGTGTTTCCAATCGAATTCGAGGACGAAGTTTTCGTAGGCCTTTTCCGTGCGAAGGATGCCAGTCGGTACACCCGAGCAGCGGATGATTGGCGAACCCGACTCGTCCTTCGCGACGGTGAAGGTCGACGGCGCTGTGTTCACATTGACCCAACCGGAGAGGTTGCTGCCGTTGAAGAGGTCAACGGATTGCGCGAGGACGGTGGACGGAAGGCCGACGAGCGCTGCAAGCGTGGCGGCGAGGATCTTCGTTTGCATCGGCGTAAGGTACCGGAAGGCGCTGTGTCGTTGGTCGCGGCAGACGCAGCGATTCCGCGTTGTTTCGGCGCATGCACTGATGTGGCAGCGAGTTGCGGCGAGTGCAGTCGCGTGCTGCGAGGCTCGACGACTCTGCGAAGCAAGGCCTCACTCGTGCACATCACTCAGATCACGTGAAGAAACGGTCAAGGAAGCGACTCCATCAAGAGTCCACTTTACGCGTCGAACAAACGCGCTCTTCATCGTTCGCACACAGACGGCTTCTACCTTCATCTCGTCCGTTGGAGAGAACTCCAACGACTCTCGGTGCAAGCGCAATCTTCGCGCAACCTGAGCCGAGAACAAGCACCTCGTGAAGATTCGCCACGCATTGTCCTCTGTCTCGCGGAAATCTGCGAGTTCACCATCGATTCGCGGAGCATTTGGCTCCATCCCGTTCTCCCTACTGAAGGACCTGACCATGAAGAGCAACACCAGCGCATACCTCGCCACGATCGGCTTCGGCCTTGCCGCCGCAGCTTCCGCCCACGGTGCCGAGATCCTCGTCGCCTCGGATATCACTGCTTCGACGACTTGGACAAAGAACAACGTCTACGTCCTCAAGGCTGATGTCTACATCAACCCAGGTGCCACGCTTGAGATCCAGGAAGGCACTGTCATCGCGAGCGAGCTGAACGGCAACACGCGCGCCGCACTCGTCGCGACCAAGGGTGCACGCCTCATTGCCATCGGTACGCAGGATGAGCCGATCATCTTCACCTCGCAGGCAGATTTCGATTCGTGGAACGCGGGAAATCCGCGCGGCGCATTCCGCCCGACAGCGACCTCTGAGTGGGGCAACGTAACCCTCCTTGGCGCAGGCTACATTTCTGAGGACGCTGTCCCTGGCAACACGGCTTCACCGAATGCGAACAATCGCGCGATCATGGAAGGTCTGATTGCGTCGAGTGCGAAGGATACTCGTCCGTACTACGGCGGCGGCAACGATGACGACAACAGCGGCACGCTCTCGTTTGTATCGCTTCGTTACGGTGGTCAGTTCGTTGGTAACAACGTCGAGCTCAACGGTCTCGCCTGCGGCGGCGTTGGTCGCGAAACGATCATCGACCACATCGATGTGATCAACAACCTTGACGACGGCATTGAGGTTTGGGGCGGCACTGTGAATATGCAGTACGTCAGCATCTGGAACGTCGGCGACGACAGCCTCGACCTCGATCAGGGTTGGCGCGGCAAGATCCAGTACGGGCTCATCGTGCAGGGTTACTGCAAGGCTGGCTCAACTTCGGGCTCTGGCTTCGGCGATAACGGCATCGAGATGGACGGGGCGGAGCGCTCCGACTATCAGCCAGTGACCTCAGGTGTCCTTTACAACATGACTGTTGTTGGAAATCCCGGGAGTGGCACAGGCTCAAACGGTGGCGATCTTGCGACTGCATGGCGCGACAACGTGAACATGCAGATCCGTCAGTCGGTCTTCACTGGCTTCGGCGAGGCGCTCGTTCGAAGCGAAAATCCCTCAGATGGATCCGGTGGCTTCGGTCTCAACGGCACTCTCAACTTCCAGACGCGCTGGTCGACTTCGTACTCTTTTCTCCAGGCAGCAGGTGCTTCAAATCTCAACGCACCGGCGAACCCAATCTCCTTTTACCGCGCCCAGGTGAACGGCAAACTCTGCGAGATGAAGGACACAGTCGCCCACAACTTCCCGAATACGAATCTCTCGAACTCGGGATCGACGATCGCGAGTCTCCCGACTGGTCCGTTTGCAGAGGCTGATTTCCTTGGCTTCTCAACTGCGGGTAACGGAAACGTGAAGGCAACCGCGCTCCCGATGGTCGGGCTCGTTCGTGGAACGACGATTGTTGTTTCGCCGAGTCTCTCTGTCTCGCCAGTGGCGTCGATCGATCCGCGTGCTGCAAATGACGCGGTGACCGCAGCGCTCGTTGCCCCCGCACCAAACGATGGTTTCTTCGAGGCGTCTAGCTTCCGTGGCGCGTTCGCGACAGACTCAGTTTGGACCTGTGGTTGGACCGCAGCGGACGACTACGGCATCATCTCAACTCCGCGATCGTTCTGCACGGTTGCAGTTTCTTGCCCCGCTGACCTTAATGGCGATGGCGAGATCTCCGCTGCCGACCTTTCCAGCCTGCTCGGAAACTGGGGAAATTCGGGTACCGGCGACATCGACAACAATGGCCAGATTGACGCTGCCGACCTTTCTGCGCTTCTTGCCGCGTGGGGTAGCTGCGGCTGATCAAAGCCGTTCAAAACGAATGGAACCACGGCCTGGCGGCATTCGTGCCGTCAGGCCCTTTCCGAGAAGCCTCCAGCGTTGTGCGGGAGGCTTCTCGAATAGCAGGTGAATGGTTGTCTCAACGCGTCTAGCCAATTCCGAAAGTGACCATGATCTCGATGACGATCTTTCTGATGATTCTGTTCACCGTTTGCGCGTCGGCACTTGGGGCTGAGGGAGCCACAAATGCAAACACGAATGCAACGAAGCAAGAGACTGTTGGCGTGACCGCGTCGGCGGCGCAAAATCAGTTGATCAGCGCGGCCCGCGCTCGCTTACTTGATCTTGGTCGCGACGCGGCCGACGCAATTCCCACCGATCCCCACGAGCGCGACCGCGCGCGGGTACAGGAAGTGGTCGCTCGCGCGGCTGTTGCGCTGGGTGATGTAGCAAGGGGCGAAGATTTTGCTACGAACATCACGACATGGCGGCGCGGTGTTGTCTACAGCGATCTTGCGGTCTCTGCAGCCAAGGCTGGGGATCGTGTGTCGGCGGAGCGATTCATCGCACGCGCGGAGTCACTTGGTCCGCGCGTCCTTGATTGGCAGCGCGATCGGATTCGTGTTGGTGTCGCGCAGGCCGAAGCACTCTTGGGCGAGGCCGACCGCGTGCGCGATTTGGAAGCGCTGGTGGGCGACGCCGAGCGCGGCAAGATCACGGCAACGCGCGCGGCAACCGCGACCCCTGAGCAGTTCGCTGCGATTCTCGAGGATATCCGCAAGTCGGTTGCATCAGGAAGCCTTGATGCAACGATCAACGCCCTCGAAGCATGTGTGCAACTTGCGACCATGCTCGATGGCGATGAGGTCCGCTGGTCTGAGATCGAGTCTGTCTTTACTGCTGCGAATGGCAAGATCGCGCGCGAGCTCTACATCCATGCGCTGCTGCGCCTTGCCGATGTGCGATTGGATGACGGAGCAAAAACTGCAGCGGTTGCGCTGATCGAGCGTGCACGTGCTGTGCGTGATGAGGTGCGTTGGGCACCCGAGTCAGAGCTTCCTATCACAGCAGCCCTTGCGCGGCGCATCGCGCGTGCCCAAGGCGACGATGCTGGCGTTTCGGCGCTTGAGACTGGCATCGCTGCGTTCAAGGCGAACGAAGAAGCGGTCGCGAATGTTTTTCGTGCACAGGCACTTCGTCCGGCTGCCGAGGCATTTGTCGCATTTGGTGCGCGTGATCGCGCTGTCGAGATCTACCGTTGGGCGATTGAAGCGGGGGCCCTCAACCCGAACGCGCGCCCGCGCGCTGAGGACCTTGCCCAGACCTGTGCATCACTCGCGATTTCGGGAACAGAACCCGATGAGGCGATGTGGACGCGGCTGGCTGCGATCCGTGCGGGTTTGTCTACTCCGTGGTGAGTGGCGCGTGCGCGTCAGAGGTTCTTTGGCCCGCCATCAGGGCGCAACGCCCAAGGCATGGAATCGCGATTACAGCCATGCTCTTTGGCGCGGAAGCCAAGATGTCGAGACTTTGTCGCGCGCTAGCCGAGTCCGAGAGAGTGTGTCATGCGCTGCTTGGATCGCCACGCTTTACACGGCGTGAACACACAGTTGATGACATCCGAACTCAACTTGAATCTCTTCACAGCCTCGGTCAAGAGTCGCGCTCATACCTTACGCCCCTTCATTCGACCTGTCCCGTCTGGGATGTGCCGACGTGATTTCCACGCAACGCTCGTTCTATGCACAGCCGACCCTTCATCTTTATCGCGACGGTCACTGCGATCGTCTCATCGGCAGTTGGTGCTGCGGTTGTGCAGGATGCTGGCACGCTTCGCGGATTTCTCACGGACCGAGACTTAGGCGGCCCGGTTGTTGGTGCCACCGTCACCGTCGTTGAGACGGGTCTGAAGACGACCACTGGCAACGACGGCGACTTTGGGCTCTCGCTTCCGGCCGGGCGGTACACGCTCATCCTTTCAAAGGAGGGCTTTGTCCGGCAGGTGAAAGCAGACGTGGTGGTGGTCGCGGGTCAGGTGGCGAACATGAACTCCGAACTCGTCGGTGAGTTTGAGGACATGGACGAGTTTGTGGTGCAGGAACTCGAACTCGGCGGGACTGAGGCAGCGCTGCTGACCCTTCGCCTTGAGAGCCCCCAACTCCTTGACTCTGTTGGTGCTGAAATCCTCTCGAAGGCGGGTGCAAGTGATGCGGCAGCGGCTCTTCTCCTTGTCCCAGGTGCATCAGTCCAGGACGGCAAATACGCGGTGATCCGCGGACTTCCGGACCGCTACGTCAGCGCGCAGCTCGATGGTGTTCGGTTGCCGACTTCCGATGCTGAGCGGCGCGCGGTGCAGCTCGATCAGTTTCCGACTGCGGTGATCGAGAGTGTGCAGGTCAGTAAGACTTTCACGCCTGATCAGCAGGGCGATGCGTCGGGTGGCGCGATCAACATTGATCTGAAGGATATTCCCGAGGAATCTTCCTTCGAGATCAAGGCGCAGGCGAACTTCAATTCGCAGGCATCGTTCCGCGACGATTTTCTCACCTACGAGCCCGGCGGCGGAGTGAACACGTGGGGCACGGGGGCGGACCGTGGGATTCCGACGGACATCATCGGCGAGTCGTGGTCAAGCGCTGTCGGCACGACCACCGAGAGTTCGCCTCTTGACTACAAGTGGTCTGCGTCCGGCGGCGGGAAGTGGGATCTCACCGATGACGTAAAGATCGGCGGCTTCCTGAGCTTTTTCTACGAGCGGGATTCGTCGTACTTTGACAATGGCGTTGAGGACAGCTGGTTCGTAACACCCGACGAGGGAGTGGTACCGGAGTACTACTCTGGGTCGCCATCACAGGGTGAGTTTCAGTCGAGCCTACTGGATGTCACCCAAGGCTCTGAGTCTGTGCAGTGGGGCACACTGGGTTCCTTCGGCATTGAATCCACAAACCACAAGTTTGGTGTCGCACTCCTCTACACGCGCGTCGCCGACAACACGGCCGTACTGTCTGAAAATACGCGCGGAAAAGCGTACTTCACCGGCCCCGAGTTCACGCCAGGAAATCCTGAGTACGACCCGAACGATCCGTCAGCACCCGGCAACAACGCGCAGTGGCTGTGGTCGCCGTACCAGCGACTCGAAACCCTGGTGTACACCGAACGCTCGACATCATCCGCGATCTTCAACGGCGAGCACAGGCTCACGTTCGACGAGGGCGTGTCGGAAGAGGAAGCCGCACTTGCGCCGATCATCGACTGGCGAGTTGCGTTTAGCGAGGCAGTATTCGATCAGCCCGACAAAACGCAATTTTCTGCCTACTGGCTCCCTGAGTCCGATGAGTATTTTCCCGGTGAGCCCGGCGCGTGGCTCGCACTTCGCCCTGCCGAGTCGACGGGTCTTGGTTGGGCGCAGCACATCTGGCAGAAGGTCACCGAATCGAGCACGCAACTCGCAGGCAACGTGAAGTTGCCATTTCTGACCGACAACGAGCGGCAGGGCTACGCGAAGTTTGGATTTTTTGGTGACAGCGTCGAGCGCTCGTACACGCAAGAGAGTTTCAGCAATGCCGATGATCCCGACACATTTTATGTGTCGGGTTGGGACGAGCCATGGAGTGCAGTCTTCCCCGACCAGAATCACCCGATGATTGAGTCGGTCTATGACATCGATTACGACGGGCAGCAAAAAATTGGCGCGGTGTATGGCATGGTGGACTTGCCATTAGGTGAGCAGTTCAATCTCATCACCGGCGCTCGCGTTGAGTCGACATCACTGTCAACAGAGGTGTACGGCGAGGCTGGGGCGACGTGGTTTCCGCCAGGCGGACTCGTGCCGATCAGCTTCGCTGACAATCCAGACGCTGCGAATGTCGATTTTAAGCAGAACGATCTGCTGCCCCAGATTGGTGTGAAGTGGACACCAGATGAGTGTTGGGTTCTCACGGCCAACGCTGCGAAAACGATTGCGCGGCAGACGTTCCGCGAGCTCACACCGATTCTGCAGCAGGAGTTTCTCGGTGGCCCAATTTTCATCGGAAACCCCGAGCTTGAGATGAGTTCAGTTGAGAATTTTGATCTCCGCGCCGACTACAAGCCGGTCGAGGGACTGTTCTTCTCTGGCTCACTCTTTTACAAGTCGATCGATCTTCCGATTGAGTACGCGCAATTCGTCGCGCCACAAAACTTCGCGTACACGACTGCAGTGAACTACCCAGAGGGATCCATGACGGGCGCCGAACTTGAAATGCGCCTCGACATGGAGGCGGTGCACGAGGATCTGCAAGGATTGTCTCTCGGTGCGAACGCTACTTTCATTCGTTCGAGTGTGACGTTGCCTGAGGACGAGCAGGCAGATTTCACCGAAATCGGCTTTCCAATTGCTTCGCGTGACATGGCAGGGACGCCAGGCTTTCTGCTCAACCTCAATGCTACGTACGAGTGGGAGCCGTTGGGAACGACGCTTGGCCTGTTTTACAACGTGCAAGGCGAAACACTTGAAACCGGTGCAGGCGCAGAGCGGCTAACTGGCGTGTTTATTCCAAGCGTCTACTCGCTGTCCTATGCCACGCTCAACTTCACGATGCAGCAGCAAATCACTGAGCATTGGAAGTTGTTTTTCCAGGCGAAGAACCTTCTGAATCCGGAGATTCAGACCGTGTACCGCTCTGAGTACATCGGTCCCGACATTCTCAATACCTCCTACACGGCAGGCATCGACTTCGCGGTCGGCCTGTCCTTCCAGATGAACTTTTGAACCCAAACCGCCCCGGCCATGCACCAGGCGCCATCAGGCAGCAACCTATGACAAACGCACGAATTCTCTCGCGAACGGCCCTGTTTTCTGCAGCGATCCTCTCTGCACCTTTCGCTCTCGTCGCGGCTGCTTCGGCGCAGGACGCGGCGTCGGTTCAGACGCCCGCCGACATTGGAGCGCGGATCGAAGAGACACGCGCCACGCTTGAACGGTGGGTCGAGTGCCGCCGCATCTTGTCTGAAGAGATGCGCGACTGGTCACTTGGAAAGGACATGCTTGATTCGCGCGTCGACATGTTGAAGGGCGAGGTCGGCGAGGTCGAAGGGCGCATCGTGGAGGCAGAGAAGTCAGTGACCGGTGCAGATCGGACGGCGGCGGAACTCGTCGCGAAGAACGATGCACTGAAGTCCGCAAGCAGCGAATTCGCTTCAGTCGCGTCGGCACTTGAGACGCGAACGAAGGAACTTGTAAAGCGTCTTCCTGATCCGATCCGCGAGAAGATTCGTCCGTTGACACAGCGGCTTCCCGACGACCCTGCAAAATCTGAGCTTGCACTTTCGACACGGTTTCAAAACGTGGTCGGCATCATCAATGAGGTCAACAAGTTCAGTCGCGAGATCACCGTCACGAGCGAGGTACGCAAGCTCGCCGACGGCTCGAGCGCAGAGGTCACAGCGGTCTACCTTGGACTCGCGCAGGGCTACTACGTTGGTGGTGGCGGGAAGCTCGCTGGAGTGGGTGGCGCGAGTGATTCAGGTTGGACCTGGACACCCGCCAACGACTACGCGCTGCAGATCGCCAAGGTCGTCGCGATTTTGAAGAACGAGAGTCCGGCCGAGTTTGTGCCGGTTCCACTCGGAGTGAAGTAAGGAGCAAGGAGCTAACGCCATGAACACGACGCACCAAACAAATTTGCTCCGTACCGCCGGCCGCAGCGTTTCCGTGATGATTGCGCTCACTGCGCTTTCTTCAGCGCTCGCGCAGTCGCCCGCGCAACCCGAATCCACCGCGCAGGCGGAAACTCCGGCTGTAGCAGCGCCTACCTTTGCCGCAGCGGCAAAGGATATCGAGGCAAAACTCGAATCGAGTCTTGCTGAGCTCTCAGCCTTCCGCACAAACACGGCAGCGGAAAAGATTCCGCTGATGCGAGAGATTGGTGATCTTGAGCAATCGCTCATCAAGGCGCGGCAGAAGTATCAAGCGACGACAAACTTGCTCGCAACGCGCTCGCTCGACTTGACGAAGCTGACTGCTGAGATCAAGTCCCGTGAGGAAGAGGTTGCGTATCTATCAAACCTCCTCGTCGAGTACCTGCGCAATTTTGAGTCGGGTCTCCACATCACTGAACTTCAGCGCATGCGGAAAGATCTTGAGGCAACGCGTGACGTGACGGAGAATGATGAACTTCCCGCCAAGCAGCGCTTTGAAGTACAGGTGAAGATGCTTTCGGCTGGAATTGAACGGCTTCACGAGGCTTTCAATGGAACGCGTTTCGACGGATCTGCCGTCGACTCGACGGGTGCCGTCATCCCCGGAACATTCGTTCTTGCGGGACCAGTCGCGCTCTTCCGAAGTGCGGATGGAAATCTCGTCGGTACCGCGGAGCAGCGGCTCGGATCGCTCGAACCGAACGTGACCATCTTCGAAGTCCCTGAGGTCCGCACTGCGGCTGCAAGTTACGTCGCGAGCGGCACAGGCAGCATGCCGTTCGATCCGACGCTCGGCAACGCTCATCGCATCGCTGAGACGGAAGAGACACTTTGGGAGCACATCAAAAAGGGCGGCCCGGTCATGTGGCCCATCGGTGTACTCGCTGGCGCAGCGCTTCTCGTTGCGCTCTTTAAGTGGGTGATGATGATGTTCATTCGGATGCCTTCCGAGCGCCGCGTGCGCGATGTTCTCCGTGCTGTCGGTGCGGGTGAGCGTGCGAAGGCCGCGGCACTTGCTGCGAAGCTTCCTGGTCCGCTTGGCCGTATGTTTGAGACCGGCGTATCCACCATGGACTCGGGACGCGAGATCATGGAGGAGAGCATGTATGAGGTGATGCACCGGACACAGTTGAAGGCTCAGTCCATGCTTCCCTTTGTTGCGACTTCCGCTGCTGCTGCGCCGCTTCTTGGTCTCCTCGGAACCGTTACGGGCATCATGAACACCTTCAGTCTGATCACCATCTACGGAACCGGTGATGTGAAGACTCTCTCGAGCGGAATCTCTGAGGCACTCATCACCACAGAATATGGACTGATCGTTGCGATTCCTTCGCTTCTCCTCCACGCATACCTCTCGTCGAAGGCACGAAAGATCTCGAATCGGCTCGAAACGGCAGGTATTAGCTTCGTGAATGAGGTTGCGCGACGCGACGCGAAGCCAGTATCGATAGCTCCGATGGTTTCGCCGGTCCCAGTTGGTGCAGCCTGATTTTCAACGGGATTCGCCTCTTCACATTCGACCGAATGCAGCCTACGACGAGACGCTATGGAGCACATGCTTGACATCATCACCAACGAACTCTCGGCCGGACCCGTGTTGGTGCGCCGTGCCTGGGAGATCACACTTGACGGCGGGCCATCGATGGTGCTCATCTGGTTCGTCGCGTTTCTCATGATCGCGCTTGGTGCAAATGTCTGGCTCACCATGACGTTTTCAGGTATGCGCTGTCGCTCGAAGCGCAAAATCCGAGCATGGGTCGCAGATCCCTCGCTCGCACGAGGTGTGGTTGGCCGACTCATCTGCGAAGCAAGAACTTCGGTAACTCCCGACGCTGCATCACTCGCGTTTGCGGAGTACAAGTCCGACGAGCTTGAGCCATTTGATCGTCAACTCAAGTTTATGAAAATCTGCGTCAATACTGCTCCACTCCTCGGTCTGTTCGGGACGGTCACCGGCATGCTCGGAACTTTTGCCGCGCTGGCTTCTGGTTCAGGAGGCGAGCAGACGATGGGCGATATCGCGAAGGGAATTTCAGAAGCGCTCATCACGACGGAAGCGGGTCTCGTCGTTGCGCTACCTGGACTTTTTCTCCACTACTACCTCTCGCGCAAACTGCGCGGGTTTCAAAATCACATCGACGACGCTGAGACGTTGTGCCGCAAGGCCGCGCTCGGTCGCGCTTTTTGAGAGACACGGAAGGACACCATGGGACGATTTCGCAATGCATCTTCGGGCGACTCTGGCGAACCAGGTATTGACCTCTCGCCAATGCTTGACTGCGTGTTCATTCTGCTCATCTTTTTCATCGTGACGACAACCTTCGTCGACGAGACGGGCGTGGAGGTTGACAAGCCACAGGCGGCGAGCGCGGTGCAACTTGAGAAGACGAGCATCTTGCTCGCGTTGACTAAGAAGGGCGAAGTTGTCTACGGCGGACGTGAGATTGGCATCAACGGCGTGCAAACGCTGGTGAAACGCATGATCGCGAAGGAGGATGTTCCTGTGATCATCCAAGCCGACAAAGAGGCGCCGGCAGGAATTCTTGTTCGCATCATCGACGAGTCGAAGCTCGCGGGCGCGTCCAAAGTGAGCATCGCAAGCGCGAAGGCCAAGTGACACCGACGCGCGCTCAACAGCGTGCAGAGAGCTCCGGAACAATACTCCAGTGAAGCGCAGCGGCATCATCTTTACCCTCGGACAGGGCAGCCTTCGGCTTCTCGCGTTCGTGTTTGGACTCGCAGGCATGTTTGGTCTCATGCTCGTGCTTCCGCTTCTCGAGAGCATTACGTCGACTCCTCCAAGCGACCTTGTTCTCCAGGGGATTTCCACGGCAAACGTGCCGCCTCCGCCTCCGCCACCGGCTGAGGAGGAGGAGAAAGAGGAAGAGAAGCCCGAGGAGCAGCCGGAGCCGCCCAAACTTGCGGAAGACGCACCTCCGCTCGACCTCTCGATGCTCGAGCTCGCGCTGAACCCTGGCACCGGCGGTGGCCTTGGGGGTGGCGACTTCGCGGTCAAACTCCCAGTTGGCGAGTCAAAAGACAGTGAAGGAGCTGGCACCGTCGACGAACTTTTCTCGATGAGTGACCTCGATCAGAAGCCACGCGCGATTTACCAGATCAGTCCGCAGACCAATCCGAAACTGCAGAAGGCCGCGCCAGCGACGGTGTATGTTCTTTTCGTCGTCGACCAACGTGGCCGCGTCGAGAGTCCGATGGTGCAGAGTTCAACCGATCCGAAGTTTGAGGCGGCCGCGGTTGCTGCAGTCAAACAATGGAAGTTTGAGCCTGGAAAGCGCAACGGGCAAGCGGTCAAGTTCCGCATGCGCGTTCCGATCACCTTCCCAAAGAAGTCCTAACGAAGTCAGCGTGCGGGTGTTGAGCCGATCATGCCCGAATCTAGACGAGAGATGCAACCCATGAACTTCATCACGCAGCGTATAGCTTTTCTAAACTCCACCAGCGCAGCCGTCAGAGGTTGTCTCGCGCTCGCGGTCATTCTTTCTGCAACAACGCCGCTGATGGCACAGTCGTCAAAGCGGAAGCAAAAAGAGCAAGATCTTCCTGGGCTGCCGCAGATCGATCCTGCATCGATCGACCCTGTCATCATTCCTTCGGGTCAGCTCGCTGTTTTTACTGCCGAAGATTTTCAGCGCCGATTCGCGGAGAGCTACGCGGCCGAAACCGACATTGAGCCCAAACTTGCGGATCCCGAGAAGAAGCAGATGGTCGAAGTTTTGAAGCTGCTTCAAGTTGAAAAGATGGGTGAAGCGGCAGCAGCGATCGAGAAACTTCGGTCGCCATCGTCGAGCGCTGTCTTCGATTTCACGCTCGCAAATATCTATTTCCAAGATGAGAAGCTCGACAAAGCTGTTGTGGAGTACACCACCGCAGTGCAGAAGTTTCCGAAGTTTCGCCGCGCATGGCGTAACCTTGCTCTCATACATGTTCGTAATGGCGACATGGTGAAAGCACTCCCCGCGTTGATCAAGGTTGTCGAACTCGGTGGCGGCGACGCAATGACATACGGGCTCATGGGCTTCGCCTATTCATCGAACGACAATCCGATTGCAGCGGAGAGTGCCTATCGCATGGCGATTCTTCTTGATCCTGCGACGCGTGACTGGAAACTTGGGCTTGCGAAGAGTTTCTTCAAGCAAAAGCGATTTGCGGACGCGGTTGCGCTCACGGGCGACTTGATCGCAGAGACTCCCGATGCCGCTGATCTTTGGCTCTTGCAGGCGAATGCCTATGTCGGACTTGGTCAGGCGATGAAAGCTGCGCAGAATTACGAAGTGGTCGATCGTCTTGGCAAGACAACGATCGACAGCCTCAACATGCTTGGCGACATCTATATCAACGAGAGTCTCTACGACAACGCGGTGTCGTGCTACGAGCGTGCGCTCGCGAAGTCCCCGCGTGGTTCGGCTGAGCGACCGATTCGCGCCGCGAAGGTCATGGTTGGACGCGGTGCTGCGATCGAGGCGGAACGCCTGCTGGGTACGGTCGAATCCACCTACGGCGCGGAGCTCGGCGAAGGAGAGCGCAAGGACATTCTGAAGATGAAGGCGCGCATGGCGGTCGCGAAGGGCGCGGGCGACGAGGAAGCGCGTATTCTCAGCGAGATCGTTGAGATTGATCCGCTTGATGGAGAGGCACTCATCTTGCTCGGTCAGTTTCACGGCCGCAAGGGCGAGATCGACAAGGCGATTTTCCTCTACGAACGCGCGGCGAAGATTGAGAAGTGCGAGGCGGATGCGAAGGTTCGTCACGCGCAGTTACTCGTAGGGCAGCAGCGCTACAGCGAGGCACTTCCGCTCCTTCGGAGTGCGCAGCAGATCAAGCCACGCGAAAACATTCAACAGTATGTCGAGCAGGTAGAACGCGCGTCGAAGCAGCGCGGCTCGTAACACTTGGTTCGTAACACTTGGTTCGTAACACTTGGCTCGTAACACTTGGTTCGTAACACTTGGCTCGTAAATGCTGGCTTGGGAAAACTGCCGCTGCAATCTTCGCGCGGTTTCGCGTGCGATTACGCGCGCTTCGCCTCAAGCTCTTCCCAGCGCGCGTACATTCGCGTGACCGCAGCTTGAGCTTCGCCCGCTGTGTCGCACGCTTTGGCGTAGGCAGCGTGGTTCGCGAGCAACGTTGCATCATTCAACCGGGCGCTCAACTCCGCGGATTTCGCCTCCGCAACTGCGATGGCTTTTTCCATTCCGTCGAGTTCGCGCTGTTCGCTGTAACCTAATTTTTTCTTGGGCGTTGCGGCAACTGCCGCTACGGCGTTCGGAACATCGATAGCCGCCGCGGGAGCGGACGTAATCGTGCGGCTTGCTGGGACGGCAACTTTCGCTGCGGCGAGTGCGAGCGATTCGAACTCTTCGAGTGCGCGCAGCGCCTGCGGCAAGCTCGCGACGATTCGTGGAATGCCATCGGGCGCGCCAAGGACAACGATGCGCGATGCGAGTCGATCGAGCATGGCACGGTCGTGGGTCACGAGCAGCGTTGCGCCACCAAAACCCTCGACCGCATCTTCAAGAACCTCAAGCGTCGGAATATCAAGGTCGTTCGTGGGCTCATCGAGCACCAGCACGTCCGCGGGCTCGAGCATCATGCGCGCAACATGCGCGCGCGCGAGTTCTCCGCCGGAGAGCATCGAAACTTGTTGCAGCAACTGTTCATCGCGGAAGAGAAATCGCCGCGACCATGCGGTCACATGCATCTCAGAATCACGGAAACGCACCTTGTCGCCGAGTGGCGAAATCGCTTCGCGGAGCAGTGTTCCCTTTGGAAACTCCGAGCGGGTTTGCGTCATTGAGACAACGCGCGGTGTGGGATCGGCGCGCTTGACGAGGCCTGCATCGGGCGGCAGTTCGCCGAGGAGGACGCGAAGCAGCGTGGTCTTTCCGGAGCCGTTCGGACCCATCAGCCCAACGCATTCGCCTGGTACCAACTCGAGATCGAGGTTTCGGAAGAGAAGCTTTCCGCCCATCGACTTTGCAACGCCTTCCGCGGAGATGAGTTTGCGCGTGCGGCGTCCACTCGAATTGAAGTCGATGCCTGCGCTTCCCATGTTGGCAGCCGAGTTGCGCGAGGCAAGGCCTGCGAGTTCATCACGACGCACGCCGCTTTCTTCAATGCGTCCCTTTGCCTTCGTACGTCGAGCTTTTGCGCCGCGAGAGAGCCATCGATCGTCCTCGCGGACTTCGTTCGCGAGCGACGCCTCTGCGCGTGCTTGCATCTGAAGGAATTCGCCGCGACGGCGACGGAACTCGGTGTAGTTTCCATCGACCGAGAGCGTGCCTTCGGGATAGGCGCGTGAAAGTTCGACAATGCGCGTGGCGCAGTTCTCAAGGAAGACGCGGTCGTGGGTGACGAAGATCACCGCGCGGGCGCGAAGATCCTGGCTTCCGTAGAGGATGAAATTTTCGAGCCAATCAAGCCCTTCGACATCGAGATGGTTGGTCGGTTCGTCGAGGAAAAGTACATCCGGAGTGCCTCCGGCTGACGCGAGAGCGCACGCGACGGAGAGGCGCTTTCGCCACCCGCCCGAGAGGCTTTCAGCGACTTGATCCATCCGTGCATCGTCGAAGCCAATTTTCCCGAGGACAACCGCTGCCAACACCTCAGCCTCGTGAATGTCGCCGTGGCAGTCGGCGCAGGTGAGCGCAGATGCCGTACACGCGGCGCGCGGCGTGACTCCGGGTTCAAAATCGTCGCGCTGCGGCACATAGACCGTGACCGTGCCGCGGGGGCTCCGGATGAGCCCATCGTCAGGATCCTCGCGCCCCGCGAGCATGCGCAGAAGCGTTGACTTTCCGGCGCCATTCGGCCCGATCATGCCGATGCGTTCGCCGTCGTCAATCGAAATTGAGACCCCACTGAAGAGTTCACGGAGCCCATGGGACTTGGAGAGGCGGTTGGCGGTCAGGAGCAAGCGAGAGAGCGTAGCCGACTGCAGGATTGATTCGGCGACTTGTCGTGCAGAATTTGCGCGAGATGGCGTATGTCCACGTGCCGAGGATTTCTTGGCACAAAGGAGTCACGATGCGCACGATGATTTTGAGGTTGGCGACGGATTTCGCATGTCTCGGGGTGGCAGTTCTTGGACTTTTCGTTTCTACAAGTTCGGCATTCGCGCAGTGCGGCGAAGGTTGGACGCTTGCTGCTGGGGTTGGGCCCAGTTCGTATGAGGTGTGCTACGACGAAAGTCGGCAGCGCACTGTCCTATTCAGCGGCACGACCACATATGAGTGGGACGGAACGACCTGGGAAACCGTCGCTGTTTTGGGGCCACCGGATCGCGGAGCTGCAGCCATGGCCTATGACCCCGCGGGGCAGCGCTGCCTCCTCTTTGGCGGCTACTCAAGCATGGGAGGGCGGAAGGATCTCTGGTCATGGGACGGCGTGACGTGGACGCAACTCGCGTCTGCGCCGCCCGAGGCGCTTGGTCGCGGCGATTTCGCGATGGCGTTTGACCGCGGTCGAAATCGACTCGTTGTGCACGGAGGTTGGCCAGGCTCGGGGCTGCTGTTGACCGACACGCTGGAATACGACCCAGGGACCAACTCGTGGTCAAGATGGGCGACGAGTCCGATCGGAAATCGATACGCACACAAGATGGCCTACGACGAGGCGCGCGGCGAGATCATCCTGCATGGCGGCTATTACTTCGCCAACAAAAACGACACATGGCGTTGGAATGGTTCGGCGTGGTCCTTCGCAAGCAACACGGGCCCGGCGCGCTATGTGTTTGGCATGACCTACGACAGCGGTCGACAGCAAGCGGTCATTCATGGAGGCACCACATGCTGTGGTGAAGTCGAGTACCCGCAGACTTATCTTTGGGATGGTTCGGCATGGTCGCTTTGTCCAACACTTGGGCCAGCGCGTGGCTACACAAATATTGCTTTCGACCGCGCGCGTGATGTGATCGTGCTGCCAGGCGGCATGGGTCCAACGCCGAGTGGTCGCGGAAATGTGCCTGAAACATGGGAGTTGGCGATGAGTGTGCAATCGAGCACGCTCAATGTCCCAGCAGATTACGCAACGATTCAAGCAGCGGTAGATGCGGCTGTTGCGGGTGACACGGTGCTTGTTGCGAGCGGCGACTATGTTGAGTCGGTTGATCTGCGCGGCAAAGCGATTCTCGTGAAGAGCGCCGTGGTGCATGGCGCGCGAGTGCTTGCGCCGCAGAACACGCGATGTTTTGTTGCGCATACAGGAGAGAGTTCCGCGACGCGCGTGATTGGTTTTAACCTTGGACGCGCAGGAAAGCGTGGAGGTGGCGTGAGTGTGAGCAACGCGTCCGCAGTGTTTGACAACTGCGCGTTCATCGAATGTCGCAACGGCACTGGCGGAGGCGCGCATGTTGCGGGCGGCGCGCCGATGTTCATTGGCTGCGACTTTGTGCGCTGCGTCGCTGATGAGATCGTCGGCTTTTACGGCGACGGCGGAGCGATCCGTTCAGTCGGTGGTTCCATCATCGTGGACTACTGCAACTTCCTTGACAATGAAGGCATTCACGGAAACTGCTTTGTGCAAGAAGGCGGCGTGAGTGTGTTTCGCAACTGCTCGCTTGTCGGCGGACAAACGAGTTGGACTCCGCAGATCTACAACGCGTCTGGATCCTTGACCATCGAAGACTCGCTCTTCGACGGTGGATCATTGCAAACCGCCTTGTTTGGATGGGCGCCTTACACCGTGCGCCGATCGACCTTCCGAAACTTCACGGCAGTCTCGGTGATGGATGGACGATCCGGACAAGTGCTCATCGATGAGTGCAGCTTCGAACATTGCCACTGCGACATCGGCTTGTTCATTCAAACCTACAGCCTCAGCTACGCCATCGCTTCCTCGACATTCTGCGACTGCTCATCACCGATCTTCGAATGCTGTTGGTCAGATCTCGGCGGCAACAACTTCAACGCCGCATGCTCCTGCTTCGGGGACCTCAACGGCGATGGTCAAGTTGCGGGCGCGGATGTCACAATTGTGCTTTCAGGCTGGCAAAACGGCCCAGGTTCCACCGAAGGCGATCTCTCAGGCGACGGCGAAACCGACGGCACCGATCTCGCATTACTGCTTTCAAACTGGGGTGCATGTGAGTAGCACGCGTCGCGCTGCACGAGCACGCCCCTATTCAGCACGCCCCTATTCAGCACGCCACCGACTCAGCATGCCACCGTGCCGACTGACGCGGGCACGAAGATCTCAGCAGTTGTCTTCGCGAGCACTTCTTCTGTCGTCACGCCAGGTGCGAGTTCTTTCAGTACGAAGCGGCGCTTGTTGGGATTCGTTGCGTCCATTTCAAGCACGCAGAGTTCCGTGATGATCATGTCGATGCAGCGGCGGCCAGTCAGCGGCAGCGTGCACTGCGGAATGATTTTTGATTCGCCCTTTTTGTTCGCGTGTTCCATCATCACCACCACGCGCTTGACGCCTGCGACGAGATCCATTGCGCCGCCCATGCCCTTGACGAGTTTGCCTGGAATCATCCAGTTGGCGATGTCGCCTTCTTGACTGACTTCCATCGCGCCGAGAATCGCGAGATCGATGTGACCGCCGCGAATCATTGCGAAACTATCAGCGCTCGAAAAGAATGAGTGACCCGCTACACCAGTCACCGTTT
>CAMDMA010000005.1 GCA_945902075.1 Candidatus Kuenenia stuttgartensis | reverse complement strand
TCGCTCGTTGCACACGCCGCCGCCATCACTGCTGCTGACGCCGTCGCAACAGAGCTTGCTCGGTTCACGAGTGCTGACGGCACGATCGATTTCGAAGCCATGCGTGCTGCAATCGTCCGCGCACGGCAGACCGCTCGCACGATCCGCACCCTGTATCCAAGTGTGATTCCAGCGATTGCGCTTCGAATCCCCCGCTCCATCGCCGATGGCTCACTCGCCGCATCGCGTGATTTTGCCCGCGAAAGCCTTGCGAAAGCCCGCGAGGTCTTCGCACAACTCGACACGACTGCCGGCGCGACGCCGCCGCTCTCGGACGATTCGACCGTCCTTGTCGTCGCGACAGAGCGCCTCGCACGACTCGCGACGCACGCTGTAGCCATGTCAGCGTGGAGCGCGTTCACGGCTGCACGCGCCGACGCGACCACGCTTGGCCTTCGCCCTGTCGCGGAGCTTCTCTTAACGAACACAATTTCAGACGCGTCTGCAGAACGCGCTGTCGAACGCGAGTTACTTGCGTCCTGGGTGCGGGCACGGCTCCGCACCGAGCCACCACTTGCCGACTGCGCCGCTGATCGCATGGCGGTGCTCCGCTCGACATTTGCGACCTCGATTGACGAGTACCGCAAGGGCGCAGCGAAAGTCGTCGCGGCTGCGGTACGTGCGCGCGCGATCGCGGCGCTCGCATCGGCAAACGAGGATGATGCCATGCGTCGTGCGCTCGGCCGTGTGAATGAACTCCGAGCGCTCACCACGATTCGACGCCCCATCCGCCGCGTGATGGTCGAAGGAGCTCCCGCGATCGCGGCGATCAAGCCAATCGTGCTCGCAAGCCCGCTTTCAGCGTCAACAATGCTGCCGCCAGAGTTCCCACAGTTTGATCTCGTGGTCTTCGATGAAGCCTCGCAGGTTCCGGTTTGGGATGCTGCGTGTGCGATTTCGCGCGGCGTGTGCGCGGTGATCGTCGGCGATTCGAAGCAACTTCCACCGACGAACTTTTTCGATCGCCGTGATAGCGGCGAAGCAAACGATTCTGAGGCAGACCTCGCTGATGCGCTCGAGCCGCTCGAGAGCGTACTTGAAGAAGCGATCGCATCCGGCATTCCGCAACGCAGCCTGCTTTGGCACTACCGCTCGCGTGACGAGCGACTCATTGAATTTTCCAATCGCCGGAGTTACGGCGGCCGATTACAAACATTTCCTGCGGCTCAACGCGCGCACCCAAATCTCGGTGTCGAGTTCCGTTTCGTTGGTGGCATCTACGATCGCGCCGCAACTTCCACCAATCGCGCGGAGGCCGAAGCGATCGTTACTGAAATCGCGCGCCGACTTCTCGACGATGACGACTGCGCGGCCAACCGATCGATTGGCGTCGTCACCTTCAGCGTCGCGCAGCAAACACTTGTCCAAGACCTGCTTGATGAGGCGCTCGAGCGCGATGGAAAGCTCCGTGAACGCGCGGCGGACGCAGCAAAGCTCGGCGATGAGGTGTTTGTCAAAAACCTGGAAAATGTTCAGGGCGACGAGCGTGCGACAATGCTGTTCTCGATCTGTTACGGCCGCGACGCTTCGGGAGCGATGTATCACAACTTTGGCCCACTCAATCTTTCGGGCGGCGAGCGACGCCTCAACGTCGCGGTCACGCGAGCGAAAGAGAAGATCGTGCTCTTTTCTTCGATTCGCGCAGGCGATCTTGATCCGAAGAAGTGCAACGCGAAGGGCGCGCAGGATCTTCGTGATTACCTTGCCTTTGCTGAACTCGGAACGGTTCCCGCGACGCGCGGCGAAGGACCACCAGCAGCAGACCTCGACGTCTCGTCGATTGAACGCGCACTCGCATGTGCGCTTGAGGCGCGCGGCTGGCGCGTCGATCTGCACGTCGGTCGCTCGCGTGACTACCGAGTTTCACTCGCGCTCACGCGGCCAGAGACGCCAGAAAAATGGCTGCTCGGCGTTGAACTCGACGGCATCTTCCACCGCACCGCTCCAACGGTTGTAGATCGGACGATCGTGCGCGGAGGCGTACTCGAGTCGCTTGGGTGGACAACGCTGCAGGTCAGTGCGGTCGATGTCCTACGCGATATCGCAAAAGTCGTCGATCGGATTGACGCCGCCGCACGCGCGAGAGCATGAGAGCCATGCAAGCAATGTTTGCGCGGATCCTGCTTCCTTTCTCAACCACGCGTGCACTGAGAAACATCGCGGACCCCCACGCGGTGCCGCTGTGATTTGGGCAGTGTCAAAACTGTCTCCTCCACGAATTGGCCGATCAAACCCCCCTTTCACAGCGCTTCGAACGGCATCGTGACGCGATCCAGGCTGCGATCCAGGCTGCGACCCAGGCTGCGACCCAGGCTTCCGCAGCTCGCGCAGCAGGGACGATGCCCACCGAATAAATAACCACCAGATGAATAACTAGAGCCGATGAGCACACTCCTGGCACGCAAGCACTCAGGCGCTACGCGAACGACGCGCAACCATCCCATTCACGGAGCGGTCGAGCTGAGTCGTTGACTTTTCAGTACCTCAAGGAAAGACACCGTGTGACGCCGCGCGCATGCAACGAACGCAAGCCGTTACCCGAATCATCGGAACTGTACGGGGTACGCATTACTTCGCTGGATACTCATACACGCCACGGCCAGTCTTATCGCCGAGTCGTCCGGCCTGCACAAGTTGCCGCAGCATCGGACACGGGAAAAACTTGGGATTCCCGAGTTCCTTGTAGAGCACCATCATGATGTCGTGGCAGACATCAAGACCGATGAAGTCCGCGAGGCGGAGCGGCCCCATTGGAAAGTTGCAGCCGAGCAGCATGATTTGATCAATATCTTTCGGCTCGGCGACGCCTTCCATCCACGCGTAAAAAGCCTCGTTGATCATCGGCATG
Organism: Candidatus Kuenenia stuttgartensis; assembly: GCA_945902075.1. Classification (GTDB taxonomy): domain Bacteria; phylum Planctomycetota; class Phycisphaerae; order Phycisphaerales; family SM1A02; genus QWPT01. The sequence goes on along the minus strand of CAMDMA010000005.1, from coordinate 125,900 downwards.
AGCACGCGGTTTGAGACGAATCCTGCGCGATCATTCGCAGGGACCGGGGTCTTCCCCATCGCCTTCGCAAGTTCAATTGTGCGCGCGGTTGTTTCTTCACTCGTGGCGATGCCCTTGATCACTTCGACGAGCTTCATGATCGGCACCGGATTGAAGAAGTGCATGCCGATGACACGATGAGCGTCCTTGCCAACGACGCTCGCGATATCGGTGATCGAGATGCTTGATGTGTTCGTCGCAAGGACCACATCCTCGCGAAAGCTCTCCTGCATCGATTTGAAGATCTTCTTCTTCAACTCAACATTCTCAGTGGCCGCTTCCACCACCCAGTCGGCGGCCTTTGCATCCATCATGGTTGTGACATAAGTGATGCGGCTCAGTGCTGCATCCGCGTCTGCCTGTTGAAGTTTGCCCTTCTCGACCAGCCGCGCGAGGCTCTTCGCGTGACCAGCCTTTGCCTTGTCCAGCGCGCCCTGGTGCACGTCAATCTGAATCGCGGAGATGCCCGCCTGCGCGGCGGTAAGCGCGATGCCCGAACCCATGGTTCCGGCACCGATGACTGCGATGGTCTTGACTGGGTGAATGTTTGACATGGTGGGCGGACTTTTTTGGGCTTTGGGAGTGGTCTCGCACACAGAAGTGCGATTGTCTTGCGTCAGAAACTGCTTGTTTTCTGAATCATCGCGGTCATCACAGGGCGGCGACTGTAGCAAGGAGACATGCTGTCGTGGTTCGGCGTAATCGGCGAGAGATTCTGCCGCAACGGCTTGATGCCTTGCGCACCACGGGTAAGGTGCTCATTCAGGGTTGCGCAGCGCGAGGCGTTGCTGGAATCTCCTCTTTTGCAAACCGCGGGACACAACTTGCATCCGGTCTCTCACGCGAGAATCCCTCGCGTTGCTCTCGACACCCTTGCTCTGATCCCGGCGCACCGATCCTCTTCACTCGCTCTCTCTCACGACACGCGGCGCGAACCCGCGCGGTCGCTCTTGTTCCATTTGTTCGCAGATTCGATGGAGCTCACACGCATGCAACTTTCCGGTCTGGCATCGATCGTGCTCATTTCGACAACATCACTTGCTGGTGCTGCCGCCGTTCCTCCCGGCGCCTGCAAGATTGCGGCAAACCCCAATGAAGCGCACCTGCTCGCGTCTGGTGCAGCCCCAGCGAACCCGCTTCTCTTTGAACTTGGTCAAGCCGAGTGGATCGTTGAAGATGAGTTCATCGTTGAGTTTGGGATCGAGGCGGCGTTTTCGCTTGAATCGACCCGCCTCGGCGGCGACGGCCGGACTGGGCTTGAAATCCTCGACGCCACCTGTGAACGCCACGGAGTTTCGCGTATTCGCAAACTCTTTCAGAGTGCTGCGCCAAAGGCGCTTGATGGCCGACTTCTTCCGGACCTCAGCGGCTTCGCCGTGGTGACCGTGGATCTTGAGAAGACCACGCTCGAGGCCGCAATGAGCGACTTCGGCGCAGATCCGTTGGTGCGCAAGGTGGAGACCATCGGCGTGCACCCGTTGTATGCGACTGCGAATGACGCAAACTACGCCTCACAATGGCACCTCAATCAAACGAGTGACAAAGATATTGATGCGCCAGAGGGCTGGGATATCCAGAATGGCGAGCCATCCAAGATCGTGGCCGTGCTCGACACTGGCGTCCGCTATTACCACAAGGATCTTGGCGGCGCCAACACGTCGACCTCGAGTACCACTGGAACCGCGGGCAATATCTGGATCAATGCTGCAGAGAAAGACGGGGTGATTGGCGTCGACGACGACTCAAACGGATTTGTCGACGACTGGGTCGGTTACGACTTCGTGTCGGCAGCAATCGCGACCTGCTGGTCCGGCGAGGACTGCGTTGGCGCCGACAACGATCCCCGCGACTTCAACGGCCACGGTACGCACTGCTCAGGCATCGTCGCTGCGCTCAACAACAATGGCTATGCCGTGGCGAGTCCAGCGGGTGGCTTTGGCGACGGGACGCTCACCGCAACTGGCGATGGCGCGCGGGTGATGTGTCTTCGCATCGGGCACAGCGCGCAATCGGGTGCGAGCGAAGTTGGCTACGTCCGCATGGACTACGCCGCAAGTGCGCTCCAATACGCGGCGAACAACGGTGCCCGCATCGCGAGTTGCTCGTGGGGCTCGTCGAACTCTGGCGGCATCGCTGCCGCGTGCGACTACTTCCTCGCGGCGGGCGGGCTCATCTTCAAAGCAGCTGGCAACGCCAACACCGCAACCGCTGACTACCTGTGTGCGCGCACGGATGTGTACTCCGTTGCAGCGACCGATCAGTCGGACAAGAAGGCGTCCTTCTCGAGCTATGGAACCTGGGTCGATATCTCCGCCCCCGGCGTGGACATCTACTCGACCTACCACGTGCATGGCACCGATGCGAGCGATTACATCGCGCCGCTGAGTGGCACCTCGATGGCCACCCCACTCGTCGCGGGCATCGCTGCGAATCTCTGGAGCCAATTTCCGACGTGGACTGCGGCGCAGGTGTGGGATCGCATCCGCACGACTTCGGAAGATATCAGTGCCGCGAATCCCACCTACTCAGGCCAACTCGGCTCAGGACGCGTGAATCTCCAGCGCGCCCTCGCGGGGACGACGGGTGGCGGTGGCGGCAGCGGAAGTACGCTCCCCGGAAAGGTGCTTGTGTCCGTACTTGGCACACCGACGCTCGGCGCAGCGGGCGCGGTCGCCGACGAGGACATCGCGCAGTACGACGGCGCGACCGGCACATGGAGTCTGTATTTCGACGGGTCGGATGTCGGCCTCACCAGTTACGCCATTGACGCGTTCGCGTTGTTGGCGAACGGGGAGATCCTAGTGTCGATCAATCTTGACGGCACTGTCGCCGGGCTTACTGGCGGGCCGAGCGGAACGACGGTTGACGATTCTGACATCATCAAATTTACGCCGACCTCGCTCGGCGCGACAACCGCGGGAGCTTGGAGTTTCTACTTCGACGGATCGGATGTCGGCCTCTCGACAAACAACGAGGACGTCGACGCCATCACCATTCTGCCGAGCGGCGCGATCGGGATCTCGACCCTTGGAGATCCCACGGTGACCGGGCTCACCGGCCTCGCGGACGAGGATGTCATCGCCTTCACCCCGACTTCGCTCGGAACCGTGACCGGTGGAACCTACGCGTACTACTTCGATGGATCAGACGTCGGACTTTCGACGAACAACAACGAGGACATCGATGCGCTGTACGTCGCGTCCGGCGATGTCATGACCATCTCGACCATCGGCGCGTTCAGCGTGACTGGCGCAATTGGCACCGACGAGGATGCCTTCCGCTTCACCGCGACGACCACCGGAACGAATACTGCGGGCGCGTTCGCCGCATACTTCCAGGCCGCAGCGCGAGGAATCCCGACCGCGGCAAACATCAACGCCATTCATTTGCTTCCCTAAGTTCGCGTTCTTCATCTCAAACACCACGCGGGGCGCGCTTCGAACACAGAGAAGCGCGCCCCGTTTTCATCATTACGGCAAAAAAAGAACCGGCCCGAGACGTAGGTCTCGGGCCGGCGGATGAAGTGAGAGACCGCGTGCGCGCGGAGATACCTGTTAGCTGTTCCACTTCAAATGCATCGGCCCGGTGTAACTCGCGAGCGGACGGATGATCCGGTTGTTCGCGTGCTGCTCCATGATGTGTGCGCACCAACCGGTGATGCGGCTCGCGACAAAAATCGGTGTGTACTGCGGCACGGGAATACCCATGATGAAGTAGGTCATGCCGCAAGGGAAGTCGACGTTCGGATGAATGTTTTTGTCGCGCAGCATGATCGCTTGGACTTCATCACCCATATCAAACCACTTCTTCGAATCAGGCCCTTGCTTCTCAGCGAGTTTGAGCCCCCATCGGCGAAGAATGCCTGCGCGATGATCGCCATTCTTGTAGACGCGGTGACCAAAGCCCATGAGTTTGCGCTTCTCCGCGAAGGCGCGCTGCATCCATGCGTCGATCGTCATCTTGCCGCCCGCACAGTCGCGATCGACATCCTTCAGCATTTCCATCGCCATCTCGTTTGCCCCGCCGTGAAGCGGGCCCTTGAGCGCACCGATACCGCCACACACCGCGCTGTGCATGTCGGTCTCAGTCGAGGCGATGGTGCGGCACGAGAAAGTACTCGCGTTGAAATCGTGTTCTGCGTACAGCACAAGCGACACATCCATGATGCGTGCCGCGAGCGGATCAGGCTTCCTACCGGTGATCGACCAGAGCAGGTTGGCAGCGTGGCCGAGCGAGGAATCGGGGTCGACCGGCGCGTGGCCATCGAGCGTGCGCTGGCAAGCGCCGACGATGGTTGGAATTTGGGCAAGAAGCCGCTTGGACTTGCGAAGCCCTGCTGCCGCGGAATTGTCTTCGCAGTCGGGATCGAGGTGCGACAGGAGCGAGACACCGGAGCGAAGGATCGACATCGGGTGCGCATTTGGACTTTCCTTCGCGATACGAATGATCGCGTCGCGCACACTCGTCGGAATCGCGCGCATGGACGCGACCTCGGTTGTGAACGCGGTCAGTTCAACGGCCGACGGCTTGTGACCGACAAGGAGAAGAAACGCGACCTCCTCAAACGAGGCGTGTTCGGCAAGATCGGCAATCTCGTAGCCGCGGTAGATCAGCTCAGACTGGGTCACCGCGCAGATGGCGGTATCGCCGACAGTTTGCCCGGCGAGGCCGCGGGTATCGACGGGCTTGGGAGTGGGCGCTGGTGCGGTGCTCATCGTGGTTCTCCGACAGAGGTCGAGGCCGAAAGTGCGCGGCAAAAACGCAGCCGCGAACGGATTTGGAGTCTACACAATGCACTGATTGCCGTGGGATGACGACCAGCACGCGCGCACCGCGGAGAGGAGTAGGTCTGTGGATCCGAAGGCAATCGTGATCGACGCATGGATGACGCGAGTCGAGCGCACACGCTCTCAAGACGCGATGCATCGATCGCGGCGGCTCCTCAAGCGAGAGACTCACGTCGAGGAACGTCCAAAAAGAACTCCAAAAACAACAAGCCGCACGTCCCTTATGGCGTGCGGCTTGTTCCCTTGTTCAAACTTCAGCGCTTCCCGGCGCAGAAGTTCTATCCCGATCCTTCAGAGGATGACTCCTCCGAAGGCCCTCCGAGAAATCTCACGTTCAGGCGTCCCCAAACGTGAGCTTGTGAGCGGCAGGTTCCCTTTCCGCCGTTCACAGGCAACCCGGTCTAGCGCCGTGTTGCCGTCCCTTTTTACCTCCGCCCGTCTTCAGGTCCCTCAACCCGAAGACTTGCGTACGCGAGCGGTCCCTAAATCGCTCGCGGGCCGGATTTCTCCGGCTCGAAGCATTGTTCATTGAAAGCCCTCAATGTGTTGCCGGCATCGTGCAATTTCTTGAATTTTACTCGCGACTTCTCACTCTGTACGGGCTGCATGCGACTTATCGAGCCCGGGCGTCGCGCGATATGACCGAGAACCCTCTGATCCCGACGCTTTCCACAGCGCTCGAAGTAGACTGAGTCGATGCCTCTTGACGTCCGACGCGGACGACCGCTCGCCACAATTCTCTCAACCGTTTTTGCGGTTGTTGGCATCGTCGATGATGGTCTCGCGCAGAGTGGACAGCGCACCGCTGAGCCCAGTTTCTTTACGCGCGCGGGTGACGAAGCGCGCTCGAAGCACTACCGAATTCTCAGTGATCTCGGCCCAGATGACACGAGGATTTACGCGCGCCACCTCGACATTTTCTACGCGGAGTTCGCGCGGCGACTCGCACATCTTCCGATTCAGGCACCTGAAGTGCCGTTCGTTTTGATGTTTGCGCGAGAGCGCGACTATCTCGACACCCTTCGCAACACCTACGGCATCAATGCAACGGGAAGTGGCGGAATGTTTTTCATGTCGCCGAAGGGCGCCGCGCTCGCGTTCTTCGTCGAGAGTTTGCCGCGAACGCGCGTGTTTCACGTCATCCAACACGAAGGCTTTCACCAATACGCCTTCAGCCGATTCGCGACCACGCTGCCGCCGTGGGTGAACGAGGGACTCGCTGAGTGTTTCGGCGAAGCAGTCGTGGTCGACGGTCGGGTCATCATTGGGCAAGCGAGCCCGGCGCCAGTCGTCGCAATTCAACGCGCGATTCATCAAGGTACGACGATCGACTTCCTCCGCATGTTGACGATGTCAAGCGACGACTGGAATGGCAATGTTCGCGCAGGTAGCGCGGGAATTCAGTACACGCAGGCATGGTCCATGGTGCAGTTTCTCGGATGGGCTGAGGGCGGTCGGTATCAGAAGTCATTCGAGGGATACCTCCAACTCCTGCATGCCGGTGTGCCGAGCGACCGCGCCTTCGTGCAGGCATTCGGGAGCGCCGACGTTGCGGGGTTTGAGCAACGTTGGAAGGAATGGGCGAGAAAGACGCAGCCCACCGCATTTGCCACTGCAGTGCTCCGTATCGGCTATCTCGCAGAGGGCCTGCGCTCGCTCTCCGTCGCCGGAATTGCCGTCGAAAGCCTTGATGATCTCGTTGCAAAACTTCGTGAGCGACAATTCACCATCGCGATCACTGTTCACGGCCGAACGGAAAGCATGACCGCCGACGAACTCGTGCTTGAGATTCCAAAGGATGAGTTGGCAAAGTCGAAGCCAGTTTTTGAGCTCCTTCCTGCCAAACTTTCCATGCAGACCGCGCGGGATCGGAACAATGAAGAGGCTCATCCCACACCGCCGATCATTGTGACCCGAGGACTTGCGCCAAGGGAACTTGTACTCAAATGGACCCGAAGCAAAGCAGGTGATGACTTTGAGTTTGAACTGCTCTCGCCGAAGGAAGCGCCGGCGGCTCCGAAGGCCCGTCGCAAGGCAGACAAGCAGAAGGAAGAGAACGACACGGACACAGCCGATTCTCCGACACTGAAACCGAGTGCTTCAAGATCCGACGTGCACCACCAACTGGTTTGCCCGTGAAACGCTCCCACTTCGAATCCCAAACGCGCGGACCTTGACCGCGATCGCCGACATGCATCACGTAGATACGAGCTTTCTTCGACGACTCCGCGCCCGGGATGAACAGGCGTGGTTCGATCTTTGGGAGGCGTTTGGGCCGGTGGTTCGCGGAACGCTGCACCGTTGGGGAAACGGCCGCATTGGCGAGGAGACGCTACGTGACCTCACGCAAGACACGCTCGCGGCACTCTCTGGGTCTATTGATCGATTCGATCCAACGCGTGGCGTGCGCTTTTCGACATGGCTGCTCTCGATTGCCAAACATGTGCTTGGCGATGAGTTTGATCGGCGGAACGCGCAAAAGCGCGGCTCTGGGAAGCGGAATACGAGTCTCGATGAGACTTGGATGGGTGCGTCACGCGAGCCACAACCCGACGAAGAATATGAACGGCGCGTTTTGGCGGCGAAGGTGCACTCCGCCATCCGTGCAACTCAAAAACGCGCAGAGTTCGTGCATTTTGAGGCCTATCGGATGCGTGTACTCGATTCGAAGAGTGGCCGAGAGATCGGTCTTCTCGTTGGGGTAAGCGAGCCAACGGTGACGCGACATTGCCAACGCGTACGCGAACTGCTGCGCGATGAACTCGCGATCGCAATCGAACAGTGGAGTTTCACCGACGATGAGCGGGTCGAGCCGCGCGATGCAGGTCTCGCTGGAGATGACACACTTTTCGACGAAGCTGTCGGCGAAATCTGGCGCGAACAAGAGGAGTTGATGATGAGGGATCACGCGCGGTGGCAGGAGGGCCACGCGTGATCGGTCTCGAGTGGCTGCTTGTCTCGATCGCGGTCATCGCGGCGTGCGCTGCTATGGTCGGAACCGTCGTCGCTGTGGGACTCGTGCTCAGCCGCCTTGGTGTCGCAACTGGGCAACTCCTCGCGCATCTCTCCCGCTGCCTGCGCGGCCTCGGCAGCGACCTCGTGCGCGCCGTCGGAGGGATGACGGTTGCCGTACTCCTCCTACCCGTTGCGCTCGCGCGCGTGTGCCTCCTTCGTGGCAGATCGGCGCGCGAGGCGCTCGCGACCGCTGGAGGCGAGTTTCGTGCAGCATTTCGCGCGATCTTCTCCGCGGTCATCGTGCGACCGCTCGAGTTTCTCGGCCTCGGGAGCGTTGTGCAGCATGTTGGTTCACGACTACCCGCGGCGCTCGGAGAGTCTCGCGTGCAGCGACCTCACACTGCGGTTGCGCGTGTGAACTTCGACGGATTTCGCGTACTTCGCGAATTGCAGCGCGGCGGCTCAGGGGCGCGCCTCTTTGTTGCTGAACCCGATGACCGCACACGACGGCGCATCGAACTGGCCGACGGTTTCGTCGTCATCAAGTGCTTTGACTTTGATGAAGGCACGCATCTCGCAGAAGTGCTGCGCGAGTCCCGATCGCTTGAGGCAGCGCGCAAACTCGGGCTTGTACTTGATCACGCCGCAACGGAGCGACGCTTCTACTACGTCATGCGCTACATCGAGGGTATCGACCTTGGCAAGTTCACCCGACGGCTGCACGAGGCTGCAGGTGACGCGCCGCTCGACCGCACACAGATCGCGCTCGCGGCCGCGTTCGTACGAGACATGGTCGCGACTCTCCGTGATTGGCACGCGGCGGGCTTACTCCATAAGGACATCAAGCCAGAAAACACAATTGTGCACGAAGGTCGCGCAACGCTCGTCGACCTAGGACTCGTCACTCCGCTCGCATCGCAGATGACACTCACGACACATGGAACCGAGTATTTTCGAGACCCGGAGATGGTGCGACAAGCGATACGGGGAACCCGCGTCTCTGACGTCGATGCCGCGCGCTTTGATCTCTACGGTGCTGGCGCGGTGCTCTACTTCGTCCTCGAGGGCACATTTCCGCCGCACGGAGTGCTGAGTCGCTTTCGAAAGCAAAGCCCAGAGTCGCTGAGATGGATTGCGCGACGAGCGATGGCGGAGTTTGATCAACGCTACGTCACTGCGGAGGAAATGCTGCGCGACCTCGATCACGCGATTCTTGGCGGCGATGCATCGGCGGTGCGTCCGGCCGATCTTCCTTCGATGCGCGGCAAAGAGACCGATTCTCACGTAACCAATGCGGACATGATCGACGCCGCAACTGTGCGCGACGATGGCTCCGGCCCACGTGGATCGGAAGCCACGCAAGCCCATGAGCAGGCTCGCTCCGACCGCCGCGTCACGCTTTCGCTCGCGCCGCCCGCTCCTCCAGCACCGCCGGACGCTCGATTGCGCGAGCGCCCATCCATTCGCGTGATGAACTGGTGGACTGGCGCCTACGCCACAGGTTCGCTTCGACCGCTTCCCGCTCTGCCACCAGCGGCTGAGCAACGCGGTATCGGCGCCGCAGCTGCGGTACTTCTTGTCGCACTGTTGGCGTTCGCCGCGTCGGTTGGTCTGCTGACATGGATTGCCGCTCGCTGAGCGAAGGACTCTTACCGTGCTGAGCGCGGCGGTCGATTCGCCGGAAAGTCCCACTCTTCGCCGGGCCGGTACGCAAGCAATGCATAGAGATCCTTGCGCGACTGCATGCGGTCGAGCGCGTGCCCGAATCCTCCGTCCGCCTTGAGTGTGGCAAGTCCGTCTTCGACGGCCTTCATCGCCAGCCTCATGAGTGAGAGCGGATAGATCACAATCGCAACGCCGAGAGCGCGGTACTCATCCGCGGTGATGTGTTGCGTCTTCCCGAACTCAGTCATGTTTGCGAGTGTTGCGCCGGGCGACGCGCGCATGAAGCGCGCAAATTCATCGGCGTTATGAAGCCCCTCTGGAAAAATCACGTCTGCGCCAGCCTCGCGATACAAGTTTGCCCGCGCGACCATGTCCTCGAAACTCGTCACATGGCGCGCATCGGTGCGCGCGATGAGGACAAAGTCTGGGGAAACACGGTGCTTCGCCATCGCGGCAACTTTTTCCGCCATCACCTGCGCCGCAACGAGATCCTTCCCATCGAGGTGACCGCAACGCTTTGGAAAAACTTGATCCTCGAGATGCAGCGCTGCCGCCCCGGCGCGCCCATACTCGACGACCGTGCGGACACAGCACTCAATCTCGCCGAACCCCGTGTCAGCATCAGCGATGACCGGAACTTCTGCGGCATCAGAAATCTCGCGAATGGTGCGACACATTTCCGTCAGCGTGACCAACCCGATATCGGGGTAGCCTGCAACATTCGCCGTCGCACCACCTGAGATGTACGTCGCCTCGAAGCCAGCGCGCGCGACTGCCCGCGCGACAAGTGCGTTGAACGCGCCAGGAACAAGCACAGTTCCGCTCGACATCAACTCTCGTAAACGGGAACCGGGATTGGTGTGGGGCATGGTTGGAATGTACCGGGAGCCATGAGAGGAACGAGCCCGCAGACCCGCGGCTCATCACGCGTAGGACTTCAGCACAGTCGCACCGGGGTAATAGCGCGCGAGGATCGCCGCCGGCTTTGAGCCCTTCTTCGCCATCGCCTCAGCACCGTACTGGCACATTCCGACGCCGTGACCGTGACCGCGGCCAGAAACGACCAGTTCGCGCCCGACAATCAGTGGCTCAAAGAATGCACTCTTGACACGTTCCTTTGATGGCCGGAGTTCTGCTGGCCGCGCCGGATCGGCGTTGAGTGCGTACCGCAGGCGCTCCGCAAACACCTCGTAGACTTGGCCCTTCGCGTCCGTGATTTGAAAGCGTATCGGGCGACCCGCAGCGTTCCGCGCGACGATATCGACTCGACGCAATCCATCGACCTTGAAGAGCGACGCATATCCCTCCGCGCGCGCCCACTGCGGGAGCGTGCGCGCGAAAGTGTTGATATCAAACTTCGATTGCCATCGGTAGGTCGGCGAGGTCGAGCAGCAGTCCTTGCGATCGATACCGGCGACCTGAAGTGGCGCGATATCGTGCATGATCGAGCTCGAGATAGCGTCGCGCGCGCTCGCGCGTTGGCCACCGCAACAGCTGGAGTAGTACGCCGGAACCACACGGCCGTCAAAGAGAAGCACTTCGCCGCGCGTCGCGTGAACCGCGTCGAGACTGCGCTGATGCTTTGTCTCACCGACCCACGCTTGTCCCTGCTCGCCGGCGACAACATCAAAGTGGCGACGGGTACGCCAGTTTTCCATCTCGCAGAGTGCCCAACTCCGCGCGGCCACCGCTTGTGCGCGATGGGTATTCGGAGTCCATTTGTTGAACAGTTCGCGGGTGATCACGCCGGGGAGATAAGTCTCCATCGCGACCTCGTGCACGACATCAACTGGTTCAAACGGATCGTTTGGCTGAGGGACGAGACGCACCTTGCCCGGCCAGGTGCTCCCGAAAAGGCGAAGCTGCTGCGTCTCGCCGCGAAGCGCGGTGATTTCCAATGTCGCGCGCGCGGGAACACCAAGCGGCTGCGCTTGCGCGGTGCCAGCTGCTTCGGTCACGCGCCAGCCATTGTCCGTCCACGCAAACTCAATCGGACAGGCACCGACGGTTCCGCCCTTTCCACTTCCGGGCTCAATGATCCAGAGGCTTGCACCTGGCCCATCAATTCGCACCTTTGGATCTGACTTCGGGAGCGAGCCACTCTTGATGCGGATCGCAGGCTCACTCGACGGAGGCTGCGGGCGTTCGGTCGGTGGCGCGGGCTTGGCGGTGGGTGTCGCTGGCGGGTCGGTGGGGCTTCCTGACTTCGACGCAGTGTCGCGTGCGCCAGTCGGGGTGCTCGCGGAGGCCGAGGTGGCTGTCGATGCCGTGGAAGACGCCGTGGAAGACGGCGTGGCCGCGGGGCCGGGTCCGGGTTCGCTTCCAGCGCGATTCGTGCGCGGGCGCTTCAGTCCCTGCGGCTGTTCGCAGGCAACAACAGCTCCTGCTGCCGCGATTGCGGAGGCGAGGAGGAAGATGCGCCGTTTTCGATCGAAGGCCTGCGGTTCCATGCAAGCACCTCCTCATAGAAACGAATTGGCTGGACGCAATGGCGAAACGAGCTCGTTGGAGCGATCGGCCGGAAGCGGAAACATCCGCCGCTTTCCTCTGTCGCTTCACTCTGACACCGTCGTGCCTCAGGCGAGCTGACGGAGGGTCAGCCCATGCTGCAGAAGTCGGTCGCGGATTTCGTGCAAGCTCGTCGCACCGAAATTCTTGACGCCCATCAACTCCGCTTCCGTGCGCGAGGCAAGCTCGCCAATGCTCGCGATGTTGAGCAGTTGCAGCGCCTTGCGTGCGCGAACCGAAAGTTCAAGCGACGAGATCGGCTTGTTGAGCACCGTCTCCGGCACGATGGCCTTGAGTTCGTCGAGGATGTCCTTGCGAACACCCGGACGACCTTGGCCTTCGAGCCCCTGCCCAAGCCGAAGACCCTTCGACGAGAGCATCGCCTTGATCTCAACGAGCGACTGCTCGCCAAAGTTCTTGTAGCTGAGCAACTCCGCTTCGGTGATCTTGAGAAGATCGCCGAGCGTGCGAATCTGCATCTTCTTGAGGCAGTTGCGCGCGCGGACCGAGAGTTCAAAGTCGGTGACCGGCGTATCAAGCACAGCATTTCCGAGCGCAACCGGGCTGCCTTCGCTCTCGACCTGCATGTCTTTGCTTGCTTGCACGTCCTTCATGAAGAGACGTGCGCGCGGATGATTCGGATCGGTCTCGACGACCTGCGCGAGCAAACGTTCCGCGCGGAGGAATTCGCCACGGTCTTCGCAAATCACCGCAAGATTGACCAGCGCGTTGATGTGAGGCTTCTTGCCGCTGGTGAGCTCGGTGTAGAGCGCGACCGCCTCATTTTCTTCGCCACCGAGATCAAGCAAGTACGCGAGCTTGAACGTCACGGAGCGATCGTCCGTGAGTTCGCGCGCAGCGCGAAGTTCCTGAACCGCACCATCGCGGTCGCGCGCTTTCTCAAGCCGCGCGGCTTCGGCAACGTGCTTCTTTACGGCTTCCGGATTGACCGTCTTGCCACCAATCACCGTGTCGAGTCCGCTCATCGTCGTGTTCATCCCGCGTAAAGCTGTGCGCTGATCGCGTGGCACCCATCGGCGCCATATCGCGAAGGGTGCGAGTGTAGCCGCTTCCGCGTTTGCTGACACCACGGCGCCAAGTGCCTGCCGATAACCCGTTCTCACCGCGACGAGGTGGGCGCGCTGAGAATTGCGAGTTTCCGCCATCCCCCGCGCTCGAAGCGAACGGCAAGCACAACGCCAAGAAGCGCGATGTAGACCGTCGACGCGATCCACGGTCCGGTGGACGCAAGTTCGGGAAACACCCGAGTCATCGCGAAACCGCCGCCGACGATGATCACCCAAGAGAAAAGCACGGTGGCGATCCCCGGAAAAAGCGTGTCGCCCGCGCCTCGGAGTGCACCGGTGTAGACGATGCCGACACCGTCGAGCATCTGAAAGATCGCAGCGCATAAAAAGATCGTGGCGCCAATTGCCCGGATGCGCGCGGCCGAATCGGCGGGCGTGTCGGTGTCGATGAATACGCCGGTGAGTTCATTACGGAACACAACGAAGATCGCCGCGCAAATGCCCATCCAGAGCACCGCCATCCCGACCGCGATGTGCGCAGACCGTGCCGCGCGCGCGGGATTCCCCTCACCAATGTGTTTGCCGACGAGGCTTGTCGCCGCAGAAGAAAGCCCAACGGCGGGCATGAAGGAAATGTGCACAAATCGCATGGCGCACCAACCAGCGGTCATGTGCTCGCTGCCGAAACCGCCCGCGAGCACGGTCATGAAGATTGCCCAGCAGACCATCTCGTTTGCGAATTGAAGTCCCGCAGGCCAACCAAGTCGCACGATGTCCATCATCGCGCCGAGATCCGGACGCCACGCCCGGCGGACACCAAACTCGCGATCGAGTTTGCGCGAGAGGAAGACGGCGATCGGAAAGATGGCCTCGACCGCGGTGCCAATGACCGCCGCGCATGCCGCGCCCGCGACACCAAGTGGCGGTATTCCCGGTATCCCCGGCAACCCAAGTTGCGCAACGCCATCCTCACCGTAAATCAGCGCATAGGCGGCAAACACGTTGGCGATGTTGCCGGCGATGGCACCGATCGTGACCACCTTCGGTCGCTGGAGTCCGAAGAAGAAGTGCGAGAGTGCCTTGGCACCAATCGTGATCGCGCCACCGACGAGAAGAATGCGCGCGTAGGTCGTCTCCATCGCAACAAGCGCTGGCTCGTGGCCCATGCCTTCGAAGAGAAGTCCGATGCAGGCCGCAAACGGCAGCAGAAAGAGTGCCCAATAGAGAAACGCGAGCCAAACTCCCGCCCAACCGTAGCGGGCGATCTCGTCGGTGCGGCCAGCGCCGACGCGTTGGGCAACAAGCGTGTTCACCAACGTCAGCCCGCCAAATGCCGCGGAAATCGGTGCCCACGACCAGATTCCACCGTTTCCCTGCGCAGCGACTTCCAACGGCCCGAGCACCGAAACCATGAGGCTATCGACGAATTGCATCGCGGTGTAACTGAGCATCGCGATGACCGTTGGCCACGCTTGCGCCCAAACTTCGGAGATGTCGCTTCGGCTCGGCAACATGCGATGGTCGTAGAACAAAGAAATGCGACGATGACTCCCTGAGCGGGCAATCCTGACGCGAACACGATCGCTCGCGCGCGGGAAACATCCCCTTCAAACACACGCGTTCGAACACACGCAGAAGACTTCCGCCGCATGCCCAGTTTTGCAACCAACACGCAACGGGAGCGCGCGGAACGTCGCGCGATTTAGAGTTCGACCATGACCATGTCGCTCTCGACTGTCTCCGACTGTTCCGGAGCATGGACAGCACTCGACATACATTCGAGACCACTGACCCGCGACATCTCGACGCGCGTCGCCGCGGCTGAGAAGCCGATTGCTGCTTTCCCGACCCGCGCGGCCGTGAGATCGAAGGCAATCTGCGATTCGCTGCGAGCAAACTCGACCGGCTCAATCGCCTGCTCGAAGCACTGCAGTCGACCGGTTGCGTTCTCGAATGTGCCCGCCTTCTCAACCCACGCCGCGCCCGGCAGCACCACGGAAGCCATTCCAGTGATCGCATTGGGTAGCGTGTCGATCGCGACGAGTGTCGCAACATTCTTGAGCGCACCGACCAATGACGCGGTCGCCCAGTCGCTTGGGTAGTTGCCGGTCACGATCGCGGCGCCAAACTTTCCGGCGGTGAGCGCCGACTCAAAGCCCTGCGTATTCGCCACGGGTCGGCCGCCTGAAAGCGCCTCGAGCACGCGGCGGACACCGCGCGCGTTGGGCGCCTTCTCCGCGCGGATGGTGAAGCCGCCAGGGAATGTCTTGTCCTCGCCGTGGAACGGCACCGGACCAACAGCGAGCATCGCCTCAGGGTCGACGGAGAGCGCGTAGCGCGCGAGGTTGTAGGCATCCTCGCACGTCAGCATCGGGCTCACGAGTACCGCGAGGTTCTTCTTCGCGACACCCCGCAAGGCAGTCATTGCGCTATCGACAGCGGCAATCGCGTCGCGCCAAGCTTCCATCGGCTTCAGCGGATCAAACGCATCGCGACCCTTCACCGAGGGCAGCGTGAGGCGCGCGTCCGAGTGGACGAACTTCCATCCGTAGCGAACCTCGTCGGTGATCCACCACTTGTTGACCGCGTCGTTGGCGCGAGGCTTGAGGCGATAGACAACGCCGTCATTGTGTTCGACTGAAATGTTGTCGCCAGACGCGGTGATGCCATCGATCGACGGGGTCTTCTTGAGAAACCACACGCGCTGTTGGAAGAGGAAGTCCTTGTCGAGCAGCGCGCCGACCGGGCAGAGGTCGACAACGTTGCCGGAGAGCTCGTTGTTGAGCGCCATGCCGGGGAAGATGTCGATCTGCTCGGTTGAACCGCGACCATCGACCATGAGTTCATTCGTGCCCGTCACCTCGCGGGTGAATCGCACGCAGCGGGTGCACATGATGCAGCGGTCGCTGTAGAGGAGGACGTTGGGTCCGATGTCCTTCTTTGGCTGCTTGTTTTTCGCCTCGGTAAACCGACTTTGGCTTCGACCGTACTGGTAGCTGTAGTCCTGTAGGTGGCACTCACCAGCCTGATCGCACACCGGGCAGTCCACCGGATGGTTGATGAGGAGAAACTCCATCACCGACTTTTGGTTCGCGACGGCCTTTGGACTATCGGTATAGACCACCATGCCCTCTGCGGCCGCTTGTTGGCAGGTCGGCACGAGCTTTGGGAACGCCTCGAGCTTGCCGGTCTTGGCGTTGGGCTGCCAGACCTCGCCGAGGCAAATGCGGCAGTTCGCCACCACCGAGAGCCCGGGGTGGTAGCAGTAGTGCGGGACCTCGACGTCTGCATCGAGGGCGGCCTGGAGGATGGTCTGGCCAGGCTGGAAGGGGTACTTCTTGCCGTTGATCGTGAGCTCTGCCATAGGTCGGGCAATGTAGCCGAAGGCCCCGCGCGTGGGGACGCGTGGATGAGGGCTACTACCGGTCGAGCGCCGCCCCCGTCGTCGGTGCAGTTGAGTCGGCGGATGCACCCGCAGGAAGCGTCGCGAAGCGGATCTTGATGCAGTCGTCCTCGCAGGCGATGGCGCGGACTTCGACAAGTCGGCCGTCCGCGAGCCGCACACGCCGTTCGGGGTAGCGCTCCTCAAAACGAGCGAGCTCGTCGGCAAGAGCGCCGGCAGCGTCCCAACCTGCGCGAGAAATCGGCACCGGGAGGAGACCGATTCGTGCGACGCCGATGTCGACCATGAGCCTCGCACCAGGTGCATCCTCAAGCGCGATCGGGACGCGAACCGTTCCGACGAGACCGAGAGCGGCGGGGCCGATCGGTGTCTCGGCGACGAGCGCGCCGTCATCGGCACCGATCCGCACAGCGGTCGCGGCCTCAAAGGAAACGAGCGTCGGGTCGTGTTCGATCCACTTCGGCAAGCGCGTCGTGAGCCATGCGGTGACATCGGCCGGGTCGATCGCGATCGCCCATGTCTCCCCTGCTGGATCGCGCACCTTTGTGACCGCTGCCACAAGCGCTTGCTCGAACGCTTCACCGCGTGCGACGGCGTCAGTTGGCAGTGTCGGTCGCCCAGGAGGCGGGAGAAGCGCGAGCGTCGCGAGCGCAGCGAGTGCGCCGAACGCGACGAGTGCGAGCGCGCATCCGACGCGCGGCGAGCGCGCGGCGGTTGGATTGGAGACATCGAGGACGGAGGTCACGGCGGTAGCGTAACGGAGCAACACGCACGATCGGCGCTTGGCTCTGTGACCGTCGTTGGGGTAGCCATGCGCGCGAAGCAGAAGTTTGATTCGGGGATATGAATTGGGATTTGAATGAGGATTTGTAAGGGGTTCTATGCGGGGCTTCGATTCCGCCCTTTGCGCGCGAGGTTTCCGGGCACCATTTACGGCCGCGAACCCCAGTTCGTGAGGATGACCGCGAGATCGCTTGCAGCCACGATGCCGCTGAGGTCAAGATCGCCAAACGGCACGCCGTTTGTTCCCCACGCGCCGAGCAACATGGTCAGGTCTTCAGGCCCGACGATGCCATCGAGATTTCCATCGCCAACAGCGCGCTCGCACGCGTCGAAGTGCCCGTCACGATCGACATCCGCAGCGCCGCCTGCGGACACTTCGCCGAGGGTGCCAAGACCGGCGGGCACGGTCGATTGCCCGAAATCATTCAGACCCCAGCAACAAACAGCGCCATCCGCGCGAAGTGCCATCGAATGACTGTCGCCCGCGGCAACAGCAAGCACACGATCGAGATTGCGGATGTTCCCGAATCCCACGAAGCCAAACGAGGCGAGCGTACCGGATGTCGCACGCGGAGGCGCATCGACTGCGTAGGCCGCAGAAACGAGACCGCCGCTGATGACGATGGTGACGAGCCGCATCGCGATTCTCCCTCACGGAGTTCCGCTCGACTGCTGCGCAGAACACTCCGCGTTCATTGCAATCTGGCGTGTTTCATCACGATACCGTGAGGCATGCGGGACGCACGCATGTCGTGCACATCATTTGAGCCACTAAAATCTTCCGCGGCACACAATCGTTCTGCGTGAGGAAATCTTGCGGCGATTGGCAAAGGACTCGACGAACAGGCGCGCTTGAATCCAGCCTTCCCGAACCTCTCACAAACGCAGGTTCGCTCGGGAGAAATCCGCTTTCACGCCCGGAAGCGCTTCACCACGAGCGTGTCGTTCTGTCCGCCGAATCCAAACGAGTTCGAGAGGCAGATGTCGACCTTCGCGCTACGCGCCTTGTTCGGCACGTAGTCAAGATCAAGATCCGGGTCCGGCGTACCGTAGTTGATGGTGGGCGGCAGCATCCCGTCGCGAATTGCGAGTACGCAGGTGATGAACTCCACCGCACCCGCAGCCGCGATGAGGTGACCCATCATGCTCTTGATGGAGCTCATTGGGATGTCCTTGGCGTTTGCGCCGAAAACCCGCTTCACCCCGCGCGTCTCGATCGAATCATTCTCTTTCGTGCCAGTACCGTGCGCACTGATGTAGTCGATCGCCGCGCGTCCGTCGGCGCGACGCACGGTGGGATCGATACCCGCTTGGCGCAACGCAACACCCATCGACGCCGCGCCACCGCGACCCTCAGGTTGGATGTCTGTGATGCGGAACGCATCAGCACTCGACCCGTAGCCACCCACCTCCGCAAGCGGCGTGGCGCCGCGAGCTAGCGCATGGTCAAGGCTTTCAAGCACGATCATGCCCGAGCCTTCACCCATAACGAAACCGTCGCGGGTCGCATCAAATGGCCGTGAGGCCTTGGTCGGATCGCCCTTCGAAGTGGAGAGCGCGGTCAGACGATTAAACCCCGTCACTCCGAGCACATGAATCATCGTGTGAGTACCGCCCGAGATCATGACATCGGTGTCACCGCGCTGGATGAGCGAGAATGCTTCGCCAATTGCCTGCGTACTGGCCGCGCACGCTGTGAGACAGTTGAGCGCTGGGCCACGCACACCAAACTCGCGCGCGAGATGTGCCAGCGGCATGTTGGGCTCTTGCTCAACCTCGCGCATGCGGTCCATCGCCTTGTGTGCGAAGTTGGCCCACTTCACGCCGTCGATCCGCTTCGCATCAGCGTCCCAGCCCGCGAGGTTCGAGGCAGCGTAGTTCGCGAAATCAATCACGCCCTCGCCGGCGCCGAGGTAAAGACCCACGCGCTTTCGGTCGAGCGCTGCGTACTCACCAAGACCTGACTGCTTCCACGCCTGACACGCAGCACCGAGCGCGAACTGCGAGTTGAGACCCGCCGTCGCGTGCACCGAGGGATCCTTGACGAAACCAGCGATGTCGTAGTTTTTGACCTCCGCGGCGAAGGTTGTAGGAAACGTCCGGGCATCGAATCGCGTGATCGGGCCCATGCCCGACTCGCTGTGAAGCAAGCGCTTCCAGACGCTGTCAACATCGTGTCCGAGCGGAGTGACCCAGCCCATGCCGGTGACAACGACGCGACGAGTATTCGGTGTGGTGTTCATCGTGGTGCTCGTCTCGTTCAGGCGTGCTTGGACACAACCGCAGCGCTGTTTTGTCCGCCGAGGCTTGGTGTGCAGACAAGGATGTGGCGCAGCGCGCGGGATTCTGTTGGAGCGGCGGCAGCAGCGAGGGTGCCCGTCGCGGTGGAGTTGATGCGTGCAGGGAGGCGCTGTTCAGCGATGGCTTTCGCGGCGACAGCGACGGCAATTGCGCCAAAACCAGCGCATGTTGCGCCGATGCATGGTGCAAGCGTGACAATCGGCTTGGTCGCGAGTTGCGCGCCGAACACCCGCTCCAGTGCGTTGCGTTCAAGCGCGTCGAGGGCGCGCACACCAGAACCGTAGGGAATGATGGCATCGATGTCGGACGGCGAAATCGAAGCGTCGCGAAGTGCCGCATGGATCGCGTCAGCGAGCGACTCGCCGGTCGCATCGGGGACGAGTCCGACGGTGTCATCGCACCAACTTTGCGACGCGCCGGTTCCTGAGAGCCGTGCATGGATCCGCGCTCCGCGAGCGATGGCCGTGTCCTCAGCCTCAAGCACCAGAATGCCGCCACCTTCGCCGACAAGCGTTCCCGCGGCAGTGGCGTCAAACGGCTTTACCGTCTTCGTCGCGTCCGCGGTGACGGGGCATGCGGCAAAGCGCCCCGCAAGTTCCTGACGCAAGTACGCCATTGGGTTCATCTTGCTGTCCGCGCCGCCCGAAAGGCATGCGTCGGCCGCGCCGCGCTCGATGACACGCTGGCTCTCGGCGATGGAGAGTCCGGCGGAGGCCTCGTTGCACGTAATCGTGTTCGATGGTCCCTGGCAGTCGTGGATGATCGTCACGTGACACGCGAGCATGTTTGGCAGGTACTTGAGCAGCCAAAGCGGCGTGAGTTCCTGCATCCCCTGCTGCCCCCAATGCGCGGCATCGAAACGTCCATCCTCGCCCTTTGCCGTGTCGAGGGCGGCGGTAAGTTCGTCGAGCTCTGCGGCGATCAGTCCTGCACCGATGTGGCAGCCGAAGCGGTCGGGCGCGATCGTCGGCGGAGCATCGGGGTCGGTTCCACGGGTGGCGAGACCTGCGTCCCGAACCGCAGTCAATGCAGCACCGACAGCGATCTCGATATCGCGCGCCATGACCTTGGTGGCCTTGCGATAGCTCTTCGGAACGAGGTCCTTGACGTCGTAGCCGTCAGGGAGCTCCGCGCCACAAGCGGCAAGGAATCCGCTCGCGTCAAACGCGCGGATCGGCGCAAGGGCCGAGCGTCCGTCGCAGAGCGCCTGCCAGAGTGGCTCCATGCCGAGGCCATGAGCCGTGACGGGACCGAGACCGGTGATGACGACGCTGCGGCGAGACATAGGGGGCGCAGTATATCGGTGCCCGGCACACACCGAATGAACCGCTTCCGCCACCTGCCGGCATGACCTCGTCAGCGCGGTGCTGCCCGCCGCGCGATCAACATTGCAAGTTCGAGCGCCTGCTCGTAGTTGAGCCGGGGGTCGACCTGCGAGCGGTACGCGCGAGAGAGGTCGTCATCAGAAAGGCCGCGTGCGCCTCCCGTGCATTCGGTCACATTCTCGCCGGTGAGTTCGACATGAACGCCAGCGAGCACCGTCCCCTCCATGCGATGGATCTCAAATGTCTGCTCAACCTCTGCGAGGATGTGGGCGAACTTACGAGTCTTCACCGATTTTCCTGCCCATGCGCCAGCACTCGGTACCACGCTCTCTGTGTTCCCGTGCATTGGATCGGCGATCCACACCACCGGAACGCCCGCATCGCGCACGGCCCGGATCAGTGGCGGCAGCGCGCGCCCGATCCGGTGCGCACCAAAGCGGGTGATCAGCACGACGCGTCCCGGCTCCCCCGTCGGCGCGAGTGCGCGGACAGTTGCGAGGAGCGCATCGGCACTTGTGTCCGGACCGACCTTGACGCCAACGGGATTGCTGATTCCGCGGCAAAACTCAAGGTGTGCCGCGTTTGGGTCGCTCGTCCGCATGCCAATCCACGGTAGATGCGTCGAGAGGTTGAACCAGCCCTCGCGGCGTGGCACCTGCCGAGTGAGCGCCGCCTCATACGCGAGCACCAGCATCTCGTGGCTTGTGAAGAAATCAACGCGCTGCATCGCGCCGATGGTTCCGCCGGCCAGCGTCTCCATAAAGCGCAGGCTCTCACCGATCGAGTCAACCATGCGCTGGTACTCAACCGCAAGTGGCGAGTGCCTGACGAAATCGAGGTCCCAATTTTCGGGATGGTGCAAGTCTGCAAATCCACCATCCACAAGCGCACGCACGAAGTTCAGCGTGAGTGCGCTGCGCTCGTAGCCGCGCAGGAGCAGCGTCGGATCGGGAGTACGCGAGGCGCGTGTGAAGTCCGGTCGATTCACATTGTCACCGCGGAAACTCGGCAGTTCAACGCCATCGCGAATCTCGGTCGCCGCGCTACGCGGCTTGGCGTACTGCCCTGCAAATCGGCCAATACGCGTGATGCGCTTGCGCGTGCCGTGGACGAGCACCAGACTCATCTGGAGGAGAATCTTCAGTTTGGACGCGATGGCTGAGGAACTACAGTCCGCGAAACTTTCCGCACAATCGCCGCCCCAGAGAATGAAGCGCTCACCGCGCGCGGCTTCGGCGAGCTGCGACTTGAGCGCCTCGATCTCGTAGCTGGTGACGAGCGGCGGAAGCGACGCGATCTCGTCGAGAGTCCGCCCAAGCGCCGCCGCATCGGGGTACACCGGCTGCTGCGTGCACGGAAAGGTCTGCCAGGAAGTTGGGTGCCAATCGAGGCGGGAGGGCATGGCGCAGAGGGTATCGGCGCGCCGACCCCCTTCACTCCTGCGCTTGCGCCGAGGCACGACTCCCGCGCGGCGCGACTCTGCAAATGCGGGCGACAGGACTTGAACCTGCACGAGTTTTACCCCACGGGAACCTAAATCCCGCGCGTCTGCCAATTTCGCCACGCCCGCAGCGAGCACAGATTGTACGAAATCCTTGGTTCGAGCCGATCCAACGCAGCGGAAGGATTTCGGATCGAGCCGGACTCCGTCGCCCGCAACCGACGCACGCCATGAAGAAATTCAGCCAGCAGGCCGCCGCCAACTTCGTGCCGCTCCTCGCACGGATCATCCTGTTTCTCGCATTTGTGCCCGCTGGGTGGCATCACGCGATGGATATGGGCGATTTCCAGGGCGATGCGGGCGCTCGACTGCGTGAACTAGGCATTGTCTCCGTCGAGAAGTCGGACAGCGGATGCACGCTTGTTGTTTCGCGCGTCGCCTCGAGGCAGGACGTGCCACCGATTCCGACGACGGCACTCGATGCGATGGGCTACCAATCGCGTTCGCTGCACGAGCTGACCCTTGTCTTCGATCGCTTTCACCTTCCCCGCCCACAGATTTGGGCGTGGACCGTCACCGTGTTCGAACTCATCGGCGGCGCACTCCTCCTGATTGGGCTATTCAGCCGCGTATGGGCCGGCGGGCTCGCTGTGTGGTCGCTAGCGCTCCTTCTCCTGTCCACGCCATCGCTCGCCGACTCGTGGTTTGCGCTTTGGACGACCACTGATCCGAATGCCGTGCTTCCGCGAAGTCTCGCGCTCAGCCAATTGAGCCTGATCGTTCTCGCGTCGGGGCTTTTGCTGACGGGGCCGGGCAAACTGAGCCTTGATGGCCTGATCTTCCGAGGCTCGGGCGGCGGCGACGGCGACGCGTAATGAACCGGACCGTTTCGCAGACCCTTTCGCAGACCCTTTCTCAGACAATGCGCCGCGCGCGCGTTCTTCGCGCGGAATGACGCCGCAACCGCCGTAGGATGAGCTTTATGCGAGAACCTTCGGATGAACGGCGAAGAGGCACCGGACGCGGCAACCCCGCGGCGGCGATCGCCATGTCGATCGCGATTCATGGCGTAATCGCCTTCGCGATCCTTGGCACAGCGTGGGGTGTTACTCGGGCACGCACCGAGCAACAACCGCCTGTCGTTCTGACTGCAGACTTTTTGAACCCCGCACCAACACCGCGCGATATCTCGCGCCAAGAATCGCCGCCGACGGCAGCCGACGCGAGCGCAGCGCGCGCTACCAAGGCCCCCGACCTGAATTCAAAGTTGAAGGAACTCGAGCGCGCAAGCACCTCGAGCGCCGAACTCGACGGACTCGCGCGAAGATTCGGCGCGTCCGATGCGGAGGGAAGCACAACTTCTGCTTCTGCGCGTGCTGGCGCGAGTTTCGCTGGCCTTGTCGCTGGAAACGCCACCAAAGTCGCCTACGTCGTCGACGCATCTGGCTCGATGATCGGCAGCTTTCCCGCGATCATCGATGAAGTCGAGCGTTCCCTCGCTCGGCTTGAGCCCACGCAACAATTCACCGTGTTCTGCTTTCGTCGCGATGGTGCTGAAGCGATTGATGGGGATCCCACGCTTCGGCCCGCAAGTCGCGCAGCGCGTACCCAAGCGATGAACTGGCTGCGTACGAAGGTGCTGCCGTCTGGCCGTTCAAGCCCGGTCGATGCGCTTGCCGCAGCCCTGCGTTCGGGCGCCGACTGCGTGTTTCTCCTTTCAACAACCGTCACGGGGCCAGGTCGGCACGAACTCGACCGCGATTCGTTGCTTGCGCTCCTCGATCGTTTGAATCCGACGGATCCAACCAGCGGCAGACGGCGTGTGACCATCCAGTGCATTCAATTTCTAGAGCCTGATCCGGGAGCAGCGCTCGAAGCCGTCGCCGCCGCGCACTTCGGTGACGGCGGGTATCGATTCGTGTCGCGAAGCGCGGCAGGTTTCGAAGCGATAGACAATTCTTCGGGCGCATCTGCGCGCTAACTCTTCTTTCGATTGGACACGGACCGCATGAATGGAAGCATCTTCTTTTCCTCGATGAACCCAGACGGCAGCCTCGAATGGATCGGCAGTTCGATGATCTGGCTGTTGCTTGTTCTATCGGCCGTGAATGTGGTCCTTATCGTGATCGCCGCGACCGCAAACAAACGCGCTGCTGTGGTGTCGTCGGCAGAGTCCGATGAGCTGCGCGCGCTCCTCACCGCCGGTCGGTACCGCGAGGCGATTGAGCGCGCAACGCGCGGCACAAGCGATCTCTCAATCGTTGTTGCGCGCACGCTCGATCACGCGCCGCGCGGAGTCGAGGCGATGACGCGCGCCGCTGAGCAGACTGCGGATGAACTTCTTTCGGCACGATTGCGCTCGCTCGAAACACTGAACATTCTTGGACAAGTCGCACCGATGATTGGGCTGTTCGGCACGGTGTACGGCATGATCGTCGCGTTTCAAACGATCGCGTCGACGGGAGGCGCTGCCGACCCAGTCATGCTCGCCGGCGGCATCGGCACCGCGCTGGTCACGACATTTTGGGGTCTGCTGATCGCCATCCCCGCAACGAGCGCGTACGCAACTGTGCGCAACCGATCCATCGCACTTTCAGACGAAATGCTCGCGGGCGTCGAAGAGATGATCGCGCCATTTCAGCCAAAAACAGACGCATCCATCAGCACGAAGCCCTGAACAGAACGACGATGCCGCGCGACCGCCGACGCTTTCCTGCCGCTGAAATTGAAGCGAATCTCACGCCGATGATCGACGTGAGCTTTCTGTTGATTATCTTCTTTGCGCTTGTTTCGCAGATCAGTGACAGCGAACGTGTGGAGTTGTCGCTCCCGCGCGTGTCCTCAGGCGCCGCTGCCGAACCAGAAGAAGAGGCGCGGTTTGTGCTCAACGCGATCCCCGCGCAGGGCGGCGCGATTGGCGGCTACGCGCTGAACGGAGTGATCTACGACGCGTCACCTGATGGAGTTGCTCGAATGGCCGAGGCGATCGCTGAGGGATATCGCCGTAATCCGCGGCTTGCGGTCAATCTCCGCGCCGACCGCGCGACGCGGTATGAGTGGGTCGAACCCGCAATGCGCGCCACCACCACGGCAGCGAAAGTTGCAGGCGGCGGTGCGCTCCCCCGACTCAACCTCGTCGTCGAAGAGGAGCGAACGAATGTCCCGTGAACATCGCGCACTCCTTCGAGGAACTCACGCTCGCGCGCGACTTGGGCTCACAATCACGCCGATGATCGATGTGGTGTTTCAGTTGTTGATCTACTTTCTCTTGACTGCTGGACTCATCGCAAACGAGCGGCATCTTCGCGCAGAATTGCCACCAAGCGACGACGCATCGGCGCGCGCGGCGGCGGAGGATCCCTTCGCGCTCGAGCGCGAACCGCTTGTCATTCGACTTACGCGAACAAACGATCGCTCGACGATTTCCCTCTCTTCCGGGCTTCGTTCTCCGCGTGATGCGGTCGAACTTGAGGTGATCCTCCGAGGCGCGTTGTTAGACACGAATCGTCCGCAGGGTCTCTTTCCCGTGGACCATCCGATCAGACTCGCGCCCGCGCCAGATGTGCCTTGGAACGATGTGGTCGCCGCTTTCAATGCTGTGATTGCTGCGGGATACCGCACCGTCGCGTTTGGAGGCGGCGCGTGATGCGACTGGCGACTCCGCGAACACGACGGCCTCATGCTCTCGTCCTTGGGATCGCGTTCATGAGTGGCGTTCCACTCATCAAAGGAATCGAAACTCACGCGCTTGGCGTTTGGGTCGACTCGTCGACAGACGACCTCGCCCTTCGCATTGCGGGCGCAACTCCAGAACGCGTGTTTGTCGAGATTCGCGCGGCGGAAATTGCCGCGAATCCGGAGTCGCTCGACACGATTCTTCGATTGTGCGGAACCAGAGGTCCTGCTTCAACCGCGGTTTCTGCTCGCATCGCTTTCGCTCGTGACGCAATCGCGCAGCGGACAGGTGCGGAAAAAGCAAGCGTTCTCTGCGCTGCTGAGACCGCGCTCGCTGCATCACGTGTCGAACTTGCGCGCACACTCGAATCGACTCAACCAGCGTGTGCGCGCGAATTGCTGCTCGAATCTGCGGAAGATTTGCTCCTCCGAATGCTTGCTGCCGATGCGAGCGACGCGATTCTCGCGATCGGCGTTCCGACACCTGCGGAGCGCGCGTCGACCGCAGGCACGGTGACATCTGCGAGTGCCGCGCTTGCATCGCCGCTTCTTGCCACGGCGCGCGCGGAAACTGCACCGATCGCAACCGACCCCACGGCCTTTCGCACGCAGATGCTTAGTGGAATGGCCGCGCTGGTCGAGGCTGATCTCGCAAGTGAGAAAGCTGCCAGTACGCAGCGAGCTAAAGCGAGCGCATTTCTTGAACGTGCCGCGCAGACCGAACTTCCGCTCCCGCGCGCACTCGCTGATGCACTCATGCTCTCGCGCGCACGCGCGACGACCGACCCCGCGCTCCGCGCACGACTTCTCGCCGACGCAGCGCGATCGTCCGACGCACCGACGGCGTTCGTGGCGCGCGTCGAAGCTTGGAAGGACAGCGCGCGGCGCACAACAAACCGAACAACATCCACTCCACCGTTTCCAACGCCCGGCAGTGCAAACGACCCAACGCTTGCTCTCCTCGCGGCCACTGCGGAGGCACGCGCCCGCGCGCGAAACGGCGAGAGTGCGCCACACATCACTGTGGCGCTTGAGCAGTACCTTCGCGATGCCGCAGCGCGCGACCTTCAGTTTGGCGAGACGAGTAACCTCGAGCGCGCCGCTCGGCTGCTGATTCCGCGCCTCGACGACGCTGTTCGCGCAGCGAGCCTGCGCGCTGATGCGCCTCCGCTTCTTGTCGCCCTCGCGTCTATGCGCGACGGTCTCCCCGTGATCCCAACGGATCGCGCCTCTGTCGCGCGCGCTGCAACGATCGATGCGCTCATCGCGCCTTGGTTTACCGTGCCCTACGCAAGCGCGCTTGTACGCGAAAATCCAACAGCCGCGCATGACGCCGCTGAAATGCTCGCCTGGCTCGTCACAAATACGCCAGCCACGGATACCACACGCCGTGCGCTCGACATTGTGCTCGAGGATCGGCGCGCGGGTGCGCTTGCTGCCACGAGCGAAGACTCCGGCGCTGATGCGGAAGATCGACTCGACGACATACTCGCGCTCGCGACAAAGAAATTTCCACGCGATACGTCGACAGATGCCTGGCACCTCGAACGCGTCGATCTCGCACTTTTTCCACGCTATCGCACCGCGGATCCCTCGCGCGCCGCAGAGCTTCTGCTGAGCGTTTCGACCGCCGCACCAATTGCACCATTCCGCGATCTACGCTCACTCGAAATTTCCTTCGCACGGCTGCCAAAGGATCCGCGCGATCGTGATGAAGACATGCGACTCACGCTTGATCTCGCGCGACGTACTGAACTCGCGGATATCGCACTACGACCGCCCGCTCCGACCACTCCGGACACACCCGCGGCGCTCACACGCAACGCCGCACTTCGCGGAGCAATCGCACTTCGCGCGGCTCGACCAACCGAAGCCATGACTACAGCGATGCGTGCCTTCCGAACTCCAATCGCAGATGACGCGGCAGCAGCCCGCGCGGCTGGCGTCTGGATTGCAGCTGCGATCACGCGCGATGATGGGTTCGAACCGCCGACCGAACTCATCGATCTCGCAACTCAATCAACCGCGGTGCGTGACCAGCTACGCGGGCCGATTGCAGAGGAAGTGGCGCGTATCGAGGCAAAGCTATTTGTGCAGTCAGCCGATGAACTCACGAAATCTACCCGTAGAGCGCTGCTTCCGATGACTGCTCTCGCCCTTCGTGCGCCGATGACCTTGCAACATGGAGGCATGCAAGAGAGTGATTTATTGATTGAACACGGGGCAATCCTCGCCGAATCCATCACAGGCGATTCGGCAAATGCCATTGCCCGCGCTCGCCGAATCGTAGCGGAAGCGAAAAACGATCGACGCTCGCGATGGCTGCTCGCCACAGCCCTTCGAAGCGACTCATCCGAGAACGCACGCGCTGAAGCGTTTGCGATTTTCCGCGCACTCGCTCCACTTGCTGAAAATCCGCGCGACGCGTATTGGTGGCGTGCGCAGCTCGCGCAACTCGAGATTCTCTCTATCGATCCCAAACGCGCGACGGATGTGATCGGTCGACTGAATCGCCTTGCTGCAATTGACGCGACCTTTGGCGAGACCAAGTCAATCAATATTGGTATCGCGCAGCGATTCGCCTTGATTCGAAAGTCCGTACGCGCAGAATGAACGATCGACCGAAACACCGAACGATCTCCGAGAGGAACTTTGACCGATGAACGGTGAAGCATCCGACGACAAACCGATGGTCGACGACGGTGACCGAGCTCGGGTGGATCGTTTCGAATCGGCCTACAACCGTATTGATCGGGAAATGCAGCGTATTCTCGACGAACCTCGCGAGGGCCGGCGGCGCGGCTACGCGTCGAGTGTGCGGCAGATCGCCAACGTGCGGCGCCACTTTGGCCGCCATCTTGATTTTCTTCTTGAGGTCGGCGAGCTGCGAAACGCGCTCATCCACAACCGATTTGGTGAAGTCGAATACATCGCAGTGCCTACCGAAGCGACGGTTCGAAAACTCGAGTCGGTCGACGAAGAATTGCGGAAGCCGACGCTGCTGCGTGCGCTCGCCGCGCGCGAGGTCGTAACCGTTGAATCCACTGATCGAATCGGTCGCGTCCTGAGCCTCGTACATGACAAGGGTTTTGTGCGCTTTCCAGTTCGACGCGACGGGCGGATCATTGCTCTTCTGACCGCGAGCGGCATCGTTCGCTGGATCGCTTCGCACGACCTCGACACGTGCGCGCTTCCGCTCGATGCAAAAGCGACCCCAGAGACTCCTGGTCGACTTGATGCGCAGCTTGATTCCGAACATGGCGAGCGCATCGTCTGCGCTATCGCATCGGTTACCGTCGGCGAGGCACTCGCGCGCGATCACCGTCGCGACGAGTTTGCAGTGCTCAGTCGCGACGCAAGTGCCGATGACGCGCTTTCACTTTGGACACGAAATCCGCGTCTTGAAGCGGTCATTCTTACTGAGCATGGAAAAGCGACCGAGGTTCCCGTCGGAATCGCAACAGCGACCGATCTGATCAAACTTCTTGATGCCCGCGCGTAAGAACTCCTGTCACGTTCATGCGCCACCAAACTTGTTACGAATCCGATCACGGAGGTCGTCAAGCTTCGCGAGTTTCTCCCGTTTTTCATCGGCAAAGAGTGCAAGTTGACCTGGTGCGTCACCGACGCGACTTGCGCTGAAGCCGCAAAGCCGCACCGCTCTCCACCGTTTCGCAGCAAAACTTGCGAGCAAACCTCGCGCGGCATCGCGGAGTTCGTGGGTGTGATCTGTCGCAACGGAAAGCGTGCGTGCGTGTGTGTGGGTCTCAAAATCGCTAAAGCGAATCTTGATCGTGACAGTCTGTGCGAAGAGACCTTTCGCACGCAGTCGACGCGCAACCTCATCTGCCTGTAGGACAAGTTTGGCCTCAATCTCTGCGATCGAAACAATGTCTTCGACAAACGTCTCTTCTTCGCCGACCGACTTCGCTGCTCGATCTACCTCAACTTCGCGATCATCAAGACCGTGGCTCAGTCGATACCACTGGCGTCCTACATCACCGAAGTGAAGCGCAAGCTGCTTGTCCCCGGCGCGTTGGAGATCTCCGAATGTTTCGTACCCACGCGCACGCAACTCTTGGGCCGTCACCGGACCAACACCCCACATACGCCCCACGGGTAACGGCGCGAGCCGCGCAGAAAGCGTCGCCTCGTCAAACTCGACGATTGCATCTGGCTTCTCAAGATCGCTGGCGATCTTGGCGGCAAACTTGTTCGGCGCAATTCCGACAGAGCATGTCAGAGAGAGTTCGTTGCGGACGGCTGCACGAATCTCCTCACCGATACGCCGACCCGATCCAAAAATCGCAAGTGACGCCGTCACATCAACGAATGCCTCATCTAGCGCGAGCGGCTCGATCTCCGGCGAATAGCGCGAGAAAATCTCGCGGATCGCGCGAGACACCGTCGTGTACTTTTCAAAGCATGGCTTCACCACTGCAGCGTGCGGGCAAAGGCGCATCGCCTGCGACATCGGCATTGCACTCCGACAACCAAACACACGCGCCTCATAGCTCGCGGCACAAACCACCCCGCGTCCTTCACGACCGCCGACCAGTACCGGTCGGCCGCGGAGCATTGGGTCGTCCCTCTGCTCGACGGAGGCGTAAAACGCGTCCATGTCAATATGAAGTATGACGCGGTGTATCGCGGCGTTACTCACCTTGCTGCTCCAGCACCAGGCACGCTACTTCGAAGGTGAAGGTTCCCAAAAGAATAGTGATTCCACAGCCGGTCTCTGCTTCACACGCCCCATTGATTCGAGTTGGTCGAGCGTCAATTCCCACCGCTGCGCACGCATGCCACCAAGACCAAGCCGATCGGTTTCCGCATTTTCAATCAAAGAGCGCTGAATCTCCGCGCCACGATTCATCGCCTCAACTGACATCCCCGAGTTCAACGCGGCCATCTCAATGTTCACCGGTTTGGGATCGTTGAGGTATGCGCGCCAACCGGCTCTGCACGCTTCGACCATCTTTGCGCAAGTCTCGCGGTTCTGCGTGAAGAACGCGCGATTCGTGACCACCACCGCGTTGTACGGATCGAAGCCCGTTTCACCAATCCGAAAGACACGCGTCTTGATGCCTTGCAACGCAAGCGCCACTGGTTCCGCAGTGATAAAGCACTGCGCGGCCATCGATGGATCGGCAGCAAAGAGTCCCAGATTGCCAGACCACGGGAGGAGCTTCAGCTTCCCAGTTGGAAAGGTCTTCGAGAGCCACAAGAACTCTGCGAGCCCTTGCTCTATGGCCACCGTCGCGTCCGATTTCCAGAGGTCCTCAATCGATGCAAAGGGTGCAGATTCGTGCACCATGATTCCCATGGGATTACCTTGGTACACCGCGAAGAGCGCAACCAAGTCACCTCCCTGCTCGCGAAGTTCGATCACCTGTGGTGCAGAAACGATCGCAAACTCAACTTTCCCGCTCGCAACCAACTGAGGCGCGGGAACACCGGGTCCGCCTTGAACGAGCTCGACTGCAAGGCCATTTTTTGCGAAGTATCCCGCTCGTGCTGCCTCATAGAAGCCGCCGAATTCTGGCTCGGCGACCCAGTTCAATTGGAGTTTCACCGCAACCGCGGCGGCAGGCGCCATATTTGAGGTCGACTGTTCGGTGGTCGGGGCTGTCCCGTCGCAACCGAGCGTCACGACGCAGGCACTGAGGGAAATAGCACGAAGGATCGTGAGTCGATGAAGTGACATGGTTTGGAGTGTAATGTGCGTTGCCGAACCAATGCATGCCAATTGCCGCGGCATCTATTCAGGACATAAGAACTTTGGACGCATGAACTCAGGGTCCCTAACAGCAACATCGCTCGCGCTCCAAGATGCGTCCAAGTCGTTTGGATCGGTCGTCGCGGTCGAACGGGTATCGATTGCTTTTGATCGCGGTTCATTTGTCGCGCTCGTTGGTCCATCTGGCTGCGGAAAAACCACGATTCTTCGCATGCTTGGTGGGCTTGAGGACGCGTCGTCGGGACAGATAAGCGGCACTGCAGCCATGCGGAGTTTTTGCTTTCAGGAACCGCGGCTCCTTCCCTGGCGCTCCCTGCTCGACAACGTTGCGCTCCCGCTCGAACTTCAAGGCATCGCGCGACGCGATCGCAGGATGCGCGCGGCCGCGGCGCTTGAAATGGTGCGGCTTGGCGAGGCGGCCGAGCGGTTTCCCGACGCAGTCTCTGGCGGAATGAAGATGCGAGCGTCACTCGCGCGGGCGCTTGTCTCCAAACCGGACCTGCTGCTTCTCGACGAACCTTTCGGCGCACTCGACGAAGTCACGCGTCATGACCTTGACGCTGAACTGCGCCAACTCTGGGAACGTGAGCGCTTTACTGCAGTGCTCGTCACCCACTCGATACCCGAGGCGGCGTATCTCGCTGAGCGCGTGGTCGTCTTCTCGCCGCGACCAGCCCGCGTGGTGCTTGATCTTCAAACTCCGACCGATCCGCGCCGAAATGACTTCTGGACAAGCGAGACGCTTGGTGCCTGTGTGCGTACGGCGAGTGGTGCGTTGCTCGCGGCGATCGCGTCTACACAGGGAGTCGCCGAAGCGCGTGGAACAAGCGGAGAACCGCCACGATGACCGCTGCGAGAACGACATCGCGTGTCGTGACGGTGCTCGCCCCCTGCGTCACCGTGGCCGCTTCGATCGGGCTGTGGGCCCTCATCAAGCGCGTCGGCAACATCCCCGATTACTTACTTCCCTCTCCGCTCGCCGTCGTCGAAGCCTTCGCCGACGATCGAACTCGCTTTCTCAGCGCATGTGGCGAAACGGCGTTGTGCGCGGGGGCGGGCTTCGCAATCGCCGCTGGTGTCGGAGTGCTTGCTGCAAGTGTGCTTTCACTTCTGCCAGTCGTCGAACGCGCGGTCTATCCACTCACCCTTCTCTTTCAGATGGTGCCTTTGATCGCGATCGCACCGCTTCTCGCCGTCTGGTTCGGCAACGGCCGCCCGGCGATCATTGCGAGCGCTGCGATCGTCTCAGTGTTTCCCGTGATCGCGAACACACTGTCCGGACTGCGTTCGCGCGACCCGGCACTCGCAGAACTTTTTCGCATCCTCGGTGCCAGCCCTGTCTCCATGTGGTGGAAACTTGCCTTGCCCGCGTCGGTTCCCTCTATCGTGACCGGACTCCGAATCGCCGCGGGACTCGCGACAATCGGCACGATCTCCGGCGAATTCTTCGCTGGTATCGGCGGCGAGGGCGCGCCACTCGGTGTACTCGTGACCACGGACCTCCGCAATTTTCAGACTGCACGCATCTTCTCGAGCGTGGTACTCGCGGCGTGTGTCGGCTTCGCGCTCTTTGGCACCGTGAGCGTCGCGGGCAGACTTCTCCTTGCGCGGTGGATGCGTTCCGCCTGACTTTCAAAACGACGACCGTAACGCCGTCGTTCGAAATGTCGCGAGCGTTTCTGTGATCGACGCGACCTGAACACTCGTCTCGCTCGCCGCCGATGCAAGTTCTTCGCTCGCTGCAGCATTTCCTTGGGTTGTTTGATCGATCTCTTGCATACTGCCGGAAACATGGCGAATCGCCTCGGACTGATCTTTACTCGCTCGCGAGATCTCTGCGAGTAGCTCGGCAACTTCGCGGGATCCGCCGAGAATTCGGCCGAAGACATCTTCCACTTCTGTCACGAGTTTCACCCCAGTCTCTGCGCGAGAACCCGATTCTTCGATGAGCGCTGCGGTATCCCGAGCCGCTTCGGCGGAGCGCATGGCAAGACTCCGAACTTCCTGCGCGACAACTGCAAATCCACGACCCGCGTCGCCCGCGCGCGCAGCTTCGACTGCGGCATTCAGCGCAAGAAGATTTGTTTGAAACGCGATTTCATCGATGACACGAATGATGCTTGCGATCTTTCCACTTGAAGTTCGGATGCCATCCATTGCCGTAACGAGCTTCTTCATTTGCGCAGTGCCGGTATCGGCGTCGGAGCGCGCGCGCTCTGCGATACCGACAGCTCCCGAGGAGTTTGTCGCGGTCTTCGCGACCATCGCACTGAGCTCTTCGATACTCGCAGTCACTTGCTCAAGTGTCGCTGCCTGCTCGCTTGCATCGCTCGCGAGCGTGCGACTGGTGGAGTCAATCTTCTCTGCACCCGATGCAAGTTCCGTCGCCTGTGCACGAACGTCTGCGATGCTCCGTGCGATCTTCTCGACGAACGCGTTGAAACTTCGCGCAACCGTACCGAGTTCGTCGGCGCGCGATGCATCGAGCCGACGACTGAGATCACCATCTCCAGATGCGATCTCCGCCATCGCTCCGTCCACAACCGCCAGTGGACGCACGATCGAACGACTGATGAGCCACGCAGCCAATCCGCACATCGCCAGTGCAGCGGCGCCAAGAATCACCAGCCCGCGTGCGGTCGTCGCGGAGCGCACTGCTGCGGTCGCCGCTTCTTCTTTCATTGCCTTGTCGCCGGCGATCTCAAACGCGTCGACCGCGGCCAGGAGCGCGATGCCTGTCTCGTGGTATCGCGCCTCCACCGCCCGGCGCTCGACGGTGATGCTGTAAAAAGCCTCTATCTCCGCCTTGAATCGTGCGAAGATCGCGCGATATCGATCGCTCAACTGCGTTCCCGGCTCATCGGCGCACGGCACATCAAACGCACCAGTACCGAGCATGCCTTCGGACGCGCCCGTTTGGAACGCAAGTCCTTCATCGATTCCCGCACGGCACGAGTCAAGTGGATCGCCTGTCACTGCGCGTTGAAGGTGGTACAGCGATGTGAGTAGTCCGATGTTCGATTCCATTCCGCCATCAGCGGCTTCCCATGCCCGCGAAAGTCCGCCATTCCAAGTGAATGCCTGATCGGGATTTTTCTCGATCGCCTCGACCTGTCCGTCACCAATCTCTTCAACTACGCGACCGAACGCGACAAACTCGCGCGTCGTGGCGTCGAATGTGGCGCGCGCTGCGACCCATTCAACTTGGGTTTCAAGCATCTCCCTTGTACTCGCGAGATGCGCCTTTCGATTCTCGAGAATGGACTTCACCAAGCCTGCATCGATTAAACCTGTCGAGGTCGATGTCTTGAGTGCCGCGTCGGTTTCAACCTTTGCGGCATCAACCGCTCGTGTATCCGCGCTTCCGCGTGCCATCATGTCTGACACAAGTCGCATTTCATGACCGATACCAATCGCGCCTTCCATTGCGCCGTTTGCGGTTTGCCACGCAGGCCCGCTCACAGTGGCAAGTGATGACTCGACTCCGCGCACGCCCCACCATCCTGCGGCCGCGCAGGCAAGAACGAGAACTCCGGTTGAGGCAAATCCGAGAGTGAGACGAGTCGAGATACGCATAATTTTCCCTGTGATGTTGTCAAGGCAATCGCGGCTAGCTTCTCGCATAGCAGCGAGGCGGGTTAGAAGTTGATGGTGCAGCGCAACGTGCCAACGAGTGCGTCGTCGGATGACGCATCACCGGACGGATTCAGAAACCACTGCAGATCTGGCTTGATGTGAAGAAAGGGCGTGACCGCGAAGTCGTAAAACACTTCGATCGAAAACTCGCTCGCACCAAGGCCCGCCGCGGGATCGTCGCTGAAATCGACATATGAAAGGTACACGCCCATCGAGTCCTCATCGCGTCCAGCGAACGTACCGCTGAGTGAGAGGCCGCCGCCAATCTGCTGCGAAACCAAGCTCACCTCGTCGTTTGCCCAGCCGTACTGCCCAAACGCCCAGAGCCCCTGCGCACACTCATCGTCCGCGAGGTCGGTGCCTTCCGGCGCCCAGACCCGGGCCTCAGCGAGTGCATACACGCCTCCAGTTCCATCATCGGTGCCTCCGTCAAACCGCGGCATTTCGCCCGAAAGCCACCATCCGCCGAGACCAACTCGCATGCCCTTCAACGGGCCAACCTCGGAAAGCGCGAGGCCAGTCTCGGCGATGAAAAACCAGTCGTCGGACAGATCGTCGGTGAAGAATGTTGATGGCCCGCGCGAACCGGTCTGTACACCGTCGATCGTCGCAGCCCCGTCGTAGGCACCCGCGCCGATGTACCACGACTCCGTTGGATAGACGAAGACGTTGACGCTTGTCGATGGATTCGGATAGGTCGGAAGCGCAAAGATCGCTGGCGAAAAACCTGCGCTCGCGTT
The DNA here is from genome assembly GCA_945902075.1 of Candidatus Kuenenia stuttgartensis. Taxonomy (GTDB): domain Bacteria; phylum Planctomycetota; class Phycisphaerae; order Phycisphaerales; family SM1A02; genus QWPT01. The sequence goes on along the minus strand of CAMDMA010000005.1, from coordinate 89,877 downwards.
GATGAAGCCGCCCGCGGCGGGGATGTAGGCAAACTCAGTATTCGCGTCCACTTTGCCGAGCTTCAGCCGCAGCATTCGGTCAAACAACCATTGCTCGTACCAAAGCTGTGAGAGTTGGGTGATGCTCCCATCGATGGCAATATTGGAGTAGGGCTGGAATCCGCCGTGAAACATGCCGCCCGAGGTGGTGTCGGCTGTTTGGAAGTCTGCGAAGACGGACCCTCCCTCAAGTTTCAAGAGTTTCTCAAGATCAAACGTCAAGTTTAGATCGACAAGAAATCGGAACGCGCCGGACGGCCCGCTCGCACCGCTGAACACATCGGACCACTCCGTGATCGCGGAGCCGTTGAAGCTCATGCCCGTGTCATCGAGCGCAGCGCGGGCGCCGCCCCAATCGCCAGTTGCGCGAGTCCATGTCCACCAGTTGGACACGCCGAACCATTCACGCGCACCGTCCACAGGCGGCGGAGTCGGAACGACCGCGCCACGCTCGCGGGCGCCAGGCTCCTGCCCCGAGAGAATCGGTGGGAGACCCGACGCAGCTGCAGGAATCAGTTCTGCGGCGTCGAAGGCATCACCGACTCCAGCCACCGCTTCCTCAGACTGGGCAACGGCTTCACGCGCAGCAGAAGCTGCGAGGATCGCTGCGATCAAGGTTGCACGGGGATACAAAAAGCGCGGGAACGAAGTGAAAGGACACGATAAACCGGGACAGGCATGCATTCGACACGAACCCTTCACAGTCACCTCCGATTGCTGAGCCGACGCATCGCGCCTGCCGCGCAGCGATCGACGGAGGAATCCCCCGACTTGAACAACGGGAGGCGAACGGGGAACCTTCCCGCCCTACACTGTGTCCCTTCCGAAACCGCCGAGGTCCTTCTTGATTCCCCACGCAGTTCTCTCTCCACTCGAATACTGGCACGTCCTCGCAGGTTTCCTCGGGGCGGTTGGTGTGTTGCTCGCATTCGATTTGTTTGTCATCGAACGACTCGCTGGACATGAAGTCCTTGGGCCGGATGGCCGCGAATCTGCGAAGGCGGCACGGCGGCGCCTCCAGGTGTCGATGGCGTGGACGGTGATCTGCGTCGCATTGGCGATTGCTGCGGCATTCGCGCTGTCAGCCTTCGTAAAGCATGAAATCGCGGCCAATCCTGTGCTCGTTGAAGGGACGCGTTACGCGAAACTCGCGATAGAGGATGTGCCCGGAACCTTCCTTCTCGAGTTCCTCACCGGATACCTCGTGGAGATGTCGCTCTCGGTCGACAACCTGTTTGTCTTCCTCGTGATCTTCCGATACTTCGCCCTCGACCACGCCAAGCAGCATCGCGTGCTGTTCTGGGGCATTTTGGGCGCCGTCGTCTTCCGCGCGATTTTCATTGGAATCGGAAGTTTGCTTGTGCAGTTCACGTGGGTGCTCATCGTGATGGGCATCTTCTTGATCGTGACCGGAATCAAACTCGTCACCGGCGAAGACAAGAAGCTCGAGCCCGAGAAGAACCCGCTCATCAAGATGCTCTCAAGCGTCGTTCGCGTCTCACCTCGCTTCGATGGAACGCACTTCTTCACCCGCATCGACGGGAAGCGTGCAGTCACGCCGCTCTTCGTTGCACTGATCGTGGTCGAGACGACCGACCTCGCATTTGCGGTCGACTCGGTGCCAGCGGTGCTTGCGATTTCGCAGGAGCCCTTCATCGCGTTTGGCTCCAACATTTGTGCGATCCTTGGGCTTCGAGCAATGTTCTTCGTGGTCGCTGAGGCGATGCAGAAGTTCCACCTTCTGAAGTACGGCCTTGGATTTGTGCTCGTGTGGGTTGGCCTCAAGATGACGGCGCTTCCGTATTTCTTCAAGGATCCGCTATCGAATCCAGAGGGTCACGTGCCGATTCCGCTCTCGCTGGGCGTCATCATCGCGCTGATTGGCGGCACGATGCTGCTGTCGCTCGTCATGCCACCAAAGGTGGAGGCAGTCAACAACACTGCAGGCGATGGAGCAAGCAATGGCTGAGCTCTGGAACGAGTTTCTGCGGCTCTTCACTGAGCTTGACGTTGCACTTGCCGAAATCATCGCGAAGCACGGCGTGTGGACCTACGCCATTTTGTTTGCGATCGTATTTGCGGAAACCGGCCTTGTCGTAACGCCGTTCCTGCCGGGCGATTCGTTGCTTTTCGCCGCGGGCGCTCTCGCGGCGCAAGGCGGACTCAGCGTGCCGCTGATGATGGTGCTCCTCTTCATCGCTGCCGTGATTGGCGATGCGGTGAACTACCACATCGGAAAGGCCATCGGACCGCCAGCCTTCAGCGGGCGCTTCCGGTTTCTCAAGCAGAGTCACCTTCTCAAGACGCAGGCTTTCTTTGAGAAGCACGGCGGCAAGGCGATCATCTACGCGCGCTTTGTTCCGATCGTGCGCACATTCGCGCCGTTTGTCGCAGGGGTCGGGACCATGAGTTACCCGCGCTTCCTCGCCTACAACATCGTGGGTGCTTTCCTGTGGGTTGTTGGTTTTGTCGGCGCAGGTGCGTTGTTTGGAAACATGCCCTGGGTGAAGGCGAATTTCTCGAAAGTGATCCTTGCGATCATTTTCCTCAGCGTGCTACCGATTGCACTGGAGTGGCTGCGCGCGTGGCGCGCGAGCCGTCGCGTGTCGGCTCCGTCCGTCTCACGAGATCCAGGCGTATGAATCGTTACGCGATCAAGATGCTCTTCGGTGACAGCGCGAAGTTTTACGGCATCCTGCTCGGACTCGGGTTCGCATCACTCCTTATCGCGCAGCAGGCGTCGATCTTTGTTGGGCTCATGAGCCGAACCTTTGCCTTCATTGGCGAAGTCGGGCATGTGGACCTTTGGGTCTTCGATCCGACGCAGTCGTATGTGGATGAACCGAAACCTCTCCGCACCACCGCGCTTGAACGCGTGCGCGGCGTGACGGGCGTCGAATGGGCGGCGCCGCTCTATAAAGGACTCCTTGTCGCGACGCTTCCAGATGGATCGCGGCAGGTTTGTGATGTCATCGGAATTGATGATGACACGCTGGCGGGCGGCCCCGTAGAGGTTGTTGCCGGATCGCTTGCCGACCTACGTCAGCCAGACGCAGTGATGGTCGAAGTGGGATCGAGTCAACAGCAGCTTCGATTTCCAGCAGAACTCGCGCCGGGTACGGTGCCCGCGCCGGGACAGGTGTTTCGACGCGGAGATCCGAAGCGATCCGTCGAGATTGGCGACATCATCGAACTCAACGAACACCGCGCACGCGTCGTTGGTCTCGTGAAATGCTCAGAGACATTCGTCGCCGCGCCGACGCTTTACACCGTCTACTCGCGCGCGATCACCTTTGCGCCTCCGACGCGTCGCGTGATGAGTGCGGTGCTTGTCACCGCGGTGCCCGGCACCGACATCACGACGCTTGCCCAGCGCATCCGTGATGAAACTGGGCTCGAGGCCATGCCGCCGCACGACTACGCCATGCGCACGCTCAGCTATTGGATGAAGGAAACGGGCATTCCGATCAACTTTGGGATTGCCATCGCGCTCGGATTTTTCGTCGGCGTCGCGATCGCAGGGCAGATGTTTTACAACTTTACCCTCGACAACCTGCGCTACTTCGGTGCGTTCAAAGCGATGGGCGCTTCAACCTGGCGGCTGCTCAGCATGGTCGCGCTGCAGGCACTCGTCGCGGGCGTACTTGGACTTGGCCTCGGGCTCGGCGCGGTGAGCGCGTTCGGCCTCAATGCAGCTGGCGGAAAATTGGCGTTCAAGATGCTGTGGCAGATTCCACTGATCGCCGCAGTCGCGGTCCTCGTCATCTGCATTCTTGCAAGCGTGATTTCGATGTGGAAGGTCGTGCGGCTTGATCCCGCCGATGTCTTCAAGGGTGCGTGAGTTGACGATGAACACCGCCCGCGACAACACCGATACGCGCTCGACGGATCGTGCGATTGCCATTCGACTCCGCAAAGTCGAGAAGACCTTCGGCAAGGGCGAAAGCGCGGTGCGCGCGCTGCGCGGGATCGACCTCGATATTCCTGCGGGCGAACTCACCATGCTGGTCGGGCCCTCGGGCTGCGGCAAGACGACTCTGATCTCGATCCTGGCTGGGCTGTTGTCGCGTGATGCTGGGGACATGACGGTGTTTGGAACCGACTTGGCCACGCTACGCCGCGATCGCTTGGCAGCGTGGCGCCGCGACAATGTTGGCTTCATCTTTCAGCAGTTCAATCTCGTTCCGCAGCTCACGGTCGCAGAGAACGTTTCTGTTCCGCTCGTTCTCAAGGGTGAGTCGGTCGCGGCCGCCGTGCGCAAATCGGCGGAACTTCTCGCGACACTCGGGCTTGAAGGCCGCGACCAGAGCGCACCGCTGAAACTCTCCGGTGGGCAGCAGCAACGCGTCGCGATTGCACGCGCACTGATCCACGACCCACGGCTCCTCGTCTGCGATGAGCCCACGAGCGCGCTCGACGCCGAGTTAGGGCGACGGGTCATGGAGCTTATTCGCGGCCGATCGACCAGTCCGGATCGCGCGGTCGTGGTGGTCACGCACGACGACCGAATCTACAACCTCGCCGATTCGATCGCGCATGTGAACGACGGCAAGATCGACCAACTGACCCGCGTCGCACGCGAGGCATCTGCACCTGCGACGCCTTGACACGAGAATCTCCTCATGAAGCTTCGCCTCATCGCACTCCCCATCCTTGCCCTCGGCGGATTCGCGCTCACTGGCCTCGCGGTCGCGCGCTTCAACACTCCGCCTAAGGCTGGCCCCGAGCCGATTGCGCCGCCTGCGATTCCGTTTCCAGATCGCGTCGCTGGCGTTGGTATTGTGGAGCCCTCAAGCGAGACGATTCTCGTTGGCACGCAGGTTGGCGGCATTGTGGCGAAGGTACTCGTCGAGGAAGGTGACCGCGTGACGGCGGGCCAGACGCTCATCGAACTCGACACCCGCGACGCTGATGCGCGCATCGCGACCGCACGCTCGCAGGTCGAGACCGCGCGTGCACAGGTTGCTGCTGCGGCGGCGCGCGCCGATGCAGCACGCGCACGCATCGCGCAACTTAAGGCAAAGCCGCGACCAGAAGACATCACTGAAGCCGCTGCACTCGTTGCCGCGCGCAAAGCGACACTTGACGACGCACGCGGCCGGCTCGAACGCTTGCTCAAGGTGAGCGACCGCGGCACCACCGCAAACGAACAGCCGACGCTTGAGTTCGGCGTCGCGCTCGCGACCGCGCTGCTCGCAGAAGCGGAGGCGAAGCTGTTACGAGCGAAGATCGGAACCTACCCCGAAGATCTCGCCGTCGCAGAGGGCGACGCGCGCGCAGCCGAGAGCGACACGCGCACTGCAGAGTCGCAAGTGCAGACGGCGATGGATCAGCTTCGCCAAGCAGAAGTCACGCGTGATTTGCTCGTGATTCGTGCGCCGATCGCGGGCACCGTACTTCGGCTCGATACCCACGTGGGTGAATACAAGGCCTCAGGCCCCGGTTCCGGTGGCTCGGCGCAAGGCACGCTCATGCGACTCGGCGACGTGTCGCTCCTCCACGTCCGCACCGATATCGATGAGCTCGACAGTTGGCGCCTCGACACGAACGGTGAAGCGGTTGCGACCGTGCGCGGTGGGAGTCGGCTGCAGATTCCGCTTCGCTTCGTGCGCGTGATTCCAGATGTGCAGCCCAAGCGCACACTGACAGGCGAAAACGCAGAGCGCATCGATACCCGCGTTGTGCAAGTCATCTACGCGCTTGAAAATCCTCCCGCATTTCTCCAGTCGGGCATGCTGGTCGACGTCGCTGTCGCCGCGAGGGCGCGTGTATCCAACGCAGGTGACGTGACCTCAGCGAGCACGAAAGACCCTTCAGCGACCAAGTGATCCGCTCCACAGTCCCTGCGCAGTCTCGTGTGCGCGCTTCAAGAAAGGTTGCCCCCATGCAACTCACCGTCGTGCTTCTAGCGTTCGCCATGCAGAACGCCACCGCCCCCGCCGTCCAACCGCCACCGATACAAACCACGCCCGCCGCGGGGAGCGCGCCCACAACGCTTCAGGCGAAGTGGCCTCGGCGCGACGGGGAGGCTGGCGAGGACATCGCCGGCGTCGTCAAGAAGGGCACGCCAATTTACAAGTGGTCCGAAGGCCACAACTTCACCGAAGGCCCGGCGTGTGCGACGGACGGCACGGTGTATTTCGTCGATATTCCAGCCAACGAAATCTTGCGCATCGACCCGATGGGCGCGGCGATTGTGACCAAAAAGGCGAACGCAACATTCGGTCTGTTCATGACTGCGAAAGATGGCACGCTCTACGGAGCGCAAGCGAACCCCGGCGCGATCACTCGGATCGATCCAAAGTCGGGTGCGATTCAGATCCTCTGCGACACGCGCGCAGTCGAGGCGGAGGAAACCGGCAAATCGCTTGGTCGGCTCAACGATCTCGTCGTTGATGATGCGGGCGGGATTTGGTTTACCGCGCCCGTCATCGGGCGAAAGCGTGCTGGCATGGCACCCGATGCTGTGTACTACGTTTCGGCGAAGGGCGGCGAGGCGATCGAAGTTGTCCGCGACGACAAAGTGCGTGCGCCGAACGGCATCAACATCTCGGCCGACGGAAAAACGCTGTTCGTCGTGCCGTACCTCACGCTTGACGTGATGGCCTATCCGATCGAGGGACCAGGAAAGCTCGGCGAAGGTCGCGTCTTTTACAAGATCCCACCGGGTACACGCGAGACGCTTGGCGGCGACGGCATAACTGTTGACACGCAAGGCAATGTCTTCATCGCCGTCCCGCCGCGCGCAGCCATCTTTGTCCTGTCACCGGAAGGAAAGCCGCTCGGTCAGATTCGCTTCCCAGAGCGTGTTTCCAATTGCTGTCTCGGTGGGAAGGACGGCAAAACGCTCTACGTGACGGCAACCAGCGGCGTGTATGCAATTGATATCGAGACCGCCCGCGCGCGCTGAATGTGCTGAACGAGATGATTGGTGCTGCGCGAGCGCCATGAAGCCACACGCTACGCGAGTAAACCTTGAACGACCTTCGCGTCGCCTTGCACACCTGTCAGACGGTGGTTGAGTCCCGCATGCATGTAGCCGAGTTTGAGGTGATCAAGCCCGAGGAGATGAAGCACCGTTGCTTGAAAATCCTTTACGCGAACAGGATCACGAGCGATGCGGTAGCCGAGCTCGTCAGTTGCGCCGTGCACTGATCCACCCTTCACTCCGCCACCAGCCATCCACATGGTGAACGCGTGCGGATGATGATCGCGGCCTAAAAAAGCCTTGTTTCCATCGCGATACTCTGCGACTGGCGTGCGACCAAACTCGCCACCCCAAATCACGAGCGTTTCATCAAGCAGTCCGCGCCGACGCAGATCGCGAATCAGCGCAGCGACAGGGCGATCCATCTCGCCACACTTTTTCGGCAATTGGGTGAGAAGATCGTCGCTCGGATTCGTGCCGTGGCCATCCCAGCCCCAGTCATACAACTGCACGAACCGCACGCCACGCTCGACGAGCCGCCGTGCGAGGAGGCACGAGTTCGCAAGACTTGGTGTCCCCGGAGAGGCGCCATACTCTTGAATCGTCGCCGGAGTCTCGCGCGTGATGTCCATCGCCTCAGGCACCGCCATCTGCATGCGATAGGCGAGCTCATATTGCGCGATACGCGCCTCAGTTTCCCGATCGCCATGGCGCGCGACACCCGCGCGACCAAGCGCAGCGATCGCATCGATGGTGGCGCGACGTGTCTCGCGCAGCATGCCCTCCGGGTCCTTGACGTATAGCACCGGATCGCCACTCGCTCGACACTGGACGCCTTGGTACACGCTCGGAAGAAAACCGCTTCCCCATACGCTCTTTCCTGCATCGGGAGTCTTGTCGCCAGAGACAAGCACGATGAACGCGGGCAGGTCGCGCGACTCGCTACCGAGCCCGTAGCCGACCCATGAGCCGAAGCTTGCGCTTCCAAATCGCGCCTCACCAGTGTGCAGCAACAGTTGCGCTGGCGCATGATTGAATTGATCGGTTGTCATCGAGTTGATAACGCATACCTCGTCTTCAATCGTGCGGAAATGCGGGAGCAAGTCGCTCGTCCACAGTCCCGCGCGGCCGGCGCGCGCGAATTGGTGCACCGGGCCGAGCAGCGTCGGATGCCCTTTGATGAACGCGAACTTCTCGCCCTTGATGTACTCGTCTGGACACGACTGACCGTTGAACCTCGTGAGCTCGGGTTTGTAGTCGAAGAGTTCGAGTTGGCTTGGAGAACCAGCGAGATGGATGTAGATGACATTCTTGGCGCGCGCGGCGAAATGCGGCGCGTGCGGCGCGAGTGGATCGGGAGCGACAGGCGTGTTCGACGCCGCGGCATCGCGACCGAGAAGCTCCGTGAGCGCGATGCCACCAAGCGAAAATGCTGCCGCGCCTCCCGCGAGCGAACCGAGAAATGTGCGCCGTGTCGCCTGGGCGATGGCTGCGGCCTGCGCCGCGTGAGGGTCACGGGTCTCTGCCTGCGCGGAATATGTCGACTGAGGTGCGTTCATGCTTGGTTCACGATCGCGTGAGGAAATCATCGAGGTTCAAGATCACGTTTGCAGCCGCAACGAGCGCCGCGTCACGCGCGAGATCGGTCGAGCCTTCCGCCGCGCGCCCCGCGAGCGTTCGCGCGAGGTCATCACGACCGGCATACCGCGCGCGTTCGGCTCCGACGAGCGTAGCGAGTCGCGCAACCTCTTCACGGAGCGCCGTACGCCCAAGCGCGCGCTCGAGCATGCTGCGCACGGCCACAGCGTCGTCGGCTTCCCCGCGCGCCAAGACCGCGAGCGCCTGTGCGGCCTCGAGATAGACCGGATCGTTGAGCATCACGAGCGCCGCAAGCGGCGTGTTGGTCCGAATCCGACGAACTGTGCAGGTCTCACGGCTCGTCGCATCGAACGCAAGAAACGACGGGTACGGCGAACTTCGGCGTAGAAACGTATAGATCGCTCGGCGATAGCGATCCTCACCCACACTCGTCGTCCACGCGGAGCCGGAGTAAACGACCTGCCACACGCCTTCGGGCTGCGGCGGCATGACCGGCGGCCCGCCAAGTTTGCGCGAGAGCAACCCACTGACCGCAAGCGCCGTGTCGCGGATCGACTCCGCCTCAAGCCGCAGCCGCGGCGCACGCGACCAGAGCCGATTGTCGGGATCGCGCGCGAGCGCTTCAGCGGACGGAACCGACGACTGTCGATAGGTCGCGCTGGTGACGATTTCGCGGAGCAACGCCTTCATCGAAAAGTCGCGCGCAATCAGCACTCCCGCCAGATGATCAAGAAGTGCCTGATCACTCGCGCCGGAGCCCATCACGCCGAAGTCCTCGCTGGTCTCAACGATGCCGCGCCCAAAGAGCGTCTCCCACGCGCGATTTGCCGCCACGCGCGCGAAGAGCGGGTTGTCGCGCGACGCGAGCCACCGCGCCATTCCGAGGCGATCAGCTGGCGCGGCAACATCACGACCAACGAGCATCGCAGGCAAGGTCGGCGCGACTTCCTCCGCTGGACTCTTAAGTGATCCACGAACAAGCAGGTTCGTCTTCCGTCGCGCATCGCCTACCAGTTCCCGCAGGACGGGCACGCTCGACTTCATCCCGCGACGATGAACTTCCATTCGTGGCGCGTCGTCACCTCGATCGGCATCCTCCGTTTGATTGAGATAGGCAAGAAACCCGTAGTACTCGCGATGCGCGATTGGGTCGTACGGATGACCGTGGCACTGCACGCACTGAAACGTCACGCCGAGAAACGACTGCCAGGTCGTTGACACGCGGTCAAAGACGGCCGCCATGCGAAACTCCTCGTCGTCGGTGCCGCCTTCGGTGTTGGTGAGGGTGTTGCGATGGAACGCGGTCGCGAGCCGGTCTTCGTCGGTTGCGTCTGGCAACTGGTCGCCCGCGAGTAACCGAACCGCGAACATGTCGTACGGCATGTCCGCATTGAACGCGTCGATCACCCAATCGCGCCACGCCCAAATGTCGCGCTGATCGTCTTTCTCGTACCCCTGGGTGTCGGCGTAGCGTGCGAGATCGAGCCAAATGCGCGCAAAGCGCTCGCCATAGGCCGGATTCGCGAGGAGCGCTTCCACAAAGTGTTCGTAGGCGTCGGGCCGGGTGTCCGCGAGAAACGCCGCACGCAGCGCTTCGTCGGGCGGCACGCCGGTAAGGTCAAGCGCCACACGCCGCGCGAGGGTTTCGCGGTCGGCTTCCGGCGCCGGAATGAGCTTTGCCTGAGACAGCCGCGCGAGGATGAATCGATCCGTCTCTGTCCGCGGCCAACTCTCGAGCGATTCCGCGCGCACAGGTGCCGCGTTCTCCGGTACCGCTGGATCGGTGCGTGGGCGAAATGCCCAGTGCGTCCCCCACTCCGCACCCTCAGCGATCCACCGCTCGATCATGCGGACGTCGGCGGGTTCGAGCGGCGCGCCATCGGGTGGCATGCGTCGGTCCGGATCGTTGCTCACGATGCGTGCCAAGAGCTCACTTTGCGCGGGATTCGATGGCTGAATCGCTACGTTCCCACTCTTGAGCGGAGTGGTTACACGCACTTCGTCTGACAGGTTCAGTCCCGCCATTTCGCGCACGCCACCATGGCAACGGAAGCAGCGTGATGCGAGCGTGGGAAGTACGTCGCTTGCGAAATCGACGCGCGGACTTGACCGTGGCCACCCACGTCCCTCACGAGGGTTCACGTTGGTCGCGACCCACTCCGCACCAAATGCGAGAAGTCCGGTTATTGCAAGTCCGAGAGCGAAGGTGGCCTTCCGCATAGGCTGAAGATACCCCGGCTTCAAGGACGAGTCTTTGCAAAGATCTCATTCAACCTGAGAAGAGACCGCGCGGACCCTCGGTCAGGTTGATCGACGCGTTATGCTCGACGAATGGCCCGTCTTTCAGGCACCAGCCTCGACCTCGAACTCCACTTTGATCCTGCCGAGCCATCCGATGGTTCACGCGAACGGTTGATCCGGCTCGTCGGCAGGCTGGAGCAGGCGACACAGGTTGACGCCGAGAAGGCGTTTCGGGAGGCCGTCGCGGCCGGCGGTCGCTTCGTGATCCTCGATTGTGCCAAGCTCGAGTTCATCTCAAGCGCAGGAATCCGCGCATTCATCGTGCTCATCAAGTTGTTGAAGCCACTCGATGGCAGGGCCGCTGTCTGCGCGCCGCAGCCGCACGTGCGCCAGGCCCTCGAGTTTTCTGGGCTCAAGTCCCTTCTCTCAATCTCCAGTTCGATTGACGAGGGGCGTGCGACGCTCTCTCGCAGTGGCTCTCGACTGACGCCATGATCACGCAACCCGCGAACTCGCCACACGCGCCACCTCGATGCGCTCAACCACCCATGCCCTGGCCGCCGCTGATGGTGGCCCGATGAGCGCATGGGAAGTGCTCCCCGCCTTCCTCGCGGGTCTCGTTTTTTTTCTCATCGGACTCGATGCGATCAAATCAAGCCTGAAAGCGCTTGCCTCGCGGTCGATCCGCCGCCGCGCACTTGCGGCTGTCGCGAGTGCACCACGCGCGGTCATTCTTGGCATCGTGTTCGGCGCTGTTGGACAGAGTGCAACCGCCGTTTCCTTCGTCGTCGCGAGCCTCGTCTCCGCGCGACTCATGACCGTGCAGCGCGCACTGACGGTCGTGGCGTGGGCAAATCCAGGGACGGCACTACTCGCGTTTCTTGCCGCGATAGACATGAACCTCGCGACACTCTGGCTGATCGGAACCATCGGCCTCGCGATGCGACAACGGCATATTGCGCGCGCGACGCCCCTGCTCGCGGCGCTGCTCGGCGCGATGCTTGGCCTCGGACTCTTACTCTTCGGACTCACGCAGTTAAAGGCTGCTGCGATTCCGATGCAGCACGTCTCGTGGTTTACCAGCATCAGCACCGCGCTCAACGCATCGCTCCTCCTCGGATTTGTCGCAGGCGCGCTGCTGCGTCTTGTCATCCAGAGTTCAAGCGGAATCGTCGTGATTCTGATCGCTCTATGCGGAGATGGGTTTCTGGGTGCAGAGCAGGCGCTCATGATCATCCATGGGACGGGCTTCGGAATCGGGCTCTCCGTGATCTTTCTCGCGAAGGGTCTCCGCGGCGAGGCGCTGCGGATCTCCTACTGGCAGGCACTGATCAACGCTGTGTCAGGCGGAGTGCTTGCGATGTGGCTCCTCGTCGCGAAGTTCGGCGCGATCCCATCACTGGTGGCACTCTTCGACCAATTGACGCTCTCAGTCGAAAGTGACCTCGCATTTGGATTCCTACTGCAAATGCTGCTGTGTCCGGTCATCGGCGCCATGCTTGTCTCCCGCGCAAACGCGATCCTCACGTCGATTGCGCCTGATGTGGCCGAAGATCGGCTCGCCACGCCGCACTTTCTCGACGAGCGTGCACTCGATGAGCCAGATGTGGCGCTTGAACTTGTCACTCAAGAACAACTGCGGGTCCTTGAGGCACTCCCTTTGTTACTTGATCGCGCACGATTCGACCACGGCACAAAAAGTGGTCTCGACACCACACAAGTCCGACGCGCACTTGACTCCCTCGACTCGGAAATCCGTGGATTCCTCTCTGACGCCATCGCGCGCCCGCAAACTCGAGAGTCGCTGGCGACCCTCCTCCGTGCAAGTACGCGCCAGCAATCGATTGCTGAGCTGCTCTCGTCGGTCGACCATCTCTCGAAAGAGGTCGCGACACTTTCGCGCGACTCCTCGGCGAGCATACTTGGTGGCGCACTCATCGAAGCATGCGACGTGATGCTCCGAACACTTCATGAGTCGTTTCAATCGGGCGATAGTGTCGATGTTGAGATCCTGCAGTCGATGACCGCCGACCGAGGCGATCAGATGGAATCGATCCGAAAAACAGCGGCGGACGCAGACTTTGGATCTCCGCACGAACAAGCCACGATGCTCTATGCCGCGAGTCTGTTTGAACGCGTCGTGTATCTCATGCACCGTCTCGCGACATGATCGCGACATGATCGCAAGGTGATCGCGACATGATCGCAAGGTGATCGCGACATGATCGCAACCGCGCACGTTCGAAGGTCTTGCACAGGAATGGCACAAAAAGAAAGCCGCCCCGCGCAGATGCGCGGGGCGGCAGAAGAGTTTGGCGAGACGTTGCGCTTCACCACCTTCACTCATTCGATCACGACAACCGCATCAAGTGCCGCATCTACGCGGTCCTTGAGGTCGGCGACATGCGCGCGCGAGTACGGATCGATGTTGCTCGCCGTCGCCTTCGACAGCGTTGCGTCGAGCTTCGACTTGAGTTCACGCAACTCCTGGGCCGAAAGCTGACGCGCTACGCGTGGCAGCCCGGCCTTGCCAGTCGCGACCGCGATGAGGCGATCGGTGTAATCAGCCTGAAGGTTGCGGCGATAGGCCGAAATCATTGGCTTCCGCGCATCAGACGAACCGAGTTTGGACGGCGAGATCTCGCCATAAATCTCAGTGCTAAGCATGCCCATGACTTCAGGAAGCGTCACGGCATCTTGCTCTGCAGCGATGCGCTTCTCATTGTCATAGATTCGGCCGAGCGTCGCCGGATTCAGAATCATCGTGAGCGCCATCGATTGCGTTCCTGCGATCTGATCGTTGATCGCAAATGCGCTCGACGCCATCATGGAGCGTGGATCATCCATCCACTTCTCGACGGTCATCTTGTTGACGAGTTCTGGTGTAAGGCCATACGCCTCGTCACGGAATGCGTTTTCCATGATGAACGCAAGCGCCGCGCGCTGCTTCTCCGCCTCAACCGGAACGAGTGGGTCGCCCGTGTTGGCGTCGCCCTTCTTGACGCGGCTCACATACGTTCCACCGACCCAAGGAGCCATCATGTCGATGGCCTTGCGCTGCTTGTTGAGGGTCTTGGAGTACCCCTTCCGCGCGCGCTCCCAGCTGTCGCCATTCTTCACATACTTGTCGAGCAGCGTCGCGCGAAGTTGCTTGACGAGTTCGATCTCGGCCTTTGCGAAGTCGAGTGGATTCTTCGAGAAGTCGTAGCGTCGAGCGAGTGGATCGGGCCCGTTGGTATCTTCATCGCTCAAGTACATGTGGCCGGGCTCACCGACGCGCGCGGCAACCTTGGCCGGATCGTCAAAGGTGTAGCCATACTCAATCGCCCACATGTCGTATGACCCGATACCGACCATCGTGTAATCACCCTGGACGTTGTCCTTGTCCAGGTTGAAGTTCGTACCCATGTAATCCATGACCGAAGCCGCAAGCGGCTTTCCCTTGACCACGTCAGAGTTGATCTCATCAAGGGTGTAGAGGCTCGATGCCTTGAAATTGTGACGAAGGCCGAGCGTGTGCCCAACCTCGTGTGCCACGAGGTGTGCGAGCTGCGGTCCTGCGAACGACTCCGGCACACCGTCGAGAGTTTCGAGCGGCGTCTTTGGCGCATCTGGATTCTTCGGATCTGCGGCCTGCTCGAGAAGACCGAGAGCCTCAAACGCCATGTTTGCGATCGCCATATCACTGGCCATTCCCTGCGCAGCGAAACACATCGCGCCGCACTTCGAGTGGTCGTGCATGCCCGCAGCCTCGTACCACGCTGTGATCTCGCGAAGCTCCGGGCTCGCAGCGACAATCGGATCCTTTCGGCTGTCCGCTGGATCGACATCACCCGCTGCAGCGCGCTTCGCCCGATCGTCAAGCACCGCTTGCCGCTCAGCCGCCGGGAGCAATTGCACGCGCGGATCCCATTGCGGATGCGCTTCGAGCCACACCAGCGACTCCGGCGTGAGGCTTTGCGTCATCTCGCTCGGGCGATCGTCGTACCACGAGTAGAACGCTCGAATCCAACCGTCTGTGAGCACGATGTCTGCATCGAGAATCTGCCCAGTGAGCGGATGTGCGCGGCTCGGCCCGATGGCCGTCGCGACGTCATTGTTGAGCCAACGCACGAAGTTGTAGCGCACATCCTCCGGATCCTTGTCCATGTGTGCGCCGGTCACTTCATCCTGTTGGTAGACCTCAATCGCGCTGTCGATACCGATCTTCTCGAAGGCGACATTCCACTGGAGAATGCCTTCCTTCACGTACCGACGATAGCGCACGGGAACCGTGTGCTCGACGTAGTAGATGATCGGTTCCTTCGGCGGTGAGAGCGAGAGCTTCGGATCGCGCTTCTCAAGATTCCAACGGTTGATGTAGCGCGTCGCGTTCGTCTCCGTGCCGTAGAGCCCGAGATCGCGGTAACCCGTCAGGAAGTAGCCGATACGGTCGTCGGCAGTGCGCGGCTTGTAGCCAGAGTTCTCCGGCAGCATCGAGACGGAGTAGTGCACCATCTTGAAGTTGCCCGACTGATCCGGCGCCTCAATCGCGACTTCGAGGTTCTGCGGGAAACTCTTCGCCTTCGCAATCTTCGCAAGTCGCGGATTCAGTCCGACGCCTGCGAGTTGCTGCGACTGACCAACGAGCATCGCATCGAGGTCAATCACGGGCTGACCATTCGGGCCCATCGCCACGATTGGAACCTCGAGCAGGACGTTGTCGGTGAAGATGCGCTTGACCGAATCCTTTGAGGTTTGCTCGCCGCTTGAGCGGATCTCAACTTGCGGCTCAACAAGTGCGAGACGGTTGCCGTATTGGCGCCAGAAAACATAACGCTCCGGTCCCTGCAGTCCGCTGAAGATGACTCCACCCGCTGGCGTTGCCGCGATGAGGAACTTCATCTTCTCCCAACCTCGCGGAAACTCCGCGAGCAACTGGTCATCCTTCTTGTGCACAAAGAGGCCGAAGAGCGACGCGCCATCCGGCGTGCTGTTGACCTTCTCGTACTCCTTCGAGACTTCAGGAAAGGGAGGAAGATCTGGACCCGCGTAGGCGACCGCGGCGGCCGCCGAGGGAAGAAGCACAAGAGCGATTCGGAAAAGAGAAGCCATCTGTGGTCGGACTCCGTTGGAAGTTGAGACCCGCGAATGCGGGTACGAGCGAGCACTGTACGGGAGCCGCGCAATTTTCGGCGCGAGGCGTTGGTACCGCGTTTGGTTTCGCGGGTTCGCCCATGCTGCTGCGCTTTTGGGCAAAAAGACAAAAGGAAGGCGGCCGCACCGATATGGGTGCGGCCGCCGAAATCTGCGTCTGCGTTCGAACGAGACTCCGTCTGATCAGATGCAAGCGCCCCACGACCCGAGAAGGGCCGACAGATCGGCCGCGTCAACCGCGCCGCTCTGGTCAATGTCGCCGATACCCGAAGCTCCCCAGTTTCCGAGAAGACCGGAGAGGTCGGCCGCATCAACTGTGCCGCTCGCGTCGAGGTCGGCCGGGCAGGACGAACCGCCCGAGTTCGAAACAACGAAGTACTGCGCGCCCGGGATATTCTCGAAGTTGACGAGCCGGGGCTCGCCGAGATTTGCGCCACCACCGAGCGGTGCCAGCACCTGGTTCGACAGGAAATCGTGGCCGCCACCATTGATAAAGGCGCAGACCTTGATGTCACCCGCGGTGTAGCCCGCGATCGCGGTGAGGGGGATGCGCACCTCGACGCCGGTCGTGCAGCCGGTTCCGTCGCCGAGCTTGGTTCCACCGACAACGCCGAGAATGTTCGAGTTGTCGAGACCAAAGCCGAAGCCGCTCTTGAACGACGCCGCTCCACCAGCGCCAGCGCCGCCGCTTCCAAGGTAGTTGCCGTTGCCGCCGCCCTCGGTGAGGAGCTCGGCGTAGTTCATGTAGACGGCGAAGGGATTTCCGCCGCAAGTCGTGCCAACCCAGAGGTCAGCTGAAAAATCCGCGTCGAAGGTCAGACCCTCGACAACCTTTGGAGTGTTGACATCGTCGGCCATTCGAAGCAAGCCTTCGAAATCGACCGTTGGATTATTCGGAAGCAGCTTGTTCTGCCCACCATCTACGGCGTCGATAAAGATCTCGAGCTTGTTGAAATTGGACTCTAAGTTGCCAGCGAGCATGAGGTAGAGGTAGCCACCATCGATCTTGGCGAAACCAGCGTCGAGTTCGCTCCCGTTGGCAAAGTCCACGACGCCGAGGGTGGAGTCACCGAACTGCGTCTGCGTGTTCTGGATGATGATCGCGGCGCCGTAGGTCTTGTCCGCGACGCCATCGAGGACGACCTGCGCCTGCGCGGCGGTTGCGACAGCAAGAGCAGCTACATACATCAATTTATTACGCATCTTTTGAGACTCCAGAGTTTGGTGATGACACGACTGTTGGCAACTGCCCCGCGGCGCGCAAAGGCGATGAGGGATAGAGGATGAAAGCAAAACTAGCCCGGAATCACGCACGATCGAAAGAAATGTTCGGATTGTGTCGACTGAAACAAAGATTTCGACAAAGTTACAGGCCCCTACCTCACGCGGTCCAACCCCACTGCGCGAGGAGCGCTGCGAGGTCGGCTGCGTTGACGGTTCCATCGTTGTTGACATCACTTGGGCCGCCCGATTGCCCCCACGCGCCGAGCATCGCCGCGAGATCGGTGGCATCGACGACTCCGTCACTGTTGATATCCGCAGGATTTGTCGCCGGCGGAAGATCACCCTGCGAGAAGATCACGCAGCTATACCCGCCGATATCAAAGGTCCCGCTGGCTGGAAGCCCATCCCACGGTGTCGCATAGGTCGCATCGAGGTCGTAGGTACCCTGATTCGCGAACGAAGTGTCGTAGCCGTTCCAATCGCTGTTGAAGCGAACTTTCCAGCGTCCATCGCGCGGGAATCCAACGCGATAGCCCGCACGCGGTGTAGAGGAGAAATTCATCACGATGATCGTGTCGTCCTTCTCGCCACCATTCATCCAGCGATGAATACCAAGCAGTTTCCAGGTGTTGTTGACATGGAATACGTTCGTGTTCTGCCCGGTGAGACCACGGGTGAGGCCCACCGTGTTCTTGCGAAGCGCGATGAGATCCTTGTAAAGGTTTTTGATGCCCGCGTAGGTCGTGTTTTTCGACCAATCAAGCGGGTCCGTATCTGCGAACCAACCATCCTCGAGAAACTCCTGCCCCATGAACAGCATCGGAATGCCCGGCGATGTCATGACGACGGCTGCACCGAGCGTCGAACGCTTTTTCGAGTACCAACTCGCCGCGTTTCCTGGCCAAATCTCCTCAGGCATGCGCGATTGGCCGTTCGCGACTTCATCGTGACTCTCGGTGTACACGACGCGCTCAAATGCATCGGCGTTGTAGTTCGCGAGGATCGCGTTCTTGATCGCATACATGTCGCGATCGGCATCGTTGGGGGTGATGAGATTACCTCGAACGGGCCAATAGAACTGCGCATCCCACTGCGCGTCGAACCCCGCGCCACCCGCGCCGGTCGACTTGGTGAGCCACGCGTTGTTGTCGAGGTCTTCGCAAATCGAGATCTTGCCACCTTGTGTCGCATCGACTGAGTCGTTGATCCATTGCAACAACGACCACCCCTCGGGGATCTCGGGCCCAGCTTGGTCAACCTTGCGGATGTACTTGGTTCCATCCATACGGTGGCCATCGAGGCGGAATTCTTCGAGCCAGAACATCACATTGTCGCGGATATACGAACGAACCTCGCTGCGGCCGTAGTCGGGTCGGGTGTTCCCCCACGGCGTGACCGCGCGCGCATCCTGGAAGAAATAGATTCCACCGCCGTTGTTCTGGCTCCAACCGTCGTAACGCCAGAGATCGAGGTCGTTGGGGCCGAGGTGGTTAAACACAATGTCGGAGAGCACTGCGATACCACGCGCATGCGCCGCATCGACGAACTCCTTGAGATCGGTCGAAGTTCCGTACGCCGACTCGATCGCGTACGGATGTGACGGGTTGTAGCCCCAAGAAACACTCTGCGGGAACTCGCAAAACGGCATGAGTTCCACCGCATTGATGCCGAGGTCCTTGAGGTGATCGAGCTTCGCCTTCGCTTGGTCGAGGTTGGCGGGTACGGTCCCTTTCGGAGTTTGCCCGAATGTGCCGAGGTGGAGCTCGTAGATGACAAGTTCATTCCAAGATGGAATCTCGAAATCGTTCGTCTGCCACTGGTACGCAGCAGGATTGACCACGATGGAATTGCCCGTCGAATTGGTCACTTGGCGTGCGCGCGCGTCGTTGCGCCACACCGTTCCGGCGGCGCCTGTGATGACAAACTTGTACTGCGTGCCGGCGTAGACGTAGTTCACATCCGACGACCAATAGCCGTTGCCCTCGCTGGTGAGCGGATGGCTGGTCGCGTTCCACGAGTTGAAGGTGCCAGCAACGCGAACGGCAGTCGCGTTGGGCGCCCACACTCGAAACGTCGTGCCCGCTGGAAGCGGCGAGAAGTACGGGTTTGCTCCAACGCCGGGCCGCGCCGACTGGGCGAATGCTGCCGTTGTCGAAACAAGCAACCCCACCAACGCAAGCGACGAGGAGAAGGCGCGCAGGGGGCATCGAAGCATGTGTTCGTCCGGGGATTGACCACGGCTGCTCCAAGACCAACGCGGTTCCCGGAACAGCGTCTCGAGTCTACAGCGGCATCCGACCGAGGCCAATTCGAAATCGTCAGAAACGAGGGGTCACGAGGAGAAAAACCTTTCCGCGTCCGCAAACGAAGTGCTTACGTTCGCTGCGCACTTTCAAAGTTTTCTGCACTGCGCGCGAACACCACCGTGAAGTGGACTCCGCCTCGACCGTGGCGCTCGTCGAGATCAATTCCCGGAAGAAAATCCTCATCGATCCGCTCGAGGAGCGCGGGAATCTCGCGTTCCGCGATTCCCCCACCGTCGAGCACCGTGACCGTGCCTGCCGCTGTTCCATCGCTCAAAAAGTGCAGGTCGACCGCGACCGCATCACGCTCGCCAATCAGCCCGAGTAGGCGCTCGCTTGAAGCCGTCCTCAGCGTCCGTTTCCATCGAATGGTTTCGACGACCGTCATAGGAGTCCTCGGTTCTCTCGAGCCGTGTGCGCAACACCCCATCGGTGGTGTTTGGTCGATGCCTTCAGACCAATACTTCAGCAACCGCAGTGAGAACCATTCCCACTACGACCGGAATCGCAACCGCAACAAGGCAGCCGCGTGATGAACGGTATCCCACACCCGTTCCGGGAAGCGAGAATGTGCTGTATCGACGACCACGTGCGCTCGTCCCGGTGCGAAAGCCGCGCCCGCCGACCGACCAGCCAACGCCAGACTTCGACAGGTTGACGCGAAACGGACCAACGCCCACTGATTTGCGAAAAGTGAAGCCCATTCTGTTTCCGAGCAATTGCCACTGCGCTCACTGCGCGAGCGGACGCACCCAGACGTTTCGGAACATCAGCGGATCGCCGTGATCCTGCAGGCCAATCGGCAACTTTGCCTCATGGGCGGAATACGTCCCCTTCGCGGCGTGCGCAGTCGCGCCCCAAATTTCAGAGTTGTCCTGCACAAGGACGCCGTTAAAGAACACCGTCATCGAACCGGCCTTCTCCAACGCGCCGTCCTTCTTGAAGACTGGCGCGTGGAAGATCACGTCATAGGTGTTCCACTCGCCGTTCGGACGGCACGCATTCACGAGCGGCGGATACTGGCCGTACATCGCGCCCGCCATACCGTCAACATACGTCTTGTTTGGGTTCGAACCGATGATCTGAAGCTCGTAGCGATCCATAAAGAAGATTCCGCTGTTGCAGCCCTTCTGGCCCTCGCAGGTGCAGGTCGCAGGAATCATCCACTCAATGTGGATCTGACAAGAGCCAAAGCCCTCCTTGGTTCGAATGTTGCCCGTTCCAGCGGCCACATGGAATGCGCCGTCCTTCACCGTCCACTTGGCCTCGCCTCTGTTGCCGGTCCACTTCGACATGTCGGTGCCGTCGAAGAGCACGATCGCATCGCTCGGAGCCTTACCCGCGGGCGTCGCAACCATCGCTGGCTGCGGTCGGTTGACATCATGCACGGCCCATTCCTTCGTCGACTCGGGCTTCGCCTGTTGCGCAACGGGTGCTGCTGCAACGAGAAGAACTGTTGGGACGGCGACGAGGGCGAGGACAGAAAGAACCGGGCAGAGTGTGCAGTTTCGCATGGGGTTGGTCTCCAAGCCGGATTTGTACCCGAGATCAGCGATGCGCGGTACGCCAAAGCAACGCGTCGTATCCTGCGCGCATGAAAGCGCATGAATTCACCGAGCATTTCGTCGTTCGTCTCTCGCACACCGACGCCGCTGGAGTGATGTTTTATCCAAAGGCATTCGAGATCGAAGAGGAGCTTTTCGAGCGTTGGCTCGAACTCGGTGGGATGAGTGTTCGGCAGATGCTCGATGGCACCCTCGCGCCGACCCCGATCGTCCACTGCGAGGGCGACTATCGACTTCCGGTGCGCGTCGGTGACCGACTCACCGTGCGCATTCTCGGGATTGAGGTCGGTCGGAGCGGATACACGCTTTCTTGGCGATTTTCGCTCGGTGAAGCTGAGGCTGTTGCCGTTCGCGTCAAGCGCGTTGCGATCGACCCAAAGGCTGGCACCTCGATTGAAATCCCGGTCACACTGCGCACCTGGATTGAACGCACGCAGCAGGATCTCACTTCACTCCGCTAAGAATCAAAAATTCGATCCGGCGAAAGTCAGGTGACGACCTCGAACTTCTCCCCTGCCGCCAGGCGCTCCGACAAGGCCGCGCGAGAAGCCTTCATCCGCGCTGCCTCATCAGGCGGCATGACGAAGAACGCGTCAGGAATCAGGTACGAATCAAGCCGATCCCGAAGGAGCGCCGTCAGTGTCTCGGTGGGCGTCGACGCAAAATCGATGAACGCCACAGGTCGCATCCCCCACTTCGCATGTGGCACGCCAACGACGCATGCTGCGCGAATGCACGCGAGTTCGCCGAGTGCGCGCTCGATGGACTCGGGATGAATGTTTCGCCCTCCCGAAATGAACATCGCATCGAGGCGGCCGATGACATGCAGCCGACCCAATTCATCGATGAATCCCGCATCGCGCGTTGCAAACGGTCGAGAGAGTGAAACGAGTTCGCCATCGACAAACTCGCCGCGGGCGAGCGTTGGGCCGTCGATAAGAATCTCTCTGTTTCTCTCGTTGATTGAGATTTCGATACCCGCAAGCGCCGGACCTGCAAGCGTCGCCGGGTCGCCAACCATGCGGCGACCAGTGGCGACTTGCGACGATGTTTCCGTCATTCCGTAGGACGAATAGAGCGGCAACCCGCGCGACACCGCGGCATCGTGGAGCACTTGCGCGCTCGGACCGCCGCCAAGCATGATCGCCTTGAGAGAGCGTGGAATCGGGGAAGGGTCGTCGAGGAGTCGCGCAAGTTGTGCTGCGACGAGCGAGACATGTGTCGAACCTTCAAGGTCGCTCCAGACGCGCGGCTGTGAGGAAAACCGCACGGATCCCCCGAGGAAATGCGCGCGCATCAGAATCATCACGCCACCAATATGCGTCGGCGCAAGCGATGCATGCCATACATCGCCTTGCCCAAATGGAATCACGCGCGCACCGAGTTCGGCACTCGCACGCATCGCCTCGAGCGAGAGATCGATGAGTCGTGGAACTCCGGACGAGCCGCTTGTCGCAAGAATGAGACCAGCGGAAGGCTCTACGCGAAGTTGTTGTATGCGCGCGAGAATCGCCGCCTTCGTAACGCACGGCATCGAACGCGCGATCGGTAGTACGCGGGCGTCGCGCGACCACGCCGCCACGAACGCAGCAGTCGAGTCCTCGCCCGGCTCCACGTCGACGACGACGACTTCGGCGCGCATCAGTCCCACGCCTCTGCAAACGGAACCGGGAGTGGAGCGCCCTCGAGGATGCCGCGCATGGGAATAGCTGGTGCGCACGAATCCTCCTGTAGCAGCGAAGCCGTCCCGATCCCGTGCGCTCGGCGCGCATTCGGGAGTGTGCCCGCAAGATGCTGCGCAATGCGCAGCGTGAACGAACTCTCGTACGCCGTCGATAAAACAATCTCGACGCCATGGTGCGCTGCGTCAGCCGCGTGCGCAGAAATCGCATCGAGCGCTCCGAGCGCCGACATGCGCAGTACCCACGCAACCACGCATTCCTCGCGCGCGAGCGACTCGCGAATTTCGGCGCCATGATCGCTGTCGTCGGCAACCGATTCGTCAAGCGCGATATCGATACCCGTCACGCGGGAAAGTTCGGGAAGTTGGAGCGGATCGCGAAGCGGTTCCTCAAGGTATTCAAACCGCGCAGCGTCGAGGCCGCGCATACGCGCAACACACTCGCGAAGCGTAAGCCTGCGATTTCCGTCGATACGGAATCTCGCATTCGGAAGCGCGGCGAGTGCGCGAAGAAGCAACGCACGATCGTCTGATTCAGAGGCGCGACCGATCTTGAGTTTCACCACCGGTGCGTCGAAGAGCGACGCAACTGCGCCATCGTCAAGTTCCGACGCAGTACCCGCAAAGAAAGAAGCCACTTGCACTGGTGCACACACATGCATTCCAAAGCCGTCCACCATCGCCAATGCGCACGAAGCGGCGAATGCTGCGGATGGCGGAAGTTCGTGGAGCTCTCGTAATCCGTCGCTCCATTCCTCGATCGCCTCCATGCAGTCGTCAACACTTTCTGTGTGCAACCCGGGAAGCGGCGCGCACTCTCCGAAACCAACCCGCGCGCCATCGGCCACACGCAAGAAGATCGCCTCGCGCGTAGAAACACCAACGATCCGTTGTGATTCGGGCCGAATTCCAAGCGAAACCCGCAAGATTTCTGCGCTCATGTGTTCCCCCAGTTGAACTGCATTCCAATCGCAAACGCGACTCCGTACACGTAGAGCAACGCACCAAACATGGCGAGACTTCGGTTGAGTTCCGCGCCGTCGCGTCCTCTGAAGATCGGCCTAGCGGCATCGAGCGGAATCGCAACCAATGTTGCAAGCATCACGCCACGCGGAAGCCCGAACACAAACGGCGCCAAAATGGGTAGCACGAATGCAAGCCAGTAGCACGCGCTGATTTGCCACCGCGCAAATTGCTCGCCGAAGCGCACTGCAAGCGTCCGCTTACCGCTTGCGGCATCACCGACGCGATCGCGGAGATTGTTGGTCGCGAGAAGACAGACGCCGATCGCCCCGGGCGCGAGCCCGCACACAAGCGCCACACTGGTCCACTGTCCGTCACAGGCCGCACGCGTCCCTGCGACAGCGAGTGGACCGAAAAACAGAAAGACAAAGATGTCTCCGAGACCGCGATAGGCAAGCGACAGCGGTGGTGCCGTGTATCCGACTGCGGCAATCGCCCCGACCAAACCGATCCACGCGAACGCTGCACCGGAGTGCAAGGCGAGGTAGCCCGCGGGGATCGCAGCGAGCGCGAGCGCGAGTCCAAGTGCGATCGCCATCGCACGCGCCGAAACCAACCCGCTCCCGACAGCACGCTGTGGACCGAGCCGCGCAACGGAGTCGGTCCCACGCAGCCCGTCGAAGAGGTCGTTGGCAAAGTTGCTCGCGATCTGGAGCAGACACGCACCCACGAACGCGGCCACCACCGGCATCAGCGAAAATACACCGTCATGCGCGGCGAGCGCACCCCCCATCAGCACTGGACACAGTGACGCACCGAGGGTCTTCGGCCGCATCGCGGCGAGCCATACATTCACGGCGCGTGTTTCCTGAAGTCGGCAGCGCGCTTCTCAAGTTGCGCATTCCGACCTTCCTTTGCTTCGTCGGACATGTAGTAGAGCATCGTCGCGATACCGGAGAGTTCCTGTAGACCCGCCTGTCCATCACAGTCGGCGTTGAGCGCAGCCTTGAGTGCACGAATCGCAGTCGGCGAGTTTGCGAGCATTTCGCGGCACCACGCAACGGTCTCTTCCTCGAGTCTTGATACCGGAACAACGGTATTGACCAACCCCATGTCGAGGGCTTCTTGCGCGGAGTAACTGCGGCAGAGGAACCACATCTCTCTCGCACGCTTCTGGCCAATGATGCGCGCCATATAGCTCGCGCCGTAGCCTCCATCAAAGCTACCCATCCTCGGGCCGACTTGGCCAAAGCGGGCGTTTTCCGCTGCAATCGTGAGGTCGCACATCATGTGTAAGACATGACCGCCGCCGATCGACCAACCGGCGACCATGGCCACCACTGGCTTCGGACAGGTGCGGATCTCCCGCTGAAAATCGAGCACGTTGAGCATCTCGTCGCCAGCCTCCGAGCGGTATCCCGCATGCCCTCGCACGCGCTGGTCACCGCCCGCACAAAACGCTCGCTCTCCCTCGCCTGTGAGAATGACCACGCCAGTTTCTCGATCCTGCTTTGCGTCGAGGAGTGCAGCCCGCATTTCCTCGACCGTCCGCGGCGTGAACGAGTTGCGCACTTCCGGTCGGTTGATCGAGATTTTTGCGATGCGCTCAGCCTTGTGGTAGCGCACCTCGGCGAATGAAGAGGCCATCGCAACTGGCTGCCAATCCAGTGCAGGACGAATCTTCTCCGTGGTCTCGGTTGTTGGCTTGTGAGACGGAGATGCGGTGGAGTTTGAAGAAGGGCTCATGCGAAATCTCCTGGTAACTGTCGAATTGGCGCGAGAACCGCCTCTTCGATAATGCGCGCACAATGCGCCGGCGATTCAAGCGGGAGCGCGTGGCCCGCTGCGAGAAGAGTCATGACGCGAATTCCCGGCGCGACGCGCGCTGCCCGCTCGGATGCGGCAGCATATCGCTCGTCGCGTTCGCCCACGACCAAGACCGTGCGCGACGCAAGCCCGGGAAGTGCGTCCCAACGCGGGCGCGCACGACCAGCGGAGCACCCGGATACACAGCGTGCCCAAAATTCTGCGTCGCCTGCGAGGCGCCGGGCACGCGTCACGGCAAAGGCAGGAGATGCGCGAAATTCTCGGAAGAGCGCCATCGCATACCACGCGTCGACAAATTGCTCGAGACCGTTGGCACGCAGTTCTTCCGCCCGACGATCGTCCTCCGCGGCACGGGCCGTTCGTTCGGCTGCGTCCTCGATCCCCATTCCCGCCGCAAACAAGGCGAGTCGCGGAACGAGCGCAGGGCGCGTGGCGGCAAGATCAAGTGCGATTCGACCGCCAAGCGAGTACCCCACCAACAGATCACATGGCGAGCGTTCGAGTCGCGTCGCAAGCTGTCGGGAGGCTTCATCTATCGAGGTGCAACCAAGCTCGGCGAGTGCCACACAGTCACATGTAATCTCGGCTGCGAGATGGCCGAGCACATCGGCCCAGTCAGCGGGTGAACCGAGAAAGCCGTGGAGTAGCGTGACTCGAGCTACTGCCATCAGTGAAAGTCCTGCGCGAGTGCCGCCATCGCAGCCGTCGCGACGCGCGTCCGCATCGTCTCGCTCGACTCGCGAGTACACGTGACCTCGAGAAGCGTCGCACCGGCACGCCGCAACGCCTTTGCAACCGACTTGGACATTGCCGCGCGCGTTGTCGGCGATTCGCTCGCGATTCCAAACGCCTTGGCGAAAGGCGCGATCGCGCGTCCGTGCGGCGTTACAAAGCACTGTTCAAACACATCCGCATGCCGCGCGATCGGCAGGTACCGGAAGATGCCACCGCCGTCGTTGTTGAGTACGACAAGTACCAGCGGCGTCTGCACCTTCGATGCGAGTTGCAAGCTGTTGAGGTCATGCAGCGCACTCACATCGCCAATAAACGCCACAACGGGTAGTGCGGATGCGAGGGCGTGTCCGGTCGCGGTTGCCACCAGCCCATCAATGCCACTTGCACCGCGATTCGATCCGACATCCCAACCGCGTGGCGGATGGATCGACAGAAAGTCTGCGTCGCGAATCGGCATCGAACTGCCGTAAAAAATGGTCCCATGTGCATGCTCCGAACACGCCTCAGTCGTGTCGGCGAGCGCACTTGGCTCGCATAGGACACGCTCGCCGTCGAGTGCCTTTCGCGCTGCGCGTGTTGCGGTGGTGAGTGCACGACGCCACGCCGGGTGCGGTCGAAGACCCGCTGCGCCGACAAAGGCCGATGCTCCGGAGACAACAGTATTCGCGCGATGTGATGGATCAACGCGCGGGTCGCCCGGGCCAACGACCGTCACCGGACCCTTGTGCTGCGCGATCCACGCATGCATACGCTTCGAGACCACAGCGTCGCCTGCAACAACGATTTCAGACGGCTCGAGCTCCTTCAGCAGTGCGCGATTGTCGCCATCAAACGCGGAGCGCAAGACGAGATCCGCACCCGCGGTACCGCCGCGCGCGAGCCCGCTTGTTACATCAGCAAGGAGCGTTCCCTTCCATCGAGCGAGTGATGCGCGCATCGTCACGGGTGCGCGTCCCGCGATGACGACTCCGGACTGGACCACGATCTCGCTCGCAGGTGCGGCGATTGAAGTTCGCCACGGCCGACGCGCGCGATCTTTCGACCAACGCGCGACGCTCCACAACCACCCCACATCCCATGGCCGTGCCTCGGGCGCAAGCGGCTCACGAAACTGCCAATTCACATGGACCCCCCCACCCTGCGAACCCGCGAGTCCGCAGGCGCGCGCGTGCGCCTCATCGACTGTCGAGAGCACAAACTCAGCGGGAATATCCTGCGTTGGGCACGGAAGATCGACCGACCAACGCACCGCGCCGTCGAGAAGTGACGACTGTGGGATTGCTTGATTTGCGCCGCAATCGCGGAGTTCTGGCGGTCGGTCCGCTGCAAACACAAGGAGCGGCGTGCGCGTCATTCGCGCCTCGACAACCGCAGGCAACGCGTTCGCGACCGCGGTTCCACTCGTCATGATGGCCACCGCAGGCACGCCAGATTGCTTGGCTAGACCGAGCGCGAGAAACGCACCTCCGCGCTCATCGTGCGCGATATGAACCGTGATTCCGCGGTGGCGAGCAAACGCAACTGCGAGCGGCGCGCTGCGAGAACCAGGACTCACCACCGCGTGACGCACACCGAGGCGGTGACACTCTTCAGCGGCAAGCATCGTCCAAGCAAGGTTGATGTTCGGCGCGTTGAGCATCGCCAAAAGGTATCAGGTCGCAAGGCGCTCGAAGGCGAGCAACTTGTGGCCTGTCTCGCGCCATTCGTCCGCCGGATCAGAGCCGTCGACAATGCCAGCCCCGGCATAGGCAGTCAGCCTGTCACCATCGATGCGCGCGGAGCGAATCGCAACAGCGATTTCTGCACCGTCACGAGAAACAACCCCGACGGGACCCGCATAAAGCCCACGATCAAACGGCTCAAGAGCGCGAAGTGCCTCGATCGCGGCCGCGACCGGCGCACCCGCGACGGCTGGAGTGGGATGAAGCAAGCGAACAAGGTCAATGTCGGTGACCCCCGTACGAATTTCGGCCTGCACACGCGTCGCGAGGTGCTGGACGTAGGCAAGGCGAAGCAGCCGCGGCTCCGCATCGATTCGCAAAGTGGTCGAGCACGAGGTGAGTGCCTCGCGCACGCGCTCGACGACCAATTCATGCTCACGCCGATCCTTCGCACTCGCGAGGAGGGACTCACCGAGTAACCGATCAGCAACGCCGTCAACACCGCGCGGCCTTGTTCCAGCAACCGCTTCGCTGCGCGCGATACGGCCACTTCGCGAAATCAGTCGCTCAGGTGTCACTCCGAGAAATGACTTTCCTTCGCCAGCTTCCATCAGAAAGCGAAACCCGCGAATTTCACGCGACGCAAGCCGCATCAGCACCGACACCGGGTCGAGCTGACCGCTCGCGGTGTAACTGCGTGTGCGGGCAAGCACGATCTTTCGAAGTGCGCCCGAGCGAATTCGTTCAAGTCCAGCGCGAACGGTGCGAGTCCAGATCGCCTCGCCATCACCATCTGACTCGCGCACGAGCGCTGGCTCGACCACGCATGACTCGACCGGCATCATAAGCTGTGCGAGATCATGCTCGAGAGTCGCTCGACATGTCGTCGCCGTCACGTTGACCGCGAGCACATGCTGCTCTCCGTCGCGACGCAACTCGATCGATGGAAGCGCGCACGATTCTGCATGAAATGGCGCCCACGCGGCATCACTCTCTCGCGAAGGATCAAACGGCAGCGCGATGAACCATGCGGGCGCGCGACGCTCGCCAGTACTGGTCTCTAACTGCACCCAACGATCATGCGTTCCGAATTGCGCACGCGCGGCTGTCCCAACGCCTGCGATTTCAAGTTTCGAGCTGCGATCGCGAAAGTACCGCCGCGATCCAGATGGTGCCCGCCGAAGCCACGCGAGAATATCGCATGGCTCAAGCGTGGACTCAAAGCGCACGATCTCATGCGGCTTGATCCCGCCGAGCTGCGCGACCTTCGTCGCGAGTTCCGACGCCGCACGCACAGCCGACCTCGGAGCGTCATCTTGGGCAGCACAACTATGAAACGAACCTGCGGACATTGGGCCGTAGGCTAGGCGATCGCGCGCGTGCTGTCAGCCCACTTTTTGCGGCTGAACATGCACAGGGCTCTTCGGCTCTGCCGGCGCAATGTCCTTGGGCATCGCCTCAATCGCTTGGGCGATCGCGGCGCCCGCGGCGACAGAGAATGCCTTCGCGACTTCCGGCGCGCCATCGGCAACGATCGGCGCAGTGCCAGAACCATGCACCGACGCAACCAAACGCGGCATCGTGTTGCGGCGGTCGAGCAAGTAGATTCGGATGTCGACATTGGCGGTGGGTTTCGACGGATCTGAGTAATCCGCGTAGAGATTCTCGACCACACCCTCTGCGACAAAATCGAAGCGCACCGTCACCCCCTCAACGCCGACCATCCCAACGCGTCCGCACTCGGTCAAAGCGGTCGCCAGCGCGTCACTGAACATATCCGCAGGGTCCGCGATCCATCCGTTGTACTCATCGGTACGCCAACTACCGTCGGCGAGCAGGTAGACAAAGGTCAGACCATTCGCGGGCGGGACAACGCTGAATCGGCGCACCAGAATATTTTCAATCTTCGCGCCCTCAACTGGTGTCATCGCTGGTGGATCGATCAAAAACTTCGCGCCCGGGACCGACGAGCGGCTGAACATCGAACAACCCTGCAGCGTCGCAAACGCGAGAAGCGAAACACACGCGGGTTTCACAACGAGACTCGTCACGCAAAGGGTCGTCGCGGAGAGGAGCGATGCGGAGCGTTTCATAGGAGTGGCGGTCATGCTGTATTCCGTGAAGCAGTTTGCGGAGAGTTCGAGGGACGTTGTTCACGCGCAGGCGCCGGGGTACACCGGTGCTCCAATGCACGCGTCAAGGAGTGGACGGAATCGGCGTACCCGGCTTCACCTGCTTGGGCGGTTCGGCAAAGAACAACGACGGCGGGTCGCGGCGGATGCGGTTGGTCAACTGCTCAAGATTCTGCGAGGTCTGGCGAAGTGCCGAGATCAGCTGTTGCAGTTCATAGCTCTCGCTCTCGAGGAAATCGGTGACTTGCCGGCCAATACCTTGGTATTCCTCAATCGTTGGACCGAGTTCCTTCGCTGCGTCGTCGAGCCCGCTCAGAATCGACTCCACGCGTGGCGACGCAATCAACGTGTCGAGCCTCTCCGCTGCCTCACGGGCGGCCTTCATCATCTTCGGAATCTCTGCAATGCCCTCGCGTAGTTCGTCGCTTGACCCCACGAAAGCACCCTTGAGGTCGCTTGTCAACGCCTCAACATTCGCGATGGTTTCGGAGATACCCGGATCATCGAGAACCTTTTGAATCTTGTCGTTTGACACGCGGAGTTCTGCGATGAATTTGCCCGCGTCTGCCATCATCGGATCGACGCGCCTGGTCACGACGCCGTCGATATTGTCAATCGTCGTGTGTAGCGAGGACGCGAGTGACGAGAAGTCGACCTCCGCGAGATTGCCCGAGATCACCTGAATCCGGTCGATGAGTTGATCAAGCCTGCTCGGCGCACTCGGAATAAATGGATACTCAGGAACGTAGGCCAGCTTCGGCACGGTGTTTTGTGTTGGATCAGTCAAATCGAGGTCAACGAAGAGTCCACCGGTTAACCCCGCTGAGGTCAACCGAGCGCGCAGTCCGCGCGTCACGCCGCGCTCAATATTTTTCGTGAAGAGGCTGGACTGCAGATCGCCAAAGACGTCGAGCCGGACCTCCATACGAATAATGACCGGACTCCCAAAATCGAACTCTTCGGAGTTGCGGTCCTGCTCCGGGTAGTAGCGATCGGTGAACGAAATGGACTTCACCTCACCGATCGGCACGCCTCGATACTTCACCGGACTTCCGATCTGAAGTCCATTGACAGAGTCTGTGGTCGACGTCTCAATCGTCTCGGTATCCTTGAACAGGCGACCGGAACCGAGCGCGATCACGCCCCCAAGCGCAAGCGATGTTGACACAATCACAAACACACCGACCTTGAATTCCTTGGATGCGCTCATCGGTGGCTCCTTCTGCGGTGCTCCAGGCGGTTCGCGTGCTGCGGTTCCTGATGGGTTGATTCGTGATGCTGCATGCTCATGCCTCCGCCGTAGGGACGCGATTGAGAAAGCGTCGAACCCATTCGTCAGGCGACTTGTCGCGCAGCTCAGCGGGCGGACCAAGTGCAACCAGTTTCTTACGCGCGCCATCGAGCATCGCGAACCGATGCCCGATCGCGTAAATGCTCGCAAGCTCATGCGAGATGATGACGAACGTTGTACCAAGCATGTGGTTCAGCGCCACGATCATCGCGTCAAGATCGGCGCTCGTGACAGGATCAAGCCCTGCGCTCGGCTCATCGAGAAAGATAATCGGCGGATCAAGCGCGAGTGCACGGGCGATCGCGGCACGCTTTTGCATGCCTCCAGAGATCTCAGATGGCTCTTTGTGCGCATGTGCACCAAGCCCAACAAGCCCAAGCTTCGCACGCGCGACGTCGTCCATTACGTCGTCCGAAAGGTCAGTGAACTCCTCAAGTGGAAGCCGCACATTTTCGAGCAACGACTTCCCGCCGAATAGCGCACCGAGTTGGTACATCACGCCGAAGCGACGGCGAACGCGCTGAATCTCATCGGCGTTCGCACGCGCGAGGTCGATGCCATCGATCACGATTGAGCCAGCTATTGGTTTCCGCAGCGCAGTCAAGCACGAGAGTAGCGTGGTCTTTCCGCAGCCCGATCCGCCACCAATAAACATGATTTCGCCAGCGAGAATGTCAAGGTCGATGCCATGAACGATTGCCTTACCTTCATAACCAATCGCGACGCCCCGGAGCCCGATAGCAACGTCTCGTCGCGATGTATCGCGAGCAGCTCCGGCAGAAGCAGAGAGTGGTGTTGGGGCGTCGCTCATTCAGATTCCAAGCGCGTAGAAGAACGACCCAAGCACGCTGTCGGCAACGACAATCGCGACGATCCCCGCGACGACCGCGCGCGTGGTACTGAGTCCAACGGCTCCTGGACCCTGGCCTGTACGAAGCCCGGCGAGGCAACCAATCGCGGCAACGAGGATGGCAAAGACAGCCGCTTTGGCGAGCCCCTGCAGAAATCCGCCGATCGTGAGTGCCTCACGAACTTCGGTGAGGTATTGCGTCACGGTGAATCCCTGTGGTCCAAGGATAAAGTAGCCACCGGCGACTCCGAGGATAGATGCGTACACCGAGAGCATCGGCGTCACCACCACCACAGCGAGAAGCCGAGGAATCACCAAGAACCGCACGGGATCGATACCGAAGGTCCGCAGCGCGTCGAGTTCCTGCGTCACCTTCATCGTCCCGATCTCAGCAGCGAAGGCGCTGCCCGAACGACCAGCGAGGATGATCGCGGTGATGAGTGGGCCAAGTTCACGCACGATTGAGATCGCGACGACATCTGCCACTTGCAGTTTCGCCCCGTACTTCGCCAGCGGATCGAACGTCTGAAACGCAATGATCGCACCGATCAGTAATCCAAGGAGACTGACAACGGGAATGGCGTCGGTGCCGTGACGGGACATGGCGGCAATGGTGTCGCGCAACCGCAGGAGCGCCGGGCGACGAGCGATCCGGACGAGCACCAGTGAGATCTCGCCGATGAAGCGGATGAGATCCAACAGGATTTCTTGCAGCGAGAGCGCGGCGACGCCCATTTCCCGCACAAAACCAATCGGGGGAATGGTCGCTTCCGGATCCTGTCCACGAAGTGCGAGGTCGACGAGCAGCCGGCGATCCTTATCGCCGCCGCTCGTCTCGAAGGAAAGCCCACGAGCCTTCGCAAGGCGATAGAGAAAGACCGCGAGCGAGACGCCGGATGCGTCGATCTGCGCGACCTTCGAGAGGTCAAACACAATGGCGCCGCTGAACTTCGCAGGAATACCTCGCTCGAGTTTTTCGCGCATCACACCGATTGTTTCGGAGGTCAGTGCCCCCTCTGGTGTCACACGAAGCCCACCGCCCTCGACGCGCACGTCGATCGTGGCCTTGTCAGCCAATGCATCCTGATGCCGCGCGCGGTTCCTCATGGAGTCCTGTTCTTTGCCTGCGCGTAAACCGCTTCCGCTTTCGGAAGCAGTTGTTCGAGCCGTTTCACGCGGGTTTCATCACTCGGATGGGTGGAGAGAAACTCGAAAGGTGCGTTCGCGCCGTTCGCAGCCATCTTTTTCCAAAAAGAAAGTGATGCGCGCGGGTCGTATCCAGCATCAGCCGCGATCATGAGCCCAATATGATCGGCCTCGCTTTCCTCGCTCCGACTGAAAGCGGTTTCGCCCATGGCACCGTAAGCCGTCGCGGTGGCATCGACGAGCACCGGATCGATTTCGCCGCTTGCCGAAGCAACGCCGAAGACGATCTCGGCAGCCATCCCGCGGGAGATTCTTTCTGCGCCATGTCGGGCGATGGCGTGCGCGGCCTCATGGCCCATCACAATCGCGAGTTCGTCGTCGCTGGTCGCCAGTTTGAGAAGGCCAGTATTGACCGCACTTTTTCCACCGGGCAGCATCCAAGCGTTCACCTCAGGCGTGTCGATGACAGCGAACTGCCATTCGAAACCCGCGACCGACTTCGGGTACCGCCGACCTGAAGCCTCGGCAATTCGCCTACCGACTCGCTGCACGCGGTCAAACTCGGGCCCCGTCGAGAGGGTCCTCGCGCCCGAAAGCGTCTCCGCATATGCCTCGGCGCCGAGCTGCCGCTCAGCACCCGCCGAGAGGACATTGAATTGCGATCGCCCCGTTTCCGGGACGGTTCCGCACGCCTGTGGTCCACACGCCATCGCCGCGGCGCATAGTGCGCCAAGGGCAGTTCGAAGTACGGATGCGTTACAAAGCCTCACAGAGACCGCCTTTCGCTTGTGGTTGATCGCGCAAGGTTGCGCGATATCGGCCGAACTGTTCGAAGGTCATCACCACTTTCGTATCTGCAGTATTCGTCGCCCAACTGCGGTACTCTTCGCTGATGAACCGAACCGCCCCCACACTCCGTCGCGGAGCCTGCCTCTTCCAAGCACTGCTTGGCCTCGCCGTCATCGGAATTCTGCTTCTCGTTGGCGGCATCGTCAGCCTGGCGACCTCTGACGTCGGTGCGGCGGCAAAGAATCTCGGTGCCGAAATCACGGGCATCGTCGAGGGTTCGACCGTCATGGAAGCACCTGGATCGGTCGAGATCGAACTTCCTCAAGGCGGCGGAATTGTTGCATTCCAGCCCGATGGGGCGGTCGGCGACAAGCGCATCGGACCGCCACCCATTGGAGTCACGTTCAACGTCAAGATCACTGGCGGAGATGGCGAAGTGCTGAAGTTCGAGGCCAACCAAGCGCCGCGTAACCCAGGCGCGCCGTTTGAGATGCTGGGATTCTTCGAGGTCGAGAAGCAAGGCAAATACACCTTTGATGTGCGCGCATCGGACGGTAGCGACACCCCTGCAGCCATCATGATCGCCGCAACAGATAAGGCTCAGGCGGAGCGCATGGCGCAATCCGGAATTGCGCTACTCCAGGGTTTCAGCGGCGGATGTGTGGCTGTGTGCGGCCTCTTCCTTGCGCTCGGCTGCGGCATTCCCGTGCTAATCATGCGGAAGCGATCGAAGAAACCCGATCCTCTGGCACATGTCTGATCGCAGCACTTCGGTCTCGGATCAATTCGTTCACGGGCGTCCGTACCTTCCGTCGGTGCGCCCACTCAATACGCAGGGTCGTAGACCTTCGAGCGGATCCACGCGTTGATGTCCGATGGTCGCTCGACACGAGCGAGGCCTCGATCGAAAATGAGTTCAGCGACCTCAACCGCGACCTCGACTGCCGACTGATGAATGCGCTCAATCGGCGGATAAATGAGCCCAACCGAAAGTTCCGCGTCTGACGTACGGGCAGCCAGCGATTCTGCTGCGCGAAGAAACATCTCGTCGGTCACACGCGATGCCTCCGTTGCAAACACCGCGAGCCCAACGGCAGGATAGATGTAGACATTGTTGCCTTGACCAGGAATGAGTACGCGACCATCAATCGCGACCGGCGCGAATGGCGAACCTGAGGCAAAGATCGCCATGCCGTCTGTCCAGGTCCACGCTTGTTCCGCGGTGCACTCCGAGCGCGATGTCGGGTTCGAATACGGGAACACGACCGGTTGATCGCAATAGTCGCGCATTGACCCAAGAACCTCGCGAGTGAAGGTGGCGGGCTGGGTGCTTGTTCCGATGAGCACCGTCGGCCGCACCGCCTTCACTGCCTCAAGTAGCGTCGGCTCAAGGCGCCCCTCACGAACGAACTCGCGCTGATGCGGCTGAATGCCAGGATTGTCGCGGACAACAAGTCCCTTCGAATTCATGAGCCAGATACGTGCGCGCGCATCGGTCTCGCTCACTCCACGCGACTTCATGGCCTCGATAACGAGTTCGGCGATTCCTGTCGCAGCACTACCTGCGCCGAAAAACAGATAGCGATGATCCGCAAGCGTGTTGTTGAGCGCCCGGCACGCAGCGAATAAGCCCGCGACCGCCACTGCAGCGGTGCCTTGGATGTCGTCATTGAAACAGCACACACGATCGCGATATCGCGCGAGAAGTGGAATCGCTGTCGTGTTGTGGAAATCCTCGAATTGGATGCAGCAACGTGGGAAGACCTGCTGCACCGCGACCACGAATTCTTCGACAAACGCGTCGTACTCCGGCCCGCGCGTCCGCGGTGCGCGAAGGCCGGGATAGAGCGGATCCTCGAGAAATCCCTGGTTGTTGGTGCCCACATCAAGCACCACCGGCATGCAACGCGCAGGATGTACCCCGCCGATCGCGGTGTAGAGCGCCAGTTTTCCGACCGGAATTCCCATGCCGCATATTCCAAGGTCACCCAATCCAAGAATCCGCTCGCCGTCGGTGACACAGATGATGCGCACATCCGATTCAGGCCAGTTGCGCAGGATGTCCGCGATGCGCCCACGGTGCTTCAGCGAAACATAGAGCCCCTTCGGTCGACGCATGATGTGCCCAAACTTCTGACATGCCTCGCCGACGGTCGGGGTGTAGACAATCGGCATATGACGCACGGGATCCGCGCGCAGAAGTTGGTAGAAGAGGCGTTCGTTGCGGTCTTGGAGCTCGGAGAGATAGATGTAGCGTTCGAGGTCGTTGGCACGATGGGCGAGTTGCGCGAGCGCGCGCATGCGTTGCAATTCGCCAGTCTCGACCGCATCTGGAAAGAGTCCCGTGAGCCCGAGGAGTTCCCGCTCTGCCTCACCGAATGCCGTGCCTTTGTTGAGTCGCGGGTTGTACAAAATCTCGTGCGCGTCTTTCCTCATCGAACTTCCTTCCATCCGCCACCACGGGATGGGTCGGCAGCGTCATGTACGAACGAGCCCTCGGCCACGAGAAAAGCGCGACCGGCAATCGTTGGAAGGATCGCTTCTACATCCGCCTCGACGACTGCGTAACGAGCCTCAAACATGCTCGAAATCGCAGATTCCTGCCGCCAAACTGCACCCGGCGAGAGTTCGCCGCGCGCGGCAAGCGACGCGAGCAACGCACTTGTTCCGGTTCCGCAGGGCGATCGGTCGAATGTTCCGTTTGGGCAGAGCACAAAGTTGCGCGCGTTTGCTTCGGGTCGGGACGGATTGAACAGAAGTTCGACATGGTCAATCACGCCACCATTTGCTGTTCCACCTTTGATCCCTGCGCGTTCGAGCGCTCGGAGGATCGACGCTGCGTACGCGAGTTCCTCAGTGTGTGTGCGCATCGCGCGGCCCTTGGCACCGTCATGGCGAACGATGAAAAACCAGTTGCCGCCCCATGCGATATCGCCGCGCGCAACACCACCTTGGTCGAGCACGACTTCAACATCGCGTGCATGGATGTGGGCAACGACATTGTCAAACGCGATACGACCATCCTCAAGCACACGAACTACAACATCACCAACACGTGTCTCGACTATTGCTCGCGCGGGGAGCTCGAATCCGAGATGGACAAGCGTGCGTGCGAGGCCAATGGTCGCATGACCGCACATTCCAAGCGGGGCCGAAGCATTCCAAAAGAGAACGCCGCACATCGCCCCCGGTTTTGAACCGCGACAGACCAACGCACAAACCGTTGCGTCGGCCGCGCGTGGATTGGCAGCGAGTGCGAGACACTCCGGCGGGATCTGTAAGACTCCGTCATGGGTCCAACGCACGAGTAACTCAGGGAGCGTGAGCTGAAAAAGTCCGCCGTCCGGCGCAAGCAGTACGCGGGTCGGCTCACCTTCCGTATGACTGTCGACGAATCGCTCGATTTTCACGCACGCAGCATACTGCGCGTCGCTGCTACTCTGCGGCGATGCTGTCCACCGATTCCGTCGGCTCGCCGTTTCGCGGTGTTATCCCTGCGCTCGTCACACCGTTTCGTGAGGACGGTTCCCTTTGCGTGACCGGCATCGCGAAACTCACCCACCGCATGCTTGACGCAGGTTGCACCGGCACCGTCTGGCCCGGCTCGCTTGGCGAGGGACAGACGCTCGCCTTAGACGAGCGCATTGAGGGCTGGCGAACGATTTGCGCCGCAAGTGAGGGGAAAGGCAACACTTTCGCCACCATCTCTGCAGCGTCCACCCGCGATGCGGTCCGTCAGGTCGAGCACGCTGCGGAGATCGGCGTGCGCGGCTGCATGATTCTTCCTCCATATGTGCACAAGGGATCTTGGCGCGAGTATCGCGCGCATTTCGAAGCAATGCTCTCGGCAGCGGCACTACCGATGATGCTCTACAACAATCCGGCCGCGTACATCGTTGATGTGAGCGCGGAGCAGACATTTGAAATAGCGGACCGTCACGCGAATCTCGTTGCGGTCAAAGACTCGTCCGGTGACGCGCGACGTCTGACCGCGCTTGTCGCCGGAAGCTCGACTCGCACTCGCAAGGTCGGTGCGCTCGTCGGACTTGATGACTGCGCGGTCGAAGGTGCGCGTATCGGTGCGTGCGGCTGGATCGCTGGTCTTGCCAACGCCATGCCACTGGAGAGCGTGCACCTGTTCACGCTTGCTCAGTCGCTTGACGCGACGAATCGAGCGGCATGCGACGCGCTCTACGCGTGGTTTCTTCCGCTTCTGCGTTTGGACACCGTGCCGGATTTCGTGCAGCTCATCAAACTCGCGATGGCAGAAACACAGACGGGTGACGAGCGCGTGCGTGCGCCGCGCCAACCAGTCGATGGTGCGGAGCGCGCACGCGCACTTGAGATCATTCGCCACGCAATTGCCAAGCGCCCGCGATGATTAGACGAACTGCTTTCCTCGCCAATATCGCGAAGGGTCATACGCGCGCTTGATCTGCTCGAGGCGGGGAAGATTCGCTCCCCAATATGCCGTGCGCCAATCGGCAACTCCCTCGTCCGCGTAGTTGAGGTAGCAACTTGGTCCAAATGCTGGTCGGAGCGCGGAGTGCAAGTTCCGAAGCCACGCGATGTTTGCGTCCACCCGAGCCACGGTCGCGCCATTCGACCACCCGGAGATGAGTTGCGTGATCATGCGCGCGCCGCGATGAGGAAACGCTGTATCACCGACACCGACCGCAGCGACAACGCCTCCGAAGGCATGTGAGAAAATCTGGGCGACATCACCGCGTGGCAGATTCGGTGTGCCGATACGCGCTTCGATCGCGGAGGCAATCTGCGCAGCCGCTGCAAGTGGAACATCGTCGGTTGGCAGCAGTGAGGTGTTCTTCGAAGGTGCGCCGGTCGCAATGCCATCATCACCGCAGACGGGCGCAGTCGAAACGGATGCAACGCGCGTCGAAATCGCACCGACCGCCTTTTCAAGAGAATCAGCGAGTGCGGTTGCGGCAGCGCTCCCACCAACAGAGCGAACGGTCGTTCGGAAGCGCTGGCTTGATTTCGTGCCAGAAGAAACCCAAGTACTCGAGCTGGTCGCGCCCGCCGGAAGGCTTGCGATCCACTGACTCCAAGCCGCAAAAGCAGTCGCGGCATCGGCCCACGCCCACGTCATCGTGACAACCGCCAGCGGAACCCATGGGCGCGTTTCAAACTCAAGCGCCGTCACGATTCCAAACGATGCGCCGCCCCCGCGAATCGCCCAAAAGAGATCCGGCTCGTGAGTGCTATCGGTTTGCACGATCGAACCGTCTGCGAGTACGACCTCGGCGGCGCGCAGCGCGTCGATCGTGAGCCCAAACAGCCGCGACGACGAGTTGTAGCCGCCGCCGAGGGTGATTCCTGAGACTCCCACGCTTGAACCCGAGCCGCTTGTAATCGTGCGCTGCCCGTGTTCGCAATAGAGGCTTGAGTAAAGTGGCCCAAGCCTTGTTCCACCACCAACTCGCACCTGTCCTGAGAGCGCATTGAATGCGATCGACGACATCGGCGAGACATCAACGATAATCCCGTTACCGATCGAATCACCGATGTAACTGTGTCCGCCAGAGCGCGCGACGACCGCGACATCGCGGACCCGTGCCCATTGGACGGCAGCGCTCACATCGCTCGCATCCGCAGCGCGAACCACGGCGATGGGGCGCGAGAGATGACGGCCATTCCAACTCCGACTGAGTGCCGGGTAGTCTCCGTGCGCAGCGAACAGCACTCGCCCAGGAAGCGCTTTCTCAAGCAACGCAAGATCGGTCTCCGTGATTGACCCGTTGCACGGTGGGTCGCCCGCGTGGAGCGGGACGCGGATCAGCGGCGAAAGAGCAGCAGCGGCTCCAACACGCAACACCAGACGACGAGAGATGGAGGTCGGGTTTGACAAAAGTTTCCCTGAGTGGCGATCGTGAAGCAGCGCGTGATTCACACAATGTTGGGGAATGACGCCGATTTTGAGTTGCTCTCGGGCCGAACCCGTGCAATCTAAACGTAAACTGCTCTCGCACAAGATGAATTCGCCTAATCTCCACAGTTCGCCGAAGCTATCCGTTGCACGGATGAGGATTCTTTCGGGTGTGACGCCCTCAATGGCGATGCGAGCCAATGTTGGCATCGCGACGCTTTTGGCAACAGGGGTTGGCGCGACCGCGAATGCGGCACCGCCCGCGCAAGCTGCGATGTCGGCGTCACTCTCGCGCGGCGGGATTCCGTTTCAACTCATCGCGATCGAGTGGACTGCATCGGTCTCGGCATCCGAATCTGAGGCGACCGCGCGCGCGTTTGCGGGCGAGCTTGCGCTCCCCACAAACTCGGACGAGAACGCGCTCTTCGCCTTGACGCTTGGGAGCCTTCCCGATCCTCTCGGGAGCAGCGAGCCAACTTGCCCATTGGCGTGGATCGGCGCGTCGCATCTACCGATCGCAAGCAACGCCTTTGCGTGGCGCGATGTTGACAACGCACCGCTTCGTTTTTCGGCGTTCGCGATCGGCACCCCTGTGATCACTCCGCGTATTCCGCTCGTGGCCACGATCGCTCCCGACTCTGGCGAGTGGCACGCAAACACCAGCGGCCCGGAAGCAGGTTCGCGCTGCCAGCGCGCCCTCTTTCTCGTTGCGCTCCCCTTCGACGATTGCGATGAGGATGGAGTTCCCGACGACCTTGCCCTCGCGACCGGGCTCGCGATGGACTGTAACGGCGACGCTGTCCCGGATAGCTGCACTTCAAAAGGCAATATCTTTGGAGACATCGATCGCGACGGACAGGTCGGTGCTGCGGATCTCGGCCTGCTGCTTTCGAACTTTGGCGTCGGAGGCGACGTCGCCGATCTCAATTGCGATGGAGCGGTGAACGCCATGGATCTTTCCATACTGCTTGCGAATTGGTCCTGAAGTCACCACATCGCAACGCGAGTTGACGGGCACGCAGCGCGCGCGCGTCGCGGCGACATGCGACGCGATGCTCTCACTCGCATGCTTATTGCGCACGCCCGCGCGAATCACCCAATCGGCACGAGCGGTCTATTTCGACGACGCACGGGCATCTCAATTTCACTTTTTACTCTTCACATTTGATCTCCGGCTGTACCCAGAAAGGAGCACGGCCGATTTGTTGATCTATGAGCAATCTCTTCGCCAACATCGCCATCACCACCGCCGTCGTCCTCCCCGTCGTCGCAATCCCAACCGCTTCTGCGCTGCCCCCGGTCACCGCGATCAGTGGTTACGGATTCAGCCGTGATGGTGCCGAGATCAACTATGTCGCCATTGAGTTCGCTTCTGGCGTACTCCCGCAGGACGTGCAGGCCGTCGTCGCACCGCTCGGAGGTTGCCTTGCGATTCCCGCGGATGGGAACGACAACTTCAGCGCGGCCATCAGCCTCCTTCTCATTGATTCAGGCAACCCGGATGACAACGCAGCATGGCTCGGAATCGTCCACATTCCGAATGGTTACGGTGGGATGAACTGGCAAACCGTCGAGGGAGACACTGCTGACTATCTCGCGTTCGGCAAAGGTGGCCCGGCAAATTCGCCTGAGCTCGCCCTCGGTGCTGTGATGCACGCACACTCGCAACAGTGGACTGACGCACCGATTGGTACGGGCGAGAGTAACGTTCGTCGTGCTGTCGTCGCATTCCCCGCGACCATGCTCGACTGCGACAGCGATCTCATTCCAGACTCGCTCGTGCTTGCGTTCGGTCTCGGTTCGGACACGAATGGCGATGGACTGCTCGACTGGTGCGCACCCATCGGCGATCTCGACGGCGATGGTGTTGTTCGCGCGTCCGATCTCTCAATCCTTCTCGCAAACTGGAACATGCAAGGCATCAGCGATATCGATGAAGATGGCACAACTGGCGCAGCCGATCTCTCGCTGCTGCTTGCGAACTGGACAAACTAAGCCTCATCGCACTCGATCGAGACACAGCAGTTTGGAAAATCGCTTCACTGCGGTCGGAATACCGACCGCGGTGAAGCGCATATCACCGGTCGCGGGAAACGGGCCGCCATGCACC
Organism: Candidatus Kuenenia stuttgartensis; assembly: GCA_945902075.1. Lineage (GTDB taxonomy): Bacteria > Planctomycetota > Phycisphaerae > Phycisphaerales > SM1A02 > QWPT01. Next base: position 47,770 of record CAMDMA010000005.1, on the reverse strand, counting down.
ATCGCAGGCGACACCGTCACTCCGGTGGGCATCGCCTCATCAAGCAGCCGTCCCACTTTGAATCGAAGGATGCTGAGCAGGGTGTCTCGCGTTGCTGCGTCGGCTGCGTCAGAGACCATCGTCGCGGCGAGTTGGCCGTCAAGCATGCGCGCAAAGTCGACGAGTTGCGCATCCCCTTCAATCGCAATCACGAGCCCGAGCGGACCGAATGCCTCCCGCAGCGCAATCGAACGATTCGCGCGCGCCTTGCCCGCATCAAGCACGCAAAGCGTCGGTTCGAAGCGGAATCCGGGGCCGACTTGATTTCCGCCGCACATGAGTCGCGCGCCGATACCGCGTAATGCATCAAGCGATTGCGCGAGATGTGTGCGAATACCTTCGCTCAACAGCACCGTGGGCTGCGCAGCGCGCAGGATTTGAGTGGCGCGCTCCGCAATGCGTGCGGCTGCAGCCTCGCCGGAAACAAAGATGACACCTGGCTTCGTGCAAAATTGCCCACCGCCGAGGAGTACCGACGCGGCCCAGGCGTCCGCGATGCCTTCCGCCCGTTCCAACCCAGCTGCGCTCGCAACGAATACGGGGTTGACGCTCGACATCTCGAGACTCGACAGCTTCCCAAACCGATCACAGACCGCCTTCAGCCGAAGCCCTGAGGCGCGCGATCCCGTGAAGCCGAGCGCGGCGACCGCCGCATGCGTCATCAACGCTTCGCCATCGTCGGCGTCGCAGTCGTAAAAGCACTGAACCGCGGCCTTTGGTAGCCCCGCGCCATCGCGCGCCGCGCAGGCATGTGCGAAGAGTCGGGCCGTTGTGTTGAGCTGGGCAGGATGCGCCTTCGCGATCACCGGATTACGGGCGGCAATCGCGGCGCAGAAATCTCCACCCGACACGCCGTTGAACGCGAGCGGAAAGTTCGACGGACCAAAACAAACAACCGCGCCACCAAGAGGTACAAGCGTCGAACGCAATCCGTTTTTCTCGTCGCGTGCGACCTCGCGCCAAGATTCATCGCGCAGGCACTCTGCCGCTGCACGCAATTGAAAGGTCATACGGTTGAACTCAACCTCGGAGAGTCGGGGGCTGAGCGGAAGCGCAGTTTCCTCGTGCGCAATTGCAGCGATGCCAGCGCGATCAGAGTCGAGCCTCGCCGCGTAATCCTCGAGAAATCCAGCGATTTTTGCACCCGGAGCATCGGCAAGCGCATCGATCGCATCGAAAGCCGTGTCAGCGAGTGCCTCAAGATCTGCGCGCGATGAACGGGGGAAATCCGCGCCAATCGCATCACCGGTCGACGGATTTACCGATCGCATGTTGTGCATTCTCCCAAGCTTCGAATTCTGGAAGTCAAACAGAAAGTATCCGCATCACGTGATCGCACACGCAGCCGCGCCATCACGAGTCCGCGAGAAACGGCCGTCCGTCTCTCCACGAGATTGAAACGATGGCATCACCCTTCAAGAAGGTCTCGAGCCATTGGCCGAACGCTTCAATACGCCAATCTCCCGCGTCAAAGAGCGGTATCGGCGCACTCGTTTCGCGCGACATCCACCATCGTGAGAGGTCGCCTCGAGTTAACACCATTCCCGGCGCAAGGCCCATCGCAATGCAGCGTGCACTTGCGATCGCCAGCAGCGCATCGATACGCGCACGATCCTCACCAGTCTCCTCGGTGAGCTTTCCATGCGGCAACTTCTCCGGGGGGAGCTTGCCGCCCTCATCAATCGCCTGGGCAATTTCGTCGCCATACTTTTGCGCAAATCGCTTGGGGAAACCACGCAGCGCAGAAAGTTGTTGGACGGTTGAAGGCCGCTGCTTGACCATCTCGGCAAGAGTCTCGTCAGGCATGACGACGCGATGAGGCAGATCCTCTGTTCGCGCGATGGTGTCACGCAAGCGCGTGAGAAGCCGCAGCGTTGGGATTTGCGTGGGCTTCATCGGACAACTCTTCAGCGTGCGGCGAATCTGCGATTCTTCGTCAAAACGCGCAGGAATCTTGCCGCTTTGCTCACACTCACGCATCGCCCAGTCGAGCGATCCGCGTCGCTCGAGTTCCGTGCGCAGGCGTTCCCACACGAGCGGGAGGTAACGCACATCATCTGCCGCGTAACGCAACTGCGACGCAGAGAGTGGCCGCGCGTCCCAGTTGGTAAACGTGTGCCCCTTCGAAATCTTGTGTCCAGCGAAGCGCTCGACAAGTTTCTCGAGACCCGCAGGCCACGGCATCTCTGCAAACGCTGCGGCAACTTGCACATCAAGCGTGTTCGACGGCTCACGCCCAAGAATTCGGCGAACCGGCTCGAGGTCCTGCGTACCCGCATGGACAAGGGTGAGAAGTTCGGGATCGGCGACAAGTTCGAAAATCGGCGCGAGATCGGGCACTGCGACCGCATCGACGAGGATGACACGCTCAGTGGTCGCGATCTGCACAACGCAGATGCGCGGCCAGTAGCTCTCCTCGCCGATGAACTCCGTGTCATAGGCAAAGATCCCCTGTGCACGCACGTGCTCGAGCACTTCTTGCAGTTCGGTCGCGGAAGCGACAAGTTGCGCATCTCCACGCGGCACCAGTAAGTGCTCAAGGTGCGGCGAACTTGCCGAGTCATCGTCCTGAGATGCCGCGTGATGACGTTCCCGCTTTTTTCGTCGGTAATTTAGATTCATCGCGCGCTCGCCGTCCGATTGCGAACGCACTCAATCACCGAGGTCGCAACATGCTCAAGTTGGGCAGGAACAAGGTCTGCGAAGATCGGCAGTGCAATCGTTTCGAGCGCAGCACGCTCTGCGTGCGGGAAAATGCCCTTTGTGTAATGAAGATGCGCGAAGCACTTCTGCATGTGCAGGGGCACTGGGTAGTAGATTTCCGTGCCGATCTTTCGGTCGGCAAGATCTTGTCGGATCGCATCACGAATCTCACCCGGCACACGAATCGTGTACTGGTTGTAGATGTGGCGCGCACCCTTTGCGGCTGCCTTCGGATAGCGAAGCGCGAAGCCGCCTTCAGAGATCGGCGTGCCTGAGTCGACCGCACCCGCCGCCCGGAAAGTAGCGTCATAAAACGCTGCGTTGCGCTGCCGCCCCGCACTCCATGCATCGAGATGCCGCATCTTCACAAGCAACACCGCCGCCTGCAGCGCATCGAGACGCGAGTTCATGCCGACCTCATCGTGGTAATACTTCGGCTCCATGCCGTGATTACGTAGCCGCTTGATGCGATCGGCAAGCGCGTCATCATTCGTCGTCATGATGCCGCCATCACCAAACCCGCCGAGGTTTTTCGACGGGAAGTAGCTGAAGGTTCCAATCACGCCACGCGAACCAACGCGGACACCACGATGATCTTCCGTGCCGATTGCTTGCGCCGCGTCCTCGACCACCGGAACGCCATGCTCGTTGGCGATGTCGAACATCGCATCGAGGTCCGCAGCCTGCCCGAACAGATGGACAGGCACGATTGCCTTGATGTTTTTGTGGCAGCGGAACGCCGCTCGAGTCGACTCCGGGCAGATGTTGTAGGTCGCTGGGTCGCAGTCAACAAAGACCGGCGTCGCTCCTAGGCGATGCACGCTTCCAGCCGTGGCGAAGAAGGTAAACGTCGGGCAAAGCACCGCGTCCCCCTGCTTGATGTCGAGTGCCTGAAGCGCAAGAAGAATGGCATCGGAACCGTTCGCACAGCCGATCGCGTGCTTCGCATGGCAATAGGTCGCAGTCGCAGCCTCAAGCTCGGCGATTTTCGGTCCGCCGATGAAGTACTGGCTCTCAATCACCTCTTTGACGACGGGCTCGATCTCCGCGCGGATAGTCGCGTACTGCGCCTTCAGGTCAAGAAGCGGGACATTTACAGAAGCAGCGGTCGCGGTCGTCAAGATGGGCTCCAGTTCCTCCGGCCTACCGGAGATCGGCCATTGTGACGATTCTGGGCTCTTTGGGGAAGAGGTCGCCGGCACTTCGGGAGGGTTGGGCGATTGGCTCGAACCGAAGGCCGACGCAGAAGGCGATCAGCGAAAACCCGCGCCGCGCAACTACCGAGGTCCGTGACCGGTGCCGGTCGAACCGAAACCTCCCGACCCGCGATTCGTTTCGCTAAGTTCATTTACGACAGATATTTCCGCACGCGCAACTCGTGCGAACACCATTTGGGCAACGCGCATCTTTGGTTCAACCACAAACGCAACCCGACCCAAATTGATGAGAGGAACCTTCATCTCACCGCGGTAATCCGAGTCGACCGTTCCCGGCGCGTTGGGCATCGAAATCCCATGCTTGGTGGCAAGGCCCGAACGCGGCCGAACCTGCGCCTCAAACCCTCGTGGCATCGACATCGCGAAGCCACACGGGATCAATGCGATCTCGCCTGGCTCTATCACAACCGGCGCGTCTATATCCGCGGAAAGGTCCATGCCCGCGGCTTGGTCCGTCTGGTAGATCGGAAGTACCGCCGAATCCCGCAGCCTCTTGATCTGAATGGAGATGCTTTCCATCGATGCAGCGTAACGCTTGGCCGCCGACGCAGCGAACCCATTCGTCGCGATGAACTCACTCAGCCGAGGTCGATCTGCGCTTGCCGCGCGTCACGCTCCGATAGAGGCTACGGCTGCGAGCACTGCCTCCGCATGACCATCGACCTTTACCCGGTCGAATCGCGCGGCGATGGTTCCATTCGGCGCAATCACGTAGGTCGTCCGCACGATTCCCATGTACTTCTTTCCGTACATGTTCTTCTCCTGCCATACGCCATACTTCGCCGCGAGTGGTGGGACACCATCTGCCCCAGGCGTGTCGGCAAGCAGGGTGAGTCCGAGCTTGAACTTCGCGTCGAACGCTCGATGACTCTCCGGCGAATCCGGGCTCACCCCGAGAATCGTGCAACTGAGTTTGGCAAACTTCGGACGATTATCCCGAAATGCGCATGCCTCGACCGTGCAGCCCGGCGTGTCATCTTGCGGATAAAAGTAGAGGACAACTGGCTTGGTGTTCGCTCCGCTGCCAACGAAATCTGCGAGCGACACCGACTTGCCAGCTGCATTTTGCAGCGTAAACGGTGGCGCAGCTGCTCCAACTTCGATGAGCCCGTTTGATGGTCGAGCGACTGTCTTGGCTGACGTTGCCTTGACAGACCCGCGCTCCGCCGACGCCACCACTGGCCGGGACTTCTCTCCCACAATCGGCTTACTCGTGGCCTTGCTCGTGGTCTTGCTCGCAGGCTTGCTCGTGGTCTTGCTCGTGGTCTTGCTCGTGGTCTTGCTCGCGGTCTTCTTCGCAGGCTTGCTGGGGGCCTTCTTCTTGGTGGTCTTTGGCATAGACGGTCCCTTTCGCGTCTTCGCGAATGTGGATGCATCGTTTCATCAAGGGGCCTTGCGCGGACACGCGATTGAGCGCGTGCTCTACGAAACCTCGTCTCAAAAGTCGTCGCGTCGGTAGTCGAGATCTGGTCGCGGACTTGGGTGTTCCTCAACCCACTGCGTGTTGAAACACGCGACCCAACGCGTCGGTGCGACCTGCACAAGTGCGTATTCGTCTCGGTCGCGGGCAATCGGGGGTTTCACTCCTTGCGGTGCGTCGGGCCACCACGGCACGAGATCACCTCCGTCGCGCACAGCTTCACCGACACCCACCCGCACGCGGTACTGCGCTGGATCGCGCACCACCTCCTCCACTGTCGTCAGTCGATGCTTCCGCTCTTTGAGCAACGGAATGGAGTTAAACAGTCCGCGCGTATACGGGTGAAGCGGGTTATCAAAGAGTTCAAAAACGCGCGCATACTCGACAACCCGACCGGCGTACATCACGCAAACGACGTCGGCATTCTCAGCAACCACGCCGAGATTGTGGGTAATGAGCATGATTCCCATTCCCCGTGTGCGCTGAAGATCGCGAAGAAGCTCGAGGATTTGCGCCTGAATCGTGACATCGAGTGCCGTTGTCGGCTCGTCGGCGAGAAGCAGCGTCGGCTGACACGCGAGCGCCATCGCGATCATCACGCGCTGGCGCATTCCGCCAGAGAACTGGTGCGGATACGCTCGCATGCGCTCGTCCGCCTTCGTGATGCCCACATCGGTGAGCGCTCGAACGGCAATCTTCCATGCCTCCTCTGCTCCCACGCGCTGATGAAGCAGTACCGCCTCGATGATCTGATCACCGATCGTGTAGACCGGATTGAGGCTCGTCATCGGCTCCTGGAAGATCATCGCGATCTTCCCACCACGAACCGACAACATCTCCCGCTCAGGTAGCGACAGAAGATCGCGACCTTCGAACAGAATCGACCCACGGTCAAAGCGTCCCGGAGGTCTTGGAATGAGTTGCATCGTGCTCATCGCCGTCACGCTCTTCCCGCATCCAGACTCGCCAACGACTGCGAGCGTCTGATTCGGATGGACGGTCATCGACACGCCGGCAACTGCTTGGATGCGCGGGCCACCCGCAGAATTCGCAAAACTCACTGCAAGATCGGCCACCTCAAGCAGCGGTTTCGTGCGCATCGCAGCGGTATCCGCAGACTGGTTCGCGATGGCCGTCATCAGTGCGCCGCCTTTCGGAGCTTCGGGTCGATCGCATCGCGCATGGCTTCGCCGAGCATGTTGTAACTCAGAACCGTGAAGAAAATGGCGAAGCCTGGGAAGATCGCGAGCCACCAGACGAAGGTTCCCGTAGTTCCGGTCGCGCTTGACAGCAACTTGCCCCACGATGCCTGTCCGTCAGGGCCGAGACCGAGAAACGACAGCGTCGCCTCAGCAATGATTGCGGCAGCAACCGCGAAGGACGCATCAACAAGTACCGGCGTCACGCCGTTTGGCAGCATGTGCCGAAAGAGCACGGACCGCAGTGGCAGGCCCGCTGCCTGCGCACCTTGCACGAAGTCCTGTTTGCGGAGTTTCAAAAACTCTGCACGCGTAAATCTCGCCGCTCCTGTCCAAGACACACAGCCGATGATCGCCATCATCATGTAGGTGTTCCGCGGCAACACCGCAGCAGCGACGATCAGCAGAAAGAGCACTGGAATTGCCATAAAGATTTCGACGATGCGATAAAGCAGCAAGTCAACCCACCCGCCGAAGTAGCCCATGATCGCGCCCATGGTGACGCCGATGAGGACAGAAAGACCCGTCGAAACCAACCCGATGGAGATCGACAGTCGGCACGCCCACATCATCTGCGAGAGCACGTCCTTACCGATCGCGTCGCTTCCAAGGAGCACCACTCGATTGCCGATCGGGCGATCTTTCGTTTCCGGAATCTCATCCGCGATCTTGGTGAGCGGAGGCAGCACGTAGAGATCGGAACGCCCAAATTCTGGCGAGAACGGCACAAGGGTGTACGTCATCGCATACGCACCCGACGCCTCTTGCTCGTCGTATACGTCGAAATTGACGAGTCGATCCGTCCAACGCGACGCGCCTGCCGAGACCGCGATGATCGCCGCGATCAAAACCAACCCCGTTCGGAACGCGCGAAAGCCAACGGCAGCGGCCGCCAGGGTCGCGGCAATCGCCCCGACCGCTCCTGCTGCGATCCATGGCGCCCAAGGCTCGCGACCGAACTCGCGAATCCACGGCACACTTTCCAAATTGCGTGACCACGCTGAGATCGCACTTGCGCCGACGACGGTGATGCCAGCCTGAGTCCCGAGTAGGAGTAGCAGTGAGAGTCTCGTCGAGCGCTCGGCAATCCCGCACCGAGTTGCAAGACCGACTGGCATCCAGACAAACGGGAGTCCGAAGACAGCGCCCGCGAGCAGCACGAGATCAACCGCAGTCAGATTCTGCCAGAGCGGTGAATCCCACGTACCAGTTGAGAGATTGCGCCGGAGCATTGGGTGCGCATTCGCCAGCACTGGCGCCGCAATCGCGAAGAATGCGATCGCCCCGATCCAGCCAAGTGCCAATCGCGCGCCAAATCGCCCGACAACGCGCTCCCACGCGTCGGCCCAGAAACCCTTCGCTCGCCCGGCTCCCACACCGCGCATCGCTTCGATGCCGCTGATGGCGCGCGGCTCGCCTTGCTTCAGATCACTCATAGCTCACCCGCGGATCGGCAACCGCATACAAAATGTCCGCGAGCAGCAGTGCGCTTAGATTGACGCACGCAATCATGAACGTGTTGGCAAGAATCAACTCACGATCGCGCTGATTGATTGCGTCAAGGATCAAGCTACCCATCCCCGGAATGGAGAAGATCCGCTCGATCACGACCGAGCCGGCAAGGGTTGCGGGAAAGACGGTGACAAACATTGTGATCAGCGGGAGCAGGCTGTTGCGGAACACGTGATGAATCACGACATCATTACGGGCGACGCCCTTCGCCTTCGCAGTTCGAACGTAATCTGCGTTGAAGTTGTCAAGCATTGCCGCACGAGTTTGCTTCGACAGCACAGCAAATCCACCGTACACCAAGCAGGCAATCGGCAGCACCATGTGCCAGAGCGTGTCGAGAAGCCAACCCATTGCCCACGATCCATCGGCTTGGGTCCCAGGAAGAAAGGTCCACGCATCCGCAGCGCGATCGTGAAGCCCCGACACGGGAAACAACCCGAGATACTGCTGATTCGCGAGGTATCCAACCGCGAGCACTCCCGCCCACACTGTGGGAATCGACCAGAGCGCCACATACGTCGCACCCGACAACTTGTCGAACCACGATCCGGCGCGGGCGCTTGCGAGTACGCCAGACGGGATCGCGATGAGATAGATAAAGGGAAACGCAATGAGGTTGAGTAAGAGCGTCACCGGGAGTGCGTTGGCGATCAGCTCTGTCACCGGACGGCTCTTTGAGAATGCCGTTCCGAGATCGGGCAGCCCGACCCACACCACTCCGGGCACGATGTTGAATCCAGATTCTGGGAACGCGCGCTCCGCGAACGCCCGCTCCAACACCACGCGCGCCGCAAGCGCACCGTGATAGGCGTCAATCATCGTGCTGTAGGCAGAGACAACCCCCGGCCACGCTCCATTGGCCGCGTCAGGCTCTTCGCCCGCCAGCACACCCAACTTGATCTTGCCCTTCGCGTCGAGAAGCTCCTGACGACCAGCGGCATTCGCATAGTCCACGAGCGCACTCTCAAATGAACGCTTCGACGCGAGATAGCGCGAGCGAGTGGTCAGCGCGTCATTGGCGATTTTGCGATAGGCGCGTTGCCGATCCGTCGAATCAACCGCGTCGAGCGCGATTCCATCGACTCCCATGATCAGTGCGGCCGCTGCATCAAGCTCCTCCGAAGTCTTCAACCGCGAGCCTAAACTCTCGCCCCAACCGACGAGCAGCGGCTCAGGAATCACCTTCGGAGAGCGCAGCCGCTCACCCGCCGGTGTCAACTGATCGCGCGTTCCGAACTTGACCGGTGAAAGCCGATGGAGCCAACGTCCATACTGCACGATCACCGGGTCGTTGAGCCCGTATCGATCCTCGAGATAGGCCTGCAAGAGCGCAGCCTTTGACGCGTCCTGTTGACCGGTCGATGCAGACACTGCGGCACCAATGCCACCTGGCGACAACGCCAGCAGCAGGAACACGAGAAACGTGATCCCCACCACCGTGGGCAACATGAAGAGGATGCGTCTGACGATGTAATTCAGCATCCGGTCACCATTCCTCTCGCGCACTCATACCGACGCTTAGTTTGCCTGCGGAACAGCGCCCGCGCCCATGCGAAAAAACTCCCAGGGCTCCAGCCCAGTCTTATGCATTTGCACGTTGCCGATCGATTTCTTCACGAAGCGCAACCACGGCGCGACACGAATAAAGGTGTAAGGCTGCTCATCGTGCAGCGTCGCCTCAAACTCGTGCCAGACTTGCATGCGCGTGTCGTAATCAAGCGTCGAGCGAACCTTGTCGATCAGTTCATCCGCGCGCGGCGAGTTCCACTGGACAAAGTTGTCGCCGCCTTCTTTGATCGATTCCGAATGGAAAATCTGCCGCGGATCGCTCTCCGGCGCGCTCGCTGACCAAGCCATCGTGAGCGCATCAAAATCTCGGCTCTTGCTAATTTCCTGCATGATCGACCAGTCGATGACGCGCACGGTGACGACGATGCCAACCTTTGTATAACTATCCTTCACGAAGTTCGAGATGCGTTCAGCGATCTCGCCACCACCCGAACGCGTGAATTCAAATTGAAACGGCTCGCCCTTTTCGTTTTCAAGGATGCCGTCGCCGTTGCGATCCTGCCAACCACATTCCGCGAGTAGCGCCTTGCCCTTGATTGGATCAAAGGGCCACGGCTTGAGCGCGGGATCTGACGCAGGACTTTCCGGGTTTACGGATCCCTTCGCAACCACGCCGATGCCTTCCCAGATGTCATTGATCATCTTCTCGCGATCGAGGCACAGCGTCATCGCCTGTCGAACGCGCTTGTCGCCAAACGGCGTCTGACGCCCGTTGCGCTTACCGCCGTTCCAAGCGATGAACGAGTACCCGGACCGCATGTTGATCCATTGGAGCGACTGATTCGTGTCATCCCAACCCGGCTCTTTCGTGGTCTTCACGAATTGTGGACTTGTTGGGATGATCATGTCGCCTTCACCGTTGCGATAGGCGACCAGCCTCGCGAGATCGTCTTGAACGACCTTGAAGCGCATCCTGTCAAGCGGCGACCTCGGACCGTTGTAGTTCTCGTTGCGCACAAGAACAAGGTCCTTGCCAGGAGTCCACTGATCACTTGGATCGAGTCGCTCAAGCCGATACGGACCCGATCCGACGAGCAGCCCTGTCGAGCTGTTGATCTGCGAGGGCTCAAACTTCGAATAGAAGTGCTTGGGAAGTACGTACTGGCCGAGCGCATACTCAAGATTGAATGAGAGTGCCTTCGAGAAAGTGAATTCCACGGTGAGCGGATCGATCACCTTTACATCGACGATCTGATCGAGAGTCGATCGCGTCCGCTCCGCCTCGATAGATGGGTTGAAAATGAAATCTTTGAACGTCCAACGCACGTCCTCCGCGGTGAGTGGCTCGCCGTCAGAGAACTTCACGCCATCGCGCAGGCGCAGGCGGATCCAAAAACCATCCGGGTCCTGCTGCCAGGCCGCCGCGAGAACACCGCGAAAACGAAGCGATTGCGGGTCGTAGGCACCAAGTGAGTCGGCGACTCGATCGATCACGCGTCGTCCGTAGACGTCGCTCGAGAGGTATGGCGTCACTTTCGCTGGCTGACCCTCGAAAATCTCGGTGAACTCGCCGCCCTCCGTGAAGCCCGGAACCTTTGTCGGATCGGAGGCGAAGTTCCATGGCTCCTGCCACGAGATTCGAATCCCGGGCCGCGCCCACGACTCATCACCGCGAGGTGACGCCGCCGTGGCTCCGCTCGCGATAGCGACGACCCCCTTCGCAAGGCGATCCTCGAGCGCGGTGAGTTTCGAGAGCAGCTCCTTCGAAGAGCCACCATCCTGACCACCGGTTGCCAACCGCTTTTCAATGGCGCCAAGCTTGGCGAGCACATCCTGCTGTAGTACGCGGTCACGATCGACCTGCACCATCTGCAGCCACACGAGTACAACGACCGCGCCGAGCAGCACGATCTGAATGAAGTCCTTGAAGCCAAAGCGGTTGTTCATGGTGGCACCTTCCCCGGTAACACGGGGGGCGCATCCTAACCGCTCACTCGATCAGGCCGACGGCTCCGTCACTTTTTCCGGCCATTGCCGACCCTTCTGCAATTCGGGCATGAGAAGACATCACGCCGCACGACGACCTCGCATTGGGTCGAACCGTTCCCGCAACTCATCGCCGAGAAAGTTCAGCGATACCAAGGTCAACGCGATGGCGCCGCACGGCGCGGCGAGAAGCCACCAACGGCTGTCGACGCTGTTGAGTTCGCCCAGTCCATCGGCAGCGAGATTGCCCCAACTTGGGAGGGGCTCGCGGACGCCGATCCCAAGGAAACTCAGGAAACTTTCAGAGAGGATCGCCGCCGGTACCGCGAGGGCCGCATAAACGGCAATCGGCCCAACGAGGTTTGGCAACAGATGGACAAAGAACTGTCGCGGCGCACCCACGCCAATCGCTCGACAGGATTCCATGAACGGCTTTGCGCGGAGGGACATGACTTGTCCGCGAATGACACGCGCCATCGTGAGCCAACTCATTCCGCCAATCGCGAGGAGAAGCGTCGCAATATTGATGAGTTGTCGTGATGCCAACGGCAGATCAGCGCCACGGCGTTCGAGAAGGCCGTCCACGGCGACTGCGAGAAGTACGACGAGGAGGATCGATGGGAGTCCGAACAGGATGTCGACAAAGCGCATGAGTGCTGCATCCGTTCGGCCGCCAGCGGCACCCGCGATGGAACCGTAGAGCGTTCCTACAACCACGGCGATGCACGCGGCGCTCAAACCGACGAGCAAACTAATCGAGCCGCCAACGAGCAGGCGCGCGAGGACGTCGCGACCAAGCCGATCGGTCCCGAGCACGCGACCGGGTATGTATTGACGAGCCTCGCGCGCGGCATCGACACGCGCAGCATCAACCTCCTCGAGCGACTGCCACCACGGAGGAAGAAGGTTCAACGAAAGGTTCGACGCTTCGTATCTCGGAAGTTGGGTTGCGCCCGTCGAAACCGCACCCATCGACCAAGGGAGCGTCGCGACGCACGCCAACAGAATGCAGGAAAGTACGAGGAATCCCGCACGTCCGGCGAAGCCGAGACTCACCCGCGGCGTTGGACGACCTGCTTCGACTGCGACGCGAGCTGCATGCATCCTGTGAATGCTACTGAGATTCGCGCTCCAATTCACGTGACGAATCCCGTGACGAATCCCGTGACGAATCCCGTGATGGCTTGCGCGGAGCGCGGGCGCGTGTCTTCAACTCCTCGACGAGTGCCGCGGCATTGGCGTCGTCGGCGTCAAGGTCTGCACGCATTTTCTCAAGTCGTTGTTCGATCGCGAGAAGTTCCTCGCGACGCGTGGCCAGCGTCGCCGCCACTTGCGCGGCAACCGCCTCTTCGAGCGATTTCTCGAGTTCAGCAACATTGACGTTGTTCGCGGGAGCTGCCGCTTCGGCATCAACTTCTGATGTCGCGCGCCGCAATTCCCCTGCGATTCGCGCTGTTTCTGCCTGTGCACGGAGCTCGACGATCTTTGCCTCAAACACCTTCGGCGCACGCTCTTGGAGCGCAACCAATGCCAGGAGCCTTCGACCATCGGACCGCAACGAAAGCCTCCACTGCTCCGGAGCTTGCTTGGCGCGCGCTTCGAGAACATCGCCCCATGCGGGCGAGACAAGTTTCGCGACCGCGACGACGCGCGCGACATCTGCCTCGCTCATCTCCCGACGACCGAACTCGCCGCTCATCATTTCATCGATGACCATCCCCTCGATCAGTGGGCGTGCGCGTCCTCCACCCGCACCACCACTCAGATTGGACCCAAGATTTGGCCCAAATCCACCAGCACGAGGCCAGTCCGGAGGAAGCGGCATCGCCTCGAATTCGGATCGAGCCGCCTGCCTTGATGTGCCACCCTCGCGGCGCGGATGGTCGCGGGGATCCACTTGCGGGCGCGGCTCGCCCCGATCGCGCGTGTCACTCGATGCGGGAGTCTCTTGGGTCCCCGCGTTTGCCGCCGAAAAGACAACACTGACGATGACGCCAGCCAACCCACAGGCAAGGGTCGACGAGCGCTTTGACGCGAAGATGTTGTTAGGCTCTTTTTGCATAAGAAAATCGCGTCGTCGAAGTGGAAACATACATCATCGAAACTACGCGCGCGTCTGCCACGCACGGTGGCTCGACGCGCAATCAAAGCCTACTGCCGCAACGCCGATTGGGAGACGAGCGCCGCGAACTCGCTCGATAGATCTTCATAGGTCGTCTCGCTGCCGTCGAAGAAGTTCGGTGCAAACGCTTCAGCTCGACCACCCTCGAACATCGTCGACGCTGAAGACCCACCTGTATACCCAACGGAATATCTCGACGTATCAAGGACGACAATCACTCCGGACGCTGACCGAGACGTCGTGCGGACGGAAAAGTCGTCCGACAACGCGGAATCAAGGTGCTCGGCGGCGAGCGTCGGTTGAGCAGCGCGGGGCTTCGGCGTCAGAGACACCCCCGCCTCGCCCACTGAACCCTCAGAAAATCCGGTCGGCGCGGGCTGCGCTTCCACCAAGGCTCCGCCCGGGACGGTCGCAGGACCGACACCCGAGTTCGCACGAACCAAGATCACGGCGATCGCTCCGAGTCCCACAACAACCGCTGCGGCTGCTGCGATGCGAAACACCGTCGAGAAACGCGCGCCGAAAGTTCGACCGAACGTTGGACCGATCCGACCCGCGATCGGTGCTGACGGAATCGGCAATTGCAAGTCGCTCGCCGCGAAGATCCGCTCCAACGCAGCCTCCGAGAGCGTGGCGCGATGGGAAGCACCAACAGCGTTAAGTTCGCGAACAAGCGCGCGAAACTCCGCACCGCCATCTGGCCCGTTCGGGCTGACAGGTCGCTCGTTGAACGAGTCGAAAGAGTTGTTCGAATCCTTACTCATCTTTCAGGTGCTCCTTTCCGCTGTGTCCATCGAACGGACCAATGGGATGTCGATTGCCAACCAACCCCACAGCTGCCAACTTTCCCGCCCAAAGCGGGCTGCCCCGTCCACCCAAACCCGTCACGCGATGCAGTTGTCATGTCTCATGGCCTCCGGCGTCTCGCGCCTCAACGCCAAGCTGTCCAAGAATGCCGCGCAGTTTCTTAAGTGCGCGATGATGCCGCGCGAGTAGCGTGCCAACCGGCTCCTCAAAGTAGTCTGATAATGCTTTAAAGCTCATGCCGCCGGTATGACGCAACTCAATGATCTCTCGATCGGATTCCGAAAGTTTCGCGAGTCCAAGCACGAGCTTTGTTCGGACCTCATCGGTGATGCCATCCGATTCGCGGCCCGCAACTGAGGCATACCTCTGAAGCGATTCGTCCGCAATGTTTCGGGCATGGCGGGAACGACGGCGCATCTCATCGCGAAGTCGATTCATCGCGATACGAAAGAGCCACGCTTCAAACCGTCCGCTCTCGACATACGCCGCAATTTTTGCTGCGAGCGTACAGAACGTTGACTGGGTGATTTCCTCAGCAAGCTCCTCGTCCCGGCACTGCGCGCGGAGCAATCCATAAACGCGCGGCGCGTAGGTCGAGACGACCACCCGCCATGCCGACGAATCACCTGCGGCGGCTCGCTTGAGTTGCCGTTCAAGTTCGCCGGACTCTGCGCCGGAACCGATGTCGCCGGTTTCGTCCAAGGTGTGATCCGCGTGCGTGCGCGACGAAGAAACATTTCTTCTCCACGCAGCGTAACGCTCGTGGCGCGGGGAGATTGCGGAAAACCGCAGCTTCCTTCGAGCCGTCCCGGGTCAAAGTGGAAGGTCGTCGAACGCGCTCCGCCTCGCGGATTCATGCATGCCTGGCTCCTGCATCACCCGCGCGCGCGTCGGCGCGATAGCCCGCCGCGGCATGTCCTCGGGCGGCGTCGAATACGACTGGCTCTTGAAGCGCGTTGTGCTGCCGTCCCACATGAGGTTCACCGTGCCGGTAGGACCGTTGCGCTGCTTGGCCAAAATCAGCTCCGCCGTACCAACCTTGTCAGGGTTCTCGTCGGCCCAGTTTGGGTCGCCGCGGTGGTAGTAATCCTCGCGGTGGAGCATCGCCACCACGTCCGCATCCTGCTCGATCGAGCCAGACTCGCGGAGATCGCTCATGCGCGGCCGGTGACCCTCTCGTTGCTCAGCGGCACGATTCAACTGCGAGAGGCACAGCACAGGTACATCGAGCTCGCGCGCCATGGCCTTGATACCTCGAGAAATCTCACTGACCTCAAGTTGCCGACTTTCGACACGAGTTCCAGAACTCATGAGCTGCAAGTAGTCGATCGCGATGAAGCCGATGCCATATCGCTCCTTCAATCGACGCGCCTTCGACCGCATCGCGAGAAGCGAAAGTCCGGGCGTGTCATCAATAAACATGGGCAACTTAGAGATTTCGCCGCAGGCCGCCATCAGCCGACGGTAATCGTCGCTACCCAGCATGTGGCGACGCATCTTCTGACTATCGATCTGCCCAAGAGCACACAACATGCGCTGAATCAGTTGCTGTTTGCCCATCTCAAGACTAAACATCACCGCAGGCGTTCCGTGCTGGGCGACCTGCTCGAGCAGATTGAGTGCGAGCGCAGTCTTTCCCATCGAAGGCCGCGCAGCGAGGATGATCATTTCGCCGCGCTGAAGTCCGTTGGTCATCTCGTCGAGCTCTGAAAAGCCCGTGCGAACGCCCATGAACCCTTTGCCTTCGCTCTCCTCGATGAGCCGCATCGTTTCATTGACGAGCTCACTGGCGGTCGAGATCGTTCCACTCTCCCGCTTTTGAGCGATTCGAAAGATCTTCTGCTCCGCGCTCTCGAGCATGTTCTGTGCGGGCTGTCGGGACGAATGCGCTTCTTCGAGAATCTCGCCCGCTGCTGCAATAAGCTCACGCGTCGTTGCTTTTTCGCGAACCACGCGCGCCCAATGCACAGCGTTTGCCGCACTCGGAACTCCCTCCGCCAATTGCACCAGATAGTCGAGACCACCGACGGCTTCAACGAGATTCCGATCGACGAGCAGTTGGTTCAGCAGCACGATGTCGATCGTCGCGTGTCGCTCGTAAATCTCAATGATCGCGTCATAGATGCGCCCGTGGCGCGGCATCGAAAAATCATCGCCGCTCCGAACGACCGTGATCACATCGCCGATCATTTTCGGATCCCACAGCACCGCGCCAATGAGGCCCATCTCAGCCTCAATCGCGACCGGAGGCTCCGCGCCAAACAATGCTGCGACATCACGACGCTGCGATTCCGATTGGGCGTGGTCACGCCCGCGTCGCGCGCCGCGACCGCGTCGAGGACCGTCGTCTCCTGCTCCGCCGAACATGTTCGATGATTCGTCGCTCACAACGCAGAGCCTACACGGTCGATGCTCGCCTGAATAGTCACGCGACGCATTCACGCGCGTCACGCAGCGACTTCACCAATGCGCGCGATTATTCCTCTGCGGCACCTGCACGCGAAACGACCACCTGGCCATCTTCGAGTGACTGCTGCATCAGTCGACCAACCTTGAAGCGCACGCTCTTGCGCGGCGGAACCGCAACGCGCTCAAGCGTTTTCGGATTCTGGGCCAAGCGCCCCGCGCGTTCGCGAATCTCAAACACTCCGAAGTCGCGAAACTCAAGGCGATTGCCGCGCGCGAGTTCATCGATTACATGCTCGAGAAAACTCTGCACTGCGCGACGGACGTCCGTGCGCGAGAGTTCCGTGTCTTGCGCGACACGCTCGATCAGATCTTTCTTCGTTGTCGTTGCCATCTTGCACCTCGGCCGGCCCCGGCCGTATGAAGGGACCATTTACTCAGGGAAGTCCGCGAGTATGCGGTGAGCGGGTATCGGAAGTCAAGAACTGATCGGAGATTGCGCACGGGACCACTCCTCCGAGGGAACGCAGTTCGGTCTGTGAGGGCAAAAAACGAATCGCGCAAGCGTTCCCCTGCCATCAGACTTGCATCCGACCAGACGCGTGGCACGTTCGCGATGGAGGACAACGCGTGGACAACCTGAAGATTGGTATTCGAGTTCTCGGCCCCATCGCCGCCTCGACCGCGATTTTCGCGTCGAGCGGCTGCACAAACGCGCCGACCTCCTTCGTCCCAAGCCGGAGCGGAGTGTCTGCCTCGCTCGTCGCCGGCGCGACCGCGGAGTTCAACGCACGCAACGATGACACACTCGGCACGGAACGCGACGCCATCATGCGCGTGTCGGAGAGTGCGACGATTCGCACGTACGATCGTCAACAGATCGTGAACGGTCGTCCCTACAACGACTACGACACCATCACACGCGCACGCGAACGCTTCGCTCGGTAGCACGCGCGCATGACGCGCGCATGTGTCGGGTCATGAGCCAACAATCGCCGCGCGAAGTGCCGTGCGCAGTGCGAGAAGACCGGCTTCGTGCTCGGCGAAACTGATCGCGAGTCTCGGCACAACCATCACCGAAGTCGGGATCGCGTCGAACTTGACGAAGTCCTTTCGAGACACCACACATACCGCACCGCCGCCGAGCGACGACATCATGCGGTCGATATCCGCAGTCGCCAATGCGCGATGGTCACCCACCCGCAATGATTGAACGAGTTCCGCGCTCAAGCGACGGGTCATGCGTTCGAAATGGCTTGGATTTCCGAGTCCACACGCTGTCGCAGTCCGTTGCGTCGCGAGCCACGCAAGCGACTCCATGCGCATCCGACCGGCTTCATAGACCTCAACAGAATCCCAAACGTGTCTGCAGACCGCATCCGGATCTGTGCCTCGCAGCGTGCGCACCAAAGCCGTCGCTGAGGAAACTTCATTTGCGTCGTCAGCCTTTGTCAGCACCACGAAGTTCGCGCGCCGGATGCCGCGCGCATCTTCGCGCAGCCAACCGTGAGGCAATACATCGCCGTCAAGCGCGGGCCGCGTGGCGTCGACGAGAACGATGTCCAGCGCGCGCGAGAGTTGGCGATGCTGAAAGCCGTCGTCAAGCAAGACAACCGCGTCACGAAGCCAGCTCGCACAGTCCTCTTGCGAAAGGCGTACAACAAGCGCGTCGCGTCGCCTCGGATCAGCGACGACCAGTGCATTTGGCGCAGAGACCGCATACTCACGCTGCTCGTCCGATGTGCTCGCACCACTCGCCTCCGTGTGACTGCGATACCCACGCATTGCGATCACAGGACGCCGACCCATCGATATCAGTTCGTCCGCGAGCCGCGCGACAAAGGGGCTCTTTCCAGTTCCGCCCGCAGTCATGTTGCCGACTGAGATCACCGGTACGCGCACATCGCGCACCACAAGTGCTTCGACGCCGGTCCCTCGATCAAACCGCGCGTTTCGACGAGAAACCGCGGCGCCAAAGCACCGCGCCAGAAGCCAACTCAGCGGCGTGACGATCCTCGGAAGAGGTCCCGGCGCACTACGCATCGTGCGCACCGACACCTTTTTTGAATGCACGTTTCTGATCGGGATCGACGCCGATCGCTTTGCGGCGAAGTTCGTCGTACTCACGAAGTCCGGAGCGGGCAACAAGCAGAAAGTCGACCAACGCAATCGAAAACCAGCCAAGGAGTGCAAGAAGTGCGAGCGCCCAACTCGCAGCCCACGCAAACCGCTGCTCGTGCGGGTGAACGAACGTGATACCGCAGAGGAGCGGAATCAATCCGACGAGCGCAAACCCGATGGACGCACGACGCAATCGACGCCGCCCACGCGGCACGCTTGGCCGCCCAAGTCGCACGAAGTACCACAACAACAACGCGCCGATCCCGATCGCCATCGGCACACTGAGCCATGCGGACACCATGTGCCAGTGCCCCAGTTCGCGTCCGACCAACGCAGGATCAAGACCAGGCGTGATCGCAACAAATTGCTCTTCGCGGGGCTTCATGACTGCGGCCTCGCGAGAAGTTCGCGCAGCATCGGTTCGAGCTTCGCTACGGGAAGCCCGACAACAGTCTGCGGGTCACCCTCGCAGCGAATAGGCCATCCGCGCGCGACGACCTCCGGCAGGTTGTAGCCGCCGGCCTTCCCGCGCCACGCACCTTCCGCAAGGAACAATTCAAAATCAGCCTCGGGCAGCGCACCAATCACAATCCACGCGACATCGCGCCCGACCCGGCACGAACCATCCGGGCCGAGGAGACACCAGCCGGTCACCACACCATGGCCTCGCTGTGCGAGCGAACCGATCATCCTGCGGGCGTCATCGATATCGCTCGGCTTCCCAAGCACCGCGCCGTCGCGCTCGCAAACGGTATCGGCAGCCAGCACCCATGCGGGTTCGGCGCCGCGCGCCGCGCGACGGGCAACAACGCGCTGCGCCTTGAAGTGCGCAAGTGCTGGCGCGACTTCCCGTGCATCGACGGCGCCAAGGGTCAACATTCCATCATCAAGGTCTGCTGGCTCGACTATGGGATCGAAACCGGCATCACGCAGCATGGCGATTCGTCGAGGTGATCCGCTCGCGAGGACCAGCCCGGCCACTCGCGGAGGAGATTGTTGTGCGCTGCGTGCGTCGATCACGTTCACTGAGAGAAAGATACGCCCAAGCCCGTACGTCGTGCGTCCTCAAACCCTTGCGCCGCGTACCCTCCGCAAGATCCGCGCCTCGAGCGGGATTGACAATCAGCCCAGATTGGGTGACTCTTCCCAAACGCTCCAACGCAACCCGCCTCGCTCTCTCCCGACCAACCGTCACCGCTCTGAAGCGGCATCCACAATCGGCCTCGCCTTGCCAGACCCGACCGATCCCATCACCAACCCCGCAGCACGCACTCCAGCGAAAGTCGTCGGGATCGTGGGCGAGCCCGAAAGTCCGGGCAGTCCCGGTTCCTCAAATGCCGGGAATGAAGGTTCACGTGGCGGCTCGAATTTTGACACCGTGCTCGGAAAGCTTGTGGTCGAACGCGGCCTCATGAGTAACGAGGAACTCGACCAGTGCAACTCGGAACAGAAGACGCGCTCCGCGGGATCTGCGCCCGTGACCCTCGCCGAGATGCTTGTCGAGCGCGAGTTCCTCACGAAACGTCAAGTGGAACGGCTACGCGGTGACATTGAAGCGGTGAAAACCAGCCAACAGATTCCGGGTTTCCGCATCATTCGAAAGCTCGGCGCTGGCGCGATGGCAACTGTCTTTCTCGCCAAGCAAGTCTCGCTCGACCGACTCGTCGCCATCAAAGTGCTTCCCAAGAAGTTCTCTGCGAATCAGAACTTCATTGAACGTTTCGTTCGCGAAGGTCGCGCTGCGGCGAAGTTGTCGCACAACAACATTGTTGCCGCCTACGAGATTGGTCAATCGGGCGAACACCACTTTTTCGTGATGGAGTACGTCGATGGCGACACCGTTTACGACCGCATCGTCGCGCGCAAGCGGGTTCCTGAACGTGAGGCGCTTGAGATCATTCGCCAGGTCGCGTCCGCGCTTCAGCACGCGCATGAAATGGGCTTCGTCCACCGCGATATCAAGCCAAAGAACATCATGATGACGACAGGAAACGTCGCGAAACTCGCCGACCTTGGGCTGGCGCGCGCGATGAGCGACAAGGAAGCTGCCGAGGCGGAGTCTGGCCGCGCCTACGGAACTCCGTATTACATTTCGCCCGAGCAGATTCGCGGCTCCGTCAACATTGGACCACCAGCCGATATCTACGGCCTAGGCGCGACCTTTTACCACATGGTCACCGGCAAACTCCCCTTCGAGGGCACCACGCCATCGCAGGTCATGCACCGCCACCTCAAGGACCCGTTGGTTCCGCCGGACCATGTCAACCCAAAGGTTTCGGCGGGGACGGCGCTCATCATCGAAACCATGATGAAAAAGGACGCTCGCGACCGCTATCAAAATGCGCGCGATCTCGTCACGGACCTCGAACTGGTCATCGCTGGCAAAGACCCAGAACACGCGAAACCTGCTGTTGATATCGCGACGATCACATCCGCGATCAACACCGCAGCGCAGGAGCCGGTCGCGATCGTTCGCAAGGAGTCAACGACTTCTTTTGCAAGCCTGCCTGCAATTTTGATCATGGGCGCGCTTGCGGTGGGCAATCTTGTGCTGCTCGTGATCGTGCTGCTCCGCTAGGCACAGAGCTCGCTTGCGCAACTCCGTCACCCCGCCGAGTGCACTGGTCGTCGGAAAACTGTCGCCGGGTTCAGCCCTCAACCTCGACCATGACCTCGAACATGACCTCAACCTCAACGGTCGCGTCAAGGGGAAGCGCGTTGGTTCCCACCGCAGCGCGGGCATGGCGCCCGGCTTCGCCAAAAACCTCCTGCATAAATTCGCTCGCGCCGTTTGCGACCTTTGGCTGCCCATCGAAGCGGTCATCCGACTGGACGAAAACGCCGAGCCGAACAATTCGCTTGACTTTGCTGAGGTCCCCACCCAGTTGGTCAGCAACGACAGCAAGTGCATTCAACGCGCACTGCTTGGCCGCCTTCTGAGCTTCCTCAATGGACACCTTCGAGGGCACTGGCCCGGTCGCGAGGAGTACGCCATTTGCCATCGGGAGCTGCCCGGAGACCACGATGAGGTTCCCCGTTCGCACCGCGGGCACATACGCAGCCACTGGCTTTGGAGCGGCGGGAAGGGTGATTCCAAGATGGGCGAGGGCAGCGTGTGGGTTCGACATGATTTGTTCGGGTAGAGGTGGCGATTGCCTGTCGCCCGGGAGGCGAGCCTCGAGCTGGCCTCACTCTACAGAGCGAACGTCAGGTCGGTTGGCTCACCGCGCTGGTCGGGATTTTTCCTCCGACAAATTCCTGTTCCCGGAATTCCGCTTTGACCGGAACTTGACAACTTCGTGGCTCGTATTACTCTGCCCATGCATTCATGACGGTTGCGGCAAATCTCGAGGCGGGGTTCATCTTCGATCCCTCTTCAAACCGTCCTGCTTTCTTTCTTTGTCGGCTCTCCGACGCTTTCCGCCGCAACCGCCGACATCCCGATCCTGCGTCCGCGAGGGGTTCACTCTGTGCTTGGTGGCGCGCTACCACGCGACATCATGAAACGGCCCGCGATCCGACCTGAGAATCAACATGATTCGCAGAAGACGGATCGACCTCGCGAGTATCTCGCTACGGCGGACGCAGCTGGCCCAAGTCCTTACATGGCCCAAGTCTTTTATGGCCCATGTCCTTCATGGCCCAAGTCCTTCATGTTTTTCGTGGACTCAGTTCGGGACTTGGTCCGGCGCTCGTGAACAACGCCCCTGTGTGCGGTCCTGCCTATCTGTTGTGGCCATTTGTGCTTCATGGCGGAACTCCGTACGAAACGAAGGGCGGGTTTCTCGAGCTCTCATCTCAGTTGTCGATTGATTTGACCCACGCGCGCGAGCTCCGCTCGCTCAATCGGGGGGCTGCAATCGAGAACTGAAAGCCAATCGCAGGAGTACTTCCACTCCCTTCGATTTCTCTAGCCGTTATCGGCGTGATTATTTCTCGCCGCCTCATTCCCCAACCTGTGAACCTTGTTGGTTCACCTTCTCAGGAGACCTCTCATGAAGCACAAGAAGAGCGGATTCACTCTGGTCGAGCTGCTCGTCGTCGTGGCGATCATCGCCCTCCTCATCGGCCTGCTCCTTCCCGCACTCAGCAAGGCGCAGCGCTCTGCGAAGACCCTGAACGACGCGGCCAACATCGGCCAGGTCCACAAGGGCTTCCTTACCTGGGCCAACCAGGACCCGAAGGGCAAGCTCCCGATCCCGGGCCTGATCCGTCGGCTCCAAGTCGGCGGCGTGTACTACCCCGGCCAGGGCGAAGAGGACGTCACTCAAAACAAGACTGCCAACCTCTACAGCGCGATGATCGGAAAGGGCTTCATCACCCCGGAAGTCATCATCTCGCCTGTGGAGACCAATCCGGTCGTCAAGAAGGCTGAGTACAACTACACCATCATCAATCCTGCTGCGACCGCTGGTCCGGTCCACTGGGATCCGAACTTCGTCGCCAACATTCAATCCGCCCCGGGCGGCGCTGCGACGAACGCCTGCAACACCTCGTACGCCCACCTCGCTCTGATCGGCGAGCGCAAGAAGTACCACTGGAGCAACCGCTCTGACGGCACCCGTCCGGTGCTCGGAAACCGTGGCGTCTTCAAGGGCAAGGTCACCGGCGACAACTACTCGAAGAGCTACAGCTTGCTCTTCCATGCGCCAGATGACACCTGGGAAGGCAACATTTGCTACGGCGACAACCACACCTCCCTCGAGCGCAGCTTCATCCCCGACACCGTGCAGTTTGAGTGCGGCGCCTCGCTGCTCCAGAAGGACAACATCTTCACGGTCGACACGCCGATCTTCACCTCGACAGCTTGCGGTGGAACACTCCAGGGCGGCGACACTTGGCTTTGCATGGCCCATGCCATCACCGCGACACTCTTCACCGAGTCCAAAGAACTTCTGACGAACGGTCAGGCACCTGCGAACTAACGCCATCCGGCGAAGGTATTTGTTTTATTCCATCATTCGACAGTTCGATTCCTCACGGAGACCATTCATGAACACTCAAAAATCCCCCCGCAGCAAGCGCGGATTCACGCTGATCGAGTTGCTCGTCGTCATGGGCATCATCGCCCTCCTTCTCGCGATCCTTCTGCCCGCCCTCGGCCGCGCCCGCGCGACCGCGAAGCGCGTCAAGGACTCGACCCAGATCCAGCAGGTCCACAAGGGCTTCATCACCCTCTCACTCGACTTTAACGGCGTGTACCCAACCCCCGGTATCATCAACCGCGTTGGTACCACCCCGGGCGTCGGCGCTGAGAACGTCGCCCTCAATACCCACGGCAACATGTACTCGGCCTGCATCATGCAGAACGCGTTCGATACCCAGTCGCTCGTGAGCCCGGCCGAAGTCAGCACCAACGTGCTTGCGATGGCGAACTACAACTTCGACGCGTACGACGTCACGGCGGCGAACGATCGCTACTGGGATACCAACCTGAGGTCAGACCTCGGTGCGATTTGCAACACGAGCTACGGAACCTGCCACCTCGCGGACAACCGCAAGGCGAAGGAGTGGCGCGACACCAAGAACTCGCGCTTCGTCGTGCTCGGGAACCGCGGCGTCCGCAACGGTAGCCTTGCCGCCGCTGACTACAACAACTCGAAGACTCTGCAGATCCACGGCGGTGCCAAGCAGTGGGAAGGCAACGTCTGCTTTAACGACAACCACGTTCTCTTCGAGAACAAGTTCCAGCCAGAAGGTATTACGACCTTTGCGGCTGCGGGATCGACCACAGGTACGCCGGACAACATCTTCGCTGAAGAAGATCCGGCGATCGCGAACAAGGCCGATTCGTGGCTGACGGTGATCTCCGCGGTCTCAACCGCCGGCGCCCCGACCATCGTGTGGGACTAAATCCTCAGCTTGCCGATCGCCTCGGGTGATCGGCCCCCTCTTTCCTCCGCGGTCGGCTTCGGTGTCTATCACCAAGCCGGCCGCGGTGCTTTTTGTGGTTCGCGTACGATGCGACGATGTCGGTGACACAGGGGATCCCGCGGTTTCTGCACAGGGCGTTGCTCTGGTTTCTGACCAGTGCGACTGTGTGCATCGCCCCTGCGAAGGTGCATGCCTCGCAAGCCGCCACCACAAACCCTGCCAAAAACTCCGCCACAAACTCCGCCTCAAACTCTGCCTCCAACTCTGCGACGACGCAAGCGATTGTTGCCGTACCCGCTGGGCGACAAGCTGAACGGGTCGCGATTCTCCCGGTCACAGGTCCAATCGACGATGTCACCCTCTGGTCGCTTGAGCGCCGACTGCGCGCTTCCCGAGAGCAGGGTTACGACGCGGTTGTTCTCGAAATCGACACGCCAGGCGGGCAAGTTTCGTCGATGATCGACATCTGTCTGCGGATCCGAAGCGACGCACCAGCAAACACCGTGGCCTGGATTCATCCGAAGGCCTTCAGTGCGGGAACATTCATCGCCCTTGCCTGCCGGGAGATTGTTGTCTCACCTGGATCGGTCTTCGGCGATGCCGCTCCGATCGTCGCCATTCCCGGATTCGGCTTAACCCCGCTCCCCGCCGCCGAGCGCGCGAAGATGGAGTCGCCGCTCCTCGACGAGCTCGACGCCTCCGCCGAGCGGCGCGGAGATGATCCACGTCTGCTGCAAACATTCGTGGCAACCGAACGCGAACTGTGGCTCATCGAGCGCGTGTCAGACCGTGCGCGACGATTCGCAGATCGCGCCGACCTTGACACTCTCGGCCTTGATCCGACGAGACTCGCGGCGAGGCCCACCCCGCAAGCCGCGGAGCCAACAGCGCAGACGCCACTCACACCCTCCGAGCTTCCACTTACCGCCGACCAGCGCGGCGCATGGGAGATTGTTGAGTTGGTCGACGATGCACAGCGCCTTCTTGTCGTGCAATCGAATGAGGCGCTTCGGTGGGGCCTCGCGGAGGCACTTGTCAAAGATGATGCAGAACTACAAACCTACTTCGCAGCGCGATCGGTGGTGCGCTTCCCGGAGAGTTGGACGGAAGGGGTTGTGCGCTGGCTCGTGTCGTGGCCGATTCGGATTCTTCTCATCGCGATCTTTGTGGTCGCGCTTGTGATTGAGACGCTTCATCCTGGCATCGGCGTTGCTGCAGCAGTCGCTGCTGCCGCCTTGCTCCTTCTTGTGGGTGCACCATCCATGCTTGGCCTCGCGGAGTGGTGGGAAATTCTGCTGGTGGTCGCAGGAATCGGACTCATCGGCGTGGAAGTTTTCATTCTCCCCGGAACTGGCTTCGTTGGACTGGCCGGTGGAATCTGTGTGCTCTTCGGTCTTGTCGCGAGTTTCACTGGTTCCGATCCGACCAGCGCAGGCGAACGCGCCACGCTCGTCACAGCGACCACAACGACCATCGCGGGTCTTGCAGTCGGCGCGATTCTCACCTGGTTCGCCTCGCGTTGGTTTCGTGAAACCACCATCTTCCGACGCGCCATTCTCTCTGCGTCCATCGCTGGCGCGAACGACACGCCCGTGCGCGGCGAACTGGCCCTCCCCGCAACCGGACGCGCGGCGATTGCCGATAGTGACCTCCGACCATCCGGTCGCATTCGACTGGATGGCAATTTGTTTGATGCGCAGTCGACCGGCGATTACATCCCTCGTGGCTCCCTCGTCATCGTGGTCGGCAGACTCGGCTCATCAGTCATCGTGGAGCCCTCTGCTCGTGAAGGGACGCAAACCGTATGAATGGCGACGAATCCTCAGGCGCGTTGATTGCATCGATCCTCCTCGGCGCCGCTGCGTTTGGGGTGTTTTTCATTGAGTTCGTGATTCCAAGTGGCGGCATCCTCGCGATCCTCTGCGTGCTCTGTGCGATCGCATCGGTCACACTCGGATTCATGCACGATCCCACCCTGGGCATGTCGCTGCTTGCGCTCTATGCCCTCGCCGCGCCATTCATGCTGATGCTCGGGCTTCGCCTCGCAACAAAGTCGCCAATCGGCCGCCGCATGGTCCTCTCCACCGCAGATCCCGCGCGCACCGGCTCGGGAATCTTCGAGAATTCGATCGCGCTTCCCCCAGTCGGCGCGATTGGAGAGTCGATCACACCGCTTCGACCATCCGGCTTCGTCCGCATCGATGGCCGACGACTCGACGCAAGCGCCGAAGGCAACCTGATCGACGCAGCGACCCCGATCGAGGTGATCTCAATCCGCGACGGCCAACTGCGCGTGCGTCCGCGGACGCCGCAAGACCCTGCTACCTTCCACAACAACGGGTGAACCCCGCCCTTGGAGATTGAACGATGACGATGACTCTTGCACAAGCTGTTACCCCTGGCACCGTCCTACTTTGGATTGTCCTCGGCGTATTGGGCCTACTCGGACTGTTCCTGTTTTTCGCGATGCTTGGCGTGCTTAAGCTCTACGTGCAAGCGCTTTTTAGCGATGCACGCGTTGGCATGCTCGACCTGATCATGATGCGGCTGAGAAAGGTCCCGCCAGACCTCATCGTCATCAACCGCATCAGCGCCAAGAAGGCGGGTCTCGATGTCTCCACCGATCTGATGGAGGCTCACTACCTCGCCCGTGGCAACATCAGCCGCGTTGTGGCCGCGATGATCGCCGCCGACAAGGCCGGCATCGAGCTTCCATGGAACCGCGCGACGGCGATCGACCTCGCTGGCCGCGACATCCTTGACGCAGTGCAGACATCCGTGAACCCAAAGGTCATCGACTGCCCAAGCCCACAATCCGGCAAACAGACCATCGATGCTGTCGCAAAGGACGGCATTCAACTTCGCGCGAAGGCTCGCGTCACAGTCCGCACCGCAATTGCCCGGCTTGTCGGTGGTGCCACTGAAGAGACGATCATCGCCCGCGTTGGCGAGGGCATCATCTCGACGATCGGCTCAGCACAAGATCACAAGAGCGTGCTTGAGAATCCTGATCGCATTTCGAAAACGGTGCTTGCCAAGGGGCTCGACTCCGGAACCGCGTTCGAAATCCTCTCGATTGATATCGCGGATATCGATGTTGGTGAGAATATCGGTGCGCAACTGCAAGCTGCGCAGGCAGAGGCTGACACGAAGCGCTTCCAAGCGGAGGCAGAGCAACGCCGCGCGCTCGCTGTTGCTCAAGATGTTGAGTATCAGGCTGAGGCACAGAAGAACCGCGCACTTGTTGTGCTCGCTGAGGCGGAGATTCCAAGGGCTGTCTCTGAGGCACTTCGGAGCGGCAAACTCGGGCTGATGGACTACTACCGCATGCAGAATCTCACTGCCGACACGCAGATGCGCAGCGCCATCGGCGGCACGCCTTCCCAGAGCTGAGCCGCGCTCTCGCGCGAACGAACTGATGCCCACTCTCTTCGTCGTGATCCCCGTCTACAACGAGCCCGATACGCTCGTCGCGGCGGTCACTCGAGCGCGCGGTGCTGCACTCCCAGCAGGTTGGACGAGCCAAGTGGTGCTGATTGACGACGGATCGGATGTCTCAACCGTCGAGGCGGTGCGCGGTCTAGGCACGAGGGGCGACGCGCTGGTTGGTTTCCACCCGAAAAATCGCGGGAAAGGAGCCGCTATTCGAACGGGCTTCGCGCGTGCACTCGAACTGGCGTCGGCCGACGATGCGATTCTCATCCAAGATGCAGATCTTGAGTACGAAGCGGCCGACTTTCCTGCGCTACTTACCCCGGTGATCGCGGGTGACGCAGACATCGTGCTTGGTAACCGATGGAGCGCGACCCAGCCCGGACTAAAGCGCATGGCGCATCGACTCGCCAATGGATTCCTCACGCTTGCAAGCAACATCATGACTGGGCTCAAAGTCCATGACATGGAGTGCTGCCTGAAACTCTTCACTATTCCCGCGATGCGAAGCATCCTGCCCCAACTCGACGAAGAGCGGTTCGGTATCGAGCCACAGATCGTCGCCGCTGCGGCACGGACGCGTCTGCGGGTACGCGAAGTTCCTGTGCGCTACACACCTCGATCCTTTGATGAGGGTAAGAAGATCCGCATGAAGGATGGTCTGCGGGTCTTCGTCGTACTCTGGCGCGAACGGCGCCGGACCGCACGGGCGATACACTCGCGCGCGTGAACGCCGCAGCCGCGCCTGAGCCCTCCAAACGACCATCGACGTACCGCATGGCGGTTCAGGTTGTAGGGTTCGTCTTCGGCTGCGTACTGATTGCGTGGTGCGCGCAGCGAGCGTGGGCCGACGGCGGCGATGGCCTTGCCAAACTCCGGGCGGCGCCAATCGCTCTTGTTGGGGTCCTCATCGGCGCAACGTTTGTCTCGATCCTTTGCTCAGGACTTGTGTTCCGCTCGGTGGCCAAGCCCATTCGCCGCTTTGGCCACATCGAAATGCAAGCGGTCAATCTGATGGCCTCGCTCTTCAACTACGCACCGGTGCGGCTCGGGCTCGCACTCCGATGCGCGTTTCATTGGCGGGTCGAGCGTCTACCGGCGACCGACCTCGCCGCATGGATCGCGGGCGTTGCGATCGTCACCCTTGGCTCACTCGGCTCTGCACTTGCTGCCGGCGTCGTTCAAATCAAGCTTGGCCGCGAGGAACTCTCGCTCGACCTTCTCTGGTTCGCCACCTACGGCGCATGTCTCGTGCTCGGTTCAGCTGCAACGATCATGATTGGTCGTATCCCCGCGCTGAGACGTTTTTTGAAGGGCGGCGAACGCGTATTGCACTCGCCCACAATGCTTGCCGAAGGCCTCGCGATTCGCTCGGTCGATCTCGCGATGTGGGGCCTGCGCATGTGGGCGGCCGCGAAGATCGTCGGCGTCACACTCGGCCCCGCACAAGCAGCCCTGCTCGCGGCGGTTGCCATCCTTGGTGCGGGAAACCCTCTCGGCCGCATCGGTTGGCGAGAAGGGCTTGTCGCGCTCGTCGCACCCTATGTCGTCACTGCCTCCGAAACGGGCGAAGGCCTTGATGCGCTCACGTCACAACTCGCGCTCCTTGAGAGTGCGAGCGAGGCGATTGTCACCATTCCACTCGGCATCCTTGGCGCACTCTGGTGCGCGCGAAGGCTCAAGCGCGTACCCTCGACTCGGTGACGATGGCACTTCCCATCCTCGTGCTTCCAGTTCAACAGCAGCGCTACAGCTGTCATGGCTGTGGCAACTGCTGCCGTGACTTCACCGTCCAACTTCGACCTGCCGATCTCGACACGCTGCGGGCCCAACAGTGGGAAGCTCGACTCGGCCATGCTGTCACCAGCGAGTTCCGCGGAACAACCTATCTCCGCCAACGCGACGACGGCGCCTGCGTGTTCCTCCTCGATGACGGACTCTGCAGGATTCACAAGGAGTTTGGCTTCGCGCAGAAGCCCATCGCTTGTCAACTCTTTCCATTTGTCCTTGTTCCGGATGACGCGCGCACACGAGTGGGTATCAGTTTTGCATGCCAAAGTGTGCGCGAAAATAAGGGTGCGGAACTCCGGTCGCACATCAATGAGATTGATCGCATGAGTCGTGCTGTCCCAGAGACACGGGCGGCAACCTACACAGCGATGCTTGCGGATGCGATGTCCGCGAAAGATGGTGAACTTGATGCGCTCGCGCAGTTGCTCGATCGCATGCTCTCGCGCGACGACCTTGTGATGCGGGACCGCTTTGATGGTCTCGCTTGGATCGCCGCGAGCCTCGGACGTGCGAAGCTTGCGGAAGTTCGAGCGACGCGTTTCCGGGAACTTGTCAACGTGCTCGTCAATGCGGTACCGGGTGAGCTCGAACACCTGCCCGTAGAGACCGTACTTCCCAAGCAAGTCCGGCTGCTCCGACAGGCGGTCTACGCGCGCCTTGAGGATGTACAGGTTGGCACCGCGAAGACGAAAGGCCGATGGCGCACTGTGCTTACGCAACTTCTCGCGAGTCGAGCATTCACGCGAGGCAAGGGCGCTGTGCCGCCGGTCGCGAAGGGACTCCTCGTTGGTACTGATTTTGCGCGAATTTCCGCGATTCCAGCGCTCACAGAGAGCCCCGATCGCGATGCGATTGACCAACTACTGACGCGCTATGCGCGCGCGACGATTCTCGGAAATCGCGCGTGGGGTGCGGGCTACTACGGCTGGCCCGCGGTGCGTGGACTCCAAGCGCTTGTTCTCAACATCGCATGCACCGCTTGGACTGCGCGCGCACTCGCCGCCGCACGCGGCCATCCGCACGCAACGCTCGATGACGTTCGCGACGCCCTTGGACGAATCGATCGCCACGCCGGGCGTGCGCCGTGGCTCGGATCAGTGGGCGAACGCCTTCGTCTCGAGTATTTCCGGCTTGATGATGGCCTGCGCCGCATCATTCGTGACGGGATATAGACGCGCAATCCTGATGCGCGCAGCGCACGCTATCGCAGCAACTTCGAAAGTGCTCGTAGTGCTTCGCCACGGTGACTGCGCGCATTCTTCTCAGTTTCGGTGAGTTCGGCACTGGTCCGACCGTCGGCGAGAACAAGCAGTGGGTCGTAGCCGAATCCGTTTGATCCACGCGGCCTATGTCCGATGCGACCTTCAAAGTGCCCTCTCGTCTCCGCATGGATCACACCCGACGCATCAGCGATACAAAGCACACACACGAAGCGCGCAGCTCTCGCGGAATCAGGCACACCTTGAAGTTCCTCGAGAAGCCGCGCATTGTTGGCAGCATCTCGTTCCGCGCGTGTCACGCCAAGACCGGCGTATCGCGCACTATGCACACCAGGCGCGCCACCGAGCGCATCCACCTCAAGACCAGAATCGTCGGCGAGCACCATGGCACCCAATGCACGGGCGTACGCGACGGCCTTGATGCGCGCATTTTCTTCAAACGTTGCACCATCTTCCACAGGCTCCGGGATGTCGGTGCGACCAAGCGGAGCGCATCGCACCCCGAGTTGTCCGAGAACGGCAGAAATCTCGTCTACCTTGTGCGGGTTCGATGTGGCGATGACAAGTTTCTGCATGTTTCGACCTCCGTTGCCTTGCCGAAGCGGAAAGCCCTGACAGGCTATCGCGCGGAGGACAGATATGAGCGGAACGGCAGGCGTTGACAGGCTTCTCGGCGGCATGATCGCGACGGCGACGACGTTTGCTGGCATGGCGCACGCTGACACCGTGTCCATCTTTGCCACGCGTGACGCCACGCTGTATGAGTCGAATGACGGCAACGCCGCGAATGGCGCCGGTCGCTACCTCTTTGCGGGCCGAACGAACCAAAACCTCGTCCGACGTGCGCTGACGTATTTCGATGTCGCCGCGGTACTCCCGAACGGCGCCGAGATCACTTCCGTGCGCCTCATCATGAACCTCAGCCAAGCGAATTCGTCTGGTCTCGCACGTTCGGTATCGCTCCACCGAGCCCTCCAAGGCTGGACGACAGGCGCGACCGATCCAACAGATACTGAAAGCCTCGGCGCACCAACGCTCATCGGCGACTGCACGTGGACGCACTCGACTTCCGACGGAGCAGGCGGCGGAACTCCGTGGCAGATCGTCGGTGGCGACTTCGCGACGACCGCAAGCGCATCCGTCGCCACACAGGCGCTCGGGCTCTACACCTGGACTTCGGCCGGGCTTCTCGATGATGTGCGCAATTTCGCGCAGAATCCGTCGCAGAATCTCGGTTGGTTCATCCTCGGCGACGAGTCGGCCGCGGGCACGGCACGACGCTTCGACAGCGCGGACAGCGGAGCAGAAGGCGGAATTGTTCCGCGACTCGAGATCGAGTTCGCCACCGTTCCGACGCCCGGCCCATTCGCTCTATTGGCCGCTGCGGCACTCGTTGTCAGTCGTCGCCGACGCGGATGATGCTCACGTCTGAAGCACTCCGGTGCGGAATGAACCTGTCGGCGCAATCGGGGCCTGCGCAGCCACGGCGAGCGCAAGGACGAGTTCATCACGCGTGTCCTTCGGATCGATGATGCGATCAACCCAACCGCGGCTTGCCGCGTAGCGAATGTCTTGTTGTTCGGTGTAACTCGCCGTGATGGCGTCGAGCAATTGCTTGCGCATGACATCATCGACCTTCTCGCCCTTCCGCTCCCGGGCTGCGAGATCAATCGAAAGCAGCGTCCCCGCAGCCTGTGCTGCACCCATCACCGCAAAGCGTGCCCCGGGCCACGCGAGTGTGAGCAAGGGATCGAATGCGCGTCCACACATCGCGTAATTCCCAGCACCGAATGAACCACCGACTACAAGCGAAATCTTGGGCACGACGCAGTTTGCCATGGCGTTCACCATCTTCGCACCCGCGCGGATGATTCCACCTTGCTCGCTATCGCGCCCGACCATGAACCCTGTGGTGTCGGTCACAAAGATGATCGGAATGCCCTTCTGATTACAGTCCATAATGAATCGCGCGCTCTTGTCGGCGCTGTC
This sequence comes from Candidatus Kuenenia stuttgartensis, assembly GCA_945902075.1. Taxonomy (GTDB): domain Bacteria; phylum Planctomycetota; class Phycisphaerae; order Phycisphaerales; family SM1A02; genus QWPT01. Next base: position 14,423 of record CAMDMA010000005.1, on the reverse strand, counting down.
GTCATAAATGACCGCGGGCATGTTTGTCGCGCTCGATGGTCCGGCCTTGCCGCCGGGCAGTTTCCGCTGCGTCAACTTCTTTTGATTCGCGACAATGCCGCACGGAAATCCACCAATGCGCGCATAGCCGCACACAAGAGAACAGCCAAACTCGCGGCGATACTCGTCGAAACTATCCGCATCGACGATGCAGGAGAGAAGTTCCACCATGTCGTATTGCGAACCAGCTTCGCTGCGAAAAACCTTGGCGACATCCGCGCTCGGCCGCTGCGGTTCAACCACCGCAAATGGCGCTCTTGCTTTCGGCGGAGCTGTTCGCACCGCAGAAAAAACTCGACGCAATCGGCTGATACACGCAGGATCATCCTTTTCGCGGAAATCGATGGTCCCGGAGATCTGTGCGTGCATCTCCGCGCCACCGAGTTCCTCGCTCGAAACTTCCTGCCCAATCGCCGCCTTTACGAGCGCGGGACCTGCGAGATAAAGACCACTACCCTCAGTCATGAGAAGCGTGTCACACAGCACAGGCAGATAGCCGCCACCTGCAACGCAGTTTCCCATGATCGCGGCGATCTGCGGAATTCCCTGTGCACTGATCACGGCGTTGTTGCGAAAGATGCGACCGAAGTCATCGGTGTCGGGAAAAACATCCTCTTGGAGTGGGAGAAAAACTCCTGCGCTGTCGACGAGATAGAGCAACGGTAATCGTGCGCGCTCTGCGATCATCTGCGCACGAATGATCTTCTTGCAGGTCATTGGAAAAAACGCACCCGCCTTCACGGTCGCGTCGTTGGCGATCACCATCGTCAGCCTGCCATCGACCTCAGTGATGCTGGTTACAACGCCCGCGGACGGCGCACCGCCGTACTCCCGGTACATCCCCCACGCGCTGAAGAGCCCGCATTCCATCGACCTCGCACCCGCATCGGCAAGCAGCGCCAACCGCTCACGCGCGGTCAGTCGACCATTGCGATGTTGGCGCTCGATCCCCGATAGACCGCCGCCCTCCTCGATCTTCGCCGCCTCGGCGAGGTACTCGGCGGTCTTGGTTTCAAGCATCGTGGCAGTTACAGTCATGGCATCCTCGTCGGGCATCGGAAGGGCGAAGCGCGGAGAATAGACAAAGCCTGAGTCCTCACGGCTCCGGGTATTGGGCGAGGACGAGAAAGGTTCCGAGAACCACTTCCCTCAGTCCGACGACTCACCCTTCATCCCCCTTGCGTCAGACATGCAGCCTCCTGTATCCTCTCCGATCCTCTTCAACCCGTAGGAGATTGGCGGCGGGAATGCCGCTTGAAAGAAAAATCATGAGCAACCAGATCGTCGAAGCCAGCCGTCACCATGCCACCGACACCGGTTCCACCGAAGTGCAGATCGCGGCTATCACCGTGCGCATCGCGGAACTGCAGGACCACTTCCGCGCACACAAGAAGGACCACGCGTCCCGCCGCGGTTTGCTGCTGCTTGTCGGCAAGCGCAACAGCCTGCTGAAGTACCTCGCGTCCACCAATCGCGAAGGCTACCTCGGCCTCATCAAGCGGCTCGGCCTCCGCAAGTAATCGTTCACGCGCCGCGATCGCGGTCGCATGTGCTGATTTGTCGCGGCTCGTCCGCACGCATGCACGCCCGCATCCGCGGCGCAACGCGCCGGAGTTGTGTCTTTGATATGACTCCGGCGCTCCACAACTTTTCAATTCCCCAAAACCGGGCGCACGAAGCGCCCATCCCGCGAATCTTCGCGGCATCAGGAGATTTCTATGCCAGTCACCATCGTTGAGAAGACCATCGGCGGGCGCACGCTCCGCTTTGAAACCGGACGCGTTGCCAAACTTGCAAGCGGTTCGGTCATGGCAACCTACGCAGAAACCTGCGTCCTTGCGACCTGCGTCCGCGCCGATCCCCGCATGGGTATCGACTTCTTCCCACTCACCTGCGACTACCGCGAAAAAACCGGTGCTGCGGGCAAGTTCCCCGGCGGCTTCCGCAAGCGTGAAGGCCAGCCGAATGAGAAGGAAGTTTTGACGATGCGCATGATCGATCGTCCGATCCGCCCACTCTTTCCCGATGGCTTCTGCGACGAGATTCAGCTTCAAGCATGGGTCATGAGCCATGACGGACAGAATGACGCGGACGTCATCGCCTGCACCGCAGCGTCCGCCGCGCTCTACATCACCGATGCGCCCTACCAAGGCCCGGTCGCAACGGTTCGCGTTGGCCGCATCATCACTGAACAAGGCGAACGCTTTGTCGTGAATCCGACCCAGGCGCAGATGGAATTCAGCGATCTCGATCTCGTGCTGTCCGGACACAAGGACGGCATCAACATGATTGAAGTCGGCGCCGCCGAAGTCGACGAGGCCACGATGGTCCGCGCGATCAACTTCGGTTACGAGGAAGGCATCAAGCCGATCCTCGAAATGATCGAAGAACTTCGCGTGAAGTGCGGCGCGCCGGCTGTTCGCATGGGTGAACTTACGACCCCGAGCGACGAAATCACCAAGAAGGTGAAAGAGATTGCCTACGACCGCCTGGTCGAGGCACGCAAGATCCACGGGAAGAAGGAGCGCAACGCCGCGGTCGATGCGATCAAGGGCGAGCTTCTCAAGGGTCACTTCGCGATTCCAGAAGGCATCAGCTACTCCGAGCACATGGCCGCTGAGAAGAAGTTGAAGCAGGCAAAAGAAGCGTTCCGCATTCTTGAGAAGAAGGTCACGCACTACCTCGTGGCCCAGCACTCCATCCGCGCCGATGGCCGCAAGCTCAATCAAATCCGCGACCTCGACATGTCGGTCGAGGTCTTCCCACGCACGCACGGCTCTGCGTTCTTCCAGCGCGGAGAGACGCAGTCGCTTGTCACCTGCACGCTCGGCACTGTCAAGGACGAGCAAATCGTCGATGGCCTCCTCGCTGAATACGCGAAGAAGTTCTACCTCCACTACAACTTTCCACCCTTCTGCACCGGCGAAGCTGGCCGCATCATGGGACCGGGCCGTCGCGAGATCGGTCACGGCGCGCTCGCCGAGCGATCGCTCCTTGGCATCCTCCCGACCAGCGAAGACTTCCCGTACACCATTCGCCTTGTCAGCGACATCACTGAGTCGAACGGCTCGTCGTCGATGGCGAGCGTGTGCGGTGGCTGCCTCGCGCTCATGGACGCAGGCGTCCCGATCCGCAATACCTGCGCTGGAATCTCGGTCGGACGCTTCACCGACACTGATGGCAAGGTGACCCACGTCACCGACATCATTGGTGAGGAAGACTTCTTCGGCGAGATGGACTTCAAGGTCTCCGGCACCCGCGAGGGCATCACTGGAATCCAGCTTGACCTGAAGGCGCGGGGCCTCTCCGTCGCCGAGATCGAGAAGATTTTTACCCAGGCAAAGGAAGGCCGACTGCACATCATCGCCGAGATGGAGAAGGTCATCGCGGCTCCCCGCGCCGACATTTCCCCGCTTGCTCCGCGCATCACGATCGTCAAGATCGATCCGGAGAAGATTGGCAAGCTCATCGGACCGGGAGGCAAGACGATTCGCGGCATTCAGGAGGCCACCGGCGCCACGATCAATGTCGAGGAAGACGGAACGGTCTTCATCGCATGCTCGAATGCTGAAAAGGCTGCGCAGGCCAAGGCTGCGGTCGAAGCCCTCGGTGCGGAGATCCGCATCGGCGCGGTCTACACCGGCAAAGTCGTGGCGATTAAGGAGTTCGGCTGCTTCGTTGAGCTCGCGCCAGGCACAGACGGCATGGTTCACGTCAGCGAACTTGCCCACGGCTTTGTCAAGAAGGTCGATGAGCAGGTCAAGGTTGGCGACGTCGTCACCGTGAAGGTGATCAACATCGACGACAACGGCCGCATCAAACTTTCGCGCAAGGCAATGCTCCCAGCGCCAGAGGCCACTGCGCGAGTCTGAGTCAACTCGACGTGAAGTGCTCGGAACAGCAGCACTTACGCTTAAAAAGCTCCACGCGGGAGCGGCACAATTCGCCGCTCCCGCGTTTGTTTTTCAAGGTTTCCGCCGTGAAGATTGGGTTGCGCTTGCACCTTCGGCAATCCGGACGCACAATAAACCTGCGGGCTCGTCCCCGCTAGTTCGAACCACGGGAGCGCAAGCTCCTCGATGATCATGATGGAGCCCGGTGATGGCAGAAACGCAGACGCTCAGTGAGGTCGAAGGGGTTGTCAAGTGGTTCGACGCCCGTAAAGGGTTCGGCTTTATCGTTGGACCAGAGGGACAGGACATCTTCGTGCACTTCTCGGTGATCGAGCAGCACGAGGGTTTCCGCGCACTCCGCGATGGAGAGCGCGTGTCGTACTCAGCGAATGATGGGGACAAAGGCTGGTCAGCAACACACGCGAAGTCACTCGGCTCGCGCGTACCGCCGGCCGAGCGGCCGAATAGCCGAAGCCCACGCACCGCGAGCTAAAGCCCACGCGCCGCGGTTCATCTGCCTCACTTGATACGCTCGTTGTCATGGAGTGGGCATCTTTCCTCATCGGCGGACTCGTCGGCGGCGCACTTGCGCTGTTGGTTGCCGCGAGCGCCATCACACGGCGAATCGTGCGCCTGCGCGCCGCAGAGGCGCGCGCGCGGCGTCAAGAGCGACTCGCTGAACTCGGTGCGTTGACTGCAGGGCTTGCGCACGAGATCAAGAATCCGCTCTCAACGATTGGTTTGAACGTACAACTTGCGAGTGAGGCGATCAGCGAATCTGCGCTTCCCGAAGATGAACGTTTGATGCTTGTCCGCCGAGTAGAAACCGTCAGTCGTGAATCGACCCGGCTCGCCAATATCCTTAACGACTTTCTGCGCTTCGCCGGCCGCATCAAACTCGCGCCCATCGAGTGCGATCTCCGCGAGATCATCGAAGAACTCGTCGACTTTTACCGTCCGCAATGCTTGCTCCAACAAGTCACACTGCGCTCCGACCTCCCCGCGACTGCAACGGTTGCGCGCGTAGACCCCGCGCTCGTGAAACAGGCGCTGCTCAATTTGATGATCAATGCGACACAAGCAATGGGAAGCGTAGACGCACCAGGACGGGAACTCCTCATCAGGCTCGAACGCGTTGTACCGCAAGTCCAAAGGGCTTCGAAGACTCTGGAGCCCGAGGAGATCGCCATCCATGTGATCGACACGGGTCCCGGGATTCCCGCGGAAAGGCATGCCGAAATTTTTAGACCCTATGTCACCGGCCGAAAGGGCGGGACGGGCCTCGGACTCGCCGTCACTCGTCGCATCGTCGAGGAGCATGGAGGTCGGATCGAACTTCACTCCGAGCCCGGCCGCGGGAGCGATTTCACGGTCCGGCTTCCGGTTGCCGGACCAACTGCGAGCCAGACAGAAGGCGCGGACGACGTCGCACGCAAGACGGTACTCGACCGCCTCTTCCGTCGCGCTGAATCGATCGAGCACTAACGCGACCGTGTTCGCGCGTTACTCCAACCAGTCTTTCGCCTTGAGGCGCTCTGGTACGTAGGTTTCGCTCACGTAGGAGATATCTTTGGTGATGAGCGACTCGACCTCCATCTTGAAGCCGTTTTTCAGGAGGCCGTCAATCTCGCGTTGCCAACCCTTGTGACTTTCAAACCATGGGTAGGCTGCAATCTCACCTGCGCGCTTGATGTCGTTGTCAGTGAGATCAATCTTCACCGCATCATCGAGACCGCATTCTCGGAAATCCTTCGCGCGAATGCCGAGAAACTTCGCTTTCGGAATCGCCAAACGCGAACTCTCAAATGCCAACGAGATCGAGCCCTGCTTGATGACGCTGTAGATGTAGTGCCCCCAAGGATCATTGTCGAGCACGCAGATAATCGGCAGATTGAGCTCCTGACTCAGCCTCTGGAGAAGCCGCCGACATCCACGCGGAGGTTGCCCCGCGCCGTGCGTGAGAATGCAATTGTGCTTCTCCCAAAATCGATCTTCGTTGAAGCGATTCCAGACCGTACCTTTCTCGACGTGCAACACAAACTTTGCCTCGCACTTCTTGAATTGGATGATGTCTGGCTCGACAATCGATGGCAACGCATAACCGCCCGAGCCCATACGTCGACAATCGATTTCGTCGCCACGATCCACGATCGTGATATTGCCGACCATTGAACCACGGTTTTCTGCAAACACGTGGAGCTCCTCGCGGAGAGCGCCGAGCGCGACCTCAAGGTCCTCGAGGATCGGGTCAGATTCATCCTGCGTGTCGAAGGTATTTTCTTTGGTTCCTGCGACGGTGTGCTTCGCTTTGTAAAAAACACCGCGGAGCGAACTCGTCTTTTGTGCCTCAATCAGATCCTTGATCGTGCTTGCGTGCAGCATCGTCTGCATGAACTGCTTTGCGGTTTTTAAGTCGAAAAGTGGGCGTTCCGCCGCAGCGTCACCCATCTCGAGGATGCCGCGCTTCTTGTTCCAAATCGTGTTCGACTTGGTTCGCGCTGGGATCCGAACCATCGGCTCGTGCCCACTGAGTGATCTTCGGGCAATCTCTGTTGCGAGTGCGAGGATCTTCTGCTGCGTTGCCGCGTCGCGCGCCTTGATTCGACCTTCCATCGCTGCGGAAATCGAATTCGCGCGAGGTGCGGGAGTTGTTGTTTTCTTTGCCATGAGGTGCTCCTTTGATCGCGCGTTCAGAACAGGCGCGGATCATCGTCCGCAAAAGGCTTCTTACCGGGTCCACTGGTTGTGTCAGCATCACGTCGCGCCGCGAGATCCTTTTTGGTCACGATGACAGGACCAGACCGTTGGGACTCGAGACTCTTCGTCGCGGGTGCTGTTGTGCCCGCCGACGTCGAGGTGGACTTGGAAGTGGACTTGGAAGTGGACTTGGAAGTGGGCTTGGGTGTCGCCGACTTGCCTGCGAGAGCCGTCTCAAAATCAGGGGCGATGATCGGTGCTGCCGTCTCGATAGGTGCGATCGCACTTGTGACAACGATCACGCCTTCGTCGTCAAAGTCCTCCTCTTCCCTGACAACCCGACCATCCTCGTCGAGTTGCTGATCTGCGACTCGCGTCTTCGCCCGCGCTTGCTCAAGCAGTGCGTCGTACATTCGCCGGGCATCCTCGCCGGTAATCGCATGCAGCGCCTTGGCGATCTCACCGATGTACCGCTCGAAGACATCACGGCGCTCGCCCTCGCGCCGCATTTTCTGACGCTTCCGAAGATAGGTCCCGAGTTTGCGCCCGCACTCCATGAGCGCGAGGCGCATCTCCTTGCGAATCTCATCGTAATCCGCGATGGCTTCCTTCGACTCACTGGTAAACGGGACCCAAACGCTTGCCATGTGAATCATCACAACGAGAGGACCAACGGGAAGCCCTCCGCGCGGCTGTGACATGGAGTAGTTTTTCCACGGCGTCTCCTCCACCGCTTTGAAACTGGAACAGGCACTTTGTTGGAAGAGCAGAGGGACACGATTCGCAAACCGAATAACGCGCGCCTGTTGGTCACCGGGCAAATCGCCACCGAAAGCAATCGCTGCCTCGATTTGAAATGGTCGACCCTTATAAACCGCTGCTTCGCGCGTCGATGCTGCGTAAAACTCCGCGCGAACACCCTTAAGAAGTCCCGCGAGGAGTTGGCGCACACCAATCGGAGCAAGGCAATCCGTCGGTGGCGGCGCGAGTCGCTCATCCTCGAACACCTTGAACAACTTCTCAACCTGCGGGGCCTCGATATCAGCTGCGCGCGTTCGACTCGTCACTCCGATTGCGGAGCAGAACTTGCTCGCAGTCGACGAAGACACCCTACAAAAGCGCGTCTGTAGAAACTCGTAAAGAGTTCCCTTCTCGCTCGCCTCGTAGTCCTTGAGCATCTGCAGGAGAATCCCAAGCTCAATACCTTTAGGATGCGGTTGAATCTCCTTTGTCTCGGGTGGCAACTCCTGCACCCCGCGTGGATACACCGTGACACCACCGGTTTCTGTCGTCTGCGAGGGTGCTGTCGTTTTCGCTGCTTCTGCTGCTGAGGCGCTTGTCCCCGGAAGCATGTCGTCGACCTCATCGGCGACCACGCGCGACGGCGGTACGAAGATGATGCGCGCATGCGGGTTGGCAATGGCGGTCAGCTCAAGAAACTCATCAACTGACCCGCGTCCCTTTTGGTATTTACCCTCGAGTTCAATCGCGACGCTTGTGCCTGTTCGGAACACGTCTGGGGAAAGAAATGCGCCCTCACCAGCGAGTTGCTTTGTTCCCGCAGAAATCGCCCGCAAGCGCATGGGCGGAAAGTCAGCCGTCTCCTTGTCGAGCGTCACCTCTGCCCTATTTGTCTTGGTGTTCATCGCGAGCTCAATATGGTGCGCAGCTTGCTTTGCACCGGGCTTCGTGTGAATCACCATCGGCCGACCGGTTGTGATCAGGCCGTTCATACCCGCCGCAGAGATGCCAATGCCTTGTTGCCCACGCGACATTTTCAGTCGATGGAACTTGGATCCATACAGCAGACGACCGAAGATGTTCTCCACCTGCTTGCGAACGATGCCAGGACCATTGTCCACAATGGTCACTCGGTAGCGCGAACTCTTCGCGGTTGCGAGCCGCTTCGGCTCAAGATCCTCGATGATCACCGCGATCTCGGGCAGGATCCCGCCCTCTTCGCATGCATCAAGCGAGTTGTCGACCGCTTCCTTCACGGTGGTCAACAACGCCTTACGCGCATTGTCGAACCCGAGCAGATGCCGGTTCTTGACGAAGAACTCGCTGACCGAGACTTCTTTCTGACGCGCCGACATTTCTTCGGCAGTGGCACCACGGCGCGACTTCGTCGGCTGAGCGTTTCGTTCCTTCACTTCGCTCTCCATCGGTGGATTCTCCGGGCGGTCCGTCGCCCAACTTCTTACCCGACAGTAACGGAAGACCGATCGCTTCGTGCACACCCATGCGAATTCCCGAGGATTCGACCTTCGTGCACGAATTGGGTTACACTCTCCCCCCTTCCGTCCACGCCAAACACTAGGAATCACGCCATGGAAACCACGCTCATCATCCTCAAGCCAGATGCCGTCCAGCGCGGCCTCATGGGTCGCATCATCTCCCGCTTCGAGGACAAGGGGCTTCAGGTCGTCGGTGCCAAACTGATGCAGATCTCCCCCGAACTCGCGGCGACCCACTACAAGGATCACCAGGGGAAGGGCTTCTACAACGGGCTTGTTGGCTTCATGACGAGTTCACCCGTGCTCGTGCTCGCAATTCGCGGCATCGGCTCAATCACCATCTGCCGTGGAATGATGGGCGCGACGTTCGGCTCGAAGGCAGCTGCGGGCACAATCCGCGGCGATTTCGGTGTGTCAAACTCGTTCAACCTTATCCACGGATCCGACAGTCCCGAAGCCGCCGAACGCGAACTCGGTCTGTTCTTTAAGGCTGGCGAGGTGCTCGACTTCCCGCGTGCATCCGATCGGTGGGTTTACGACAGTTCATCCGGCAAGGCGGAGTGAACGCGTCACCATAAGAATCTAGTTCGAACCCGAAAGGGCGGCCACAAGCCGCCCTTTCTCTTTGGCGCCAATGGTTCAGGTGACGATCAAACCACGATCCGTCGGGGGGATTTCTACGCCGGGGCATGAACCCCTTCGTCCCCAATCTCTCGGCGAAGCGGCATCTCGCGAGCTGCGCTTCGGAGTTCATGAAGTAGATTGTGTTTCGGAACGCTTCAAGACGCGATGACGTCTGCGTTCTTCGGCTAGCTCTGAAATCTTGGCGCGGCAACCCAAACCACGATGTTCGGTTGAATCGCCTCTTGGGAACTTTCGAACATTTAGAACGTGGACCCGAACAAAGTGAGCGCGAGGAGCGTCTTACGTGGCTCGGATCCAATTGAATCGATCGCGGTGGCCTTCAACCGGGTTTTTCTGCGGACACACCGTGTTTCAATTTAGACATTGTGGACTATGTTTCACAATGAAATGAAAGCTCGGGATGAATGGACGGGGATGAATGGACTGGGATGGATGAACGGGGCTGAAAGGACTGGTAAGAAGATCGAATTTACACACGTTACGACTCCTTGTTGATGATTTAGTAAATGCTCTAACTGCCGCGAAAATCCGTCATCTTGATCCCTTCTTTGTCGTTTCGACATTCTGCTGAACCTCTACACCAAAAGTCAATTTTCCAAATCTCAAACTCTGGGGGTCCCCATGCGGTCACTGCCTCATCTCTCCGAACGTATCAACAGCCCAACAGACCGTGCCAACGCGTCCGTCCGGGCCGTGGGCGCGGCCACCCCCGAGTCGCCGCTGCAGCGATCGCAGCGACGCAACGGGATTTCGCTGAGGCCCCGTCAGGGCACCGGACTGCCAATGGCTTCGGTCCCAACCGGAACCCCTGACCGAGAGGATCCCGCAAAGCGACCCCTCTCGATTCGACGGTCGGGCGCTTCAAAGGTGACGTCTCGCATCGCGCTTGAGCCGCTCTCAACCCCCGAGCAGCGCCTTCTCAAAAAACTTCTTGCTGAGCCGATGGACTACATCGACCACGCGGAATATCACCTCGACGGCGCAGAAGAACGCATCTACGGCATCGCGGAAATTGAGCGGCCGGATGTCACCTGGTATCGCCCACTCATGGACGATTTCGTCGCGGTCCGGAATCGCCCCGCTCGCACCCCGAAGTCGCAGTCTTCGATCCTCCTCACCGGTGCGCAGGAGCGCATCCTGTTCATGAAGTACAACTTTGCTCGGTTCAGCGTTTCCGAGATCCAGCAACAAGCTGCATCGCGGGCGCTGACGCTCGAAGAGGCCCGCGCCGTGCTCAAGTGGCATTCCGTCGCAAAGCAGTACCGAGAGCAGTTGGCCGAGACCAACCTCGCGTTGGTGTTGGCGATGGCCAAGCGAGTTCGGCTCTGCGAAATCGACTTTGCCGACCTCATCAGCGAGGGCAACATGGCGCTTATGCGTTCTGTTGACAAGTTCGACTGCGGCCGCGGATTCAAGTTCTCCACTTACGCTTGTCGGGCAATTCTGAAGGCCTTCAGCCGACATGGCATCAAGGTGACCACGCATCGCAAGAGATTCGGCGCTGAGTACGATCCGGCACTCGAAAAGTCGAATCACCTTGAAACAGTTCGAGCAACGCATGAACGAGAGTGCGCGGATGAGGTGAAGCACATTGTTTTGGCGAACAAGGCTGACCTCTCCGACATCGAGAAGCAGGTCATTCGTCACCGTTTTGGTCTTGAGACTTCGATCGTTTTGTCGTCGTCAAGTACTACCGAAGACCTCGGCGCTCCTCTGACACTCGAACAAGTCGGCCAAGTGATCGGCGTGACAAAGGAACGAGTCCGGCAGATCCAAAACAAGGCTCTTGAGAAAATTAGGTCTGCGTTACAGACATCGAATCCCGCGGCGGCGAAAGAGCTTGCCGCAGACATCGCCGAGCGCGAAGGTCGCATCGTCACGACGATGAATTGACGCTCGGTCGCACGACGACCGATCACGACGACCGATTCACAAAGCCGGGACACCTCGTGTCCCGGCTTTTTCGTTCGCGACAGATTGCACGATTGCCGTGGACCTTGTGCATTCCTTGCCCGCGCTACACTGTCAATCCCATGCAAAGCAAGGTTTACGACAACCCCGCCGCCGCGCTCGAAGGACTCGTCCACAACGGCATGACAGTGGCCGTGGGCGGCTTCGGATTGTGCGGAATTCCCGAACAGCTCATCCTCGCCCTGCGCGACACCGGCGTCACGAGCCTCACTGCCGTGAGCAACAACGCGGGCGTTGATGATTGGGGCCTCGGCTTGTTACTGAAGACGCGCCAAATCAAGCGCATGATCTCAAGTTACGTCGGCGAGAACGCGGAGTTTGAGCGCCAGTTCATGTCCGGCGAACTCGAACTCGAGTTCAATCCACAGGGAACCCTCGCCGAACGCATGAGGGCGGGCGGCGCGGGCATAGCCGGCTTTTTCACGAAGACTGGTGTGGGCACGGTCGTCGCCGAGGGAAAGGAGACGAAAGATTTCGACGGGGAAACCTACGTCCTCGAGCGCGGCATTCGCGCAGACCTCGGCCTTGTGAAAGCATGGAAAGCCGACGAAAGTGGAAACCTCGTGTTTCGAAAGACCGCGCGAAATTTTAATCCCATGGTGGCGATGTGCGGAAAGGCCTGTGTGGCTGAAGTCGAGGAGGTTGTGCGAGTTGGCGAACTCGACCCTGACCAGATTCACACCCCAGGGATTTATGTCGATCGCATTGTTCAAACCGTGTCTGAAAAGCGGATTGAGCAGCGGACGGTCCGAACGAGCATTTGAGCCGTGCTTCTTGCATAGTTATTGGTCGTAAAGCTTGCGTCGCACCTTGAAACTTCGCGCCTTGATCGCAAACGCTTGTGGAGCAGAAACTCAGATCGGTCGATCTTTGGAACTCACGCTTGCGTCCGCTGCCATCCGTCCGATCGAATCGCCCAAGACGGCCGCATCAGAAACGCACGCAGTTCGTTCATTGCTGTCAGATTGGGCAACGCATGCACAGACTTTTGGAACAATCCCTGCGCGTCACGCGCTCACCGTCCGATTCCTGTCTCGATTCGAAGCCTACTTCGGGGCTTGCTTCGATCCTAAGCCTCCTTCCGGTGAAGGCTCTCTAGACAGCCCCACTCGCAGTCAACCGCCTCGTACCCGCCTCGCGCGATCTCTCATGATCTCTCACGATCTCCAAGAAGGAGTTGCCCGTGCTCAGCCCTCGAAACCTCGATCTTGTACGCCTCACCCGCACCACACTCGCAAGCGTAATCCTCGTCCTTGGCACAACCCTCTCTCTCACGAACACTTCGGATGCGCAGTACGGTGGTCGAGGCGGCATGGCGACCATGTTCATGCCGGACTTTCTTGCGCGCGACCTTCCGGTGTTTGTCGACTCCTTGCAACTTGAGGAGTGGCAACGGCCCATCCTTGAGGCACTCCTCGACGACTACAACACGAACTTCACCACGGCGGCCGATGGCGTGCGGGCAAGCATGGGCCAGCTCAAGGATGTGGCCGCTGGAACGAGCCCCGACAAGGTGATCGAATTGGTTTCGCGGCCCCTCGTCGCTTGGACAGAGGAGAAAGCGAAGCTTCGTGCTGACTTTCTCGCCAATGTGAAGTCACAACTCGGCGACTCACAGACCGAACTTTGGCCGCGCTTCGAGCGCGCGATGCGCCGGGAAAAGTGCCTGCCGAACGGTGAGTTGTCGGGCGAAACTCTCAATCTTTTCTTCATCATGCGTGAACTTGATGCCTCCACCGGCGCGGCTGACGCAGCTCGGCTCCCGCTTGATGAGTACGAATTGAACCTCGACGCCGCCCTTGCAGCGCGCGAAGAGCTTCTTGAGTCATCGGTTGCCCCTCTTCTCAAGGCGATGTCTTCAAGCGACGCGCAGGGCGGGGTTCAGCTTCAAGAGCAAATCATGGCGCGCCGCGTTGCGGTGCGCACCGTGCAGGATGCCGCGATCGTCGCAATCCGCGACGCCCTTGGCGCTGAGTACGGCCCCAAGTTTGAGCGTAGTGCCCTTCAGCGCGCGTTTCCGCAGGTCTATCGTCCTGACCCGGTGACCCCGCTGTTTGAGGCCGCGCAATCACTGCCAGACCTCACCGACGAGCAGAAGTCGCAACTCAAGTCCCTGTTTGAACAATTCAACATGGAGTGGCCCGCCTTTCAAGTGAAGATGGCAGACGGCTATCGTTTCACGGAACCGCGCGAGCCGCGACGCCGCACTGAAATGGCGGCTGCGAAGGCGGCGGGTGGAACGATCAAGTACGCCGAGGCTCCTGAGCTTGAGGTTCTGAAGTCTGAGCGCGACGCTCTCTTCACCAAGTACCGCGAACGCATCTCAGCCATCCTGAACGATGCGCAGAAGCAAGCGATTCCGGGCATGGGCAAAGTTGGCGCCGATGCGGGTGATTCGACGCCCTACGGCGGAGATGTCAACGTCATCGGGCCGGGAAACGCTGAGCCGGAAGCGCCTGCGAAGCCAGACGGTGCAGAACTGAGCGTTGAGGGTCAGGAGAAGCCGAGTCAATTCCGCTCTCCAAAGGCACCAACCTTAGGAGCGAATTCAAAGACGACGCCCCCAAAGGGCGCGAAGCAGGACAAGTAAGTTCACAGCTGTCGTCGGCCGACATCCGTCGCCGAGAAGAGGAACTCGAGTGCAGCCAGGAAGCAACGGATCGATCGGCACCACAATCGCCACGCCCGCCCCCAAGGACACCCCCGCCGTCGCGATGCCCGCATCGCAGGACGCGGGCGTCCGAGAGCGGTGCTCGCTGCTTGGAATCCCGTGGCTTGAGAAGTCGCCGGTTTCCGACCCCGCGGCAGCGGAACTCCTCGCACCGGAAATTGCCGTGCGACTTGGAGCCGTCCCCGTCTCGATCGATGGCGGTCGATTGCTTGTCGCGATGCTCGACCCACTCGACACCGCAGCGGTCGATGAAATTGGTGCAGTGACTGG
>CAMDMA010000004.1 GCA_945902075.1 Candidatus Kuenenia stuttgartensis | reverse complement strand
TCGCTGATCCGGCGGCCCGTCCCCGAAGGCCCCGCGCGCTCGCGGCGAGTGCGGTATTCCTCGCGATTTCTGCATTCGTCGCGCATGCAGTCGCACGCAGCGGATTCCCCACCTCGGCGCGGGCCGCGGAGATGTCCCCCGCGGGCGCCACAAACGCTCACGCGGAGTCACCGGAGATGAAGCAGATAGAGATGAAGCAGATGTTGTCGCGGTTGTCGGTTGCGGGCGCGGTCGCAGTGGGGTCGAGCGCGCTTGCGCAGGACGCCGTCCAGTGGCGCGTGGAAGATGGCGGGAATGGGCATTGGTATGCCGATGACAATCGACCTGGCTTCGATGCGTTTGTAACGAGGCAAGAACAGTACGTCGCCATCGGCGGACACCTCGCGACCGTGACATCCGCCGCTGAGCATGTGTTCGTACGCAGTGTCGCGTTCCCAACTGGCCAGATTCTCGCTGGCGACACTTGGCCTGCGCTCGGTGCGTTCAAGCCCGCTGGACAGTCGGCGTTTGAGTGGGTGACCGGCGAACCTATCGTGTATTGGCCGTACACGCTTCAAACTCAGATCGAACTTCCACTGTATCTCATGATGTGGGGTTCCGGACCGACAGCGGGGCTCGTGTGGACTGGCAACGGCAATTCGACCCTGCAACGTGCCATCATCGAATGGTCCGCCGACTGCAATGCCGACGGCGTCGTCGACTACGGCCAGATCCGCGCCGGCGAACTTGAAGACACGAACGCGAACAACATCCCCGACTGCTGCGAAGCGGGCACTACTTGCGGTTGTGCAGCCGACATCTCCGGCAACGGCACTGTCGACGCGGTTGATCTCGCGGCCGTGCTGAGTTCGTGGGGCAACGCGCCGACGGGTAAAACCAACGCCGACATCAATCGCGACGGCGAGATCGACGCGATCGACCTTGCCGAAGTGCTGAGTTCGTGGGGTGCGTGCCCGTGAGGGCGTCGCGCGTTTGAACGGCGACTCAGAAACTACGCCTGAGCACGTCACTTCTTCAGGAACCCATCCAGCTTCGCGCGCGCCTCCGGCGTGTGGCGCAGCTTCACGAGGTGCGCGCGTTCGCACGCGATCGCGGCCTCCCAACCCTTCGCAACACCGACGCGCACGGCGTCGAGGCATGCGGCTCCGTGCTTTGTGCCGCCGACCTTCGCGGCAAGTTCATCGCACACCGGCGTGATCGCGGCCGCGTTCTTCGGCGAAATCGCGCGGCGCGGCGCATGCATAGACACGAAGCAACCCGTCGACGTGTCCTGCGCCTTCACCCACGCGATCGCCGCAGCAATCGCGCCTTCCGCGCCGCTGCCGGCCTCGGCGCGCACATCGAACAGGCACTGCGGCGCCTCACCGCAAGCCCACGTTTGGCCCGTCGCCGTGCGCTCAATCGCCAGTGCCGGCAAGATGCGCGCGGGCAGCATCTGTGTGCCGCCCCAGCCCGGACAGATGCAGAGGCCGGCCTCGGGAAGTCCAACCTGCCACGGCTTGCCGGCCTCGGTGGGCATCGCCGCGACGAGCGCGTCGCAATGCATCGCGATCTCGAGTCCGCCGCCGAGCGTCGCGCCGTGGATCGCGGCCGCGCTCGGGCAGCCGAGCGCGGGGATCATCGCGAACGCTTCCGCACCCGCACGGAGATATGCATCAAGGCCCGCGTCATCGAGCGCGTCGATCTCGGCGAGATCCGCGCCCGCCACGAAGACGCGCGTCGACGCACTCGCGAGCACGAAGCCCTTCGGCTTCTCGGCGGCGATCGCCGCGAGCGTCGCCTTGATCTCGCCGATCAACCATGCGTCAAGCACAACCACGCCGCCGCGCGGCTTCTCGGGATTCGGCTGGAGGAAGAGGACGTGGACGCCGTTGCGGACTTCGTAGGGAAGCATGACGGGAAGATACCGTCCCTTGCGCTTGCTACGCTTTCGCGCATGCTCGTCATGCACCGTGTTGTCCAAGGAATTCACACGATTGACCTCGCGCGACCGGACGCACGGAACGCCCTGTCTCGCGAGTTGATCTCGGCGCTTGCCGATGCGGTCGACTCGGTCGCGCATGATCCAACGGCCCGCGTGCTCATCTTGGGTGGCGAGGGAAAAAGTTTTTGCGCGGGCATGGATCTGAAAGCTGTCGCCGACGACCCTGTCGCGATGGGCGACATGCTTCGCGCGTTATCGCGAGCGTCACGCGCCATTCGACGGCTCCCGATTCCGACCATCGCGCGCGTCCAAGGTGCCGCGATCGGTGGTGGATGCGGATTGATGGTGGTCTGCGATTTCGCGGTCACGCATGCGGAAGCGAAGCTTGGCTATCCGGAGGTTGATCTTGGGATCTGTCCCGCGGTCGTCGCGCCGTGGCTCATGAAAAAGATCGGCACTGGCGCTGCGCGCGCAATGCTCCTCGCAGGTGGCACGATGTCTGGTGATGAGGGATTTCATCGCGGACTCGCGACGCATCTCGTGACCGAGTCTGAGCTCGTGACGACCGCGCAAACGCTCGCAGAGCGCCTCGCAAAAGGTGGGCCAATTGCTCTGGCCGCGACCAAGCATTGGCTCAATGAGCTCGACGGTTCTCTTGATGACGCCATCGCAGACGAGGCGGCCGAAATCAGTGCGCGCATCATCGCGGGCTCCGAGGCCCAATCACGACTTCGCGCTGCATGGTCGCGATGAGTTCAGTACTCGGGACGCTCGTACAACTCACTCCCGCACTCTGGGCACACGCCACGCAAGATTGACTCGCGCGCGTTGTAGCCGCAGTTCGGACAATGACAGCGGTCAATGCGCCCTTGTCGTTGGTTGTTTCGCAGTTTTCGCCTTAGAAACCAAGCGAATCGAAACGGCGCAATCGCGAGCGTGGTCGCGAGCGCGAGGATGCACCACCAAGCGCACCAGGAGAAGGTCCACGACGCGAGATGCACAGTGTTCGACTCGTCGATCCGTACAAGATCCGCTTTACGAAAGAGCGGCTCTGTTGCTGCGACGATTGCAGCCCTCTTCGATGCCCGATTGGATCCCGTGACCCGCGCATCCGAACGCACATCAGATTCGGTTGGAAATTGTGTGCTCGACGAAACGAGCGGCCAGCCGCGCCGATCAATGGGTTCGACGAGGTCGACGGTTCCAAGTGGAATCGTTCCCACCGGAATGATTGTCGATGTCGCTGTCGCATCATCGATCATGACTGCACGCAGATCATCATTGTCGATGGATACAAAAACGCGCGCTGTTGCGAGCACAGTGCGCTCATTGCGGATGTACCACGAGTCCATCCGATCTACGGCAAGGAGCGCGAGCGGTGCAGACACAACAAATCCAATGCTCTGCGCGCGATCGAAAATATCTCGCTCGACACGGCGCGAGTGATGGTTGATTTCGCGAATTTTCCGGCGGATAGATCGAATCGGTCGAAACGTCATCACGGATTATTTCCCCGCACGCGTTGCCCAAAACGCGCGCAGCATTGTGGCGAACTCCTCACCCGCCGCGAGCGCGACACTCGCGTCACGCGCACAAGCAATCGCATGCGCGTCTCGTGGTGGAACCCACCCAAGATCACCGGCACCACGATCTTCAATTTCTCGAATCCAGCGCTTCGTTGCTCGCATCGCATTCGGACCTTTCGAGAGCAAACTTTCGACGAGCCTATCGACTGTCGCGTCGAGTTCGAGAGGATCCGCGCAGTGCGTTGCCAAACCTCTGAGGAAAGCGGTGCGACCATCCCAGACATCATTCGACATGAGGAGCGCCCTCGCACCTGCGCCTAAGCGGGAAAGGAGCGATGGGATACTGATCGCAGGTGAAACACCGATGCGATGCGTCGGATATCCAAGCTGCGCGTCAGCGGCGACGACTACAAAATCGCACCCAGTGAGGAGCGCGCAGCCACCCGCGAGCGCGGCACCCTGCACGCGCGCAATGATCGGCGCATCAATCGCACGCAAACCGCGAACACACGCGCTCAAGCGGATAAGAAGCTCTTCGACGCGCCGTGGATCTTCTGCACAGGATGCAAGGTCAAATCCCGCGCAAAACGCTGCGCCATCACCGCGGAGGACGATGACATCGACATCGTTGCGATCGACAAGAAAATGCGATTCTGCGATGCGTTGCTCAAGCACACAGAGCGCCTCTGCATGCAGCGCGTTTCGATGAGTCGTTCGCCGAAGTACGATGGACGCCACGCGGCCGTGCGTTTCGAGGCGCGGAGAATCCGACGAGCTCGCGTCGGAGTTGGGAGTTGTGGAAGCCGTTTCGCGCATGGCGACAGTTTCGCGCAGGATGGCCTTCGCCGTCAACGCGAGCGGCAGTTACCAACGATCGTGCACGCGCCGAAGAAACTCCGCGGTGTCTTGTGCGAGGCTTCGCCGTGTAAATCGGGTGAGGTCAGCGATACCGTTCGCGGCATCGAATGCGCCGCGCGAAACGCGCTCAATCGCTGCGGCAATACCCTCATCGTCACAAGGATCAGTGGCCACGCCGTCGGCAAAATCGCGCACCAGCTCGCGGGTGTCGCCGTCAGGAACTGCTGCGAGAATGGGCCGCCGTGCTGCGAGATACTCGAACGCCTTACCAGGGATGATCATCGACGGCACACCACGCGGCACGCCGTGCAGACCGAGAAACAACGCGTCTGCCGATTTGAGAAGCGCCGCACAGCGCGCGTGTTCAAGTTGTCCGTGCAGTACGACAGCGTCTTGTACGCCGGAGCGATCGATCACTTTCTTTGTCCATTCATCGACGACACCAGCAAAGTGAAATCGGATGCGTTGGCCGAGCGCGGGCTGACGCTCACGCAGAATTCGGATCGCACGCAAGAGATGGAGCGGGCTGCGTCCTGTCGGTTGGATGGGTACCGTCCGTACCGCGAAGAGGTCGCGCACGCGCGATCGGATAGATGATGACGCAACAGCTTCGCGCGAGAGGAATTGGCCCGTAAACACGATGCGAAACTCTCCGGCTGGTTTCGAAGCAGGGGCGATATCGAAATCGCCGGGCTCGAACCCATTCGCAACGATCTCAATCTGCGGAGCCTTCTCCAAAAAGGAGTGGACGACATCGCGCGCGGCTGATGTTTGCACGATGATTCCCTGCATTTTTTCGAGCACCGCCCGGACTTCTCGCAGCGCACGCCACTTGTGAATGATCGATCGATGCTCACGGATCCCATCAAGCGCCCAAGGTTCGCGGAGATCGAGCACACACGGAATTCCAAGTCGGGCGGCCGCGAGTTCGGCGGCGGGGCGCGCAAGCTCGTAGGGCGGACAAGTCACAAGCAGAAGGTCAAACGGTCTTCGTTCGTGCTCCTCAGCGACTTGCGTCGCGACGCGGCTCATCCAGTCGAGCACGCCATTTTGCCCTGCATGCCATGGTGTGCGCACGACTCGTGCGCCTTCAATCCAGGGAAGGAGCGACGGGTCTCGTGGATCGAAGCGCGTGCGGTCACTATCAGAGACTTCGCGGGTGAACACGGTGCAGTCAACGTCGAGCGCAGGAAAATGTCGCACCCAAGATGCTGGCCGCTGGGAACCAGCACCACCATCAGGGGGAAAGTAGTAGACGAGAAAGGCGATGCGCATACGAATTTGTTTGATCGTGCAGATGATGGTTTACCGTTTCAGAAACCTGGGAGTTCCGGACCTACGGTGTCCACATCATCGGCGCATTCGTTGGGACCGTCATAGATCACACGATCCACCCATGTCATGTGTCGGATGAAGAGTGAAGCCGTTCGACGCGTGCCGGCGTCGTTCGATCGGCAGAATGATCCCGTAATGGCTTGTCCGCGGTCGTGTGTAACTCTTCCGCATCCGTCGGCTTCGTACCTTTGAGTCATTTTGCTCGACGGATCGCGCGTATTTCACGCACACAGTTCAAGCAGTTCGCAACATCACCGCGAGGCGAACCGAGTCCACGCCGGTCGATCAAAGGTGAACAACTGACCAGCTCGATGCGGCACACCGCGCTCGAAAATGGGAAGGGCCTTGATGGGTCCATGCGCGATGATCTCGTGGAACTGGCGGCGGAAATTGCCACGATCAAGTGGCGCGCCGAGAAGGCGTTCGTAGAGCATCCGCAGCGAGGAGAGCGGGAAGGGGTCCGGCAGCAGGCCGACGAAGATCGGAAGATCAGGCTCGGTTGGTGCGGAGGGTTCTCCGCCGAGCGCCGACTCAAACGGACTTCGCCCGTTGAAGCCATCGGTCTTCCGGAAAAGGACGTGCCTCGGAAGGAGACGGCGGGTAAGCGCGTCGGCGAGTGTGGCGTCGAGGAAGGCGTCGAAGGCGCATGCGAGTACCGCGCGCGTTGCGGGCTCAAGCGTCGGTAGCGCGGAGAGCGGAACGAAGTGCTCGTCTGCCTCAACCGACTGCACGGCGCCCGCGGCGATGGTGATCGGTCGCGCGATCGCCCAAGAGACGATCGAGAGAAGCGGTGCCCCAGCGCCTGCAACCTCGATAACTCGAACGCCACCGTGGCCGATGCGAACGATTTCTCGCGCCGTGACCACGCGCGCTGCCGCAAGCCGCGCTGCGGCAGCGAGGCCATCATCACCAGCGCTGGCCTCTGGAAGAGCCGAAGGCGCGATTCGCCGCAGCGATGTGCCGGGCGCCGCGAAGGGCAGCCCCACGCAGAGCTCGTCGCGCACGACGCGAAACACAATCGTGTGGGCGGTGACCGCGAAATCACGAGAGGCGCCGATCAGTGCGCTCTCGCCAGTAGTTCCAGATTCAGTCGCGACACCTTGCATGGAGGGCGATCATACGGTGATTTGCGATTGTTGCGGGTATGCTCGCGGCAGGTTCCTTATGCCTGATTCTGCATTCGCTAAGCGCGTCTTCCTCATCCGCCACGGCGAAACCGAATGGAGCCTGAGCGGGCGTCACACATCGTGCACCGATGTGCCCTTGACGGCCGAGGGCGAGCGACGCGCGGAACTGCTTCGGCCTGTCTTTGCCCAACACCCTTTCGGGTTGGTACTCACAAGCCCTCGTCGCCGTGCCGTGCGGACATGCGAACTCGCAGGGCTGCTCCCGCAAGCAGAGATGTGCGAGGATGTGCGGGAATGGGACTACGGCGAGTATGAGGGTCGAACAACCGCCGAAATCCGCCAAACCGATCCTTCTTGGACGATCTTCCATGACGGCGTTCCCGGCGGCGAAACCGCGGAGGATGTCGCGGCGCGTGTGCGTCGCGCGATCGATCGAGCGGTGGCAGCCAAAGGCGACGTTGCGATCTTTAGCCACGGCCACGCTCTACGCGTCCTCGCGGCAGTTTGGCTTCGACTTTCGGCCGAGGACGGCGAGCGGTTCTTCCTTGAGACGGGGACAATTTCGATCCTGGGATTCGAGCGGGAAACTCGTGTGATTAGGATGTGGAATGGTCGTGCATAAAAGTTGACAATACGTTGACGAGACCAGACAGGGGTTTTCGGACGGAACCCCGGACCCTCGGCCGCCGATCCCCAGATAACCGTCGCCTTGCTCGCTTCGAAATCGTAAAGGCGGGCCAATCATCGCGAGTTTCCGTTGGTTTTACTGCCGTAGAACCGCATGTTGGTAACAATGCGGTTCTCCGAAACCTGCGATCGAAGGGAAGACCGTCATGCTTTTACGTGACTACACGCTTGCTCACGCCCGGACCAAAGTCCGAGGCATCTTCTGCCTCGAAACCGATTGGTCCGAGGTGCGTGTGTCGGCGAGCGTTGAGCCGATGCTCGAGTTGCTCAAGCGCTCGCCGTTGGCGATCCCTTTCGTCCACCGCAATGTGGTCACGATCGACACACTGGATTACTACCTGAAGAAGTGGACGCAGAAGCGTCACGACGATTTTCCGATTCTGTATCTCGCGTTTCACGGGATCGAGGGCGAGGTGCAGTTCGGGGATCTCCGCCGTCGCGGCGCTCGCGTGTCGCTCGACCAGCTGGAGGCCGCGCTGCGCGGACGCTGTGCAGGTCGCGTGATCCATTTCGGTTGCTGTCAGACTCTTGGCGTCAGCCAGCGTCGCCTGCGCCGCTTCATCGAGGAAACCGGCGCGCTTGCGGTCAGCGGGTATGAGAAGGACATTGATTGGGTGCGGTCGGCAGCACTCGACTTTTCGCTGTTTGCGAGCATCCAACAGAACACGATGACCGTGGCGGGGATGCGTGCGGTTCGCCGTCGGGTTCTGTTGCGCCACGGGCGCGAGGTTCGGTCGCTCGCGTTCCGAATGGCGTTGCGCGAGCCGCGTGGCTGACACGCGTCAGTCGTGTGGCTGCGGGTCGTGTGGCTGCGGGTCGTGGGGCTGCGGGTCGTGGGGCTGCGGGTCGTGGGGATGAATCGTGACGAAGATTGTCTCGGCGCGAAACACGCCGTGTTAGCCGAGTTTCTTGACTCCGGATCCGCGCTTCGTGTCCTTCGCGACCGGCGTGTTTGACCGTGTTCCTCGCAGTTGCTTGGAGTCGTTCCGCGGCGTCTTCATCTTTCGAAGTCGCGCAGCCTCCTTGAGTCGCTTGGCTTTCTCCTTCTCAGCGCGTTCCTTGGCGTTAAACGCTTCGATGACTTTCGCTTCCTCCGCCTTCGTGCGGTTCAGACGCACCTTGTCTTGGTCGCGCATGAACTTCTCGACGTCCTCCGGCAATTCGATCGCCGTCCACTCCGGCCGCGCGAGCGATACAACCGACTCCCAACGCGATCGTTCCTCGGGTGAGACGAATGTCACGCTTGCCCCTTCACCGCCACCATGGCCTGCGCGGCCGACGCGATGGATCCACTCCTCAGGTGAGATCGGAACGTCGTAGTTGAACACCAGTTTGATACCCGGCACGTGCAAACCACGTGCTGCGACATCGGTGGCGACGAGCACGCGACAACGGCCGTGCGCGAAACTTTCGAGTGCTTTGTCACGCTGAAGTTGGGATCGATCGCCGTGCACCACCGCGGTTGAAACGTCGTGTCGACGCAGCGCACCTGCGACCCAACCGGTTCGCCGGCGGCTCGCGCAGTAGACAACGATGCCACGCCGGAGATCCTCCTTGGCGAGAAGTGCGAGAAGCGCCGGGGTTTTCTGCTCTTCTTCGACGAGTAACCGGCGGTGCGACAGATGGCTTGCCGCGGCGTTGCGGGTTCCAATCTCAAGTTTGCGCGGCTTTGCGAGCAGTTTGTGCGCGAGATCCTCGACCTCGCGCGGGAGCGTCGCGGAGAGCAGCCACTTCGCGCGATCGGCAGGCGCGCGCGCGAGCACCCATTCCACTTGCGGAAGGAAGCCCATGTCGAGCATGCGGTCGGCCTCATCGCACACAACGTAAAGCAGATGCGCGAGGGTCAACGCGTCTTCTTCGATCATCTCTCTCGCGCGCCCCGGGGTCGCGACCACGATGTCGACGCCTTTCGCGATCGCGGCGACCTGAGGAGCGAGCGCAACCTTTCCATAGATCGCGGCGACTCTGAGAAGCGACCCGCGGGTGAGTACACGAAGCTCTTCAGCCACTTGTTGCGCAAGTTCGCGCGTCGGGACAAGCACCAACGCACGCAAGCGGTTGCGTGGATCGCGTCGCCGCCCGCCTGTCTCAACCGGCTTGTGCCGAAGCAACATGTCGGCGAGCGGGATGCCGTAGGCGAGGGTCTTTCCGGTGCCCGTCGGTGCCAGGCCGATCAGGTCGCGACTCGAAAACTCATCGCCATCGCGTGCTTCGAGCGCAGCGGGGATAAAGGCAGATTGGATAGGGGTCGGCGCTGTGAACCCCATGTCGGCGATGCCGCGGAGAACCAGCCGATGAAGTGTGTCGGGAAATGCAGTCACCCGCGAAGTATCGCACAATGGCCGCCATGCCGAAGCGACTTCGCAGACTTCTCACCGCGCTTGTTCTCGGCGCGATCGCAACTTTGCTCCTCACGTTTCTTCCGATGACACTCGTCGACCGCGGCCACGGCGCCCAAATTCGGCAGGTCTATCGTGGCGAATTCGGTTGGTTTCATGCGCGCGATCATGCGTTTGGCCTTGAGTGGTCCAACTTGCAGTTGATGCAGACGACCCTCTCGACGCCACTTTTCGATGGCGAGCTTCCCGGCTGGGCCGAGCCGCCCGCGCCGCCGTATCCGAAAGTTGAGTGGTTTCGCGTGGGAACTCTGGCGACAGGGTGGCCGCTTCGGACTATCGCCTATCGCTGGACGGTCTCAAGCATGACGCGGCTCTTTCCGATGGCCGCAGAACTGGACGACCAAGACACCAGCATTGTCTACGCGGCAGAAAGTGTTCTGACGGGATCGCGCGGCGGTGGGCCCGACGAGCGGCAGGTGCTCTGGGTGGGTGTCGGAGCGAACGTTGTCATCTTCACAGTGGTGCTGCTTGGTCTCTTGACGTTTGCCGGACGTGTTCGTGGCCTCGGTGCTGGAAATCGTGTCGGTCAAAACGCGCCGATGGAGCGTCATTCCGCTGGCAAAAGTGGCAGCAACACAAGCACCAAGATGTAGAGTCCGATCGCAATACCGACCATTAAAGCCACGATTTGGATTGCCATCACCGTGACATCGCGAGGGAATTTCCGCAGATCACCAGTACGAATCGCCTTGTAGGAAAGCGAGACGCCCAGTGCCATCGGGATCACAAGCAGCCACCACCAGTGTTGCACTCCGGGTGCGGGTTGGAGGAACGGTGACCAGGCGAGGACTGTGCTCACGCCACACCTCCTGCAGCATCGACGGCACGTCGACCGGATGAAACTCCGTCGCTGCGTGGCGCGCGGACAAGCGCATCAAGAACAACGCAAATGTTCATGAGGCCAGCAAGAAAGACGAGGAACGTGCCAAACTCGTTCGCGTGGGCGAGACCCTTGAAGGCACTCGCCTCAGGCGAAGGGTTGGCTTGTGCCGGCGGAAGCGCGATCATCGGGGCCGCCGCACCGGACTTCAAAAAGGCATCATTTGCAGCGCTGGTTGCGAAGGTGATCGGCCCACAACCAGCTTGGCCACAGAACCAAAGAAAGTCCTCTTTCCGGTCGATGCAATCGATGCCGCCAACAAGAACTCCGGTGAAAAACAGCGTAAGCACGCCCGCCATCGCATAAAAGCCGCGGCGAATATTGCCGGAAGCGATGTGGCCGAGGCCGGGAAAGATCCAACCGAGCAGCGCAGCAAGTGGGCGGAAGTCGCGAAGGTCTGGGTGTGCGGTTTCGGTGGTCAAGACGGTGTTGCTCTGGTGGCGCGCGGCAGGAGTATGGTCCGGTTTCGGGCCGAACTCGCTGGCCTCGCGCGGCTCGCGGGGATTACCTCAAGTCGGGTCCTATCTAAGTCGATGGGCGGACAGTGTAGCGGTCGTGCACGCGCACGCCGGGCACACACGCCCACGGCAAAAGCCTGGAGAATTGACATGTCCGCCAGCCGATCGAACGAACAAACTTCAGCCGAACGCAACACAAACGTCGAGGCAGAACTCCACGCAATCGATCCGCGTTCGGGGAGCGTCGTCGACCGACGTCTCGGCATCGATCGTCGCGCGAATGAAACGAGCGATCCCACAAACCTTGAGCGCCGACGCGGCCCGGGTCGCCGTTTGAGTGACTTTGTGCGCGATGCCGAGGAAGGCGAGATGAGCAAGGAGCAGTTCATGTTCCTGATGGCCATCGACGCCTTTAAACGTGTGAACGGCAAGACCTTTCCAGCGTGGACCGATGTACTTGAGGTCGTTCGTAAACTTGGCTATCGCAAGACAATGGCGAGCGAATTGAACCTCGGCGGGCGCGCTGAGGACTGGCGTGAGCGCGCCGATGCGCCCTCGAAGACGACCCATTCCGACGAGTGCGAAATCGCACCGGATGGAAAAGCAGCGCGCAATGGCCCTGACGCTCGCCGCGCCGCTTGATCTTTCAGCATTCTGTTAGCCGAGCACATCTTCCATGGTGTATGAGCCCGCAGGCTTTCCGGCGAGCCATTTTGCCGCACGAACGGCTCCGGCAGCAAACAGGTCGCGCGAAACCGCTTGGTGCATCAGATGAATGCGCTCCGAGGGGCCCGCGAAGCGAATCTCATGTTCACCAACAGTGTCTCCCGCGCGAATGGCATGGATACGGTCGGCAGCGACAGTCATTCCGCCGCTCCCGAGCGATTGCGCGATTGCGAGCGCGGTACCCGATGGCGCGTCTTTCTTGCGATCGTGGTGACTTTCAACGATGTCTACCGACCAGTCTGACGGCCCAAGCAATTCAGCAGCGAGGCGGGCGAGTCGTCGTGTGACTGCGACACCAAGCGAGGTGTTCGGTGACACGATGACGGCGTTCGAGGCCGAAAGTGCGCGCAAATTTTCTATGACCTCGTTCGACAGCCCTGTCGTCCCGACGAGGAGTGCAGCGCCACTCTTTCGTGCGATCTCTATCGCAGCGCGCGTGCCGTGCTCAGAGGAAAAGTCGATGATGACTTCCGCGTTGCCAGCAAGTGCATATTGGTCCATGTTTTCTCGATGAAAACGCGCAACCACCATGACACCAACAGAGGTTGCCGCAAGCGCGTCGATACGCGTCCCCATGCGTCCACCAGCACCGACAAGAGCGAGTTTCACAGCCATCCCAGTCCATCCTTCCAAGGGTCGCCGAGACACGGTCGCGGACAGTGAAAGCGATTGATGTCGCATATTTCTGTCAAGCCGCTTTTACTGTGTGGCCGATGTGTGTATAACTCCAACAGGTTGCAGCTCAGTTACGCCGGCTGCAGCCTCACTCCGACACCAAGAGCGTAACCAACGCAAAGGGAGCCCACCATGGCTGCAAAGAAGAAGGCCGCAAAGAAGGCCGCGAAGAAGGTTGCTAAGAAGACCGCGAAGAAGACTGCGAAGAAGGCCGGCAAGAAGACTGCCAAGAAGTGAGCCTCTCGCTCTGATCGCGGCTCATGCAACGCTTATGCATCGCGTGAAGCAACGATCTGAAATACAGATGCTTGGAGGCCGCCGATAGGCGGCCTCCGGCATTTTTCCGATGGTTCACAATGGTTGACGACCACCTATCGGTGGTCGTTGTCGTTTTAAGCCTTTTTCCACAGCATTTCTCTGCTGATTCGATGCACATGCATTCCTTGCTCTCGCGCTATCATCGCGCGCCCGGTGCAGGAACCGACGCGTATTGAAGCGTCACTTGTGTCCCGGCATCATCGGAAATTTCCGCGTCGTACGCGACGCACGCATCACACGTCACGGAGTCAATGTCTCATGGCCCACGTCATTACGGAACCTTGCATCGGTACAAAGGACACTGCATGCGTCGAGGTGTGCCCTGTCGATTGCATTCACCCGACGAAGAAGGAGGGCGACTATGGCGTGCAGCAGCAGCTCTATATCGACCCGGATACCTGCATTGATTGCGGGCTCTGTGTCGACGAGTGCCCCGTGCAGGCGATCTTCCCTCAGGACGATGTTCCCTCGGAGTGGAAGAAGTACATCCAGATCAACGCCGACCACTTCAAGAAGTAGGGTCGCGTCTTTGGGAGGTGCGGTTTCAGGTGCGATGGGTCACGCGGCGAAGCAGCTACCGCCAGGCATCCCCGTTGACCGTTTCGTAGAGGATTCGCGCCGATTCGTCGCTGGCGGACTCAGGAACACGGGCTCGAATCACACCTCGAATCGGGTTGTACCAAAACATCGCGCCCCGACCGCCGCGAAACGTGGGGTCGCGCGGGTGGTCACGGGAGAATTCGCCCGGAAGGGCGCATTCGATCCATGGGGCGCGGTCGGAGGCAAGAGCGTTCGTCGGATCATGGTCGATGAACCACGCCCGATCGATCGCTGACGGATGGCCAAACTCATTCAATGATGTGTCCCCAAGCGCGCTGCGGATGCCGATCTCAGCCTCAATTTGCGAGAGCGATGCTTTGGTGCTGTCGATGGCTGATACCTCGTCGAGTTTCGACTCGTAGAGCCGAAGCGCAAGTACAAGCGCCGCCGTAGCGGAGCCAACTACGAGGATGTCGATGCAGACACGAATGGGTCGCATGGGCTTTGGGGTGGTGCGGGCCTTCCGCCCGAACCACCGTGAGAGATCGACGGAGTCGGAATCGCGCTTTACCGAGGGCCGTGATTTCTCAATCTCGGAGGTCCACCTTTGAGCATTGGGAGGGCTGTCAGGGATTGGTGCGGCCCTCGGCGAGCCTGATAGGATCGCGAAAATGTCTGTTGCAGAAGTTGCCCTTCGTAAGAACCCGATCCGCGTGCGCATGCTCGAGTGCGGTATGCCGCTTCTCGTCGAGGAAATGGCAGGTGTGCGAACTGCTGCAGTCAGCTGGCTTGTGCCCGCGGGAAACTCGTCGGACCCGGAAGGCGAGGCGGGAGATGGTTGGTCAAGTCTTCTCGCTGAACTTTCACAGCGCGGTGCTGGCGACCGCGACAGCCGCGCGTATTCCGACGCGCTTGATCGCGCGGGCGTGCAGCGTTCAGTGACGCCAGCGGCTGTGCACATCGTCCTGTCGGCTACGACGATCGGCAGCCGTATCCAAGAGGCCCTGCCGCTCTTTGCTGATCTGGTGGTGCGCCCACATCTTCCACCCCGGTCGCTTGATGCTGTTCGCAGTCTCGCGATTCAGTCGCTTGAGAGTCTCCAAGACGACCCGCAGCATCGCGTCACCCTTCATCTTCGTGAGCGACATCTTCCAGCGCCCTTCAATCGATCTGGCTACGGCAACAAGGTCGCGTATGAGCGCGCGGACATCGATTCACTCCGGGCCGACTGGTCGCGGCGTGTGCGGCCGATCGGGTCGATTTTGTCGGTCGCGGGCGCCGTGGATGCGGACGAACTTGCGCGCACACTCGACGGTCTTCTGAAGGGTTGGCACGGTACGGTCGCGGATGTCGCGACGCTTGGCCCACCGGTGGGAGGTGACGTCCATGAAGAGGACGAGTCGAATCAGACACACATCGCCATCGGGCTCCATGCGCCGAGCGAGCGCGAGCCCGAATCGCTGCTCTGCCGCCTTGCGACGAACATTCTCGGCGGCGAGACTTCGAGCCGGCTCTTTACAGAAGTCCGTGAGCGCCGCAGCCTTTGTTACTCCGTCAACGCAGGCTACGCCGGCGGGCGAGATCGGGGCATGGTTGCGGTCTACGCAGGCAGCACCCCGGAACGCGCGCAGGAGACTCTCGACACCATTCGCGGCGAACTCGAAAAGTTCGAGCGTGGTGTCGGCGAGGGCGAGTTCCGTCGCGCGATCATCGGAATGAAGAGTCGACTGGTGATGCAGGGTGAAAGCACGGCTGCGCGCGCCGCGGCACTCGGAAGCGACTGGTATCGACTCGGCCGATGCCGATCGCTTGGCGAACTTTCAGCAGAGGTCGAAGCGGTGACGCTCGATGGACTCAATGCGTGGATCGCGGAGTCGATGGGGAAGTCGTGGCGAACAACACGCACGCTCTGCACCGTTGGCAAGAGTGCGCTTCAGAGCGGCGGCTTCTAGTTGCGAATATCTCGTTGTTCTGCAAGGCCGCGCGGCACGACTGCGTGAGCGGCGTCCGTGTCAGGCCGTTTCGACAACGCTGTAGCGGTCAAGGTTGAGCGTCACCATCTCTCCGTCGTCCTTCTTGAGCTCAAGCCGATCGAGCCACAACTTGTCGGATTTGCCATGGGCAAACCATGACCCGGTCTTCGCCTGGCGATAGCGGCACACTGTTCCCTCGACCGTGGTGGTCCAGACGGTGTGGGTCTGCGGCAACTGCTGCGTCACACGGACGCGGGTACCGGGTTCGAAAGCGGCGATTTCAAGCATGGGGCGCGGAGTATACAGCGTCTGCCACGCTTAACCGCCGATGCGGGCTGGCGTGGCTGACATGAACTTCGCGTGGTCCCAAGCGTGCAGCTTCACCGTCACGTCACTTTTTCCGGAGGGCCGGACGACGGTGAAGACGATGGTGTCGCCCGGATTTTTCGTGCGGAGGATCTTGCGGATGTCGGCTGGGCCTGCTTGTGCGACGCCATTGACGGCAACGATCACATCGTGGTCGCGGAGGCCGGATTCATGACCGTTCAGCTCTTCAGCAACATCCTCAAGGACAGAAGCTTGACGAGGATTGAGGCCGAGATGGGTCGCGAGGATCGGGTCCAATTCGCGCATGCGAACGCCAAGCATCACCGGTGCGGGCGCGGGGGGGAGTTCCTGCGGCGCGCTCCCGGGGAGTGGCTGGCTCATGCCAGGAGCTCCCATGCCGGGACCACCCATGTCGGGACCACCCATGCCAGGACCGCCATGCATGATCATGCGACGACGAATCACCTGTCGCTGCGAGCCGCGTTCGACCTGGTTGTCGTCGTCTTGGTCGTCGTCGTCTTGGTCGTCGTCGTCGCCTTCGCGGACGACGTCTACTTCGACGATCACTTCGCGAATAGTGCCGTCATCGTCCTCATCCTCAATCATGGTCCACTGTGCCGGACTCTTGGTGGAGCTGTTCCGTGGGTCGCCCGATGACTTCGACGACTTCGGCCGGCCGGAGTTTGAGGAGGATGTCTCGCAAGCGGCAAGCAACAGGACCGAGGCGAGGGACGCAGTGCAACAGAGGGCGAAACGGATCGTGTGACGGGTCGTGGGGCAGCTCATGCGGGGGAAATCGGCAGACAGACGCTGTGGTCTGCAAAAGCGCGGCGCTTCGGGCAGTCGCGTACGCTCCAGCCATGACTTTCCACGCGCCGACCGCGTTCATCCTCGGAATCACCATTGCCGGCGTGACCGCCTGCGAAAAGGTGGCCCGCGATCCATCGGTTCAGAAACCCGTCCAGGCGAGTGAGACCAGCGGCGCAGGACAGATACCGCCTGCCGCGATCCAGCCTGCACCATCGATTGTCCCCGCTGAGGTTCGTGCAACCCACGCCGCAACCCGTATTGCGCTCACGCCGTTGTCGAGGGTTCGGCGGGAGGGGCAACCACAGCCATCGCTCGACCTTCGCATTGAGGCTCTCGACGCAAGTGGCGGGGCGTCGCGGATGGCGGGCGAATTGCGCGTTGTCGTCCGCGCTCCCGGAGGCGATCCGGAGCACAGCGCCTTTGATGTCGCAATGGTGACAGAGCCGCAGCAGGTGCGGCACTTCGATGAGACGCTTGGGATTTACGTCGTGCGCGTCGACCTGAAATTCATCAAACCACCCTCTGCAGGCGCACCGCTTGAGGTTTCGCTCAACCTGACGACACCGATGGGCAGCGTGCTTGAGGCGTCAGGGACCGTCCGTTGGTGAGTGCGAGTCGCGTTTCGCGCTGATCACTTCGATAACGAGCCTTGTTGTTTGAGCTTCGTTTCGTACTTCGACTTCATCTGACTCTGATGCGAAGTGAGATCGATGGATCTACCGTCGATCCACGCCGCGGCGACATCGCTTGTGAGTTCGAGCGGATGCCCACGGGTCACGATGATCGACGCGCTCTGGAGCGGCGCAAGTGTGCCGTAACGCGTTGCAAGCCCGGCAATCACGCACGGGTTCGCGGTGACGGCGCGAAGTGCGGCTTCAGGATCGAGCCCGAACGCAGCAGCGGTCGCTGCGTGGTGCGGAAGATTGCGTTCATGCGCGGGTTCATCGCCGGTCGCGATCGAAAAGAAAATGTCGGCATCAGCGAGTTTTTTCGGAAGGGTGTACGCAGCGTCCGTCCGCGCGTGCCGCTGGCCGGGCACACGATGAACTCCGCGCACGATGACGGGAATTCCCTCCGCCTTGAGAAGAGGGATGGCACTTTCGACACCTTCGGCACCGACGATGACCGTGCGGAGCCCGCGTGCCTTCATCCAGGTCACGGCACTTTCGATCTGCGAGGCACTTCCAACTTCCACAAAAACTGGATCCTTACCGCTGAGGACATCCCGCATCGCTTCCGCACGCTCGTCGTGTGCGACCGTTGGATCGGCTGCACGCGCGGCATTGATCGCGGCCATTTCATCGAAGAATCGCCCGATCTTTTCCAAGTCTTCCTTCGCGCGCTTCTTCTGATCCTCCGGCGAACGGCGCGACGCAAAACTTCGCGTCGGTTCGACCATCGGCCACGTGAGTACGAGTCCGACAGATGGATCGACAGTGAGCTCTGCGGGGGTCCATCCATCGAGGCGGATTGCCGACGCGCTACCCGCGACGAGACCGCTCCCCGGCACTGTCACGGCGAGGAGAATTCCCGCAGCGCGCGCGACAGTGAGAAGGTCGCTGTCAGGGTTAATCGCAACGCTTGGTGTAGATTCAGGGTGCAACTCGCCAAACTCACGGCGGTCGTCAGTGGATTCAACGGAGAGCGTCTCCACGAGACCAAGTGTGGTTGGAAACGCGCAAAAACCCGGCGAAACATGCATGCCCTTTGCGTCGAATATCTCGCAGTTTGACGGAAGCTCCGGTACGCCCGCGCCGACCGACACAATACGCCCGCCGTCGAATAGAACATGACCATCCTCGATCACAGGTTGCGCAAGGGTTGCGGTGTGAACGATGGCATGCACGATAGCAAGAGGCCGCGATTGTTTAGGCGCAGGAACAACATCGCTCTGTGCGTAGGCGCTTGCAATGATGGCGAAGCTGCACAATGCAGCAATGGTGTTCGAAGAGATGTTGGCGTTGTGCATCATGGAGGTGGTGACCGTCGTGATGATTGAGGATGACACTTGATTTCTTGATGCGGTTACTTGTCGCAAGGATGAGCGTGACTTAGTTGGTATCGATCGTCGTTGGAACGATTGCGGGTGATGACTCGTCGCATCCACAGTCGCCAGGCCGCCGCGGAAATGGGTCCTGACCGCGCGCAATTCGCAACCAAATGGCATCTTCGCGGTCGTCGAGCATGCGCTCCATCAGCGTCGGCGGTCGGCCACCGCGCCCACGCCCACGACCAGCGCTTTCGTTGCGTGTCGTCGCATCCGCGCCATTTTCGCGCTGCATATCAGTTGCACTTGTTGCCTTCGCAAGCAGCGCACCACGCGCGGCGATGATCTTCGCGTGCATCGCAGTTTCTTCGCTGCGAGAGTATCGGCGCACACCATCGATCCAAGTTTCCTCGCAGCGCGAAAATGCGGAAAGTGGGTTCCCGTTCCAGAGCGCGAAGTCCGCATCTTTCCCGACCTCGAGTGAACCGGTTCGTGCGTCAATGCGCAGTTGGCGTGCCGGATTGAGGGTGACGAGTTTGAGCGCATCTTCCGGTGAGAGTCCGCCGTAGCGCATCGCCTTCGCGGCTTCCATGTTCATGCGTCGTGCGAGTTCGTCGGAATCACTGTTGAAACTCACGACAACACCCGCTCTGTGCATGATCGCGCCATTCCACGGAATCGCGTCCATCACTTCAATCTTGTACGCCCACCAGTCGCTGAAACTCGACGCGCCAGCGCCGTGCGCGGCGATTTCGCCTGCGACCTTGTAACCCTCAAGCACATGCTGGAGTGTGGCGACACGGAAACCGAATTTCTCAGCTGTGCGCAGCAGCATGAGAATCTCATCTTGTCGGTAGCTGTGGCAGTGCACGAGACGCGTGCCCTCCAGAATCTCCGCGAGGGTTTCGAGCTCGAGATCCGGTCGTGGTGGCATCGGCCTTGCGTCGACCTCTGATTTAATCGAGGAATGCAGCTTCTGTCGCGCACGATATTCGCGAGCGGCGGCGAATGAATCATCAAGAAACGCAGCGACTCCCATACGCGAACTCGGATAGCGCGACTTTGAACGCACAACATTTTCGCCAAGCGCAAACTTGATACCGGATGGCGCATCTGCGAATCGGAACGCATCTGCACCTTCGCCCCAGCGGATCTTGACGACGGAGTTTCGCCCGCCGATCGGATTCGCAGAGCCGTGCAATTGGTTGACGGCGACAAGTCCGCCCGCGAGTTGCCGATACCACCCGATATCGGTTGGGTCGATGACATCACCGATCCAAACTTCGGCCGTCGACGATTGCGTGCCTTCGTTCACACCGCCAGAGATTCCCGTGTGGCTGTGACAGTCGATGAGACCGGGAGTGACATGCATTCCGCGACCATCGATCAGAATTGCCCCCTCTGGCAGCGGGATTTCGGCCGCAACCTCCACAATCTTGCCATCGCGCACGAGCATGTCGCCGTTTGTGAGTGTCCCCTGCGTACCGAGGGTCCAGACCGTTGCATCCTTTACCACGACGGTTCCGCTCGACGGCGGCTCCATTCGTCCGAACTCACCGAAGGGAAAGGGAAGCTGATCTCTCCAAAGCGATTCGCGTCCCTCCGCTTTTTCAGAGCCGTTTTCCTCCTTCTTCTCGTCCTTCTTCTCCTCCTTCTTGGCGTCGTCCTTCTTCTCGTCCTTCGCGTCGTCGAGGGCAATGCGTGTGAGAGTGAACGAAGTCCGGGTACCGTCGGCGGATTCGATGAGCATCGTCGCGCGGTCACCAGCGCCTGCGATGGATGCTCGGATCTCGCCATCGAAACCGAATGGGCGCCCATCGAAGATCCCGGACGCGCGGCCATCGACGACGCTCGAGCGCTTCGCAGCGGCGCTTCTGCGTGAAGCACTCTGACCATCGTCAACGCCGCGCGGCTCACTCTCCGTGGGCGCAGCAGCATCCGGTTCGCTTGTTGTCGGCTCGGTTTTTTTCGCTTCTTCCGTCAGTGGGTCTGGTTCCCACGAGGCTTTGATGGAGCCGGCTTTTGGGTCGATCGCGATGGAGAGTGCCTTCGCAAGCGGCCTTGGTGTTTCATCGAGCGTTGTCACCGCAAACGATCCTGCGGCAAGCACCGGCGCATCCGGCAGCGCGACGACGGGCGTTCCGGCGATGAACATTCCCTCGAACTTGGTGTCTGGATCGAACGGTTCGCCGGACGCCACGATGAAGTTTGCGATTTTTCCTTGTTCAAGTGTGCCGACGCGTGTTTCGATTCCGAGCATCGCAGCTGGCTTCGTTGTGAGCGCGGCGAGCGCATCGTCTGGCGACAGTCCGTGGGTGATCGCATCTGCGAGCCGTTTACGGAACACGGTGCGGTCTTGCATTCGGTGCGTGGTGAGTGCCACATCAATGCCAGCCTCGATGAAGCGCTTTGGATTGGTCGGCGCATACTGCCACGTCATGAGATCGCGCAACGAGACGCTATCCGCTGCGACCGGCGAGACAAGATCAGGTGCTTGCGGGAAGTCGATCGGGAGGATGAGTGGAATTTTTGTAGCAAGAGAAAGTGCGACGATCTCAGACTGGGCGCGGAACTCAAGTCCGCTGCCGAGTACGGAAAGTGGGGTGCGCGGTGAACAATCACCAACGAGCCGCACCAGACGCGCGAACTCAAGTTCGTCGCTCGCGTCGACGATGATGCCATGCGTTCCCGCGAGCATTGGCTGCAAAGCATCGAGGGCATTCATATCTTCTGGAGGCAACGCATCGCTGCTCTTTGCATCAAGGCAGACAGTGCGCCACGCGGCGTCTTGGAATGTTTGGCGCATGAGCGCGTACGACCCCATTAAACTTGCGGGGTAGCGGCTCTCCCGCTCGCCTCGCGGCGCGCCGGGTGTCTGTGGGCCAAGAAACTGGCTGAAATCGACTGTGCGCGGCCCCATCGCCTGCACGATCTGCCCGCCGAGTTCGCGTGGATTCACCCGCTCAGATGAACGCGCGAGCAGTCGCATGTCCGAAGTTCCGCGGAAGATCCCATCTTCCGGCAGCACGCGTGCGACGGCGAAACCTTGCGCACGCAGCGCGTCGAGGGTCGCATCTGGAATCGCGAGCGCAACAGCGGAAACCTCAGGCGTAATCTGCGGATTCCAGTGGGCACCAAGAGAGGCGGATGCGGTCGCGGCGTGGGTCGATGAATCGACAACCAACGCAGGCTCAATGAACGCAGCGACGATTGTCTTTCCATGGACGTCAAAAACGCGATAGCCAGCGGGAACAACGACCTCCGCGCCCACGGTCTCGATCACGCCGTCGCGCACCAAAATTGTGGCCTTTTCAATGGTGTTACCAGGTGCGATGAGCACCTTCGCCCCGACGAGCGCAAGACGCGCGGGATCGCTCGGGCGCATGCCGTTCGTCGGCGGTTGTTGGGCGTGGGTGGCGGTACCGATGGCGAGCGCGAGGAGCGCCGGAACGCGAATCGAGGGCATGGAGCAAATCGTACGCGTTTTCGTACGCATCTCGTTCGCCGGGGGCCGAGCGGAAATCAGGATTGCGCGCGTGTCAAATGAAAAGCCCCGCTTGGCCTGTGAGCCAAAGCGGGGCTTGAGTGTCGGTTGTGGAGTGCCAACTCCCTCACCGAGTTTGATCGGTCATGTCACGCCACATGTCATCACATGTCATCACATGTCATCACGTGACCTCACATGTCGTCACATCATGTCCTCACATGACGTCATCGATCATGCGCTGCACAGCGATCGCGAGCTTCTCGTCAGAGTCGAGCGAGCCGTTTGCGATTGCGGCACGGGCCGCAGCCACTTTGTCCTCGCGGACTGCAGGAAGACGATTCATCTCCCCAAGCCAGCGAGCGACTTCAGACACCTCAACCCGATCGCCGGTTGGCCGAGCGGTTGCGGAGGTTGCGTCGGCGACTCGACGCGTGTGCGCCTCGCCCGTCGACCGAGCGCTTGGAGTAATTCCGGCTGCGCCCAAAGAGCCCGATGAGCCAATATTGCCGATATCCCGCATTGCAAAACTCCTTTGGATGAGCGTAGCGATTCCTACGACTACGCCCGTCCGTCACGAGGCCAAACCATCCTGGTTCTAGACCGTGGGTTCAGGGCTCGAACCACGCGATGCCGAGCCCTGCATCCTGCCCGTACCGTCATCGACCAGACAAAGCGCACAACTTGAACAACCAGCACAACCGAACCTTTCGGCTAAGTGCTTGACTTGAAGGGACTTCCCTGCGATTCTTCCCGTGGAACTTTGCAAACTTTCCCGCCACTTTCATAGGTGCGGTAAATGAGCGTTCCTGACGCAGTCTACGCATTCATTATGCGCTTGTTCAAAAAAGAGTCACGCAAACGATGCTTCGTGATCCGCAACAAACTCTTCACTTCCGCAAAAGTCGCCGATCCGAGGTGGCATGGATCTTGGTGAGTGTCCTGCTCGCGCAACTGGTCGGCTGCGGGGAGGGGGCGACGAAGACCCAGCAGAAACGCCTGACGAGCGTGGGGTCGTCGACGCCCGGCGACGGGCTCGAACTCATGGATCCTGGTGATGACGTGATGGGTTCGGTGCCGGTCGGGAAGAGTTTTCCCGAGCGGTCTTCAGGAAGCGCGAATTCAATCGCCACCGGGAAACAAACTGACGCCGAGGGAGGCAAGGGGCGCTGGGCGGTGATGCTGGCGACTTTCTCGGAGACCGACCATGTCGCGCGCGCGAATGCGTTTCGTATCGAACTGGTGCGCGGGTACCCAGAGCTCGCGCAGGCAACGGTGCGTCGGTTGGGAAAGGGATCAGCGATTGTGATCGGTCGGTTTGAGGGGCCGCAGGATAAAGGTGCGCAGGCAGAGCTCAAGCGCGTCAAGTCAATCGAGCGCAACGGACGAAAGCCATTCTCCGGGGCGATGCTGCTTCGAACATCGACCGACGATGCTTCTGCCGCTGTGAAGGCCCACGATCTTCGGAATCTGCGCGCGAAGTACCCGAAGGTGCGTCCACTGTTCACGCTGCAGATCGCCGCGTGGTCGACCTTTGGCGAGAGTGACGCCGACTACGCCGCGATGAGAAAGGCTGCTGAACGCTATTGCGCGGAACTCCGTGCGAAGGGCGAGGATGCGTGGTTCCACCACGATGAAGACAGTGAAACGAGCATCGTGACGGTCGGAAACTTTGACCGCCGCGCCTACGACGCTCGCACAACGCTTTTCGCGCCTGAGGTTGAGGATCAGATGCGCCGATTTCCTGCGCACCTTCTCAACGGCGAGCCGCTGATGGTTCCTATTGATCCATCGAACCCGAAGGGGAGGGCCAAGCCGCAGCCCTGCCGACTTGTTGAGGTGCCAGAGACTTAAGTCACACGGGGTGATGCGTCCGGCACTCGTGCGCCGACGGTCATCCGTTCTACCATTGACGCCGATGGCAAAGCGCGCGACAACCTCGACTGCATCATCAACTGCAACCTCCGCTGCGTCGCGGACGACATCGAGGTCCCCACGCATGCGTGCGGGCGATCAACCGCCCGAGATGCGCGCGCGACCGATTCATTACGACGGTCCTGTGCTCTTTGGGCAGGATGCGGCGTGCGCGCAACTCGCGCGTGCGATTCGCTCTGGGCACATGCATCACGCATGGATTTTGTTCGGTCCACCTGGTGTCGGAAAGTGCACTGCCGCGATGGAATGTGCGCGGCTCCTTCTCGAACCCGAGATTTCTGATGCGGGGATCGAAGCATTTCGCGCACCTCGCGACTCCCGCACGGCGGAGCTGATCGACGCTGGTTCGCACCCTGATATCCACGTGATCGCGAAAGAGCGTGCAGAAGAATCCTCGATCAAAGAGATGCGCGATCGAAAGCAGACGAATATTCCGCTTGATCTGTTGCGCGAGTTAATGATCGGCGGCACGGTCAGTGATGGAAAGAGCTTTGATTCGCCTGTTTGGCGCGGCGCCTATCTTGGGCACAACAAGGTCTTCGTGATCGACGAGGCTGAATTGCTCGATACCTACGGCCAGAATGCGCTCCTCAAGACGCTTGAGGAGCCGCCGCCCGGGACCTACATCTTCCTGGTCACCACGCAGGAGGAACGCTTACTTCCCACGATCCGAAGCCGTTGCCAACGTGTTGCGTTTCGCACATTGGAGCCCTCGGCAATGGACGCATGGTTTACGCGACATGCGATCCCAGAAAGTGCGCGCGCCTGGCTCTCAGACTTTTCCGAAGGTGCTCCTGGAACAGCTGCTCTTGCGGAGAAGCATGGATTGCGTCTGTGGAGCGAGGAACTTCTGCCACGATTCGCTGCGATCGAGAGCGGACGATTCGATGTGACCCTCGCAGAGAGGCTCGGCGAGTTGGTCAATGAATTTGCCGAGCGCGTTGTCAAGGAGAATCCGAAAGCGTCGAAAGAGTCTGCGAATAGGCTCGGAACGCGTTGTGCACTACTCACGCTCGCATCGCAGTTGCGCATGCAACTCGCTGGAGCCGCGCGTCGCGCCGAGTTGGGCGAGATCGCGGAAATCACGCATCGGATTGAATTGATCGCAAGGCTCGAGCGTGAAGTGCGTGCGAACGTCAATCTCAAACACGCGTTCGCCAACCTTGTCGCGCAATGGAGCGGCGCGTGAGTGGATCCGATGCACGTGAGATTGAGCGCGTCTGGGTCTTGCGCGCAAAGCCGATGATTCCGCACGATCAAGAAACGATTGCACGCGTCGAGATCTGGGATATCGAGCAGGGCTACCTCGCGCCACCATCTGCAAACGAGCAATCGCTCGCGCGTAGCGGGTATCCCGAGGGTCGGCTTCGACGGGTCACGGAGCCTGACGGTACGCAGCGATATTTTCACACCGTGAAATCTGGAACCGGACTGGTGCGCATCGAGCACGAGCGGATTTTGACGCGCGCAGAGTTTGAAGCACTGTGGCCGCGCACACTTGGTCGACGACTTGCGAAGATACGCCACCGCGTACATGAACACGGCGGGCTCATCTGGGAGATCGATGTTTTCCGCGATCTTCCGCTTGTGTTGGCCGAGGTCGAACTCGCGAGTGAGTCGCAAGATGTGCCGATGCCAGTCTGGATCTCGCAAGAAGTCATTCGAGAAGTGACGATGAACCCGCGCTATCGCAATTTCGCGCTTGCGACGATCGGATTGCCAAGCGAGTCAATCGAGCGTGAGGATTAACGAAGATCTTTCGCCTGCGGCAAGTCGCTGAGATTGGCGATGCCGAATACGCGAAGAAACTCCGGCGTAGTTCCGTACAGCATTGGGCGGCCGACTTCCTCAGCGCGTCCGACGATCTTGACCAAGCGTCGTTCCATGAGGCTCTTCAGTACCTCGCCACAGGCAACGCCACGGATTGCTTCGAGCTGTGCGCGTAGCATCGGTTGTCGGTACGCGATGATCGCAAGTGTCTCGAGGGCGGCTTGCGAGAGTCGCGTTTGCGCGCGCGCACCCTTCATCTTCGCAAGAATTGGCCCGAAAACAGCGATCGTGAGCATCTGCCGTCCGCCGGAAACGTTCTCGATACGAAAGGCGCGGTTTGTGGCAGCGTATTGCTGGTTGAGGGTGTCGCATGCTTCGCGAACCAACCGAACAGCCTCGCGGCGGCGACCGGCAACAGCAGCGGAGTCGGAGTCCGCGGTGTCGGGATCGATGTCTTTCGCGGTACGGACGGTTGATGGAACAAGACCGAGGACTTCGGCAATGCGGCCATCAGAAATGGGACGGTCGGCAAGGAGGATTGCGGCCTCAACGCGAAGCTCGAACGGCATCGTCGATGAGGGCAATTCGGGGTCGGTGAGGTTGATCTCGAAAAGGAGCGGTTGGCTTGCGGCGGCAGCATCCGCGGACTTTCGTCGGCGCTTCGATGGCGCTGCGGCCGGTGTGCCGTCGGTGGGGTTGATCGCGTCGCTTGTCGCGGTGGTCCGCGCGTCCGTTACCGCATCGGTTGTCGAGTCGGTCACCGCATCGACCGTGATTTGCTCGTCCGATGCTGGCGGTTGCGGGGCGACTGCGATCACTTCATGCTCCGTCATGGGTCGAAGAGTACCACAGGAACGAGGAATCATCGCCGCCAGGGGCGACAGTGAAAATCGTCAAAGCCTCTGAGTTCAAGGTTGTTGAGATCAGGGTCTTGAGGAGCAGGGTCGTTCACAACAGGGTTGTTGCATTCGACCCGCGTGGTTAGCGGCGCGAAGCACTGCGAGCAAGCGCGACGCGCGCACCGGCGAGGCGCTGGCGGTGTTCGGCTTGATCGCGTGCCTCGATCGCGCCGCGCTTCCCTGCGTCCGCGTTTGCCGCGGCGAGTTCCTTCTCGGCCTCTGCCGCATTCAGTGAGGCAATCGGCGTGATGGAGTCAGCGAGAATCGTCAGGGTTCCGCCGTTCATTTGTGCGAAGCCGCCGTCGAGGAGGAAGATGTCCGCATTTCCGAGGGACTTCTCCACTCGGAGGCGACCTTCGCCAAGGCGCACAAGGAACGGAGCTGCGCCTTGAGCAACGCCCTTCTGTCCGTCCCACGCGGGGAACTCGACATAGGTTGCCTCGCTCTCGAGGACGCTTTCGGTGGGAGTGACGACGTTGCAGCGGAGACCGGCCATGGGGCGACGATCGTACGCCACACGCGCCGTCGCCTCAAGTCGATTGTGCATCTACGTGCCGCGTTCGGTCCTTCGGCCCTGTGAACGAGTTCTCACCGGGTTTCGCGCGGGCCTCAGAGGGAGGGCGAGACAAAAAAAGACGCCGCCCGAGCGTTCAAGCCGTCGGGCGGCGGGCGGAAAGGGACACAGTTGATTCGTTTGCGACCGAGATACATCTCGCGAACACCCCGCGAACACCCCGCGGGAACCCACTCTTTGCGTCTGTGTCCGGACGCTCGGGGGGTTGTCTGTCTCGTCAGCGCTCAGCGGCGCCGACGTCGGAGGGCGAGGCCCGCGCAACCGAGGAGCGCAACGGCTCCGGGTGCTGGTACTGGCGTTCCAATTCCGCTGAAGGACGTTGTGAAAGACGCTGTCGCTCCTGCGGAGAGCTTGAAGCTGAGGATGGTTGCGAGGTTGTCGCCAAACATCGGCGATGACGTCGCGGTGAATGACTGCGATCCGAGGCTGGTGGCGCCAGCCGAGCTGCGGTTGACATTGACAGGCGCATCGAACAGCGTTTTGACGGTCATTCCGCCAGAACTTGCGGTCCAAAGCGACGTGTCTCCGACGGTGCGAAGGTAGCCTGCGCCTCCGGTGACAAGCGTGCCGGAGATCGATCCATTGAAGAGGCCGGACATCGCGGAGGTCACTGCTGTGGGCAGCGACAACGTGATGAAGTAGGTGACCTCACTTTGAGTTGTGTTCGAGATCGAGAACGATCCCGACATCCACGAATTCGCGCCGGATTGCTCCGAGCTGCTCATGGTGACGGAACTCGATGCGTTCAAGTTGTAGAACGCGCTCCAGATGCCTTCCGCACCCGTCAGAGTCCCGTTGTAGATCCCGACGGCACTCGTCGGATCCACGGCAACCAGAGTCTGATTCTTTGCGATCGATCCGGCGTTTACCGTGAGTGACATGTCCGGGGCGCCCGCGAAGGCCGGCGCTGATACAGCGCAGACCACCGCAGCCGCGGCCAGCCGCGCACTGCTTGCATAAGACAGCATCTTGTACTCCCTCCCTGTTGCGGAACGACAGCCCACTTGAAACCAAGTTGAACTAGAAGTTCCTCCCTCTCACAAGGTCTCGTCGGTTCCCGCCGACAAGACCATCCCTTTGTTCCGCGCGATGAGCGCGTCCCAGTCCGGTGAATCTACTCCGTTGTTGGATTGAGGCAAGTCACTTTCGAAAATTCATTGAAACCCGCCTCAATGAGCACTGTTCCGAGCGTCCGAGAAGAGTCGGAATAGGAGGTTCCAGCGCCCTGGAAGGCTGTTTCCGCGGCAAGAAGTGCGCGCTTGATTTGTTCGAAGCCAGTCGCGAGGCGGATCGTTTCCTTCAGTGGCTTGATGTGTCCCATCGATTTTCCGTACCACGAGATGTGTTGGCGAAGCCGCGTTGCTGCGCGCTCCTCGCCGTCATACAGGGCGGAAAGTTCAAGGTGACGCAGCACGACCCGGATCTTTTCTTCAAGCAGGGGCTCTGCCGACGCCGTGCCGGTTTGTAGAAGTGCGTGGGCCTGACGAAACATCCATGGAGTGCGCAGTGCGCCGCGGCCGATCATGACGCCAGCGCATCCCGCCTCGCGGATGAGGGCGGGTACGTGTTCAGGCAGCGTGACGTCGCCATTGCCGATAACAGGAATGTTCGGGACCGCTTCGACAACGCGTCCGATCGCACTCCAGTCAGCGTGCCCAGAAAAAAACTGCACGGTGTAGCGACCGTGGACTGTGACTGCTGCGATACCTACGTCTGCGAGTTGCCGCGCGAGTTGCGGCGCAACCATGTGTTCGGGATCCCAACCAAGACGCATTTTCGCAGTGACCGGCACGCGACCGTTGGTATGACGTTCGACCGCGCGGACGATGCGTTGGGCGAGGAGTGTGGTGTTCGCGCAATCGCGCAAGAGCAGGCTTCCGCCGCTCTTTTTCGCAACTTTGTCGACGGGGCAACCCATGTTGATGTCGATTACCCGGGCGCCGTGGTCACATGCCCAGAGAGCTGCTTCAGGAAGCGGATCCTCAGAGTTTCCGTAGAGCTGCATGCCCGCGGGTTGGTCAAACTCATTCGTGCGCGCGAGGTCGAGTGTGCGCGACGTTTCCTTGAGGATCGCGCGACAATTCAGGAGATCGGTGTACGCGACGCCGACTCCGCCTAGTTCACGACACAGAATGCGGAACGCAATGTCGGTGTGACCCGCGATCGGCGCGAGAAGCAGGTTCGATGAAAGTTGGACGGGGCCGATTTTGAGCACGACTTCTCGCACGGAGAGTAGCGGACGCAATGCTTGGCCGTGCGTCGGAGTGCAGATACATGCGGCGAAATCGCAGTGAAACCCCGATGAGCTTGTGGTACCTGCGCCCGCAGAACGCAGCTACTGCCGCGATGACGTAGATGGGGATTGTTTGAAAGGTTGAAGATGCGAACTCGTCACCTCGATGAGTCCGTCGACCAACTCCGCGTGGCGTTCGAAGATGAGCGCGCGATCGGCATCGCTATGGTCCGATCGGGCGTGGACGGCAAGTTCGCGCAGCTGATTCGCAACCGCGCGGGCGCGAGTGAAATCGCCGAGCTCACAGGCACACCGTCCTAGAAGCAGATAGATCGCCGCTGCTTCTTCGATCACGCGCATGTCGTTCAGAACGTCAAGTGCAGTGGCATCGGTGAGTATCTGCATCGCCTTCTGTAGTGCAGTGATTCGCGCCGAGCCTTCGAGTTGCTGTGCATCTGAGAGTAAAAGTTCCGCACGGCTCCACTCGACGATTCGGCGATCGGACGCACGAAGCACAGGATCGCGACGATCGATCTCACGAAGCGCCGCGCGGCAGAGTTCAACATGACCCGCACGTAACAATCGGAGCGGCATAGTTTCAGACCAGCCGAGTCCGACCTCGCCTTGTTCCCTTGTGCCGTGAGATTTTCTCAACGGCATTCCCGCGATGAGGGCGCATTCGATGAACTCTGGCAACAGTTCGGGGGCGCGCAAGACGGCGTCAATTCGACAGAATTCAAGGTCGATAGCGTTGGCGATGAGAATCGCCTCGCTCGAAATCGCGGGGTCACTTCCTTCAGCAAACTGTCGAAGAATGGTGTTCACGCGCGCGAGGCGCGGGCGCGCTCGTGCGTCAATCGGCTGTCCGGCTGCAAGCGTTCGAATCATATTGAGCGCAAGCCGAGATACGGCACTTAGCGCAAACTCAGGATTGGATGGATCTTGCTGGAGAACGAGGTCGGCAACTTTTTCCGTGAGCGTGACATCGGAGAGATAGTCCACTGTTCCGATCGCCGAGAGTCCTGCAGCGCGAACGATACGGCGTTCGGACAGGATTGTGGGAATGACGCGTTCGATGGTCGCGAGCGCCGCTGGATCAGTGCG
Organism: Candidatus Kuenenia stuttgartensis; assembly: GCA_945902075.1. Taxonomy (GTDB): domain Bacteria; phylum Planctomycetota; class Phycisphaerae; order Phycisphaerales; family SM1A02; genus QWPT01. The sequence goes on along the minus strand of CAMDMA010000004.1, from coordinate 100,427 downwards.
ATCAATGGCAAGCGCCGTGAGCGCTTCTTCAAAATGGCGCGTGGAGGATTGAGTGCCCCTTGGGTCTTCCACGCGTGCGGCGATGATTTCACGGGCGAGCGCGCAACGTTGTGCGCCCTCATGCAAGCCAAGCGTCAGGCAGACCGATTGCATCATGCGAGCAGGCGCGTCGAGGCTCTGGATCATGTTCGTCGGCGCTGTGAGGGCTACACGTCTTTCTAGGGTCGAAATGCGTAGATAGAGCAATTCAGCGAACGTGAGTTCACGCGCTTCGATCGGATTGAAGTCCTTTGGAAAAAAGATATCGAGGAACGCGTTGTAGGTCTCCGAAGTTTGATCGACGAGTGCTGTCGCATCGAGCGCTGCGGTGCGCGCGTAGTTGGCATACCAAGTACTGATTGCAGTTGCGGCGACGAGCGAAAACGCAGTCGCGATCGCGAGCGTGGAACCGCGAGGATTGCGGCGCATCGCGAGGAGCAATTTTCCGGTGGTGCTGCGAGGCGCAGCTTGCACGGGGCGAGACGCGAGAAATGCGCGAAGGTCATCCGAGAAGGCAGCCATAGTGCGATAGCGTCGTTCAGGATCAGCCTCGGTTGCGCGCAGAATGATCTGAGCGAGGTCACCTCGCGTCGCGCGCGGTGCATGTGGCGGTGGATCGAACTGCGTCGATGGCAGTGCCTGGAGGACGAGCGTGGCGTTGTCTGAGGTGAGCGGCGCAGGCAGCACACCATGCACGCATTGATACAGCAAGACACCGAGTGCACGCACGTCCGCACGTGCGTCGATGACGGCGTGTTGCGTTTTGCCATCGAAATCACTGAGCGCTTCTGGTGGAAGGTACGCGGGTGTTCCGAGTCGCGCGAGTGGGTCGCGCGTTGCTGTAGTCGTTCTCGATGTGGTGGCGAGTGTTGCAATACCGAAGTCGATGACTTTTGGAAGTCCATCGCGACTGATGAGGACATTCGAGGGCTTGAGATCACGATGAATGAAACCAACAGCGTGTGCGTGCGCAACTGCGTCGGCAACATCGGCGATGAGTGCGATGCGCTGCGGAAGTGTTAACGCATGTGATGCCGTCACGATGTCTCGCGCGTCTTCCACCAATTCAACAGCAAACCACGAGTATCCGTTTGTATCACCAGCGGCGTGAATAGTCGCGATTGCCGGATGTCGGATCGCAGCGAGTGCCTCGCGTTCGCGCTGGCCTGCGAGGAATGAGAAGCGCCGCGCATTCGTCGCGACAACTTTGAGAGCGACCGAGCGACGCGGATTGTGTTGCTCTGCACGCCACACCTCGCCCATTCCTCCACGACCAATGGGCTCGATGAGTTCGAAGTCGCCGAGCATCATTCCTTTTTCAAGTGGCGCAGTAGTTCTGGGCTCATTGAGCGCGGTCGAGAGGTTGGTGATGATGCGTGTCGGAATGCGCGTTTCGTGTGTGGCAGCGAGTAGCCCCTCAAGAAGCGTCGCGAGTTCGACGTTCTCCTTTGCGATATCGGCGATGTGACGCGGCCGATCTTCCGCAGAGAGCTCGCAGAGCGTCGAGAATAGTTCGACCGTGTCGTGTCGAGAGAGACGGAGGTATTCGTCGTTATGAGCTTGAGTTTGTGTACGCGTGACGCTGACCATGGCGCGTTCGCGCGATGCGTCGTCGCGTGAAGCACCACTGTGATCGTGTTGATTCATACGCCATCTACTTTCGAGTCGTCGAGCCGCGCGCGTGCGTTGGTTTCAGCATTGGCGTCTGGCTCAGCACCTGCACTTTTTTCATCATCGAGGACGGTATGTTTCACGAGCCATGCGCGTGCAAACGCGACATCACGTTTCGCTTGCGTCGCGGACACTCCGAGAGCAACGCCGATGTGCTCTGGGGAGATTGCGCCGAAGATTCGCATTTCCAATGCTTTCGCTTGGCGCGGATGTCGTTCAGCGAGTCGGGTGAGGAGTTCATCGATTGAGAGAATGGACGACGGTTCCATTGGTGCCCCGGCGAGGTCTTCGGAAAGCACTGCGTGAGGTACGCCGCCTCCGCGTCGGTCGGCCATACGAACGCGGGCGTCATCGATCAGTGCACGACGGGCAACGAGCGACGCAAGTGCGAGCAGATGTTGCTGGTCGTTAACCGGGTTCCGATCGCTTCGCGCGAGTCGAAGCCAAACATCATGCACCAGTGATGTGGTGCCTGGAGCGTGCGCGCGCGGTTCGCCACGCAGTGCGCGGGCCGCGATCGCCCGAAGTTCTGCGTAGAGGTCAGGGTCCAACGCGCGCAGATAGTCATTGCCACTCTCTGGCACGCGCGGGTCGTGCGGACGCTGTGTGCGTTCGGCGTCCTCGCCGGGTTTGGTCGAATCGAGCTCGTTTGGAAGATCGGTCGGAACTTCAGTGCGTGACTGAGATCGACCTCGCTCTTCGTTTCCCGCCATGGAAGTCATTCTGCCATGGTGAAGACCCCTTGGGCGCGCGGCGGAACTCGACGGAGAAAGTAGGAAAGTTTCTCTAATCTTTGGTCCGAGTCGACGCAGCCTTCGCGGAAGGGGGTGTCAGGAGTCTCCACCAAAGGAGGCTCTCTGAGCGGAGTCCCCACAATAGGAGGCAGTATGTTGGTGTTGAAAACTCAGAAATTGGCTCATTTGGCGACGTTTGCCGCCGCAACCGTGGCATCCGTGGCGCTCACAAGCATCTCCACGGCCGATGACGGCAGCGATTCGTCAACGACCGGTGGAACAGCCACCTTTGACAATCGGTTCTACGTTGGGACTGATATCGGTGTGTCGATTTTGTCGAACGTCAAGATCAAGGATTACACACCGACTCCTGGGTCGTTTGATTTTGGCATCTCCGATGTTGAGGCAGACGCAGATGCTGGTGTCGCATGGAACATTGACTTCGGTTTCAAGTTCAACGACATGTTCTCGATTGAACTTGAGAGCGGCTACTACAGCAATAGTTTCGGCGGATTTTCGTCGGGTGAATTCACGACCGACGTTGGGCTGTCGACGCTTGTTGTTGGTGGCGACGGAAGCTTCACGCAGATTCCGGTCTTTGTGAACGGCGCGTTTGATATTCCGCTCCTGAAGTCGGAAACGCCAGCATCGGCGGGTGGGCTGAGTTTGAAGGTTGGTGGTGGTATCGGCGTCGTGAGTGTTGCAGCCGATATCGACTCGATCGGCGCGGCGGAATTGCCTGGAGTCTTCGCCACCGTCGACGGAAGCAGCTGGGAATTCGGTGGTCAGTTCAAGATCGGATTGTCGTGGCAACTCACGCACTCGATCGAGCTCGGCATGGAGTATCGCCTCATGGCGGTGAGTGGCGCGAACTTCGGCACAGCGACGTTCAGTGATCCGAGCCTAGTCGGCATCGCTGATATCGAAACTGAGACCGTACTCACACAGGCCGTGCAGGCCCGGATCTCGTTTGAGTTCTGATCATCACGTTCGTCACTTGGTGCCCCATGGTGGAAAAGTGGGGAGGAGCCTTCGGGGGAGGGCTGCGTGAAGTGACCGCGCTTTGATCGAGCGAAGTCTTCTTCGGCGAGCGTTCGGCGAGTTCGCGCTGCGATTGGCACGCGAGCGAGGCGCTGTGCGATTTTGCGCGGGGGAAAAGAGATCGTTGTCTTGGTGAGCATGCCGGGCGGCGCGTGATTCACGCGCCGCCCGCATGTTTTTCCACAAAGCTCGGGATCAGGCGTTGTTGTTGCGAGGTGTGTTCCGCGACGTGCGTGCGTTGTGCGCGTTACGGACACGCGCCCCAGTTGCTCAGCACTTGCGCGAGGTCGGCGCCGTCGACGACGCTGTCGCCGTTGGTGTCCGCGCGGGGGTAGTCCTTCGGGTTCGTGCCCCAGCGTCCGAGGACGATCGCAAGATCGACACCGTCGACGAGCGTGTTTTCATCGATGTCGCCGAGGCAGGGTGGCGTGCACGCGAGAAAGCCGTCGGCCGTGTTGCCGAGAGTGGGGCTCGTGGCCTTCACGCCTGGCGCGACAGGCACGCCAAGGTCGCAGACAAAGAGACTGGGACTTTCATCGATCAGTGTCGTGGTGCCCGCAGGCTCGTTGAACTTGAGGAGCAGCTGCGTGTTCGCGTCGGCGTTGACTTCACACTCGTACGGTGGCGTGAAGTTGGCGATGTAGCGGGCGCCGGCGCTCACTCGGATCCAGTCGAGGTCGCCGAGGAAGGAGGGCAACACGGGGCCGGGGATGTAGCCAGCCCCGTTGCGGAACATGCCGATCGACATCCACGAGTCTGCCCGGTCGGTCGAGCAACTCGGCCGATTTGCCCATGACTGGACGAGAGTTCCGTCGACATACAGCGACAGCACTGCGCCGCTTCGAACCCAGGCGAGGTGACTCCATGCGGCGGCGAGTGAAGCATCGATGGGGCGACTGGCGAGGTCTCCGCAGTTGAAGCCTCGGATCGTCGCTTTTCGAAGGTTCAAATCCGCGATGTAGAAACTCTTGTCTTCGGATGAGTCCCGCTGCTCGGAAATGATGTGTCCCAAAACGCCATTTTCAAGCATCGCCGCATCGAGGCGAATTCGTGCTTCGTAGGTCCAGTCCGTTCCCGGAAACACCGTGTTTCCCTGAATTCGAATGGTGTCACTCACTTCGTCAAACCGTGCGTAGCCACTGTTCTGAGCCTGCGCCCCCGATGCGAGCACTGCGGCGCCGAACAAGGCCGCCTGAATCGTTGCCATTCGTTGCATCTTCATCGACTCCTCATGTACCGCGCGCTCCGCCAGGGAAACAAACCGAGTTGTGCGCGCAGCGGACTGTGTGACAGTCGAAAGAACCGAACCCCGCGCGCCATGCCACGCAAACCCCGCGGTTCCGACAAACAGTGTGGCAAAAGCAGAGAGTGCCACCGTGCGCGCGCGCGGCTGTACTGTGTCTTCCGCAGTCAGCGCACGTCGCAAACGCCGCCGATACAGGGCGTTGAGCCGTATGTCACTCGCGTTCGTCATGGCCATCGTCGAAGAGAATCGCGTCGAGTTCTCGGGCCCGATCATGAGGATCACGGAACTCTTCAGCAAGGATCGCGTCGATCTCAGCGCGTAACCGCCGCAGGACGGTGCGGGTCATCGATGGCGCGGAGAGCGCAGGGATCCCAAGCTCCCGTTCAAGTTCGGGGTACGGCCGACTATCCAAAATATGGCGCGTGAAGAGTCTCCATGCGTCTGGGCGACCCTCGCGCGCGTACTGCTCACTCACGCGATCGCACGCTGCCTGTAAGACGCCGTCACGCCATGCGATCTCGAGCGCACGCCACGGCGCAGGCTCAACCTGTGCGTTCAGTTGTGCCAGTTCAGGGGCGCGGCGCGCGCGACGCTCTTCGGTGACGCGTTCATGCGCGTACAACAAAAGTCCGTTCACGAGCCAACGCCGCAGTTGAACGCGCGGTTCTGCCGCAAGCCATCGCGCGAGGTAGTCGTCGCGCTGCGCGAATCGCGAAGCAAGGAACCCGTTGACGAGATCTTCAGCAGGAGCGATACCCCGTAGGCTCGACTGCCGTGCATAGACAAGCAGTGGCTCGTATGCACGCTCCATGACATGCCGTGCGGCGCCAGTGTGATCGCCCTGCGCGATCGACTCTTCGATGCGAGTACGATGTGTCGTTAGAAAATTATCGAGAAGCACCACGGTGCGAACGATAGAAAGTCACGCCGCCGTTATGCCGCGGCGATGATGGATTTCGTACAGATTCTCGCGCGGTTGCCACGGCCTGGGAACTCCGTTTTGATGTTTCGTCTCGACTATCGCGTCTCGAAGGTCGCGTCTTCAAGGCGATAGAGGCCGAGGAGGAAGCCCGCAGCGTCCACGCACTCGACGGCGAAGCGCCCGCGGAACGTTCCGAACCGCGTGAGATGCATGCCGCGCATGAGGAGCGGCTCGCGCATCGTGATATCGATCGCATCGAATGGAGTCGGTGGGACACCGATGCAACAGCCATCCCAACGATCGAGCGTGAGGAGGAGGTTCTTGGCGACGGTCACGCGGACGGGCGTCGAGTAGTAGCCCGAGATTTGGATGGAGGTCCCGTCGAGGAGCCTTATCCATGGTGGCGGCATTCGAGCGCCTTGGGCCGGGTCGAGGAAGTCTGACGCTGAGGTCAGCAACTCCCACGAAATCACGTAGGGATCGGCCTCGCTTCCGTTACCGGTGACCCGGAAGCGGCCGTCAAGTTCAAGTGTCCGATCATCGATACGACGGACGACGTCGGTTGGCGCGCGTGGGTCGATGCGAAGGGTGCGAATCGCTGCACCGAGTTGGGGTATGACGACGCCGCTCTCGCCAAGAAGGTCGATGTCGGGCGAGGGTGGATTTGACGTAGGCGCCGATGGCTCGGGACTTCCGTACCCTGAGATTTGAGGACCTGAGATTTGAGGACCTGAGATTTGAGGACCTGAGATTTCAGGACTTCGGAGCTCAGGCTTTGGGCTAGAGTCGCTCGAGGGTGAATCAAGGGCGAGGACGGTGTCCGGGGCGCGATTCGACGTTGGCTTGGCGGCGAACGTGACCCACGCACCGAGCACACACAAGAGAAAAACCGACGACCAAAAGAGTCGCATCAACGTCGCCCCTTGCGAAGCAAGGCGCGTGTTGCGTCGCGGAACTCCGTCTCAACAGACTTCGCATGGGTTGCGCCGAGCGTCGCGGCGAGGATCGCGTCGCGCACGCACTCCATCGGAAGTGACGGCTCGAGAAACGGATCCGGAAGTTCCCCGATGAGCACGGGGTCGAACCCCATCGGTTGCTCCGCGCGCCCATGGGAACCACGTACGAGTGATGTATCGAGCGGGATGACATCGAGCAGGGTGCGAAGACCAAGCTTCCGCATCGCGAGTTTGCGGAGGACGCGACCCTTTGCCCAGATGAGCTTGGGGTCGAGAAACAATTCGCACGGGTCGTAGCCCGGCTTCTTATGAATATCAACGATGCGTGCGAAGTCAGGCGCAGCGCGGTCGTCGAACCACCATCCGTAGGCGAACCAACGGTCGGTGGCGGAGACACAGACGATGTCACCCGCGCGGGCGTGATCGAGGTGCGAAGCCCGACGGTCCGCTCCGGAGAGCGTGCGTTCCACTCCGTCGATGGACCGAAGCACATTTTCCACTGCGGCGATGTCGGCAGGATCGCGCACGGAAACATGTGCGATCTGATGGTCGGCAACTGCAAAGGCCCGACTATGTTCGAGATCGAGCACCTCACGCCCATCTTCAGTCCGGACCGCAAGGTATCCAGCATCGCGGAGTGCGCGGTTGAGCCAGATTGCGTCGCGCACCGGCACAATCCCGTATTCACTCACAATGATCGGTCGCACACCGAGGGCTTGACAGCGGTCGATCATGCCACCGACGACACGATCGACCTCGCGGAGTTCAGCTCGTATCGACGGATGCTCAGGACCAACTTTTTGGAGCGCGTAGTCGAGATGGGGGAGATATGCGAGGGTGAGCGTTGCCGGGCAGTGTTCAAGAAGGTGAAGCGCGGCGAGTGCGATCCACTCGGTTGACTCGATACCTGCCATCGGCCCCCAGAACTTGAAGAGCGGAAAGCGTCCAAACTTTGTTTGCAGTTCGTCACGGAGCGATGCTGGCGTAGTGAGGCAGTCAGGGATTTTTCGACCGTCGGCTTTATAAATGGGGCGCGGTGTCACCATGACATTGGTGGATGCATGCATTGCGTACCACCAAAACGCGTTTGCGCAGGTAAAGCTTGGATCGATACGACGCGCTGTTTCCCAGACTTTTTCGCCAGCGACGAGGTGATTCGACTGCTTCCAAAATTGAACCTCGCCGAGTGTTCGATCGTGCCAGCCGTTTCCGACGACTCCGTGGCCGGAGGGAGGCAATCCCGTCAGCATGGTTGATTGCGCAGTGCAGGTGACAGCCGGCAGCGGTGGGCGAAGCGTGCGTACCCCGCCACAGGCACGGGCAAACTCCTTGATCCGCGGAGTTGCATCGCCGATCAGGTGCGGTGAGAGCGCGACAATGTTCAGCAGGCAGACTCGCTGGGGCACTCGTGAATAGTACGGGCGGGGAAGCCCCGCGCGTGCGTCGGCGACACGCGCGGGGCCGATCGGAGGCTAGAAGTGCTTGCCTTCGTGATTCGCCCTCATGGTGCGGGCGATCACGTATATCGCGGTGCCAACCTACTCCTTCGGAGCGAAAAGAAATCGTCCGTCGTAGTACGCGTCATTTTTCAACACCATGATCGCGCTTACCTCGGGATTGGTGTGGATTTCCCAGAGATCGGAACCATCTGTGTAGGAGAGCTCGGTCACACCGATGGTCATCGCGTAGTGCGCCAGCTCATCAAGGTCGCCCGCGAGGGAGATATTCGCGCCAGCATCAACGGAGAAGTCGCCACGCCGCGGCGCCGGAAGCCCGTCGATAAAGACATCAAGTTGCTGATACTTTGATCGATCCGGAAATACTCTTTGGTTTGGCGCGGAGAGTTGCAATTCACCAAGTTGTCGGGCAATGTCCATCGCTGCAGCCCCAGCGGCGAGAAGTCGTTGGTCGCAATCGATCTTTTTGATGTGAATACCGTTCTCAAGGATGTCTGAGGGGGCTTCACGGATACGCCGGAGCTTCATGGGGAAGAAGTCGCCGGCACAATCGAACTGGACGAAGATCTCGCCCGGCTGAGTTGGATCGCAAGTGAAGCAGAACTTCAGCAGATAGCCTCTGACCCACCATTCAATCCGACCGCACGGTTCTGAGTTTGGTGGAGGCTCTTGTCGCGGAGCATCAAGAAGCGTCTTGATAGTTTCAATACAAAGTTGGACCCCCACGCCCACCAGCGCGGGGACAGCTTGACAGCCGGTGCCGAGACCGATCGCTCCTGAACCGATTGTCGCTGCCAACGCTCCGGCAATAAGACGGCGACGTGAAAACAACGTGACGCATTGAAACATGAGTCCCTCAATTCCCGGACAAATCCGGCTTGAATGTTGGCGTGGTTGCACAGCGCAACCGTCGATGGGCGCATCATGAACTTCGAAAATAGAGAATCGCCAATTGCCGACACTTTTACGGGAAGCTTTTTAACTTCCCGAAATTGATCGCTGCATGCGTCTCGTCAAGGCAGAGAAGCCGATCGCAATCGTCGCGAGAAGAAACTGGCCAACCGCGGCGAGCGCAATTGCGTCGATGAGCGCGAGGAGCGCAATCCACAAGGCAACGACGGACGGAGTCGTGCGACGATCGCGCTCAAGTCGCAGTCGTGCACGAAATGCAAACCAGCTTGCGACAATGGCAAATGCCAACGGAATGCCGATGCGAAGCCAACGGCCGAGTTCGCTGTCGGAGATCCCGTCTCTGTTGGCGAAGGCAGCGCTGGGAAGTACAACAAGAAAGACACCAGCGATTAAAAGTGGCGCGACGGTCATGAGTCGCGCAGGCTCGAAAATCTGAGGCCAACGCGCGCGCGGCGGCTGCGCGGACGACTCAATCCGATTTCCGCACTCCACACAGAGGGTCGCGCCAGATCGGATGAGAGAGTCGCACGTTCGGCAGCGGACACTTCGAAGATCCTCAAGACTTGAAACTTCATGCCTTGCGACGATAGAGAGTCCGAGTGTCCACAGGGCGAGCGTGAGGGGAAGTGCAAATGCGCCTGATGTCGCGATGAGGCGCAGGTCGCCTTCCGTGAATGCGATCATCGGCACCAATGCGGCAAGTGCACGACACAATGCGAGCAAGAAAGCGCTGGCCGCAGAACGTGTGTGCACGAAGTCGTACAGGGTTACCGCGCCGACAAGCAGTGTGCTTGCGACAAATGTGCTCATGGAATCAGCGAGCCAGCCGAAACAGAGTGCGGTGAACAGAAACAAGAACCCAATAAAAAAGGCAGAGCGCTGGGTGATGCGACCACTCGGAATTGGCCGTCCTGGTCGCTCACGCGCGTCGACCTTCGCGTCAAACGCATCGTTGAGCACCATGCCGCCGATGTAGGCAAAGGGTGGCACCAAGAGTGCGAACTGCGCCACTGAGGGCTCGACGCTCCGGACAATCAGTGCACCACCAATCGTTGTGATGCTTCCGCCGATCGTGCTGAAATCACGCTGAAGTATCGCAATCGAACCAATGGCAGCGCCAGCGATTGCATTCGAGACGACTGTTGGGAGATTCGAGATTCGCGTGATCTCGAGCCATGCGCGCGCGCGGCTCAACCGTCAACCTCGAAGCCAGCATTCGCGAGCGCAGCGCGCGTCCACGCAAGTTCCTTTGCGATTCCAGACGCAAGATCAAGTTCGCGCAAATGTGGTGGTAGCACCGTCCATGCGTATGTCTCAACCTCGAAGCATGGAGGATCAATGTGTGAGGCGGCAATGAGAGCTGAGGGGATCTCGCGTGCAGTCGTACCGAGGCGGCCGATGGTGTCGAGGTGAACCGGAACATGAAAGTGTGTGCGCCAGAATCCATCGGGCATGCTCTCAAGCGCGGGATCAAGATCTTCAAAGAAGCGAATGTCGCCAGTTCCAGCGAGTACGCAGGTCTGGTGCATGTATCGAGATTCCGAAAACTGCGCGAGCTCCGCAATTTCCTTCGGCGATCCGTGACAGGAAAGAGCCGCACTTACTTGCATTTTTCCAACGCGAATCGCGTGGCGTGCGTAAAGCGCGAGTGCTTCATCCTGCTCTTCGAACATCACAGCGCTGTGGCAAATGTCATGACAGACACCGATGTGGGTACGGGTTTCGTCGGTGTTCAGGCATTGGTCGAACAGCGCAACAACATGTTCGGCTCGATCGAGGATGCAACCCGGCTCCGGCTCAAGATCGATAGTGACGCGAATGCCGGTTGCATCTTCGATCTCGGACAACTTTCCCGCGATCCACTCGAGTTGCGCCGCTGCGAGGCCTGCACTCGCTCCGCAGCCCTCGTTGGTGAAATCGGTGCGCCAACCGAGGGGAACTGTTGAGATCGACGCAGTACGCGTGCCTGGCTCGACGAGCGCTGCGAGAATCTTCGCGAGGTCGAGGGTAAACATGGAGCGGTTCGGATCCGCCCAGTGCGGGTGATAGACGCGTGTTTTCACGGTTTCGCCGTGGAAGTCGCCGTAGGGAAAGCCGTTGATCGTGCGGACTGCGAGGCCGCGATCTTCGAGCCACGCGCGAAAGCGCACGATTCCCTCGTGTTCTGTGAGAAGTTCGCGCGCGCTCTGTGCCGAGAGCCACAATCCAATTCCGAGCGTGGCACCAGGTCGTGACAATGCACGGACACGCACTGCGTGCTGATCGAGCATCGCCTTCGTGCGTGCGAGCGTCTCGCCTGGATGGACGTTGGTGCAATACGCGAGTTCGGCGATAGGCTTCATGAACGGTGATCAATCAGAGAGGGTTGGTGGTGGCGTCGATGCCACGCTTCCATTGTGGCACAGTTCCTGCGAGTATTGGAGCCATGCGCATGGGAACATCATTCGTCATCGGTCTCGCAGTGGTTTCCGGTCTCACGATGCCAGCGTTGTTTGCGCCGGAACCGCTGCCAAACGGCGGCAAAGTTGATGCCGCACGGCTCTTTGTGAAATCACTCTCAGATGCAGAACGCTCGAAAGCGCTACTCCCTCTCGATCATCCCGAGCGCACCAAATGGTTTTTCGCACGCGGCGAGCGTGAGGGGCTTTTTCTTCGCGACATGGATAGCGACACGCGTCAAGCAGCGCTTGCGCTCGTTGACTCGATGCTCTCGGACGCGGGTCGAGAACAGTGGCGGCTTATTCGTGAGGTGGAAGCGATCAACGCGGCCCGCGAGCGTGAATCAGGTGTGACCCCGCCAACCTATGGCGACGATCTCTATGTTGCGCGTGTTTTTGGATCTCCGGAAGCACGGGCTTGGGCGTTTGAAATCGAGGGGCATCACTTTGTGCTCCATGCGGCCGTCGTTGATGGAATTGCCACAGCGACACCGATGTTCACAGGTTCGTTTCCTGCTGAGATTGGTGAAGGAGCCGACAAGGGCACGCGTCCGCTTGGCGCGGCGGTGGAAGTCGCGTTCGAACTTGCGCGTACTTTCGACGATGCACAACGCATGAGAGCGCGCATCATGGACAAGCCGCCTGCGGATGTGCTGTGGGCGGTCGGTGCTGATTCGAAGGCATCGGAACCGCGTGGTGTCGCGCGTAGTGAGATGAACAATGCACAAAAAGTGCTTGTTGATCGACTACTCGCGGAACACGCGGGGCTTCTTGATGCACGCGTTGCTGAGGCGCAACTGCGTGCGTGGCGCGCGAAGCCGGGGAGCGAACTCTTCTTCGTATTCGTCGGCGAACCCGATCTCCACAAGCCTCACTACTACCGTCTGGCGACCGAGTTCTTCACGATCGAATACGACTCGACGAACGCCGATGCATCGCATGTTCATTGCGTGTGGAGCGACCCGACAACCAACTTCGGCGGCGATGCGTTGCGCGCCCATCTGCAGGCGGAGCATGGCGCGTCGAGTCCGACGCGTTGAGGCCGAAGCGCAACGTCCGTTTCACAGCACCGAGCGCCACTGCAGGACGAGCATGCTCGTGAGCACCGCGATGAGGCCGCATGAGAGTCCTACGCCTGCCGCGTGTGGAAGCCGAAGGTAGCGACCTGCAGCCGCCGTCATCCAGATCGAGATGAACAGCGTTGCGGAGGCGAGGAGAATCGCGTCGGCGTTCGGCTTGCCATAGAGATTGATGAAACTGAGCGCCGAGCCCCCGTACATCGCACCAAAGTGGGGAAGCGCAAGCGAGGTTGCCATGATCGGCACGATGAGTACCGATGCATAGAGACTGACACGCAAGAAGTGTCGCTGTCGGATCCGCGCGCGACGGAGCGACGTTGGGAGTAGCAGCATCGCGAAGGGTGCCGAGACCGCGGCGATCGACGAGGCGATCGTCGAGTCCGATTGATCAGGCCAGAAGATACTCGGAGCTTTTCCGGTGTTCGTGACGGTACCACGTGGACTCCACGGAGTCGGTGCGTACCCGAAAACCATCTGGCTGCGCATCGGGTAGATCGCGATCATCGCAAAGCGCGCCGTGGTGCGCATCGCGACCTCGAACTCGTTTCCCGGCCCAACTTCGGATCGGGAGTAATGCAGAATCTCAGAACCCGCGAAGCAGGACATCGGCGCGATGATCGCGAGCGTGAGGTCGGCTGCGCTCTCAGTCTCCGCGTTCCACATCTTCCAGCGAAATCGATCGAGGCAGACCGGACCGACGTAGGCGAGCCGCTGTCCGACGGCGACGACATGCAGGAGCGCCGCGACACCGATGAGGAAGACGATCGCGCCGCGGCGCGAGAATGGAATCGCGAGATCGATGGCACTCCAGAAGTGGAACGGCCGGACACAGCGGAGCAGCGTGCTGGCGAGACGTCGCGGCCACCAGTACTTCGAGTGCTGCGCCTCAATGAACCACTTCGGCGCGATCGCATCGGCGCGGAGCTTCGCCCACTCGACGGGGAGCGCGCATTCGGTGCAAACGCCGCGCATTTCGCCACGCGCCTCGGCGGCGTCGGCGTTGCCGTCGAGGTGATGCCCGCAGCGCGGACATTCAAGCGATGGCGGCGGTTGCGACGACTTCGTCTGTTGCGGCAAGATCTCGTGCTGCATGCTCATCGTGCATGATCGACAAGTTTCTTGACAACAGCAAGTCCTGTTTCGGGTGCCTCGGTGCGCTCGGGATGCCATTGCACACCGAGATAGAAGCGGCGCTTCGGATCAATGATTCCCTCGAGGACGCCGTCGTCCGAGCGTGCGATGACTTCGAACGTATTCGCATCGGCGAGCGCCTGGTGGTGCCACGATTTCACGAGTCCAGACGAAAGCGGCGAGCCCTTCACGGCCTCGACGGGATGAATCGAATCGTTGCGATGACGCTCGCCGTCTGCGATCACATCTCCGAGATGCTGGATGAGCGTGCAGCCGCGATGGACGCCCATCAATTGCATGCCAAGACAAATACCGAGCACCGCCTTGTCGGGCCGCGCGTCGAGCGCGCGCAAGAGCGCGAACTCGGCGTCTTGGCGCTCGGCGGGCATGCATTCAGCCTTCGGATGCAACGGGATGCCGAACTTCGACACATCGATGTCATCGCCGCCTGTGATGATGACTCCGTCGACGCGATCAAGCATTTCCTCGCACAGGACAGCGTTCGGTGGAAGTATGACCGGGATGCCGCCCGCAGCCGCAACCATGTCAAGATAGGTACGACGGTTGCGGGCATAGTCGCCAACAAGATCTGCGGTGATGCCGATGAGGGGGCGCTTCGTCGCGTTCATGCGATCCTGAACTTTCCAGACTGTGAAAGGAATTGGAGTGGGTTGTCGAAGCTGACTTTTTGCACGCTCTCGAGTGTGTGTCCACGCGACTTCATCTCGATCTGTGTCTTTGGAACCGCAAGCGGATCGCTCTGGCCCCAGTCTCCTGCGGAGTTGATCCAGAGCCGCTCGGTGCCGTGCATCTCGAAGATGTCGACTGCGCGTTGCGGCGTGCACTTCGTGTCGGGATAGAGCGTCATTCCGGCCCAAAATCCGCGGTCGAGGACATGTCGCACCGTGTGCTCTTCGACATGATCGATGAGCACACGTCCAGGATCAAGCCGTGTGTGATTGCGAATCGCATCCATGATGAGTTTTGTGCCCTTGAGTTTGTCTTCGAGGTGCGGCGTGTGGACCAGCACCATCAAGTCGTGCTCGGCGGCGAGCGCGAGATGCGCATCAAGGATCTCGAGTTCGTTGCGCGAGTTCTTGTTGAGACCAATCTCGCCGATTCCCAACACGTTCTCGCACTTCAAGAACTGCGGGATGAGCGCGATGACCTCCCGCGCAAACACCGGGTCTTCAGCTTCTTTCGGATTGATGCAGAGCCAAGTGTGGTGGCGTATTCCGTACTGCGCTGCGCGCTTCGGTTCAAAGTCTGTGAGTTGGCGGAAGTAGTCGAAAAACCCTTGCGGGCTTGAGCGGTCGTAACCGGCCCAAAACGCGGGCTCGGTGATGGCGACGCATCCGGCCAGCGCCATGCGTTGGTAGTCATCAGTCGTGCGCGACACCATGTGCACGTGCGGATCGATGTACATCAGCGAACCGTCCCTTCGTGGAGATTCGCCGCGCACGCGCCGGTTGCGCCTTTGGTCGGCGCATGCGGAATCGGTTCGGTCGTGTGGTCGCTGAGCAGTTCAAGGATGCGCCGCGCGCGATCGGGCTTCCCATCGACGAGTACGCGGCAGCATGCTTCGAGCGCCCTGACCCGAACATCGTCGGCGCCGTCGCCTGTCGCCCGATCAACGCGATCAAGAAACGCAGCGATGTCGATCGCTTTTGCGCGGTGTTCAAGGAAATAGCGGTCGGCGACCGCGCGCTTACTGAGCGGGGGAGGCGTGCTGGACATAGGTCGCATGGTACGCGCGCCGCGGTGCTACGCGAGTTCTTCGGCCGCACGGCGCATCAGTACAGAGTCGACTTCATGAACCTCAAAGCTGTTGCCAAGACCGCGGAGCATCGTGATGGTGAGCGTTCCGCCGAGATGCTCACGGAACTCATCGAGGCCATGAAGGAGTGCGGTGTGGTTGCCGAGCATCGGGTGACGAGTCGGGAGTCCGAGCATGGCAATACAGGAGTGGATACGGGTGTAGTCGGCGTCAGAAAGCCAACCCTTGAGCTGCGCGTAGCGGCAGTCGAGAAGAAGACCAAGTGCGACGGCATCACCATGAGATATCGCGTGCCCACTCATCGATTCGAGTCGGTGTGCAGCCCAGTGACCGAAGTCGAGCGGGCGCGCTTCGTTTGCCTCGAATGGATCGCCTCCATCGACGATGTGGCGCAGGTGGAGCTCTGCAGAGCGACGAATCACGGGGCTTGCAGCATCAAGTACACGTGCGGCGATGGCGGCGGCATCGCGCTCAATCAGGGCGAAAAGTGCAGGATCCTTCAATAACGCGATCTTGACGGCCTCGCTGAAACCCGCGCGAAATACGGCATCAGGAAGCGTGTCAAGAAGGAGTTCGTCGCAGACGACTGCGAATGGCACAGCGAAAGAGCCGACAAAGTTTTTCTTTCCGAATCGGTTCATGCCATTCTTGACGCCCATTGCCGCATCGTCTTGTGCGAGGACAGTGGTCGGAAGACGAACGAGTCTTACACCGCGGTGGGCAATTGCAGCGCCGTAGCCGACAGCATCGAGAACGGCGCCACCACCGATGGCAATCACGAAACTTTTGCGGCAGATGCGGTGCTTTTCGACCAGTTCAACGATCAGGTCGGGCAGCGTTGAATCTTGCTTCGCCGCCTCGCCTCCCGCGACAACAACAAACTCGACGATTGTGGGCATCGATGCTGCATGCGCCTCGAAATACGCTCGCACGCGCGATTCGAACATCGCGCCATGTGCTGCTGCGACTCCGCGGTCGACCACGATCAGCGCACGTCGCGAGCGGATCGCGGCGTCGGAGGCAAAGACATCGCGAAGGGCAGCATTTTCAGCGTCAAACGCGCCACGCGTGAAGCGTACGCGATGCGCAAACGAGAGCTGGACACGCTCGTCGAGCACCAGTTTCGGTGCCGCGTTGCAGGTCGAGTCGTGCGCAGATGCTGTGTCGTTGTTCACGAGAAGAGCTCTTTCGAAAGCGAGAAAACGAAAGGGTAGTCGTTCATGCGCTGCTGCGTGTGCGGTGGATGCAAACGAACCGCCCCGGCATGGAAGGATGCCGGGGCGGTTCAACCTCGATGCGTGGGGGGCACCGCGCCGAGGCCCGCATGCCAACACAGCATGCGGAATGGAGTCGTGGAGAGTCGCGTTACCTGCGGGTATCGGACGACTCGTTGCCTGGGCGGATGAGCACGAATCGTGCGCGCCCCTCACGCTCGACGAGAACCGGCACCGGAGAACCCTCTCTCAGAGCACCAATTGCGGCTGTTGCCTCGTCGAGCGTGCGGGCGGCACGCGAGCCGATGCGACGGATCATGTCGCCCGGCTGAATTCCCGCGGCTGCCGCAGGACCCTCTTCCTCGACGCGCTCGACCACAAGCGCGCCATCCTCCGCCGTCAATCCGAGACTCGCAGCGTCGCCGCTCGAAAGCTCGGTCAAGGTGAGTCCCATTTTCTCGAACGCGGAGGGGACATGCTGCTGCTTCGGCGCAGCACGTCGTGCCTTTGCTCCTGGTTCGTCGTCGCGCTCGCCGAGTGTTGCCTCGATCGACTGCTCGCGGCCATCGCGAATGGCGCGGATTGCAAGTTTCGCGCCTGGCGAATTCTCGCCGATTGAGGCGACGAGTTCGCCGGGGGTGCGGATAGTTCGACCACCGATGCTTGTGATCAAGTCGCCTGGTTCGATTCCGGCAGCTTGAGCGGGCGATCCTGATGAAACGCTGTTGACGAGTACGCCGGTCGAGGCGTTGGCGCCGAGGCTTGCGATCATGTCCTCGTCGACCGGCTGCACGCCGATACCGAGCCATCCACGGGCGACGCGTCCGTCGGCGATGATCGCTTCGACCACACGACGCGCCACAGCACTCGGAACCGCGAAGCCGATCCCATCGTTCCCGCCGCCCTTACTCGAGATACATGAGTTGATGCCGATGATCTCGCCATCGAGGTTTGCGAGTGGTCCACCGGAGTTGCCAGGGTTGATTGCGGCGTCGGTTTGGATGTAGTTCTCGAAGGTTGCGAGTCCAACGTCGCTGCGGCTCTTCGCGCTGACAATGCCAGCCGTCACCGTCTGCTCAAGTCCAAATGGAGCGCCGATCGCGACAACCCAGTCGCCGATCTCAAGCTCGGAACTTTCGCCAAAGCTCGCAGCGACAAGATCTCGAGCATCGGTGTGAAGCACAGCGATATCGGTTCCGGGATCGAGCCCAACCACAGTTGCCTTCGCGGTTCGACCGTCGTGGAAAAGCAGTTCAATCTCGTCCGCGTCTGCAACGACATGATTTGCAGTGACGATGAAGCCATCCTTTGAGATGACGGCACCGGTTCCGGTTCCACGTGCTGGGCCTTGCGACGGCGACTGCATTCCCGGCGGCATCATGCGCCTCCCATTCGGACTCGATGATGCCGACGCTTGTGCGTGAGAGATCGTGTTGATCGTGACGACGCTTGGTGACAGACGCTTGGCAGCTCCACGGAAAGCGCGCGAGAGTCCACGGGCCTCGCTTTTCGCACCGTCGTTCCTTTCGACGCTCGAAGGACTCGTGGCCGATGCGGCGGCGACACCCTCCGTTGCCGGCGAGAGCGCGAAGACGGGCGCACATACGAAAAGCGCGCCAACAGTGGCGAGAGCAGAGCAGTTTGCGATTTGGTTGATTCGTTGAAGTTGCGACATGTGATTCCTTCCAGTTCTGACGGCCGACGAACGTCGATAGACACCACACGCACCCCGTGCGGAAGACTGTCCGTTCGACTTTCGTTGAGCCTGCCCGCAGTTCCAGATCTCCGTCGGGAGGACGGAGCGGCGCGCGCTTGGCATGGAGGCATACGGCGCTCGTCGGAGCGGGTTCGCAAATTCTGGAAGTGAACAGAATTCACTGGAATGTCGCGGGGGAGCCGAGTTTGCTCGGAGCTAGGTTCGCACGCCTTGTGAGAGTCGATCGAGTGCAATTGCTGCGCTGACCGCGACGTTCAGGCTGTCGACGTTCGGTGCCATCGGAATGCGCACGATGTGCTGCGCGAGCGTGCGAACCTCTGCCGAAACGCCCTTTGACTCGTGTCCGACGACAATTGCGACGCGTATGGGCGGATCAATCGACGCAATCGGAACACTCGACTGAATCGCGGTGGCGACGAGGGTAAGGTCAAATTTTGCGCAGAATCGCATGAGGTCTTCCGGCCATGATTGTGCGCGCACAGCTGCGATTTTCAGCGCGTTTCCGGTCGAGACGCGCAGGCTCTTGCGGTACAGCGGATCGTGACAGATCGGGCTAAGAAGGACCGCGTCGACCGCGAAGGCAGCGGCGATACGGAACAACTGCCCGATGTTGTCGATGTTGGTGATGTCTTCAGCAACAAGTACCGTGCGTGGCGCAGCGGTGGGAGTGAAGGCATCAATCGACATTGGTTCAAACGGTGCTCGAAAACCAGTCGCGAGCACGCCTCGATGCAGATCGATTCCGGTGAGTTTTTCGATGACTTCGTCACTCGCGGTGTACAGCGGTGCCCTGCAGTGCGCAGCATCAAGCATGGCGCGCGCACGTTCGAGCATCCGCGAATTCGTAAGTACAGCAGAGACTGCGTCGGGTCGTAGGAGCATCGCCTCGAGTACGACAAGCGTTTCGCCCACGAACAATCCTTCGCGCGCGGCAAGCTCGCGCTCTCGCATATCTTGAAACGCGGCCACGCGCGGATCGGCTGCATGCTCAATGTTGATCGAATCGGTCACGCAACGATTCTCGCTGAATTGCTATCGATGTGCGAAGGGACGATTCGGTACACTCAATTCATGCAGGATTCCGGCCCGGACAACCACGAGCACGACGAGGAGCGCCATCATTCCGGTGCTGCGCGATCGCCGCTCACGGACGTGCCGGAGAACGATTCTGTCGTCGAGGCACTCGAGCCGACGCCCGAAGATGAGCGCGTTGAAGAACTGCTTGAGAAAGACACGTTTGACTTTCCTGAGCTCGCCGATGCCGTTGAGCAGCAGGAGGCACCCGACGCCGCTGAGACTCTCGAGCAGATCGGCGAGGCAGCTGCGGTCGAGGTCATTGAGGAGATGGAAACGGAGAGCGCAGCTGACGCGCTCGCGCACATGCATCCGTCGCTTGCCGTGAGTGTGCTCGAGGATCTTGTCGAAGAGGATCCGGTATACGCGGGCCAACTCATCGAGCAAATGGAGCCGGACGACGCGACCGACCTTTTGCAGAATCTTCCTGATGCTTCGCGCGATCGCCTGCTTGGCACGCTTGGCAAGGTGGAAGCGGTGAAGTTTCGTCGGCTTCTCGAATACTCGGAGCGCAGTGCTGGCGGCATGATGACCACCGATTACCTCGCGGTGCGCGACACGATGACCGTGCGCGAGGCGACTGAGGCGATCCGGCGCGCGGAGTCGCTTGGCGAAGATTGGCTGTACGTCTTTGTTGTTGATTGGCGCGGTCGACTGCAAGGCCGGGCGACGATGCGCGCGCTTTTGCTTGCTGACCCTGCGCAGCGGGTGACCGACATTTGTGAGCGACAGGTCGACGCGGTTAAGCCGGATATTGATCGCGAGGATGTTGCACGCGAGTTCGAAAAATACGATTACCTCGTGCTGCCGGTGGTCGATGACGAAGACCGCATGCTCGGCGTCATTACCGTTGACGATGTTGTTGATGCCATCCGCCAAGAGGGCACAGAGAGCGCGCAGGCGATGGTCGGTGCGGGTCGCGAAGAGGCCGTGTTTTCAAGCGTCGCCGACAAATTGCGCGGGCGGCTTCCATGGCTCTTCGTCAATCTCTTTACAAGTTCGATCGCGGCCTTCGTGGTGCTCCAGTTCGATGGACTGATTCAAGAGATCGCGATACTCGCGGTCATCATGCCGGTGATCGCAAATCAGGCCGGAAACGCTGGGCAGCAGTCGCTTGCAGTCACCATGCGCGGCATTGTGCTCGACGAGGTCCGAGAGGGATCAGCATTGAGGCTTGTGCGTCGTGAGGGCATCGTGGGCGTTGTGAACGGTGCGATCTGCGGAATCTTGGTTGGCTTTGTGGTCGGCATGATCCAGTGGATCGCAAATCCAGAAACTGAGTTGTGGAGGCTCGGATTTGTAGTTGGAATTGCGATGACGCTCGCGCTGACCGTTGGCACGCTTGTCGGCTCGTCGCTTCCACTGGTGGTGCGACGTTGCGGCGCGGACCCGGCGACAGCATCGACCATCTTTCTCACGATGGTGACCGATGCGATGAGTTTCCTTGTGTTTCTTGGTCTCGCCAGTGCGCTCAGTCAATGGCTCGGTCTCGGCGGTTGACAACGTTGATCGTGACAGCATTGATGGCAGTGAGCGCATTTACCGTTCGGTGAGGACTCGCACGATTTCGTCGATGCCTTCGTCGCCATCAAAGCGGCCTTCTTCGTCGAGCAGTTCGCGCACGCGCGTCCGAAGGCGTGTGGTCACGCCGCGCACGAGATCGGCCATCTGTTGGCGTGAGAGGCCGAAGTCATCCGAAAGGTCGCCGTAGGCAACGCCATCGAGTGTGTGGCGGCGGAATACCTCCCACGCGCGGTCGCGACCCTCGGCGAGCAGCGATTGTTCGACCTGCGCACACGCCTCGGCAAGGATCGCGCGCGCCCACGCTTGCTCGAACGCCGCACTCGGGTTGGGTCCGGCGCTCGCGAGCGCTGCCACGGCTGCTTCACTTTTCAGGGCATCGAGCGACTTCTCGCGCGAGCGCTGCATGTCGCGGACGAGGCCGCGCACATAGAGAAGTAGCCCGTTCATCATCCAGCGCCGCAGCGAGAGCCCGGACGCGTTCCACGCGGCGAGATACGCGCGCGTCGTAGTGGGCGTGGCGAACCTCGCGACGAGGAATCCGTGCACGAGTTCGCGTGGCTCTGCGATCTCCCGCAGTGACGAACCTTGCGCGTACGCCTCGAGCGGCTGCGCGTAACGCTCGATGATTCGCGCCGCGAGATCAGCGAGTGCTTCGTCTCCGCCTCGCAGGCCATCGATGAGGGTCGTCGCGTACGTCGTCGGGAAGTGCTGCGTGCGTGCGGCGGCGGCTCGCGACGGGTCGTCGGTCAAAGGCACGGGCCCCAGTTGCTGAGGACGGTCGCGAGATCGGCGCCATCGATTTCGCCAGAACCGTCGACATCCGCCTGCGGGTAGTCCTTGCCGCCGTTCGTTCCCCACTTACTCAGGATGACAGCAAGGTCGACGGCGTCGACATTTCCATTGCCATCAAGGTCGGCGGGACAGTTGCACGCGACGCCCTGTTCGCAGCAGTCGGGAATGTTGTTGGTGTTGGCGTCTTCGAGTTCGCCCGCGCGGATCTGGCCGAAGTCGACGATGCCGTCGGAGTTGCAGTCGGCGGACCATTCGATAACTGCACCGCGAAGCGGCGCACTACAGGCGCTCGGATCATCGGTGAGGTCATTCAGCGCAACAGTCCATCCAGTGCTCTGCTGTGCGTAAAGGTGCAGGCGATCTTCCTGAACGCCAGAACAGTCGTTTCCACAACAGTTCACGTTGTCTTGCGGATCGAAAGTCAGGCCCGTCAGCCAGGTCCAGCCTCCGTTGGGTTCGATTGCCTCTTTCACTTGCAAGGCACCAATCCACGGTCCCATCTTGGCTGCGGGATTGATCGATTGAACTTGCCAGAGCAAGGGGGCTTGGCTGTAGGAAAACGTCTGGATCACAAAGCTCAACTCGCCTGCAGTTTCACAACTGACAAGTTGACCGCCGTAGGTCTGAGCATCTTGGAAAGCAATCGTCCATGTCCAACCTGACTGATTTGTGATTCCGCGATACCAATGTCCATTCCCGCCGTCTTCGACGCGCCACTGGACCGCGTCCTGCGCGAGCGCGCCTCCGGCGACGAGACCTGCGGACAACACACCAGTAACGACAGAACTGCGCATCGCAACAACTCCTGTGCTTCGGGACGACTTAAACGCCGCGAACATATCGCGGGCGCGCAGAGATCCGCGAGACGGCGGCTCATGGGTGGAAACCGTGAGAATTGTCGCGATGAGCAGACCGAGCGCCGCTATAGCGCAGCGAGATCGGTGCCTGCCTGCGCGTTCGTTCGGTGTAGGACGGGCGTGGTGCACGCGAACGAGGGGCAGATCGGGCTCCACACTCCACGTGCTGAGCAGGCGACCGAGCGTGATGGCTTGTGTGTCGCTCAGTGGAGACGCGGAGGTGGTCGCGGCGCCCCGCCCGCGTCGTGCAAGGTCGATCCAAGTGAGCTGAGGAGTCGCACTTCTCACACTCAGTCCCGCGCGCTCGGGAGTTGCGTAGGCTCTGCCGGAGCGGATGAGGCTTCGTTCGGATCGGGCATGTTTCGTGCCTCCTCAAGAGAGTTCAGCTTCCACGCGGGGAGCTTGTACTCCCAACCTGCATGCATGGCAGCGAACGTCTTCCAGTCGGGGATGAACGGATCGCCGGGGTACTTCTTCTTCGCGTTGATCTCGTCGGCGCTCGGGGCGCCTTCCTTGGGCGCGGCCTCGAACGAGATCCACACGCTGTCGCCGTCGCGGACGGCGTTCACCCTGAGCGTTCCGCGCACCATGTCGTACGACAGGCTGAGCGCCGGGTCGGGTGCGATGCCCTTTGCGCGGCGTGCGTCGTCGAGTTCAAGCCGCGAAAGCCAGTTCGGAAGCGTGCGCGTTGCAATCGCTTTGCGAGCATCGGTCCAGTCGATAGAAGCCGGTGCTGCAAGCGGTGCCGCCGGCTCGACCGCCGCGTAGCTCACGCGACCATCCGCGCTTTCGGTACTGAGAAGCGTG
This sequence comes from Candidatus Kuenenia stuttgartensis, assembly GCA_945902075.1. Taxonomy (GTDB): domain Bacteria; phylum Planctomycetota; class Phycisphaerae; order Phycisphaerales; family SM1A02; genus QWPT01. The sequence continues at coordinate 77,039 of CAMDMA010000004.1, read as the reverse complement.
AGCCCGTCGAAGGTGACACTACGTACTTCGCCATCGGGAATCGCAAGGAGTTCGGCCTCAACCCAGCGCCGTGGCTCGACATCGACTGAGACGGATCCCAACACGCGCCAGCACTGGTCCTCGTCGGCGCGACGCACAAACTGTCCGCGGGGATTTGCTCGTTCCGAGCCGAGAATGACATCGATCGCAGGTTTGTCGCTGTCCGCGAAAAGCCGAATGCGCGCACCACGACCCGAGTCGTCGGGCCATGCGAGCCCGAGTTCTCCATGACGATCGGTGCGCGAAGTCATACGGTCATCGAGCTTCAGTGCATCAAGACCGGCGACAAGTCCCTTCACCTCTTCGAAGCGCACCGGATAGCCATCACTCGAGGCGAGCATCCACGACGTACCGTCGCGCACAAGCGATATTTTCTGCATGCCGCGCTCAATCTCGACACGCGTGAGTTGCGCCGCGATTTCACCGATTCGAGGGAGAAATTGCGCACCGCGTGCAATTTCCGACGAGGTTTTCGATTGTGAAAGCGCCATGTAAGCGCCCGCGACCGAAGCAGCGGAAATGCCAAGCACCACGATGAGGGTCTTCGATTTCATGCAGCATCCTCACTTCACGGCAGAAATTGTCGGGGCCGAACGCTGACGGCCGTACCGAATCGAGATCCAGAGCGTTGCGATACACGCGACAACGAGCGGCCAAATCACCACATTGAGCACCATGAGCATCGTGCCTGTTTTTTCGATATCAGCGCGGAGTGAGCGCTGCACTTCACGCAACTTGCGTCGCGCGTCGATCTGTGTGGTTTCGAGCTTCGAGAGCTCTGCCGTTTGTTCTGGGGTCAGTACGAGTACGCCAGTCGCATCGACACCCGCACCCGCACCGCCGCGCTCGCGCTGCAATTCGTTGATTCGCATCTCCGATTTTTTGATCTGATCTTGAAGCTCCTGCTCTTGGACGAGATAGCGCGACTCCGCGTCCTTGCGCAGCTGTTCGACACGATCAAACGGCCGTTGGTATCGGCCGCGCGACTTGAGGCTCGACAGTTTGGTGTCACCAGTTGCCTGCTCCAACGCGTTGAAAACGAAGAGGCCATTGTCGGCGATCGTGCGGTATTCGCCAGTTTGTGGATCGATCTGCAGCCATGTCATATCGTCGAGCATGTCGGCATCGGCGATCAGAATGATGTTTGCACGTCCTTTGCTACGCGTTCCGTCGGTAGCGGGGTAGGCACTTTCAATCTCGCCGCCAATGCGAACACCAATGGCCACTGGTACACCGAGGCTTTTGAAGTCACGCACAAGTCGATCCACCTCTCCGAAGAAACCGAGTTTGAGCGTCTGAATCATCTGCACGTCCTTGGTGCTTGAGATCAGCGTCGAAACTTCGGTCTTCCTGCCGGGGATGGTTCCGATCGCGCCGGTGCCTTTGAGGTTCATCTGTGAGATGGGCGATGTGACGGGATCGTCAGCGGAAAAAGCTTCTTTGCGCATAGAAAGCCACGCCGGATGCGACATCTCCATGGTTTGCCCGCCCTGCGTGCGGTACATGATGCGCGTTGAAAATCCGAGGTCGGCGACGGCGTTCTGCTTATCGATCTCGACGCCCCACTGCGCAAGCAGCGGCCCGAGGTCGTAGGTCGTCCCTGCGCCGGTCGAACCGTAATCGAGTTTGCGCGCCTCTGGATCAGCTTCACACCACGGATCAGCAAAGACAATAAGCGGTTTACCCTCAACCGCCCACGCGTCGATGGCACGGAGCGCCGCGTCACCGAGTTCTCTCGGTTGAATCACGAGCAGCGCACTCGCATCGGGCGGAATGACGGGATTCGCGCGATCGACGCGTCTCACGTCATAGAGCAGATCAAGTTGCGAAAAGAGCGCTGACTTTCCTGGTCGCGCGGTGGGGTCGCGCGGATCGAACGCGCGCTCCTCGGGAATCGTTGAGAGCATCGCGATGATCGATTTACGGTCGCGGCCGACCGAGAGAATACGTCGCGCAATCTCGTATTCCAAGAACGCTTCTTGCGAGGGGTCAAGAAACGGGATCGACTCAATCTTGTCGGTCGCGCTTCGGATAGCGAGGCCAAACATCAGCACGCGGCCGGTTGCGTCGAGGGTTCGCGGCGTGATTCCTGCTGCGCGCGCCATGTCTTCTGTTTCGCTGAATGGCTCGGGATCGATGACGCGAAGCTCGAGTTTTCCACCGCTCGACGCAGCGATTTCCTCGAGAAATTCCTGTACGCGCTGCGCATACGCCCGCACCGTCGGAAGATCGGCACCTTGCTCGCGTGTCCAATAGAACTCGAGGCGAACAGGCTCGGGCAGCGATGCCGCGATGGCGTTGACGCCGGGCGAAACCGTATACAGCTTCTCCTCGGTGACATCGATTCGGGCACCGCGGAGAATAAACCACGCAGTCGTATTCGCCGCAACGAGTGCGATGAGAACGCCTAGGGTGGCGAGGAGCGTGGAACGGCGCTTGTCGGCAACAGCCATGCTTGAACTCCGTTGGTTCTGTCAGTCCGACTTCTTCCAGTCGATCGCGAAAATGTTGAGCACGAGAAACGCAGCGATGACGAGAAGGAAGTAGAGGATGTCGCGAAGATCGATCACGCCGCGCATCATCGATTCATAGTGTGTGAGGGCGCTGGTTGACGCGAGTCCTTCGACCACGCCGCGCGGCGCCCAGCCACGAAGAAAGTCGAGAACTGCGGGAAAACCCGCGAGAAGCAGCACAAAGCATGCGACTGCGCACAGGACGAAGGCAATCACTTGATTCTTCGTCAGCGAAGAGAGAAAGGCGCCAACGGCGAGAAAGGCTCCGCCAAGTAGTGCGCTCGCGAGGTACGCAACGAAGATGGTTCCGTGATCCGGAGTGCCGAGCCACGAGACTGTGATCCACATAGGAAAGGTCAGCGCGAGTGCGACCGTGGTGAAGGCCCACGCTGCAAGAAACTTGCCGATCACAAGGTCAGCGACGCCGAACGGGAGTGTCATGATGAGTTCGATCGTGCCGTTACGTCGCTCTTCTGCCCAGAGTCGCATGGAAACGGCGGGCACAAGAAACACGTAGAGCCACGGATGGAACTGAAAGAACGGCCGCAGATCCGACTGGTTGCGGTCGTAGAATCCGCCGATGTTGAAGGCGAAGAGTCCGGCAAGGAACAGGAATATCACGAGAAAAACCGCGGCAAGCGGCGTTTGAAAGTATGAGCGGAACTCACGACGAAAGACGACGGCGGTGCGCTGTAGAGCGTTCATCGGCGAGTTCCTTTCGATGTCCGCGCATCAACGTCTCCGGTGGTCATCGCGCGGAATGCCGCGTCCATACGGTTTTTCGTAGTCTCCCGTGATGCGCGCGACTCCATCTCTGCGGGTGTTCCGTCGAAAACGATCGCGCCCATATTGATGACGATGGCGCGCGTGCAGACAGCCTCGACCTCTTCAAGAATGTGCGTTGACAGCACAATCGCGCGGTCGCCACCGAGTTCCTTGATGAGTTCGCGCACTTCAAACTTTTGGTTTGGGTCGAGCCCATCGGTTGGTTCATCGAGGATGAGAATGCCTGGCTCGTGCAGCAGTGCTTGTGCGAGTCCGGTGCGACGCTTGTATCCCTTCGACAGCGTCTCGAACGCTTGTCGACGCACGCTCTGCAGATTCACGCGACCGATGGCGCGCTCCACCCGATCTTTCGCGTCGCGACCGCGAAATCCACGGGCGTTCGCGATGAATCCGAGGAACTCCTCAACCGTCATGTCGGGATACGCCGGCGCACCTTCAGGGAGATAGCCGAATGTGCGCTTGGCACGAATGGGGTCCTCCGCGAGGTCAATTCCTTCGAGATGAATGGTGCCTGCGGATGGCTCCAGAAACCCGGTGATCATGCGCATCGTGGTCGATTTGCCAGCGCCATTCGGCCCGAGAAATCCCAGGACTTGTCCCGCAGGCACCTCAAGGTCGATCCCGCGCACGGCGTGGATGTGTCCGAATCTCTTTTCGAGCTTTCGCGCGACGATGCGAGTGGCCATAGCGACTCCGAACGGACGGGCAGGGCTGCGAAGAGACAGCGCGCAGCAACGCGATGCGCATCTCCCGCGGACGATCAACTGTGATGCCCATCCGTCATTATCCAGCAAATGGTCGACCGATGGCACGGCAGCCGACCACAAATCCTCCAACTCCAATCGCCAGAAGCACCAAGAGTGGCGTGGTCTGTTCGGCAATCGGTGTGTCGCGCCAGAACGGCCCCTCCATCGCAGCAATTGCCCAGCGGAACGGGCTGCCGAAACTCAGGGTCTTGAGCAGTGGCGGCATGAAAAAGAGCGGGATGGTTCCGCCGCCGATCATCGCGAGAATGAGAATCGCGCCCCGGCCCGCACCGTTGGCCTCAGCCTCCGTTCGGCAGAACCCGGCGAGCATCATCGCGAGGCCCGAGAAAGCAAATGCTGCGGCGCAACAGGCAACGAGGAGCATCACGGGCTGTGCGATCGACGAGCCAAAGCCGACGACCGCGAGTCCGACGAGAAGCGCCTGCACAAGCAATGCGGTGGTGAAGCAGGCAAGTCCCTTTCCTGCCAACAGGTGCACGCGCCCGATTGGCGCGAGTCGGAGTCGGTTGAGCGTGCCACGCGAACGCTCAAGCACAATCGAAGAGGCGAACGCGCCAATGCAGCCAGCGAGGCCCCAGACGGTGCCCTGCGGAAAAGTCACGTCGAACGAGGAGCGAGGAAGCCCAGTACGTGCAGGAAGTTCGGCAACGGTCACGGCAATCGGCGACCACGTGGACGCGGGCTGCGTGGTGGTCGCGGTCGATTTTCCGAGCGATTTCGTGAAGGTGTCGCCCGCGGCAAGAAGCCCGCTGATGGCGAGGCGCTGTGTGGGTGTGAGTTGCTCTGCTTGGATGAGCGAAGCGCGCGCGCCGGCGAAAAACTTCGTCATTTGCGGGCCATCAGTCAGCATGTCGGGAAACTGCCGGAACGCCAACTCGTTGAGTTTGCCCTGAATCAGTCCAGCTTCCGCGCGCCGCGCGGGATCGACAATCGCATCAATCGGAATACTTTTACCCGCAAAGATGCCGTCGAGACCATCCTGCATCGATGCAGGAAGAATGACCGCTGCACTGGCCTTTCCTCGCCGAACAGCGTCCACGGCCTGCGCGCGCGTGTCAAAGCGAGTCACGTCGAACGACGCATCGCGCGCGAGATCTGCTGCGATTCCAGCGGCGAGTCGCGAGTCGCTTTCGACTGTGAGCGCGAGTTCGATCGTGCTGCTCTTGCCATTCCCGCCGAAAACGAAACCGAAGAAGATCGCGAGAATCACCGGGAATACGAAGGTGAAAAAGACATCGCCGCGATCGCGAAACATCAAGCGCAGATCTTTGTGCGCGATGGCGAAGATAGCGTTCATTCGCGCAGGCTCCTTCCTGTGAGTGCGAGAAAGACAGTTTCGAGGTCTGGTCGCTCGACGCGTACGGCGGTTACGCCGCCTGACGCGAAGTGACGCGCGACTTCTGCAACTGGATCGTCGGTGCGCACGCGGTGCTCAGTTCCTTCGCGCTCAATCGTGACCGACGATTTCCCGCCGTGACGAGCGATCAATTCTGACACTGTGCCCGCGTCGAGCATGCGGCCGTGGTCGACGATACCGACACGGTCGCACATTTTCGCAGCCTCTTCCATGTAGTGGGTGGTGTAGACGATTGTCTTGCCAGCGGCGGCGAGCTGTCGCACAAGGTCAAGAATGCGATTGCGCGACTGCGGATCAACGCCCGCGGTCGGCTCATCGAGGAGGACGAGTTTCGGGTCATGCACGAGCGCAGCGGCGAGGTTGAGGCGGCGCTTCATGCCGCCGGAAAATGTGGCAACGCGGTCATTGGCACGCGCGTCGAGTTCGACGAGTTCAAGCAGCTCATCGGCGCGATGCCGAGGCGCGGCGACTCGAGAAAGTCGCGCAAGAAACACGAGGTTTTCCCGAGCGGTGAGCTGGTCGTACAGCGTGATCTCTTGCGGCGCGAGACCGAGGTGCATCCGCACGGCAGGATTCGTTGGCGAACCAAGACCGAAGAGATCGACGGTTCCAGAATCCGGTGCAAGCAGCCCGGTCGTGATCGCGATCGTCGTCGACTTTCCTGCACCGTTGGGGCCGAGCAGCCCGAAGACCTCACCCGCGCGGACTTCAAGCGTGAGCCCATCGACGGCAACGGTGTGGCCGAACCTTTTGTGGATGTCGCGGATCGCAAGCACGAAGGGGACAGGGTACGGAATTGTGCGACAGCCGTCGATAAGTCTCGGGCGGTCGTATCAAACAGAAACCGAGCGTCTTTCAGCGATACGAACTCATCGGCTCGCACGCACAGACCAGATTGCGATCACCGTATGGGTTGTCGACGCGACCGACGGTCGGCCAGAACTTGAACTCGCGCAGCCATGGTGCCGGGAAGGCCGCCTCGGTGCGCGTGTACTTGTGGTTCCACTCATCACCCGACACCGCACCAACCGTGTGCGGCGCGTTCTTGAGCACGTTGTCGGTGCGATCGGCGCTGCCATCTTCAATCGCGCGAATCTCGCCACGGATTGCGATCAGCGCATCGCAGAAGCGGTCGAGTTCAGCCTTTGACTCGCTCTCGGTTGGCTCGATCATGAGCGTGCCCGGCACTGGCCACGACATGGTTGGCGCGTGAAAGCCGTAGTCCATCATGCGCTTCGCGATGTCGTCGATCTTGAGGCCCGCCGACTTGTCGAAGGGGCGGAAGTCGAGGATGAACTCGTGCGCGCACAGGCCGTGCGCATTGGTGTAGAGCACGTTGTAGTGCCCCTTCAGCCGCGTCGCCATGTAGTTCGCATTCAGGATCGCGATCTCAGTCGACTGCCGCAGCCCCTTCGCGCCCATCATTGCGATGTACATCCAAGAGATGACGAGAATCGACGCACTGCCGTACGGTGCTGCTGACACCGGCCCGATCGCGTGTCGACCTGCGCTCAGTGGACGCTCGACCGGGTGGCCGGGAAGGAAGTCCTTGAGATGTGCAGCGACTCCAATCGGACCCATGCCGGGACCGCCACCACCGTGCGGAATGCAGAAGGTCTTATGAAGATTGAGATGGCACACGTCTGCACCGATGTGGCCAGGACTCGTGAGCCCAACCTGCGCGTTCATATTCGCGCCATCCATGTAGACCTGTCCACCGTGCTTATGAATGATTGCGCACGCATCTTTGATGCCCTCTTCGAAGACGCCATGCGTCGACGGGTAGGTGATCATGAGCGCGCCTAGATTCTTCGAGTGCTCCTCGGCCTTGCGCGCGAGATCAGCGAGATCGATGTTGCCTTCTGCATCGCACTCGATCGCAACAACTTTCATGCCGGCAACCACGGCCGTCGCAGGATTTGTGCCGTGCGCAGAGGTTGGGATAAGACAGATATCGCGATGCGCCTCTCCACGATGCTCGTGGTAGGCGCGAATCACGAGCATTCCTGCGTATTCGCCCTGGGAACCAGCGTTCGGCTGCAAACTCATTGCAGCGAAACCCGTGGCCTCGCAGAGCCACGCCTCAAGCGTACGGAACATCTCCGCGTAGCCCTGCCACTGCTCGCGCGGGGCGAACGGGTGGATTTGTCCAAACTCAGGCCATGTCACCGGGATCATCTCGCTTGTCGAGTTGAGCTTCATGGTGCACGAGCCGAGCGTGATCATCGAATGCACGAGGCTGAGGTCTTTCGACACCAACCGATTGATGTAGCGAAGCATCTCGTGTTCGCCGTGGTAGCGATTGAAGACCTCGTGCTGCATAAACGGCGCGGTGCGCGCAAAGCCGCTCGGGATGCAGCCGGTTGTCGCCTCGACGCTCGCAGCGGAGACTGCCTTTCCGCCACCGGCAAACACCTTGAGTAGTGCATCCACTTCAGCGAGCGTCGTTGCTTCATCGAAGGTGACTCCAAGCGTTCCGTCGCCGAAAACGCGAAGATTGACGCGATGCGCAGCCGCGGCAGTGAGTACCGCGGCGGTTGTGACGCCTCCACCGAGTTTGATGCGCAGCGTGTCAAAGAACGCGGACTTTCCGCTGCTTTCGCCGCAATCATGCCCAAGCTTTGCGAGCCCGCGCGCGAGGGTCAGCGTGAGTCGGTGAACGCGATCAGCAATCTTCGTCAGGCCCTCGGGCCCGTGGTACACGCCATACATACCTGCCATCACGGCAAGCAGCACTTGCGCGGTGCAGATGTTGGATGTTGCCTTGTCGCGGCGGATGTGCTGCTCTCGCGTCTGGATCGCCATGCGCAGCGCACGATTTCCGTGGGAATCGCGGGAAACGCCGATGATTCGGCCCGGAAGCTTGCGCACATAGGCCTCGCTCGTCGCGATAAACGCTGCGTGCGGGCCACCAAAGCCCATGGGCACACCGAAGCGCTGTGAACTGCCGACCGCGATATCCGCGCCCCAAGAGGCGGGTGTTGCGAGTGCGACGAGCGCGAGTGGGTCGCACGCGGCGACGACGAGCGCGCCGTGTGCATGCGCCTTCGCGGCGAGCGACTTGTAGCACTCGATGCGCCCATCAGTCGTTGGATACTGAACGAGCGCGCCGCAGTAGTCAGCGGTCGGCTCAAACGCGAGCGGGTTCCCGACGACCACCTGGAAACCGAGCCACTTCGCCCGCATCTCAACAACGGCGATCGTCTGCGGATGGCAGTCTTCCGCTACGAAAAACTTCACCCGCGATTCGCCGGCAATCGCGTTGCACATATTCATGGCCTCGGCAGCAGCGGTGCCTTCGTCGAGGAGCGACGCGCCGGCGAGCGGAAGGCCCGTGAGTTCCGAAATCATCGTTTGAAAGTTGAGGAGCGCCTCAAGTCGGCCCTGCGCGACCTCTGCCTGGTAGGGCGTATAGGCCGTGTACCACGCAGGATTCTCAAGGATATTGCGGAGGATGACTCCCGGGACGATCGTGTCGGTGTAGCCCATACCGATGAACGAGCGGTTTACGATGTTGCGTTGCGCGAGAGCTTTGAGCGCTGCGAGCGTCTCAGCTTCGCCGCGTTCGGCGAAGTTGCCCGTCCTCGTTGGATCGTCGATGTCGAGTTCACGGCCGAGGCGGATCGACGCAGGGATCGCGGCTGAGATGAACGCAGAGAGCGTCGTGTAGCCGCAGGTTCCGAGCATCGCCGCTGTCTCAGTCGCGGTGTGCGGAATGTGACGCCGGTAAAAGGTGTCGGTTGGGCCGAGGGTGGTGGCGGCGGCGGTCGAGGTCGGGGCGGTCGTCACGGTGTGCATCGCGGTTTCGTCAAAAGTGGCGCGTCTGGCGGACGCAGGGCGCGGTGACCGACGCGGTCTTCCGCAAGGTGACGAGTATAGGAACCCAATGCGGGAATCCGCAGCGTTTCAGTCGTAGAGTGGTACGCTTTCGACCTATGCCCACCGCGAACGATCCGCTGCGTGACGACTCTCTTCCGACCCGCCGACTCAGCGCGTCGTTTCACTCTGCGCTCGGCCTCGCCGCCGCCGCGGTCCTTTCCGCCTGCGCCCTCAATTCGCCCCCACCGGCGAACGTGGTCGGCGCTTCGTCGCCCGCGGTTTCCGCGTCCGAGTCGGGGTCGACAGCAACCACAACCATTGCGACCGGGACGGCGGCCACGAAGCGAGCCACGAAGCCAGCCACGCCGACGGATTCGACCGCAAGCTCCGCCACAGGCGCGACGGCGAGCACCGCGACCGCAGCAACTTCCACGGCAACTTCCGCAGCAACTTCCACAGCAACTTCCACAGCGAAGTCCACGGGAAAGCCCTCAGTAAAGACTGGCTCCGCGCTCTTCTCTGATGTGACGCAGCCTGGGAAGGGCACCCCGAAGCCCCGCGAGCGCACCACTGCTGCCGCGGCTGCAGAAGGCAAAATCATCCCCGGCTCCGTCAATGTCTACACCTTCAATCCGAACGAGGCGTTCATCGCGGTGAACCCAAATTCAACGTCACTCGCGCAGGTTCTTGCAGATCTCGGGCCTGATGCGATCGAGTGGTATCAACACGTGCAGACGCTTTCGAACCCGTGGTTTGAGGGGCGTGTGCCCGGAAGCGACGGAATTGAGCGCGCGGCGAAGTACTGCGAATTTTGGATGCAAAAGGCCGGGCTTGAGCCAGGGTTTGCAAGTGGCTCTCAGGCGAATGCCAAAGATCCATGGCGTCAGCCGTTTGCGCTTCCGGGTCGCGAGCGCAGCATTTCTTCGAGCGCCCTCGTTTTCGCCGGCATGACCGCGCCCGAATCGACACGCGCCATGCGGAACTCTGGTGGCGGCACCGCGGAAATGCCGGTGTCGTTTGTGGGCTATGGAATCGAGTCGGGCAAGGACGGCTATGCGAGCTTTGTGCCCGATGAGCGTTTCGATGGCCGCATCGTGCTGGTGATGCGCGGCGAACCACTCACCCCCGAGGGTAAGTCCCTTTGGGGCGGTGACAAGTTCACAAGCGCGTCGAGTCTCGCTGCCAAACTTAGTGCGATCAAGTCGCGCGGCGCGACCGCGATTATTGTGACCGAACCGCCAGGATATGCCGGGAAAAAGGCTGATCTCACCGCGATGAGTGTTGAAAGCCTCGGCGGGCAACTCGGTATTCCTTGCTTCTTTGCCGACACCGCAACTGCCGACGCAGTTGTGAAAGCGTGTGACGCCGAAAGCCGCGACCTCGCCATGCTTCGCGCCATCGCGGATGCTGGCACGAAGGATGCGCCTGCCCGCACGATCGCGTTCAAGGATGACGCCCTCGTGACGATGAAGGTCGAGACCGATACCGGCGAGTTCATCACCCACAACGTCGGTGGAATTCTTCCAGGCCGCGGCGCGCTGGCAAACGAGTGGATCGTTGTTGGCGCGCATTACGACCACGTTGGATACGGTGCTTTCGGCTCTGAACCGCGGAATCGCGGCAAGGTTCACCCAGGAGCCGACGACAACGCAAGCGGCACAGGCGGGATGCTGGTCCTCGCGCGACGACTTGTGAAGGCTTACACCGATGCTGCGCCTGAGGCGAACCTTCGCAGCGTGCTGTTTCTTGCGTTTAGTGCCGAGGAAATGGGGCTCAACGGTTCGCGGGCCTATGTGAAGAGTCCGTCGATCCCAGCAGACAAGGTCGACATCATGCTCAATATGGACATGATCGGCCGCATGCGCGCGGGCGAACTCGTTGTTGGTGGTGTCGAGAGCGCGAAGGGTTTCAGTGATGCGCTCGCGCCATTCTTTCGGAAGAGCGGTCTCACGATCTACGCGGATCCGAGTGGCCGCGGTCCAAGCGACCACGCGAGTTTTTACGGTGCGGGAATTCCCGTGCTCTTCTTCTTCAGTGGCGTGCATGACATCTACCACCAGCCCGGCGATCAGGGTTACACCGTCGATCCGCGTGGCGTCCCCGCGATTCTCGATCTTGTGCAAGACATTGCGATGTGGCGCGCTTCAAGCGCTGAGCGGCTTGAGTTCGGCACGAGGGCCTCGCCTGCTGCGGCAGCCGCTGGCAACGATCGCGGCTATGCGCCGGTTCGGCTCGGTATCCAACCGGGCATGACTGAGGATGGCGAGTCCGGCGTGATGGTCGAGAGTGTGAGCGCGGATACAAGCGCTGCAGACGCGGGCATCAAGGCCGGTGATGTGATGCTCTCTTGGAACGGTGACTCACTCGGCTCAACCGCCGACATGATGGCGAAGTTGCGTGCGTCGAAACCTGGGGATATCGCGAAGATTCGTGTGCTCCGCGATGGGAAAGAAGTTGAGATCGATGTCACGCTCAAAGCATCAAGCGCGCCGCGTCGGCCACAGAACGACTGAGTTGGTACGAGAAACTTATGCGTCTAATACAAACACCACGCTTCGCCGCGCTCCTTGTGGGCGCGGCGTTTCTTTCGGCCTGTGACGTTGCGCGCGAGCCTTCTGCGAACGAGGCAGTACCGCTCGCGACCGCCACCGCGGATGCGCCAACCACGCAGCCGCTCGCAGAGGACTCAAACCTTTACGGCAACTGCGAACCCGGTGAAGGTGGAAGCGGCAAGACCTACATGGGCCGCGAGATTGCAGAGGTCATGGGCCACTTCGGCGTGGGTTGGCTTGAGCGTCCGGAGCGCGAGCGCGAGGAACGCACCGACCTCCTCGTCGCCGCGATGACGTTGAAGCCAACCGACGCGGTTGCCGATATCGGCGCAGGGAGCGGTTACTTCACGATGCGCATCTCGCCCCTCGTACCGGAGGGCGTCGTCTACGCAACCGACATTCAGTCGGAGATGCTCGACATCGTCACTGAGCGCGCGCTCGAAGTTGGCGCACTCAACGTGATGCCTGTTCTTGGGAGAATTGACCACTGCGGCCTTGAGCCGAAGAGCGTTGATGTCGTGCTCTTCGTCGATGCATATCACGAGTTCTCGCATCCGCGCGAGATGATGCGGAGTATCGCCGCGGCACTGAAGCCTGGCGGTCGGGTAGTACTTGTTGAGTATCGCGCGGAGGATCCCGAGGTCCGCATCAAAGAGCGACACAAAATGACAGAGGCTCAAGCGCGACGCGAGATGGAGGCCGTCGGACTCGAGTTTGTCGAGAACATCGCGACGCTACCGCAGCAGCACATCCTCGTCTTCAAAGTTTCCCCCGAGCGTTGACGCGAGTTTTTCTCGGCTGCGATCACGCAAGTCAGTCCCACTTGAAGACGCCCTTCTTCCACGCATAGACGTAGGCAATGACGCTCGTCGCGAGGAAGAAGAGAATTCGTCCGAGGTACAGCTGCGCATCCGGGCTACCTGGCTCGAGCTGCGAGTAACTCACGGCCCACGGGTAGAGGAAGATGATTTCAACATCAAAGAGGAGGAAGGTGACCGCCATCATGTAGAAGCGCACATTGAAGCGCTTCCTCGTGCTGCCGATCGGATCCATGCCTGCTTCGTAGGTGGTGCCCTTGATAGCACCCTCGGCGCGCGGGCCAAGGACCGCGCTGAGCACAATGTTCGCGATGACGAAAATGATCGCCATGATCGCGACCACTGCGACGGGGAGGTAGTTGAGGAGGTCGTTTTCGGCCAACATCGGGGCCGCAAGATAGCACAGCGTCGCGCGGCTCACATCCAAGGGGTTTCCGGGCGCTTTTCGGCGACCGCGAGTTGCGATTCGAGCGCGGCACCGGCGGCAACCAACGTGGCTTCGTCGAACGGATGGCCGATCAGCGTGATGGAGCGCGGCGCATTGGGGGCGTCAAAGCCGCTGCGAAGGCAGAGAGTTGGATGGCCGGTCGCGTTGGTCACAACTAGGAATCCGCCAGCGAACGGGGGCAGAATCAACGCATCCACCCCATCGAGCGCGGTGCGCATCCAACCCATGAAGACGCGGCGGATGCGTTCGGACTGGATCATTTCGATCGCGGGCACGAACCACGCCTGCCGGAATGAGTTTGGCCACGCCTCGTCCGCCTGCCACGACAGCTGATCATCGGCGTTGGTGCGAGTCATGTCCTCGAATGCCGCCGCAGCCTCGGCGAGCAGGCCGGTGAGGAGCGTGCCAGGATCACACGGAAGTTCGAAGGTGCGTTCGACGAGCTCCGCGCCACAGCTGCGCGCAGCGTCGAGCACATCGCGGTGGCTCGCCATCGGCCCTTCGAACCACGCTGGGTCGTAGGCGAGTCGAACCCCGCGCGCGTTCGGAAGCCTTGGGGCGTGAAATGGCATCGACACGCTCGATGGATCGAGGTCGGTCGCACCGTTGATCGCCGCGAGGACGAGCCCAGTATCGACCACACTCCGCGTAATGGCACCGACCTTATCCCACGACCAGCACAGCGTCATCGCGCCGTCGCGTGGCACCCGACCGAAAGTCGGTCGCAGGCCAGTCGTCCCGCACACAGTGCACGGTGAGACGATGGAGCCGAGCGTTTCCGTACCGATGGCAAACGGCACACATCCCGCTGCGACCGCCGCTGCACTTCCGGCACTTGACCCTGACGAACCCTTCGTCGGATTCCAAGGATTTCGGCAGGTTCCGCCGAACCAGATATCGCCGTACGCGAGTGCACCGACAGCAGTCTTCGCGACGAGCACCGCGCCAGCGTCGCGAAGTCGCGCAACAATTGGGGCATCCGTCGTTGGCACGCGATCGCGCCACGGTTCTGCGCCCCAGGTCGTACGGATGCCGGCAGTGTCAAAGAGATCCTTCAAACCGTACGGGATGCCATGCAGGATCCCGCGCGACTTTCCAGCTTTTTGCTCAGCGTCGCGTGCGTCGGCCTCCACTAGTGCGGTCGACTCACAAAATGTGATGACGCAAAAGAGCGTTGGATTCGCCTGCTTGAGCCGCGCGAGTGAACGCTCGACGAGTCTTCGTGAGGTGAGCGTACCGTTGGCGATCCAAGCCGCAAGTTGCTCAATTGTCGCGAAATCGAGGTCAGCGTCTGTGGTGGGCCCAGCGGCCTGCGTGCGCGAGATGTGCGTGGGCTGCGCGTCAAGCACGCGCACGCGCATCGTCTCGCCGGGTAAGAGTGCGCGGAAGACCTGCGCAGGTGCGACTTGCCCATTCAGCGCGCCGAACGACAAACGCGCGCGAAATCGAGCGAGTTGCTCCTCAACGGTTCGAGCAATCTGTGTGCGCTCCGATTGGGTGAACGCGATGCCCGCAAACTTTTCCGCTTCCGCGATGCTGGACTCGGTAATGGAGCCATCAGGTTGCGCGCTCGGTCCGATGGTTGCGTCAGCGATGGCCAACGCGCTCGCACTGGCGGCAGCACTCGTCGCCGCGAGTGTGGCGAAGAAGTCACGGCGTGAAGGAATCGGCGATTCTGAAGTAGAGTGCTCCATAGGCTGTGAAGCGTAACCAGAGGTACGATTCATTCACGCGGTGGGCACGTTCCTCTCGCACGCCCATTACTCGAATGCCATGCGGAGTCCACCTCATGCACAGTGATAGTACGAGCAACAGCGAAGAAATCGGCCCATCGCCGCGCGGCACGCCGCCCATGTTCTCCGACCAAGTGGCGCCGCTCGAACCGCTCCCACCGCGTCCGACGAACACACTCGGTATTGTCGCGTTCGTTCTTTCCCTTTCGGGTACGACGTGTCTCCCGTTTGTCGGCGGTATTGCAGGTTTCGTGTGTGGAATCATCGCGGTCCGTCGCAAGCCGCGCGGGTTCGCCATCGCAGCGATCTCGATCTCTGGTCTCACGAGCTGCATCGGGGTGCCGCTTTTTATCGCGCTGTTCCTCCCCGCGCTTGCTAGTGGTCGCTCTGCTGCGAGGCTTGTCAAAACGAGAGTCGCTGCCACGGATGTGGAGATGCGCGTCGACGCGTTCCGCGCCGCCAACGATGGCCGCTGGCCGACGGACGTCCTTGAGTGCTACGGCGTGGAGAGTCCACCGGTGGATGGGTGGGGGACACCGCTGCGGTTTGTGATTGAACACCCTGACGCTGAACGTGTCGATCAACCCGCGATGCATGCGAGCGCGGACCCGAAGTACTTCGTGTGGAGCGCTGGCGCAGACATGATTTGGGACACTGAGGATGACTGGGTGGTCAGCGATTCACCGATCGGTGCTGCCGAGGCGGCTGGGTATCGCACCGAGCCATCGATGCGCTAAGTCGCTACGGCGAAGCGTCGTTTACACGGCGAAAATGCGGTGATTCGGCTCGCAACCGAGGGTAATCTCAAGGCCTATCGGATCGATCAATACGGCTGCTGTCTGGAGCACCGCGTGTGCATGTGGCGCGATTCGGATCGACCCGCCTGCATGGAGCGCAAGATGTATCGCGGAGTCCAGCGCGGTCGCGCGCACTGTCGCGACCGGGAGCCACCTGCTCTTCGACTCAACTGCGAGCGCTTGCGCGATGCTCGCGACGGCCCGGCCGCCGTTGAGAAACAACATCGACTGCGAACCACATTCTCCGGCGACTGGCACGGCGGTCCATCCGAAGATCTCGCACCAAAAGCGCACGCTTTCGAGAGGCTCCGTGCTACGCAATTCGTCCCAACCAAGTGTGCCAGCACCGATCGTGCGACGATCGTCCCCGCCTGCGATGATCGTCAGTTCAGCGCCAGTCGGATCGGCGATCATCGCGCGGCGGTCGAGTCCGAGAATCCCGCTCGGCGCGACGTGCACTGAGCCGCCATTCGCGAGAGCGAGTTCGCAGAGCACATCAACATTGGGCACGCGGAGGTAGGTGTTCCAAGAAGCGTGCGCACCGCGGTCAGCAGAAACACCGCCCGCGATGTGGAGGCCGTCACTGACAAGCGTTGCGTATTCGGAGGGTTCGCCACTCGAGCGCATAAACACATCAGCGGCAAGAATCTCCGCAAGAAACGCCGCGCTACGCGACGGGTCGTTCGACGCAAACTCGTGCCAAGACATTGATCCGGGGTGTACCGCCGAAGAACGCGGCGCGGCGCGAAAGGTGCGCACGCAAGACGGGGCGTCGCTCTGGGGAGCGATATCCGCCCAGAACTTGGGCTCGCTGATGGACCGTGCGCGCCCATCGGCGGCGTTTGAACTCCGGCCCGAGATCCGGGCAATCGAGTCGAGATGCGCCGAGGCGCGGGTGACAATGCGGTCGATGGACGCATCCGTTGCTGAGAATTCGCCGTTCTTTCGTACTGGAAGCATGTTTGGCCCTCGGAAAGTGCCGCTTGCGCGGCATGCGCGTGTGTTGGCGGGTGCCGTGGGGAGAAGCGCTGCGGGGACTCAATCTTTCGGCGCGATTCAAATGCGAGAGATCTGTACACTGCGCCGTCACGCGGGGCGTAGCTCAGCTTGGTAGAGCGCCTGCTTTGGGAGCAGGAAGTCGTCGGTTCGAATCCGGCCGCCCCGATTTTTCAGAGGTCTTGCTCGAGCAAGGTTTTGCTTCTTCAGGATCTTGCGACCCACTGCGGGTCTGCGACGGGCGTTTGTGCCCACCAGCCAACTAAGGTGTGTGACACGGTTCATTCCAAAGAGAATCGTGCTGAGAAAAGCGAAGGCCGCGCCTATCGCCGTTGTTTCCGTTGCCACCCAAAGCGCCAACGAAGGATTCGTTTCGGCGGCATCGCTGCGTTACTCGTCGTCATCGATGAGTGATGCGACGGTCTCCACCTTCGCCTCATCCTTGAGATGTAGGAGAGCACGCTCGCGGTCGGCTGCAAACTGATTTGTATAGAGCTCGAAGTACCGTCCGCGCCGCGCCAGGAGTTCGCGGTGTGTGCCCTGTTCAGCAATGCGACCCTTCTCAATGACGAGGATCACATCCGCGCGCCGGATCGTCGAGAGTCGGTGCGCAACAACGAACGCGATTCGGCCGCGCAACACTTCGTCGACGCCTGCCTGCACGAGTTGTTCTGTCGCGGTGTCAATGGAACTCGTGGCCTCGTCCATCACAAGAATCTGCGGGTCGCGCAACACCGCGCGCGCAAGCGCAACAAGTTGGCGCTGCCCGGTCGAAAGCCGCTCGCCGCCCTCACCGACCTCGGTGTCGTAGCCATGCTCAAGCGTGGCGATGAACTCATGCGCCCGCACCCGCATCGCCGCGCGTTCCACATCATCATCGGTTGCATCAAGGCGGCCATAACGGATGTTGTCACGCACTGTTCCAGCGAAGAGGTGTGCGACTTGCGGAACGATGCCAATCTGCGCGGTAAACCATGTGAGTGGTCGTTCGCGATAGTCAGTCCCGTCGAGCGATATTCGTCCCGCACATGGCTCGTAGAACCGCGCGGCAAGGGAGACAATCGTCGACTTCCCACCGCCCGTCGAACCGACGAGTGCAATGGTCTGCCCGCGGCGCGCTTCAAGTGAGAAACTTTCAAGCACGATCACGCCTTCGCGATACCAAAATGAAACATCTTCAAATCGAAGCGTGTCAATGCGGCGCTCTTGGTCTGTGGGAGTACGCACGGCGGCGTTGTCGCCGATTTTTGGTTCCGTCATCAGTAGCGTTGCGATGCGCTCCGCGGCACTTGATGCGTTGAGGATGTCCGCGAATCGTTGGGCAAGTTCTTGTACCGGCTGCGCGAATAGTGCAGCGAATTGCATGAATGCAATGAGCGTGCCGAGTGTGACTCCCTCTGCCGCGAGCACATCTCCCGCACCTTTCCAAAGTACAAGAGCCGCGCCGAACGCTGCCAAGGACGCGATGAGAGGCATGTAGATGCTGGATAGGATCGCGCCCCGCATCGCCCAGTGATTCATTTCCGCAGAAAGCCTCTGGAAATCCGCAAGATTCGCCTCTTCGCGAACAAGGGTCTTGGTCGTGCGCGCGCCAAGCAACATCTCGCCGTACGACGCGGTCATCGCACTTGAGACGCGGCGCGCCTCTCGTCCTGCGCGGATGAGGAAGCGCTGAAACAGCGCGCTCGTCAGCGCCATCGGCGGAACGGCAGCAAGCGCCCACATCGCGAGTCGGGCGTCGGTGATGCACATCGCACTCACAACGCCGATCATGATCGCTGAGCACCACGCGAAGTCGAGCATCACCCACGGCAGGATGCCAGCAACCTTCGAGCAGTCGCTGGTGAGTCGCGACACGAGCCAACCCGTTGGCCGCACATCAAAATAGGCGGGCTCGAGCGTTTGAAGTTTGGCGAACGCATCGCGACGCAGTTGGTCGGCAGTGCGCGTCGCAACAACACCTGCGCTCGCGATAAAGATCCACACACCGATGGCAAAGACAACGAAAAGCGCGGCGTACAGCGCGAGGACCGGAAGCAGCGTCGCTTCTGCACCCAAGCGCGCCTCGTCGACGATTCTCCCGACCATGAGCGGAAGTGCCGTCTCGATCGCGGCGACCGTGATGCCGCCCCCGACAAGTCCGGCAACCGCGCCTCGGTGCGCGAGTGCACGCACGACGATCGGCCGCCAAACGCGCAGGCTGAATTTCGCGCGTGAATCATCACTGCGTTCGACTTCAGACATCGATGATAAACCTCGTCATGCGGCACAACACATCGGCGAGCTTGGCGCGTTGAGTATCAAGCATCAAGCACCTCTAGCTCGCAATCCGCAAGGTGTTGAATCTCCCAAAGCGTTCGGTAGAGGCCGGTTTCAATGGAGAGTGAGGCGTGTGTGCCGCGCTGAACCACGCGACCTGCGTCGAGAACAAGGATGAGGTCTGCATCCATTACGGCGCTCAGGCGATGGGCGACGATGATGCGCGACTGTCGCGAAGTTCGCTCGCGCAGCGCGGTAAGGATCGATGTTTCTGTGTGTGCGTCGACTGCGGAGAGCGCATCGTCAAGGACAAGGAGTCGCGGCTCGCGCACGATCGCCCGCGCGATAGCCACGCGTTGTCGTTGTCCACCCGAAAGCGTCATGCCCTTTTCGCCGACAACCGTTTCATATCCCTCTGGAAACCCAAGAAGCGCATCGTGTACGCAGGCGATACCAGCGGCAGAGTGCATCGCCTCATCACATGGTTCCGACGCCGACGCGCGTGTTCCAGCAAGAATATTCTCACGCAACTTACGAGAGTAGAGAAACGGTTGCTGCAAAACCGTGCCGACGACACCGCGAATGGACGCGCGGGGAATACAAGTGAGCGCGTGGCCGTCAACATCGATGGCGCCGGAATCTGGTTCATGAAATCGAAGCAGTAACTGGATGATCGTCGTCTTTCCAGAACCTGACGGACCAACGAGCCCAAGCGTCTGCCCCGCAGCCAACTCGAAGCTCACACCATCGAGCACTTTCGGGCCGCCGCGGTAGGAAAATCCGACATTGGAAAATCGCAGCGCAAGCCCAGTACCTGTTGCCTCAAGCGACACTGCATCATCAGCCGAGGGATCAAGCTCGCGTTCTTCAACTTTGGCGAGAATTTCCTCGAGCCTCGCGACGGCTGCGAGCGCTTTGCCCGCTTCAACAACCATACGGCCGAGCATGCGCACGGGCCAAATGAACATGCCGACGACCGTGAGAAAGTAGAAGTACGCGCCGAGCTCGAGTGTGCCGCGCGCAAGGAGCCACGCTCCTAAGCCGACCACGATCACTTGTTGCAGAAAGCAGAAGAGGTCACTTGTGGCCCAAAATCCGGCGAATTGTCGGAACAGCCGCGCGTCAGAATCGCGATATTCGCCGCTTGAAACAGCGAATCGTGCATTCTCGTGCGCGGCGCGTCCAAACGCACGAACGGTTCGGATTCCCGTGAGGTTTTCAGTGACGTTTGTCGTCATCCGACCTTCAGCAGCCTCTTTCGCAGCGAACGACGGACCCATCCGTCGGAAGTTCACAGCGGTGTAGGCGAGCATCGCGGGCACGCAGACAATGCTTGCAAGTGCCATTCGCCAGTCAAGGAGCAGCATGATCGGAAGCGGGAGTACGAGCATGAGCACCGCGCGGCCGATCTCTGGTGCTTGATTCGCGCAAAAGGCGCGCATGGTCTCGATGTCAGAAGTGCAGCGCTGCACGATGTCGCCTGATGGGAGTTGGTCGAGCGTGGCGGCTGGGAGTCGCTGAACATGGTCGTACATGCGATCGCGTAACCGACGCGCAATCCGCTCAGCTGCTGCTGCGGCAAAGCGTGTTTTGAAATGCATCGCGAGTCCGGAGAGCGCCGTTATTGCGACCACGGCAATCGCTGGCACCCAAAGTGCACCGCGGACGAAGTCGGCGCCACCCATCAACGACACGATGTACTGCGAGAGTTGTGATGCGCCGACAGGATCATCGCCGGCGGTCGCATCAACCTGTGCTCCATCACTCAGAATCACATCGAATACAGACTGTGGGATCAGTGGCGCAAGGTAGAGCGATGCCGCAGATGCCACGAGGGCGACAACCGCGAGCCCGAAGCGGCCGTGTTCACCAGCTGACATTCGCCACACCGACCGAAGGCCATCGCGCACCGACATCGGCGCGGGTTTCGTCGGGTCGTCGTTGCCGTTCACGGTGCCCATGGGGCGGCGAGTCTACGCGCGAGTTCAGCGATCGGCGGTGCGCGCCTCAGGAGACTCGATCAGTATTCGTCTGATCGGGCTCATTCCCGGCCTGGGAACCGACAACGGGTCGACCCGACCGATCCACGTCCGCAGAATGCCGCGAGATGTCAGGACCGAAAGTTCATCGCGCTCCTCATCGAGCGTGATGGCGAGCGGGATACCGATGGGCAAGTCTGTTCGGGTGGTGGCTTCAAGTTGCTCGCGCGTAGACACTCGAAGCGAACCATCGCGCGTCGCGGTGAAGAGATGCCGTTCGTCTTTGGAGGTGGTGAGTACGCCGCCATTCAGGCAGATTTCCTCAGAGACCACTTTTGCATTCAGGGACTCACAGGCAACGACGCCCGTGCGGCTGAGACAGATAATGGAGCCGTCTTTGAGCAGCGCAGCATCATCCGATTCCATCTGCCCGCCCTCAAACTCACCAACGATGACCCCATCAAGCGCACGCAGGATGTACCGCTTTGCGTTGCCATCGCTGACACTAAAGGTCAGTTGCTCGCCCGCATCCAGAAAATGAGCCTTGGTAACCCGGGTACGATCGATCGGCGAAAGACCGGGTGGACTGGCGAAGCGCCATCGAGTTTTTCCTGAGCGAGACTCGAGAAGCATCCCTTCGCGACCGCGCGAGCCACAGGCAATGGCGCTGCCGTCAGGTGAAAATCCAAGGCTAGTCACAGCGCTTTCGAAGCCACGCATGTTCCACAACTCGCGGAAGGCACCGTCGGCGTCTGCAGTCCAGCGGGAAATATTGCCTTCTCGATCTCCGAGAAGAAGCCCGTAGGTCGAGCGATGCAGCGCGGTCACATCGCGGGTTGCAACACCAAGGTCGTGGACCTCGCCGGTCGCGGTCCGAACTTCTTTGACCGCGCCATTTCCGTCGACAAATGTGACCAGATCAGCGTCCGGTCCACACGACGCGATGGTGACAGAGTCCGCGACAATAGTCTCGCGAATCGCTAAAAAGTCCTCCACGGATTGCCCGATCTTAAACGCGGCGAGCCATTCGCCCTTGCTTTGTGGCGTAGACGAATCGGGCCCCGCTGGGGTGTCGGATAGCACGCAGCGCGCGTAGAGCCGATGGCCATCGTTGCTGAACGCGATGCCCCAGACATGTTCAAGCGTTCCGCCGATTCGCCGAACGATCTGTAGCGACGAGCAATCAAGCACGCGAATTGTGTTTGTCCAACTACTCGCAGCAGCGAGCGTGCCATCGGGTGAAATGGCCAGTTCGAATACCGGGCCGTCAGACAAAGCACTTTCGTGTTCGACCGATCCGTCAAGCATTGAGAGCCGCGCGACTCGACCATCACGCCACGCGACCAGTGCAAAGGACCCGTCCGGCGCAAGCGCAACCGCTCGTGCATGCTGCGCGTACGGAGGCGTACGCCAACGCTCGGAAACCAATCCGCCATCGGCATCAACATCAAGCGCGATGACACTGCCTTCCTCTGTGCCGATGAGTGTCATGCGGCAGTCGCGCGAAACTGATAGACCGCTGACGGTCAAATCTATATCGAGGCGTGCGACGAGGGCATCACTCTCGCGGTCGTAGAGCGAACAGGCATGATTTTCAAACACAACCAGCCGTGCGCCAGCGAGCATGGATCGTCCGCCGCGAAATGGGAGTTGGCGCATGACACGCGTGTCGCGGTCGATCTCGATCATCTTGGTATCGATGAACGATGTGAAGAGTCTCCGTCCGTCGCTTGAGGTTGCCGTGTACGAGACAAATACTTCCTCCCGACCAAGTCGGAATGGTCGGATGTCGTAGATTTCATAGGGTTCCGGCGACTTCGGATTGACGATCACCACAAACCCAGATGAGAGCGTGCAGACGATCTCTCCGGTTTTGGGTACCACGGTCGTGCGCAGGATTTCGGTATCTATCCGCGCCAAGAGCTCGAAGGGTCGGAGTGAAGCGGCGAGGTGACGCGCATCCCATCCCGTATCCGCGGCTGCGACGCGCGCGAGGTAGCGTGCTGCCTCAGCGGGTTCGCCTTCCGAGAGTGCCGCTGACGCGGAGCGAAGATTTGCGCGGGATGCAGCACTCCGCTCAAGTCTCGCGGAGCGACGCGCTTCGACTGCGAAAGAAAGAGACAGGACACCACCAACAAGTATCGCTGCGATTGTGAGCAGAATCGATGCACTCAACCGACGATTTTTTCGGATGAATCGGCTCACCGTCTCCGATAAAGTTTCGGGACTCGCGATGATCGGCTCATCTGAAAGCCATCGCTTTATGTCGTCGAAAATTTCAGCGGCGGTTCCATATCGCAGACTCGGATCGTGCTGCATCGCTTTCAGTGCGATGCGCCCGAGCGCATGCGGAACTGTGGAGTCGATGCGCCAGGGCTCTACAGGCTTAGATTCGGCGAGTAATCGCTCGCAAGCCGCATGATTGCGACCGCGCGTCTCATAGGGCAGCGCGCGCGTGAGCAGCTCGTAGAGAATTAATCCGAGGGCATAGACATCAGCACGCGAATCCACGCGGAGCGACCGGCCAAACTGCTCCGGACTCATGTACTGCGGCGTTCCAATGATCGGCTGCTCCGCAGAGAGCTCGTTCTGTGTCGTAATGTCTGACGGTGCGTGGACCGCAGTGTCGCCTTCAACGGAACGAGCGATTCCATAATCGATCACACGTACGACGCCACTTTGCGAAACAAGAATGTTGCTGGGTTTGAGATCGAGGTGCACAATGCCGCGTCGATGCCCTGAGCCAACTGCGTCGCAGGCAGCGGCGAAAGTCCGCGCGATTTCCTCGCGTGACGCGCGATGCTCCGTGGCCCACTGAGTGATGGGTCGTCCGCCGTCGACGATATCCATCGCGAAGTATGGTCGCACGCTCCCATCGCTTGGCATATGCATGGTGCCGGCCGCAATGACGCGCGCGATGTTTGGGTGATCAAGTTGAGCGAGGAAATCAGATTCCTTGCGAAACCTCGCGAGGAGGGATGGTCGCACAGTTGATGCGTGAAGAATCTTGACTGCGATGCGCCGTGCCGGCATCTCCTGGTCGGCTGCGAAAACCGCTCCCATGCCGCCGGTGCCAATGAGCTCACGCAATGTGAATCCGCCGAAAGACATCCCGATGCAGGCGGCCGCATCGAATGGTGTGGAGCGCGGCGAGCCGAGTGTCGGCGTCGTGTTGCCATCAAATTGCAGGAGTGATCGAACTTCTGCCCGAACCCAGAGATCATCGGTTCCCGCGTCAATCGCGGACTGGCGTGTGGAGGGAGGAAGTTCGCGAACCGCGTCGAACAAATCTTCGACCGTGCGCCAGCGATCTGGAATGGGCATGCGCTCATGTACCATCAGAAATCCCTTTACTTCCGAGGATGATCAGTCGTCCATTCGCGAGACCAACGACGAGCTGCGAGCCGTCGGATGAGAAGCGCAGGTCGCTAGGCATAGCGGGGAGTGGAATGCGCACGATGCGCTCGTCGGTTTGCGCGTCGACGATGGCAAGGCGTTGATCCTGTGACGCAAGCGCAAGACGCTCGCCGTTCGGATGGATCGCGATGAATCGTCCAGAGGCTGTCAATGGATCGCAACGGATCAGCTCGCGGAGCGAGTGATTTTCCATGATTTGCAGGCCACCATCGACATCGCTTGTCGCCACGAGACCGCCGCGAGCTCCGACGCAGAGCCGGCGATAGCTCATTCTCCCCGACGCGATCACGGGGATACTGCCCGCGCGTCCGCTCCAGCGGAAAATGCCTGGTGGTAGCGACGATGCGCCAACAATGGCACCATCATCGGTTGGTCTCAGCGAGACTACTGGGCTAGGTTCGCTGATGACCGGATTCGCCTCGACGATCTGCGTGAAATCAGCGGTTGCGAGCGGTGCACCGGTTGCGCCATCGAGGGAAAGTAGTGAGGTGTTTCCCGAGGAAACACAGAGTCGACCATCTGAAAAGTGCTCGATCGCGGAAACGGTTGCGATTCCGAGCTCGGCAAGATCAAGCATCGTGTGACGCCACAGCGGATCAGTCTTGCAGGCTGGATCAACAGCAGTGTCGATGCTGTAGACGGAGAGCACTCCATTGAAGATGGCGATGCGACGGCGTGGCGCGTCGATCGCGATGCGTTGGGCGCCGCCAGGAAACCTGCGAATTTCCTGGCGCGTTGCGCTGTCTACGACCACAACATGCTGGGTCCCATCCTCGATCGTCGCGGCGAGTGCGCCATCAGACGACAGCCGGATTCCTCGCGAGGCACTGGAGGCGATGGCAGTCCCTTGAGAATCATGCTGTGCGAGATTCCAAATGCGGATCGACTTTCCGACTGTGGCAAGGGTCTCACGATGAGCACCCCACGCGATGCTCCACGCTTGCGCATCGTGGCCGGGAAGGCGGAAGGACCGTCCGGTTGCGACATCTTGCACACGTGGAAACTGGTCTATTGCGCCACACGCGATACGCGTGCCGTCGGGCGATATCTCGCCAGCGTACGAAGCGATCTGTGCCATCGTTTCGACAGCGATTCCGCTGTGGGGAGCGCCTTCGCGGGTGAAGACATCGGTGAGGCCTGCGAATGCGGTTGCAGAGACAAATCGACCATCACGCGAGAAGCGCACATCGGGGACGTCGTCTGAACCGCGGAGCGTTGCAGTCCACTTTTCCGTAAGCGTTGCGGCATCTACAACCACGAGCCGCGCGGGCGAGATGCCGATCGCAAGTAACGCGCCATCTGGCGAGAAGTCCATTGAGCGAATGTACGCGCCGAACGCTCTTGACACGATTTCGGCGCCGGTTGCGACATCGTTCACACGAAGCGGCTCGTCGATGTTTGCCCATGCTACCCGCGCTCCGTCAGACGATATCGCGACAGCTGAAAAGAGTTCGGGCGGCGCAGCTCCTTCCCAAAGTACTTTTCCGCTCTCGAGTGACAGCACTATTGGAGCGAGCTTCATTCCACCGAGCACGATTCGTTGCGCATCAGCATCGACATCGAGCGAAAGTGTTTCAGTAGAGGCGTTTGGTCGCGGATCGCGCACACGCGTGAGAACGCGCCCGTCTCGCGAATCAACGACGACAACGTGCGATTGACCTGCAGCGACGAACACAGCACCGTCGCGAGCGTCGAGGACTTCATAGATGTTTCCATCATCCTCACCAGTCGTTTCGTCGATTTGAACCTCAGCGATCCAGCCACCCGCGCGTGAGTTGAGCGCAGACCATTCGAATGAACGCGACGCGACCGGGATAGACGCAAGTGCTTCACGCGCAGCGGGAAAGTCGCCTACCTCAATCGCATACTGCGCCGTCCCGATTGCCGCGATGACGCTCTGGTGCCGGGCATCGATGGCGAAGCGCAGCGCGACGGCCGATGTTCCCGCGAGTAGGAATATCGCAGCAGTGATCGATGCAGAAAAAGACTTGTTTCGCTGTATGAACCGCGAGAGCTGATAGTTCAGCGTTGGTCGACGGGCGAGCACAGGCTCGTGCGCCAGCGCGCGTCGCAGGTCCGCAGCAAACTCTGCGACAGTGGAGTAGCGGGCTGCAGGATCCTTCTCAAGCGCTTTCGCGATGATCGTTTCAATATCGCCTCGGAGGCGTGGCACAATTGAGCCAAGTAGTGGCGCGCGTGAGTCCGTGACAGTGCGCGCCGCCACCAGAATTCCAGCATGTCGCGGCACTTCGTAAGGGAGGCGCTCTGCGAGCGACTCGAACATCACGAGCCCAAGCGCATGGACATCGCTGCGCGCGTCGGCACCGTCGCGCACGGAAAACTGCTCGGGGCTCATGTATTGAAGCGTGCCGACAAAGTTTGTCGTCGCCGTCATATGCGCGGCTGCGATTGGTTCGGAATCGATTGCCTTCGCGATACCGAAATCAATGACACGTGCCCGTCCAGCTGTATCAACAAGGATGTTCGCCGGCTTCAAATCGCGATGAATCACACCACGCGCGTGTCCGTACGCAATGGCATCGAGGATGTCGCAAAAGAGTTGAATACGAGCGCGCATCGGGAGGCGCTGCTCGCGGCAGTAGACGGTGACTGCACGCGCAGACTCGACAAACTCCATAATGAAATACGGCGTTCCGAGCTCGCCGCTCTGTTTACCTGCAGCATAGATTCGAGCGATCCCCGGATGCTCAAGCCGCGACATCAGTTCGGCCTCGAGTTGAAAGCGGCGTTCGGTCGAGCCGGTTCCAATCCCTCCGCGGAGCATCTTGATCGCGACGCGGCGCGCAGGGTGTTGCTGTCGCGCCTGGTACACAGCGCCCATCCCGCCCATGCCGACGAGCCGCTCTTCTAGGCGCATCGACGGACGGAGCCCGAGAGTCGTGTCCATCGATCCTTTGTCCGCGTGGTATCGCAACAGTTCGATGACTTCGCGGCGGCCCGTCTCATCAAGTGCGCTTTGCTCGACTGTTGCGATCCGCTCGCCTTCTGGCTTTGAGATTGCTTGGTCAAACACTGCCTCAATCAGCGCTTGCCGCGCGCTCGTGTCTGCATTCGGATTCGGTTCGGGGCGGAGCCGCATGTCACCTTCATGCGTCACGGCGTCTCGGCGATCGCACGACGAAGCCATGCCCGCGCGAAGTTCCATCGCTTACTCACCGTGCGTGGCGCGATGTCGAGGAGAATCGCAGTCTGTTCGATGGAAAAGCCGGAAAGAAAGCGAAGTCGCGCGACTTGCGCACTTTCAGGCGACTCGAGTTCGAGCTGATCGAGCGCTTCAATCGCGGCGATCGAGAGCGGTGAGAGTGCACGCGTCACATCCTCAAGCTCGCCCGCGACGATCTCGATCGCGATCCGTTCGCGGCCGCCTCCACGACGGATCCGGCCCTCGCTGCGGGCGAGATCTACAAGAAACTGGCCCATCGACCGACCAACCGAGCCCCAGAAGTGACGACGGTCGTCCCACTGCGGAACGACCGAACTCGGACCGAACATCTTGAGAAAGAGTTCGTGCACGAGAAGTGTGGGCTGGAGTTGCGCGCGGGTTCCCTCCGCAGAGCAGGCGCGCACGGCCATTTCGTGGATCTCGTCGTAGATCAACTTCCAGACGTGCGCCGAAGCGCCATTCTCGCCGCGGTGCGCGGCGTTCAGCATTTCCGTGAGATTCTCGACGTATTCCCCAGACGACATTCCATGCATCATGACTCGCGTCCATGGCAATTACAAGTGAACAGATGTGGCAAAGGTTTAGATTGGAGTCTTGAAACCCATCGCGCGAACTGCGCACCAACCGATCATGGCTTCAAACAGCACGAAGATTCCAGAAAGCCAGATCGCAATGGCCGGCCAAATGGTCCACGCGGGCGTCCAACCGAAGTACCAGAGTACGCCGAGGAGCATCCCACTTACCTCAATAAATGCGCCGAGGACGAAGCGTGCGGTCTTGCCGCGTTGATCGATGTTGCAGGTAAGAGCCATGGGAGAAAGTGTAAGAATAGTTACTAGAAACTTGCTGTTTTCGGCGCGCGCGGGAACGGAATCACATCGCGGATGTTCGCCATGCCCGTTGCGTAAATAATCGCGCGCTCGAAGCCAAGCCCGAAGCCCGCATGCGGCACGGTTCCATAACGGCGCAGATCGCGGTACCACCAGTAATCCGCCTTGTGAAGACCCATTTCATCCATGCGGGCATCGAGCCGCTCAAGGCGCTCCTCGCGTTGCGATCCACCGACGATCTCACCAATTCCGGGTGCGAGAATGTCCATCGCAGCAACGGTCTTTCCGTCATCATTTTGCCGCATATAGAAGGCTTTAATGTCCTTCGGGTAGTTCATCACCGCGACCGGGCGTCCAATGTAGGTCTCGGTCAGCCAGCGCTCGTGCTCGCTCTGCATGTCGATGCCCCACTTGACTGGATAGTCAAACTTCACACCCTTTTTCACGGCGTCTTCGAGCGCTGCAATGGCGTCGGTGTAATCCATCTTCGCGAAGTCGGCGGAGACGAATTTCTCGAGACGCTCAATGCAAGTCTTGTCGATGCGCTCGGCGAAAAACTTCATGTCATCCATGCGCTCGGCGAGCAGCGCTTTGAACATGTACTTCAGCAGATCTTCCGCGAGCTTCGCGTCGGTGAGCAGATCGGCAAATGCGATCTCTGGCTCAATCATCCAGAATTCTGCAAGGTGCCGCGACGTGTTCGAGTTTTCCGCGCGAAACGTTGGGCCGAAGGTGTAGACCTTCGACAGCGCCATGCACCAGGTTTCGACGTTGAGTTGTCCGGAGACCGTGAGATTTGTTTCGCGGCCGAAGAAGTCCTGCGCGTAGTCGATCTTGCCTTCCGGCGTCTTCGGAGGATTCATCGCGTCGAGCGTCGACACGCGAAACATTTGGCCGGCGCCTTCGCAGTCGCTGCCGGTAATGATCGGCGTGTGCACCCAAAGAAAGCCTTGTTCATGAAAGAAGCGGTGCACGGCCATCGCAAGGCAGTGGCGCACGCGCGCGATGGCGCCAAAGGTGTTTGTACGTGCGCGGAGATGCGCAACATCGCGGAGGTATTCGAAGGAGTGTTGCTTCGGCGAGATGGGATAGGTGTCGGGATCGTCGACGAAGCCATGCACTTTGATCTCGGTCGCCTGCAATTCCACCGACTGGCCCTTGCCTTGGCTCGCGACCACCAATCCGGTCACCTCAACAGAGCAGCCTGCGGTGAGCTTCAGTACTTCGGACTCGTAGTTCGCGACGGAGTTCGGCACGACCGCTTGCACGGTGTCGAAGCACGATCCGTCAGTGATCGCGACAAATGAAATTCCGGCCTTCGAGTCGCGGCGGGTTCGGACCCAGCCTTGGACCGTGACGGTCGTGCCGAGGTGCGAGTCGTGGTGGGCGAAGAGGTCGGCGATTCGAACGGTCATGGGAGGTTGGGAGCAGAAGGAGGGTCGGGGAGGATCGGCGGACGAAAACGGGAGGCTACGCGACCGGGCGCGGCAGCGGGGGATCTGGTGATTCCGTGTGCCAACTTGGCAGACGAAGGCGCGTTGGCACCGTGGGATGGCGAAGAAAGTTGGTCGGGTGGTCGGCGGCGAAGTTGGGCGACTTGTTGGTGTCGGGCAGAAGTTCTGATTATAAGTTCATTTCTCAAATAGGCTTACGTCATAAACACCTAGCAGTCAATGCATGCCTGTCCTAGATTGGCCTGATGCTCATCGTTGGAACGCCGCCGATGATCGTTGGCACACTCGTTGCATTGCCGCCGCTCCCCCAATGCGGCTTCGCTTTCACAACGCCGACCACGATCATCCGACCGCCGGCGGCGGAGTGGACAGTTCACGTGAAGGTTCACGTGAAAACTCGCTTGATGGCTTGCGCGCGGCCCCAGACCGTCGCCTCAATCTGTTGCTGACCTACGGCGGTTGGCGCGAGCACGCGTTTGCCGACCAGCTCCCGATCATTCTGAATCGAATCGGCATTCAGTGCTATCGCGCGGAGAGCGGCGACGAGGCTTCTGATGTCATTCGCACCGCGCGTGTGCACATTGCGGTCATCGACCTCTCGATCCCGATGCACCCCACCCGCGCCCAGCCCGGCACCCGAGCCGTTCCAGCCGGCCCGCGCGTTCTTCAACTTCTCAAGCGCCTCGACCAACCGCCGCCGACCATCGTCGTGCGCCCACGCCAGGTCGATCCGGCAGAGAGCACCCGAATGCTTGCCGACGCGCTGCGCGATGGTGCATTCACGGTGCTCGATGACCCAGTACCGATCGAGTACATGCTTCAGGTCCTCGAGCGCGTGGTGCGTCGGCACTACAGCGATCATTGGCCCGCGGCCTGAGGCCCCGAAACAAATTCTGTATGCGGCTGATGTCGGAGTCAGCCGCCGAAAGTCAGCAAAGTCCAGTTCAGAGTTCAATCGAAGGAGAAACCTATGAAGTTCCGTCCACTCGGCGACAAGATCCTCGTGAAGCGCGATGAAGCCGCAACCAAGACCGAAAGCGGCATCTTCCTGCCCGAGTCGAGCAAAGAGAAGCCGAAGCAGGGCAAGATCGTCGCTCTCGGCGACGGTCACCGCAGCAAGGACAATGGCAAGGTCACCCCGTTCTGCGTGAAGAAGGGCGACAGCGTCATCTTCAGTTCTTACGCGGGCACGGAGATCAAGATCGATGGCGAATCGATGCTGATCATGACCGAGGAAGACATTCTCGGCGTCGTCGAGTGATTCACCGACGGCAGACGAACGATCGTGCGCGGCCACCCGCGCGGGAGCCCCAATGAGTATGACAAGCGACACCCTCCGGCTTGCGTTTCGCGAGCTCAACGGACAGCGCGACCTTCGCATCGAGTTCGACCACGCGTCGGGCTGCTTTGTGAAGCGTGCGATGCTGATCCCGTGCGAGGAGGATCGCTTGGTCAAAGTCACCGACGGCTCGCACGTCTACATCGTGGACGCAGAGCGCGTGGTGTGGGTCGAGATCGGCTAACCGAAGTTTGAGCGGTCGCCGCTTGCGGTGGCGACCTCTGGTGAAGAAAGAGTTTGAGCGTTTGCCGCTGCGGCGGCGACCGCTGGTGAGAAGCACGCAAGACAACACCCCAACGCGCGAAAGCGCAGTGAAGAAAGAAGCACCCCCATGGCAGCAAAGCAAATTGCATACGACACCGACGCCCGCGAGCGCATCCTTCGCGGCATCCAGAAACTCGCGCGGGCCGTCAAGGTCACGCTCGGTCCGTCCGGCCGCGTCGTCGTGCTCGAGAAGAGCTTCGGCGCTCCGACCGTCACCAAGGACGGCGTCACCGTCGCCAAGGAGATCGAGCTCGAGGATCCCTACGAGAACATGGGCGCGCAGATGGTGAAGGAAGTCGCGTCGAAGGCGTCGAAGGATGCCGGCGACGGCACCACCACCGCGACCGTCTACGCCGAGGCGATCTTCCAGGAAGGCCTCCGCAATATCACCGCAGGCGCGAACGCGAATTCGGTCAAGCGCGGCATCGACAAGGCTGTCACGGCCGTCATCGATGAGCTCCACCGCATGTCAAAGAAGGTTTCTGGCTCCAAGGAGATCGCCCAGGTTGGTGCGTGCTCAGCGAACCAGGACATGGCGATCGGCAAGATCATCGCAGAGGCGATGGATAAGGTCGGCAAGGACGGCGTCATCACCGTCGAAGAGGGCAAGAGCCTCGACACCCACGTTGAACTCCTCGAAGGTATGCAGTTCGACAAGGGCTACCTGTCGCCACACTTCGTCACCAATCAAGCCGCCATGGAGTGCGTGCTCGAGGATTGCTTCGTTCTCATCTACGAGAAGAAGATCTCGAGCGCGAAGGAGTTCCTCCCCGTGCTCGGCAAGATCGCCGAGAGCGGCAAGAGCTTGCTCATCGTTGCTGAAGACCTCGAGGGCGAGGCGCTCGCCACGCTCGTGGTCAACAAGCTTCGCGGTGTGCTCAAGGTTTGCGCCGTGAAGGCACCGGGCTTCGGCGACCGTCGCAAGGAAATGCTCCAAGATCTCGCGGTGCTCACCGGCGGTCAGGCCGTGATGGAAGAACTCGGCATTCAGCTCGAGAACCTCACGCTCACCGATCTCGGTCGCGCGAAGAAGGTCACCATCGACAAGGACAACTGCACCATCGTCGAAGGCGCTGGCAAGACGAAGGACATCCAAGGCCGCATTGAGCAGATCAAGGCGCAGATCGAACTCACCTCGAGTGACTACGACCGTGAGAAGCTCCAAGAGCGTCTCGCGAAGCTCTCGGGTGGCGTTGCGCAGATCAACGTCGGCGCTGCGACCGAAGTCGAGATGAAGGAGAAGAAGGCACGCGTCGAGGACGCGCTCCACGCCTGTCGCGCAGCCGTTGAGGAGGGCATCCTCCCAGGCGGCGGCACGAGCGTCATTCGCGCCCGCAAGGTGCTTGAGAAGACGAAGAAGGGCCTCTCGGCTGACGAAGCCGTCGGCTGTGACATCGTGTGGCGCGCGCTCGCGGCTCCGTGCCGTCAGATCGCAGCCAATGGCGGCCTCGACGGCTCGGTCGTTGCCCAGAAGATTGAGGACTCGGACGACGTGAACTTCGGTTTCAACGCCGCCACGCAGAAGTACGAGAACCTCGTCGCGTCTGGCATCATCGTCCCGACCAAGGTCGAGCGCGTTGCGCTTCAGAACGCGGCGTCGATCGCGGGGCTTCTCCTCACGACCGACTGTGCGATCACCGAGATCAAGGAGAAGAAGGCGAAGGCCACCGCTGGCCACGATCACGGCGACGATTATTGATCGCGCTGCGAGAGGAACAGCGAGTTTCTCGCTTATGAAATGCGCAACCGACCGCCAAGTGGCGGTCGGTTGCCTTTTTGGAACTCACTCGTTGAGTGGCACCGACTGTGCGCGCCATGCCACGCGCTGTCGCATGTCGGGTGCGAGCGGTACTTTCCGCCGCAGAAAGAACTTCTATGGGTGCGATGCGCAGATGGATGACGGCGGCGGTGTCTTCGTGGCTTGGAGCCACCGGTGCGGTCCACGCAAGCGACGCCGTCCAGTGGCGCGTCGAGGATGGCGGGAACGGGCATTGGTATCAACGTGTTGTGCAGCAATACACATGGGACGCCGCGAGAATGGCTGCACAGTCATCGGGCGGCCACCTTGCGACCATCACGAGTCAAGGAGAGCAGGACTTCTTGACCGCAATCGGTGCTCCCGAATACTGGCTCGGCGGAATTGCACCCGTAAACCAAGGTTGCGGGCCCGCTGCATGGACATGGGTGACGGGCGAGCCCATGTCATATCTCGGTTGGGCGGCGGGTGAGCCCGGCACTTGCAGTCATACCTGCATGGCGTTCGCGATCTGGGGCGGGTACACCGGTCGTTGGAACAACGACATGTGCACTCGGCCAGACGCGCCGGGCTTCATGATCGAATGGTCCGCCGACTGCAACGCCGACGGCATCGTCGACTACGGCCAGCTCCTTGCCGGTCAACTTGCGGACTCCAACGGCAACAACATCCCCGACACCTGCGAAGCAGGATTCGTATCTTGGGCGCCGGTGGTCAATGCCGGAACCTCTCCAAGTATCCCGCTGCGCGACTTCGATCTCGGTGAAGGGCTTGCGATCGGCATCAGGCCGGATGGTGCGCTGCTCAGCATGGGGCCGTATGTCGTCACGCCGCCAAGCGGCGTGTTCGCCTCGGTCTCGGCAGGTCGTCAATGCGCGATCGCCATTCGATCGGACGGCGTGCTCATCCCGTTCGGCGCGAATGAGTATGGTCGCCTGAACGTCCCTGCAGGCAGCTTCCGTAGCGTCTCGGCCGCAGACGCGACCTGGCACGCGGCGGCGATCCGGACCGATGGAACCGTGGCCTGCTGGGGTTACAACAACTACGGGCAGGCAAACGCGCCCGAGGGGATGTTCACGGCTGTTGCAGCCGGCGGGCATGAAGTTTGGAGCGGCTTCACGATCGCGATTCGAACGAACGGCTCGCTTGCAGCGTGGGGCAACAACTCATGGGGCCAGCTTGGCGTTCCGGCGGGAAGCAACTTCCGGCGGATCGCTGCGGGCTACTACCACGCGCTCGCAGTCCGCAACGACAACACGCTCGCCGGATGGGGCTGGAACGACTACGGCCAGGCCTCGGTGCCTTCGGGTCAGTTCGTCGATGTCTCGTGCGGATCCACCGAGTCGATCGCGCTTCGCGCGGATGGAACGGTGGTGACCTTCGGTTCTATCCCTGCGTCGGTCGTGAACTACTTCGCATCCCGCACGGGCGTCATCAAGGCCCAGATCTTCTGCTGCGAGGGCGCGATCGCGCTTGAGTCGAAGGACTGCGATGGCAACGGCGCGTTCGACGCGGTCGAGATCGCGCAGAATCCGTCTCTCGACGCCGACACCAACGGGGCACTCGACCTCTGCGAAAACACCATCACCGTCCCGACGCAGTACCCGACGATCCAGGCTGCAATCGACTCGGTACCCGCCGGCGGCGCGAAGAGCATCAACGTCCTCGCCGGTACCTACAACCAGTCGTTCTCGATGAACGGCAAGAACATCGTGATCCGTGGCGCCGCAGGCGGCACCACCATCCTCGACGGCACGGGGCTTCAAGATGCGATCGCACTGCTTACCGGTGGCGAACCCGCAACAGCCGGACTTGAGAATCTCGTCTTCCGGAACGGGACGGTTGGATCGCGCTTCAATCCGAAGGCAGCGTTCACGATCGGTGGCGCGATTTATGCGAACAACTCCAACGCGTTTCTTCGTGACTGTCGATTTGAGGGATGCCGAGCGGACTATGGCGGAGCGATCTATCAGTACTCGGGCACCATGGACTGGGACAACCTCGTGTTCGTCGACAATACGGCGAATGACGAGGGTGGCGCCGCACTCGTGTACAACGTGACGGGTACGGCAACCAACTCTACCTTCACAGGCAACCGCTGCGGCATGTTCGGTCCTGGGAGCGGAAGTGCCTTCAAGGCCGTCGGTGCGAACCAGACGGGAGAATCGGTAACGCTCGAAGGATGCAGCATCACCAACAACATCGCGCTCGACTTCGGCGCGGCGATCGAGTTCTACGAGCACGTGAAGTACAGGCCAGGAGTGCTTCGGCTTGTGAACTGCTCGATCAGGGACAATATCTCCGGCGATCCCGTGGCGAGCGGACCGGGTGGTCTTCGCATCCTCGGGGGGCAATCGTCGTGCGTCCTTTCTGGTGGGACCACCATTTGCGGCAATCAATCGCGCAATATTCTTGGGCCTTACTACATCGAAGGCTCCGCGACGGTCTGTGATTGCGAGGGTGACATCTCGGGCAACGGTTCCATCAACGCTGCAGACCTCGGAATTCTGCTGAGTCTGTGGGGAACCTCGCCCGAAGACGGCCAGGCTGATCTCAATCACGACGGGCTTGTGAATGCAGCTGATCTGTCGGCGTTGCTCGCCGCTTGGGGCCCGTGTCCAAACGGATAAGCACACCACATCCGAAAAATGCGACGCGGCCTCCGGATTTCGGAGGCCGCGTTGCGTTGACGGATGTGGCGCGCGTCGATCCGCGTTAGTCAACGTCGCCCGAGATGATCTTTCCCTCGGGCCATGAGACGCGCGTCTTCCATGAGAGCGTTACGGGCTTTGCGTCTGTGCCGCCCGCGCGCGGTGGAAGCGAGAGTGCCCACTTGAGAACACCCTGTGGTCGCAAGTCCTTCAGATACTTCGCATCGGTTGCGAGTGCGGGAGTCAGGTCTCTCAGCTCAACTTTTGCCGCCTCATCGCGTGAGACAGGAACGCGGTCGGTGACTTCAATGTCGACCGCGCGCGTAAGTGTGTTCTCGAGCACGATGCGGTACTCGCGATCGATGCCAGTCGATTTCGTGAATAGCCCGGACTCACTGGATTTCTTCGAAACGAGTTCGCGGCGCGCTGTGACACGGGGCTCCTTGCCGAACCAGAGTTCGACTTCGCCGCCGACGGGAGTCTCGGCGAGTGTCGCGCGGCCGATCGAATCGGTGCCGAGATACATCCGAGTTTCGCCGGGCAGGAGCAGATACGCACTTTCGTTGCGGAAACGTGCGCGCAGGAAGACATCGCTCTCGACGAGCGGCTGCGCAACAAGCGTAAACGACGGCGTTGCCTCAAGCGTGGCGACGCGCGTCTTTCGCTCGGCCCCAAGATCACTCGTGGCGGTGAAGGTGCGTGGAAGTTGGTACTCGACCGCAGGCCCCGTGCCACCGACAGCGGCGTCGCTTGCGAGCCCAGCGAGCATGGAGTTTTCTTCGCCCGCCTCGCTCGGAGATCCGAACGCGCCACCCGGCTCACCCGGCCGACCGGGCATATCGTTCGAGCGCTCCTTGCGAGCGTCGTACATTGGGGCCATCGGGGCTGCACTTCCCACGGCTGGCATACTGCGCGGCGCGGGTTCGTAGAGCTCGATGTACGTCGGCTCCACAGCACTGGGATTCGCCGCGCGCGTGGGTTGGGCGGTTGAGAGCCGAAGGGTGACGTCCTTCCAATCCTCGCCGGTCGCTTGCACGACGACGGCGTCGAACTCGAGCGTGAGCATCGACTTTTCTGGATCTCCGCGCACGGTGTACGACGGCTTCCACGATGCGTTGGAGACAAGGTAGGTGACGTCGAGTGGAATTTCGCCCTCGCGCGGCACCGCGATGGTGATCAGCGCAAACCGCTCAATCGGCGGCGCACCGCCTGCGGCTTCGAGTGCAGCGATGGCTGCGGCGAGTGCGCCCGCCGCGTCGCGTGCCTCGGTGGCAAGCACAAGCGAGGCCTCCGTGAGACGGTCGCGTTCAGACTCGAGGAAAAAAAGTTGCGCGCGAAGTTTTTCGGGATCCAGGCTGCTCCCGATTGCTTGCGACGCGTCGGCTGCGGCTTTCGCGGCGATTGAGTCGAGCGTCTTTTGCGCGGCAAGGTTGTTGCCGCTCCGACGAGTGACATCGGCGACCCGCGCACGCGCGGCATCCGTGGTCGCGAGCGCCTCTCGGACGCGCGGGTTGTCACTCGAAGGTGCACGCAGTTTCACAGTCTCAGACTTCACATCGAGTAACTTCGCCGAACCACCGAGGCTCGCTTGAACACTGTCAAGGTCGGCTGATTCAGGCAGCGGCCCGACGCGGATCTCGTAGACGCCCTGTCGAAGGGGGATACGACCACTTCTCGTCACCGCGGCGCGTCCACGATAGAGCGTGACACTCATGACTTTGAGTTCCGCGCGCATGACCACTGGTTGCGTGGTGTCGTCTGCCTGCGTCAACAGAGCATCCGCGTTGTCGACGACATCCGAAGCAACAGCGTGAGGACCGATCCAAACCGGAGCCATCAACATCAGGGCGAGTGTGGGTACGAACTGCTTCGTCGCGCGCGTCGCGGCGCAATTGTTTTTTGTCGACATGGCTTCAGAGTACCGCGCCTAGAGCGAGAGGATGACCGCAGCGATCCCGCACACAACCACGCTCGCGCCGCCGAGTATCGCCCCGATCCGCCATTGTCGACGCCGCGCCTTCGCCCGATCGACCCAGATGCGTCCGTCCGACTCGCGCACGACCACGCCCGAGCGGATAAGCGGCGCGAGCGGCGGTTCGGTCAGTCCGAGCGTGGACAACTTGCGTGCGTGTTCCGGGTTGTCTGCGCCTGACTTCAAAAGCGTGCGCACCGGACCGGGCTTTTGCAGCGCGATCGCGAGCATCATCGCGGGTCCAATGATGGCACCCAGCGCGCCAAACGCGCCGCCGAGCCCACCAGGTTGCGATGGAAACGGCGTCGGCATCGTTGCAGCCTAGCGCGTGGCGCATGCCGAGTTCGACCAAGTTGCGTATCCAGCTCCCGAAAACTGCTTTCCGAAATTAGCCTTCCACTCCAAGCACATCGCGGCCCTCAATGCCGTCGATGGTGAAGATATGGAAGCTGGTGTTGACTAGGAAGTCGTAACTTTGCGCGCCCCAGTAGCCGTTCGGACCAAACGGGGTCGTCCGGGTCCACAGGTTTCCGGCGCGCTGCTCTGCCTGTTGGGCGCGGAGGCAGCCGACGAGTTCAATGTGCCCGTCGAAGAAGAGCGAACAGGGTTCAGAGGTGTATCCATGGTTAAAGAACCACGGTGTCTTGTTCCCAGCGAAGTTTGGATTGGTGTAGGTGTTCGGACGCTTCTGAAGCCAGTTGTGCTCGATCATGCGCGTCTTGAGTGTCGGATACTTGCAGCGCGAGACCGGCGGACTGCGGTAACCGGCGGGCAGAGTCGCAGGATTTGCGAAGCCGGGTGTGGGGTTGTTCTTACCGAACACCTTCGGATCAAACATCGCCGCTGGCGACCAACAGTACGAGCTGTCCTCGTAGTTCACTCCGTCGAAGCTGAATTCGGATGCGCTCGTGAAATACTTACTGACGTTGTTGAGCGCGACCGCGTCCTTCGGTGCGTAGAGGATCGGGTCGTAAAACTTGCCGTTGAGGTACTCGTGGAACGACTTGATACCTGGCATGCGGAACGAGCCGAAGGCGTTGCCGCCCCCCGGGTTTGAGCCAGTTCCAAACTGCATCGGGATGTAGATGATCCAGTTGTAGCAGGCCTCGGGCCAACCAAACGGCGCGCACTTTCCGCTGTTCCCGAGGAAGTAGGCCCAGATCGAGTTTCCGTCGAAACCAAGGAACTGCTGCGGTGGGCAGGCAATCTGCGCGAGGTATGTCGTGCAGTTGCCGCCAACGAGTCCGGCGTCGTCGGGGCATGAGGTGTACTGACGGTTGTTCCAATCGGACGCGTAGATCTCATTCGCGGACGCGAGATTCTTGAGGTTTGCGAATGACTGTGTGACAAGTGCCTTATCACGGCCTTTCTGAACTGCCGGCAAGAGCAGGGCGATCAACAGAGCAATGATCGAAACGACCACCAACAGTTCGACGATGGTGAACCCGACGCGGCGCACTGGCGCTTGCGGTGATCGCAGAAGGCGGCGCTGCCAAAGCTCGAGTTGTCCATCAGTCCGCGGGCGGAGTGTGATCCGAAGGTGCGTGGACTCAATCATGCCTGAGCTCCTTTGTGTGAAGGTTCAGACCATCATGCGCGGAGAAAGGCCTGAACTGACAAGTAATGACACGCACACGAGAAAAAAGTAAAAAAGCGACTGCCCGCGTTTCCGCGGGCAGTCGTCGAGAAGTCAAACTTTGAATCGAGGCTGAAGATCAACCCGATTCGACCTCAAATCAACATCAACCTTCAATGCCGAGGACATCGCGTCCTTCGATGCCGTCGGTGGTGAGGACGTGGAAGCTGGTGTTCACGAGGAAGTCGTAGCTCTGGGCACCGAAGTACCCCGTCGCGCCGACCGGCGTGTTGCGGGACCAAAGCCTGCCAGCGCGCTGCTCGGCCTGCTGCGCACGGAGGCAGCCGACGAGCTCGATATGGCCGTCGAAGAACAGCGAAACCGGCTCGGAGGTGTAGCCGTGGTTGAAGAACCACG
Source organism: Candidatus Kuenenia stuttgartensis (assembly GCA_945902075.1). Taxonomy (GTDB): domain Bacteria; phylum Planctomycetota; class Phycisphaerae; order Phycisphaerales; family SM1A02; genus QWPT01. The sequence goes on along the minus strand of CAMDMA010000004.1, from coordinate 37,316 downwards.
GAGTGGTGCCGCCGGTGAAGCCGGGGTTGGTGATCTGATTCGGTGGCTTCTGGAGCCAGTTGTGCTCGATCATGCGGGTCTTGAGCGAGGTGTACTTGCAGCGCGAAACCGGCGGGCTGCGGTAACCGGCGGGCAGGGTGTTCGGTGCGGTGAAGCCCTGTCCGTTCAGTGTGGCGGCGTTGCGCTTGAAGACCTTCGCGTCGTACATCGCAGCTGGGGACCAGCAGTACGAGCTCTCTTCAATGACGCCACCAGCAGAGGTGAACTCAGAGGGCGACGTGAAGTACTTGGCGACGGTTTCGAGCGGAACTCGGTCCTTCGGCGCGTACAGGATTGGGTCGTAGAACTTGTTGTTGAGGTAGGCGTTGAAAGCCTTGAGGCCGGGGAGACGCCACGTTCCGTAGCTGTCGTTGGAGGCCAGGTTCATCGGGAAATAGACCACGATGTTGCCGCAGCCCGCATCCGGAACCAAGGTGCACTTGCCGCCGCCGAGGAAGTAGCCCCAGATGCCGTTGCCGTCATAGCCGAGCAAAAGCTGCGGCGGGCAGGCGATCTGCGTGATGTACTGACCGCAGTTGCCGTTGACCGTGCCAAAGTCGTCAGGGATGCAGGTGAACTGGCGATCGCCCCAGTCAGCGGCGTAGACCTCGTTGGCCGACGCAAGATTCTTGAGGTTCGCGAACGACTGGGTGACAAGGGCCTTGTCGCGGCCCTTTTGCACTGCTGGAAGCAGCAGCGCGATGAGGAGAGCGATGATCGACACGACGACGAGGAGCTCGACGATCGTGAAGCCGCTCTTGCGGTTCTGGTGAGCCATGTTGGACTCAACCTTTCTGCGGGATGCCCCGCAAACGGACGCCTCTCGTCAGCCATCGCTCCATCCGATCGGCCGCGCCAACGTGGCGACGGGTGCACTCCGATTCGGTGATGACTGTGCGCCCTGATGTTGGCAGGCCGAAGACATGCGACGGCTGACCTGCCGAGATTCCGGTTCCCTGAGAAGGGGAAGCGATGCCGCCAGTGGAAGGTTACTTCTATCCGCAGCGGAGCAAAGTTCGGACGCGGCAAAACTGTGCGAAATTCTGACGGAAAAGACATGTCCAAATCAGGCTTTCGGCATTGAACATTACACGGTTATCGGGGCGCTTTGATGTGGTAGAGCGGGTCTCGCGCTGCATCGGCTGACCCTGCACAATGCGGGGATGCGCATCGTGAGCACTTGGTCGTTTGGCCTTCGCGCCAATGAGTTCGCCTGGCCGCACATCGTGTCGGGGAGCGCGTTGGATGCCGTCGAAGCAGCCTGCGCGTACGCCGACTCGGCGGCGGATATCGACAGTGTCGGGTTTGGCGGACTTCCCGACTCATCTGGCCGCGTGAGCCTCGACGGCTGCGTGATGCTCTCCCCTGCGCGATGTGGAAGTGTGGCCGCGCTGCGCACACATCTGCACCCGGTGGCTGTTGCGCGACGCGTGATGGATCGCACTCCGCACGTCATGCTCGTGGGGGCGGACGCAGATGCATTCGCCGATGCCCAGGAAATCGCCCAAGAGCGAGTGTTGTCCGATGAGGCACAAGCGACCTACGAGCGATGGTTGCGGGAGGGAGGCGTGATCGACCAGAGCCGCGACCGAGCGACCGCTGCAGTTGAGGGGCCGAGGCTTGGCTTCAATCCGCTCCGCCCGGTCGATCGGCGCCACGGCGGCGATGGAAGGCTCTTTGGTGTCGGCGAACTCCCTGCGGATGAGGCACAGTGGCGACATCACGACACAATTGGCTGCCTCGCAATCGACGCACAAGGCGTCATGGCGGGGGGATGCTCCACAAGCGGGACACCCTTCAAGGTGCCGGGGCGTGTGGGTGATTCGCCCATCATTGGGCACGGGCTCTACGTCGATCCAACCTGCGGGGGCGCGACCGCAACTGGTACGGGCGAGCTCATCATGGGAATTTGCGGCGCATTTTTGGTGGTGGAATCGATGCGCCGGGGCGCGACGCCGCTTGAGGCGGTGCGCGATGCGGTGGCTCGAATCGTCGCGAGCTATCCGCTCGAGGACCATCATCAAGCGGCATTTCTTGCGATGGGAAAGGATGGGTCATTCGCCTCGGCATCCCTGCGGCCGGGCTACCGCACCAGTGTGCGCGACACGCAGGGCCCACGGGCGGTGGAGCCAGATTTCGTCGCGATTCCCGATCCATCTATCACCCAACCGACGGCTTGAGCGGGCCGGGCTCAGCTGCGGCAGATGCGGGCTCAGCTGGGCGAGGTGGGTTCATCGAGTCGATACTCACCGGATCACATTGTTCGCCCCAAGCGCGCACCACTTTTCCATCGCGCGTTTCAAACCACCAACAGGTTCGCTCAATGGTGTTGGTGCTTGAAGCAGCGAGCATGAAAAAATACGACCCTTCCGTCGTGCGCACGAAGCTGTCGTAGCGGAGGATTTCAGCGCCATCGAGGGTGCAGGCGCGATTCTGCGGTTCTCCGAAGGCAGCGATCAGCCAGTCGATCGAGGTCTTGTTGAAATCAATCGCCTTTACTGAGGCTTCCGAGATCTGCGGTCCGGTCTCGCGCACGGTTCGGCCGCTTGTCACCAAGCAGCCACCAAGCAGTGGTGCAACGCCAACGAGTGCGGCTCCGAGCGAGGTGAGCGCGATTCTGAAGTTGTTTGGTCGGCGCGGCATGGGGAGGTCAGAGTATAAGTCGGCGGGCGACGCATCCGCGCGGCATATCGCTGCGAAAGTCGACCGCCTCGGAATCAATCGATGAAGCTCTACACCCGAACCGGCGACGATGGAACCACAGGACTCTTTTCGGGGACCCGCGTCGCCAAAGATCACCCTCGCATTGAGGCGTACGGCACGGTGGACGAGTTCAACGCGATTGTTGGCATCGTGATGAGCGCATGCCGTCCGGAGGACGCGTTTGAGGGTCGATTGCTCGAGATCTTCTCGCACGTTCAGTCGCGGCTCTTTGATATCGGCGCCGATCTCGCAACGCCCGAGGGCGCGAACAACAGTTCGAAGATCGTGCGGATTGAGGAGCACCACGTCGCGGAAGTCGAGGGTTGGATCGACGAGGTTGACGGCGCGAATCCTCCACTGAAAACCTTTGTCATGCCATCGGGCTGTGAGTTGGCAGCGCGACTCCATCTTGCGCGCACCGTTTGTCGCCGCGCGGAGCGACTCATGGTGTCGCTTGGCCAACTTGAGCCTGTGGGCACCGGTCCACTTCGCTACATGAATCGTTTGAGCGATCTGTTGTTCGCGATGGCGCGGCGGGCCAACCATGCCGCGGGTGTGGGAGATGTTCCATGGATCCCGTCGCGTCCAAACCCCGAGTGACGGCCCTTCCCGCAACTCGCAGTTCACTCGCGTGACACATCCGCCTCGTCGATAGAGCCAAGTTTGAAAAGTTGGATCGCGCGCTTTGCGGTATCGAAGGAAATCCGCGAGCGGCCTTGGTGGATCATGCCAATCTTCGTGATGCGTTCCCACGCGCTCGCTGCGAGATCCTCACTGATCTCGATCGACGTGCTCCGGCGATTCCACGCACGCGCGACTGTTCCAGTTGTGCCAGAACCGGCGAACGGATCAACAACAAGATCGCCCGGTCGCGAAGTCGAGAGGATCACGCGCTCAAGGTAAACCTCAGGAAGTTGATTTTGGTGGAGTGGCCTTCGCTCAGAATTTTTCGAGTGCACACGGCCCCAGAATGGCCCGTACCACACATCGAAAGGCACGCGCATGCCCTGTGAACCGTGCATTTTTGTCTGCGTGCGTGAATCGCCGTAGAGCGTCGACCGATCGGTCGGCTCGAGAACCGCGTCGGGATTCCAGTGTGTGTTCTCAGCGTCGCGTGCAAACCACAGCGCGTGTGTCTTCGCGAGGATAAAGCTGGTGTCACGATTGTGACCGAAGCGAAAGTGCCAGACACACCAGTTCATCAGCGCGAGCTTTCGCCGCTTGAGGTGCATGACAACTTCAGCGGCCATGTCGTCGGCGACGTTGACCCACAGCGAGCCGTGTGGCGCGAGGCATTCCACGGCGAGGTCGAGCCAGTCAAAGGTGAAACGCTCGTACGCGGCGCGCGGCATGCCGTCTTTCCAACCCGCGTACGGAACATCCCAGTTGAATGGTGGGTCGGCGAAGATGAGATCGACGGCGCCTTTCTGCGGAAGATTTGCGAGCACGTCGCGGCAGTCGCCAACGTGGAGTTCGCTATCCGGTCCTTCTGCAAAATAACGAGGCGAAACAGGGCGTACGCTGCGTGTTTCGGCGGGAAGAGTGTCGCCGAGCAAACGCACGTTTGCGGCAAGCGCGTCACGATCGTGCCGCTCCGCGGAGCGGTCGATGCCCTTCGGCGTGAAGTAGCCACCTGGGCGATCCTGATGGAAGTTTTTCGACTCGGTGCGCTTCGTCTCGCCCGTGGTCTCGCCCGTGGTCTCGCCTGTGGTGTCGCCTGTGTCGTCGTTCATGCTCGCGTCCTCACGGCTGCGTCTCGCTTACTGCGTTCCGAAAATACGGTCTCCAGCATCACCGAGTCCGGGCACGATGTAAAAGCGTTCATTGAGTCGCTCATCGATCGACGCGACGTGAATCGGAACCTCGCCGTGCACACGATGCAGCGCGACGATTCCCTCCGGAGCAGCCACAAGGGCGACAAACTGGATGTCTCGGCAACCGGCGTTTTTCAGAAGCTCAATCGCATGGACTGCGCTGCCGCCGGTCGCGAGCATCGGGTCAACCAGAATGACCGAGCCCTGCGCCATGTTTGGCGGAAATTTCGCGTAGTACGTTACGGGTTTCGCGGTGCTCTCATCGCGATAGATGCCAACGTGTCCAACGTGCGCCTCAGGGAAGAGTGCGAGCAGACCGTCCATCATGGCGAGTCCGGCGCGAAGAATTGGCACGATCGTCGTTGGCGCAGCGAGTGCGATACCGCGTGTTCGTGCAACGGGCGTCTCGACATCGATGGCGCGTACGGGCAGATTTCTGCTCACTTCATACGCCATCAGCCCAGCAATCTGATTGAGCAACTGACGAAACTGCTCGTGCCCGGTACGCTTGTCGCGCAAGATTGACAATTTGTGCTGGATCAGCGGATGGTCGTAGACGGCAACGTTTGGGAACTTCGCGCTGAGCGTGGGCATTCAGGCAGAATAGTGTCGTTGCGGTTGCACGTTCGCGCGGGCGCACACAGAGGTCACACATCCGAGTGCATGGGGGAGTCTTATGAATCAGCAGGATCAGTGGTATGTGCTCGACGAAACGGCCGGCGCGTCAAGGGCGATGGGGCCTTTGGGTTGGAACGAACTCGCCTCGATGGTCGCGGTTGGATCGCTTCGGCCATCGACGCGTGTGGCGCGCGTAGGCACCGATGTGTGGACCGCGGCTTCGAGCGATCCCGGGCTTGTGCAACTGTTTGAAGCAGCCGCCGCACCGCTCCCAGCACGTGCAGCGAGCGCCCTTACAAGTGATTACAGCTTCCAAGCAGCATTCGAACTGGGTTGGAACACTTTCAAGTCACGCTGGATCAACTGTCTGCTCCTTGGGCTTGTGTATACAGGTTGCGTGATCGTGGTCGTGCTACCACAGCTGCTGTCTACGATTTTGATCGCGGCCATTGATGAGGGAAGTCTTGCGAGTGATTCAACCGGCGCGCGAGCTGCAGGCACGTTTGTTCTCCTCCTCGGATCGTGCATCGGTTACGTACTCCAGGTCGTCGTCGGGATTCCGCTCCTCGCAGGCACCATCTACGCTTCCGCGCAGATCGTTCGCGGCTAACCGAAAATAGATGACATCTTTCAGGGGTTTCGCCGCTACCGACGGGCACTCCTCACGGGCCTCGTTTTTACCCTCGTTTCGGTGCTTGGGATGATCGCCGCGTACATACCGGCCGCGCTCGCCGGAGTATTGGCGATTGTGCTCAATCAGGGATCGAACCAGGTCGCAACCGTGGTCGCGATTGTCGTAGGGGTCGCGTTGGCTCTGGTGGGAATCATCTTGATCTGGGCGTTGGTTTTGGTTCGGCTGATCTTCGCATTGGGCGTCGCGATCGACTCGACCCTCGGCGATATCCGGGCGATAGACGCGCTCAAGCTCAGTTGGAATAAAACCAAGGGACTTGGTTGGTCGCTGCTCGGGTTGCTGTTGGTCGCAACCATCTTGTACAGCCTGTCGGTCTTACTTCTCTGTGTTGGCATCTTCCTCGTCGGGATTCCGCTCTTCCTAGCCATCCTCGGAGCGGCCTATGCATTGGTCTTCCGAGATCGCAGCGCATCCGGACTCACAACACCATCTATGACGTGAGATTCGATGCGTGTCGCGCGATGCCTACATGCGATCTGGCGCGATGATCCCATAGAGCGAGAGTCCGTCGGCGAGCACCGCGCGCGTCATCGCGCACAAGCGCAGGCGTGAGAGGCGCGTTGCCGCATCGTCTGCTTTGAGTACAGGGCACGCCTGGTAGAAGCCATTGAACAGCGTCGCGAGTTGGGAGAGATAGGCACCGACTCGATTTGTTTCGAGCGTGCGCCCAACATCAAGGGTCATTTGCGCATAGCGGAGGAGATGAAGCGCGAGCGCGCGCTCTGCAGGCAGTTCGAGGCGCAGCGTCGTATCGGCGATGCACTCCGTGGACTCCCCCGACTTGGCGAGGATCGATGCGATACGCGCATGGGCGTATTGCAGATACGGGCCAGTATCACCCTCAAAAGCGATCATGCGGTCAAGGTCGAAGACGTAGTCCTTGGTCAAATCGCCGGAGAGGTCAGCGTATTTCACCGCAGCGATTCCAACGGCGGTTCCGATCGCGCGGAGTTCACTCTCGGCGAGGCCGTGTGTCGGCGAAGCCGGATCGGCTGCGCGGCGCGTGACTTCCGCGGTGCCGCGCTCACACGCCTCGTCGAGCAAGTCCTTCAGCGTGAAGTTCTCGCCTGAGCGCGTTTTGAGCGGTTTCTTGTCGGGCCCAAGCACTGCGCCGAAACCAAGGTGGACGAGCGTTGATTCGGTGCCGTCAGCGGTTCGATTCCAACCAACGAGCCGAGCCGCATCGAAGACATCCTTGAAGTGATCGCGTTGACGCGCATCGACGACATACACAACGAGGCTTCCGTCGAGTTCAAACGTGCGGAAGCGCACCGCGGCGAGGTCAGTCGTTGCGTAGAGAAACCCACCGTCCGATTTCTGAATGAGAAGCGGCCGTTCACGGTCGGTGAACGGCACCACCATGGCACCGCGGTCACTCTTTGCGTGGCCAGAAGCGCGGAACGTTTCGATGACACCACCAAGTCGATCGCGAAAAAAGCTTTCGCCACGATTGTTGTCTGGGCCAACTTTCACATTGAGCGTGCGTGCGGCGTCGTACACCTGCTCCATAGTCACTTCAATGAGTCGCTCCCAGAGCCGGACGATTTCAGCGTCACCAGACTGCAGCCGCACCAGCGTCTTTTTGGCATCTTCCATGGCAGCACGCGCTGGCTCATACTGAATCTCTAACTCTGCAATCCGATGCAGGCCGCAATGGTTTGCGTGTGCCGCTGCGAGATCAGAAGTATCGGTTTCGCGTTGCGCGCCACGGTAGGCGCGATTGAGGTCATCGAGGGTGAGTCGTGCAAAATCGGCGCGCTCGCGGATGAGCTTCGCAAGCGTCATTGCGATGGGAAGTCCCCAGTCGCCGAGATGGTTTTCGCGCCACACTTTGCGGCCAAGGCGTTCAAACACACGCGCGAGTGAGTCGCCAATGATCGTCGCGCGCAGGTGACCGACATGCATCTGCTTCGCCACATTCACGCCGCAGAGGTCGACCACCACAGCATGGCGATCGGTTGCTGCAGGGATTCCGAAGTTGGCGGAGCGCGAGAGATCAGCGAGCTGCGCTGAGATGTACTCCGCATCGAGCGTCACATTGATGAAGCCGGGGCCTGCAACCTCGCATTTCATCGCGATACCGCCGAGTTCGACCAGCGCAAGAATCTCTTCAGCAAGCGCGCGCGGGTTGGCGCCGCGCTCCTTGGCGAGCGACATCGCGGCGTTTACTTGAAAGTCGCCAAACTTTGCATTCGCGCTCACGCGGATTTGGGGATCGGCGTCGATTCCAGCGACGGCACGGATCGCGGCGCGAAAGCGGTCTTCGAGCACGGTCGCGGGATCGTGCGGCGGGCGGAGAATTGCGTTTGGCGAGGCAGACATTGGGTCGGCGATGGTATCGAAGGCTGCGCGCGTCGTGCGAGGGGCGACTACCATCGCAGCCCCTCAGGAGCCTGAAATGCCCGCAAAGAAACGCGCCGTCACGGCGAAAAAGTCCGCAACATCAGTATCGCCAGCGAAGCCAGCCGGGCTCTCTGTCGCGGCGCGACGGTTGCGAGAGAAGTTTCTGCTCGAGGTCACATCACTACCGACGGCTGCAGGTCGCGAGGAACGCGTCATCGGGTGTATTGAGGCGTGGGTTGCGGCTCGACGCAACCGCATCGTGCTCTCGCGCGACCGTTGTGGAAACATCACCATCGCGCAACATGGCTTTCTCGAGGCGTGTGCCCGGGGCGCTGCGCCCGTTCTGATCACAGCGCATCTTGACCATCCCGCATTCATCGTGACGGCGGTGCGGACGCGCGGGAAATCGGTCGAACTTGATCTCGAATTTCGTGGCGGCGTGAACGATCCATACTTCAAAGGTGCGTCGCTCCAAGTCTTTGACACAGCAACGCGACGGAGTTTCGACGCCAAGATCGTGGACCTTGATCCACGCATCGACCCGGTGACAAAGCCCTTCAAGACTGTGGTTGCGAGGTTAGCGAAGCCCGCGGCGATGAAGGCAATTGCGCCCGGATCCATTGCTCGCTGGAGGTTTCCCAAAGCCGAAATTTCGAAGGGTCTTGCCCATACGCATGCGTGCGACGACCTCGCCGCGCTCGCGGCAGCATTGGTCGCCTTTGATGGAATCTGCCGCGATCCCGCGCTTTCGCATGTTGCGCTGCTCTTCACGCGCAGCGAAGAAATTGGTTTTATCGGCGCGATCGCTGCCGCGCGCGACGGGACGGTGCCGAAGGGTGCTCGTCTTGTGTGCCTCGAAAATTCACGGAGTTTTCCACACGATTCCCCGATCGGCGCCGGACCGATTGTTCGCGTGGGTGACCGATTGAGCGTGTTTACGCCCGAACTCACAAATCGCATCAGTGACATTGCCGCCGCGCACGCGAAGGAGGATGCGGCGTTCCGCTTCCAGCGCAAACTCATGCCTGGCGGTGCGTGTGAAGCGACAGCGTTCGCGAGTTTCGGCATTGCGTCTACATGCATTTGTCTGCCGCTGGGGAACTACCACAACATGCGTGACATCGACGGTGTTGCCGCTGGAACGACGAAGGCGCTTGTTGGCCGCGAGTACATCTCCGTCGCCGACTTTCACTGGCTTGTTCAGTTGCTTGAGGTTGTCGCGCGTCGGCTTGATGATGCATCGGTCGTCGGCGGACATCGCGCGTTGATGGAGACATTGTGGGCGCGGCACGGTGCGATCGTGGCTCCAAAGACGGGAGCCGCGTGATGGCGTTTGCAACGATTCCAGAGATCCTCGACGAACTTCGCGCGGGTAGAGCGGTTGTCTTGGTCGACGACGAGAACCGCGAAAATGAAGGGGATTTTGTGGTGGCCGCCGAAGCAATGACGGTTGAGATGGTCAATTTTCTTACGCGCATCGGCGGCGGCTATCTCTGCGTTGCGATGACCGCCGATGACTGCGAGCGGCTCGATCTTGGGCCACAGACCGGCGTGAACACCAGCATGCGCGGTACGGCCTTCACGGTTTCGGTCGATGGTCATCCGAAGCACGGCGTGGGCACCGGTATCAGTGCACGCGATCGGGCGAAATCCATTCAACTGCTTGCTGACCCGTGTTCGACCGTTGACGATTTTGTGCGACCAGGCCACATCAACCCGCTGCGCGCGCGCCCAGGTGGAGTGCTCGTTCGGACGGGTCAGACTGAGGGCTCGGTTGACCTTTGTCGGCTTGCAGGCCTCAAGCCGGCGGCAGCGATTATCGAGATTGTGCTTGAAAATGGGGAGATGGCGCGGGTGCCCGACCTTGAACGACTTTGCGCGCAACATGCGCTCAAGATGTGCTCGGTTGAACAGATCATCGAGTATCGACTTGCGCGCGAGACACTGGTGAAACGTCTCGAGCCTGCATCTGGCGCGCGCATCGATACGGCAGAGGGCGTGTTTACGCTGATTGCGTATGAGAGTGCGGTTGATCCTGTTCCCCATCTCGTGCTTTCGCACGGTGGTATCGGTGTACCCGACGCGCACGGTCGCATTCCTCAATTCGATGAAGCGGTACTCGTGCGCATGCATCGGCGCGACTTACTCGGTGACATTTTTGGGGTCACTGATGGTGGCGGCACGAAGAGTTCGAGTGATGATCTTCGCGCAGCGATGCGCGCGATTCGTGCGGCGGGCCGAGGCGCGATTGTCTATCTCCGCCCGGAGGGTTCCGGCGAGGATTTCTTCGCGCGTCTGCAGCAGATTCGCCGACCGAGTGACGATGTGAATTCGCCTGATCTCACGCGCACTGAGGGTGTCAGCGTGCGTGCGCAGCCGATGGACAGTCGCGAATTTGGTGTCGGTGGCCAGATTCTCCGCGATCTCGGCTTGTCGCGTCTTCGTGTACTCACCAATCATCCGCGACGCGCCATGCCCGGACTCCACGGGTTTGGTCTTGAGATCGTCGAGCAAGTCGGGCTACGCTCATAGCTTTCGCGTGGAGGCGGTCACTTCGCGTCCGGGGTTTGCCAGGGACGAATGTCGATCGTCCACACCGTTGGATCGGGGTTCGGGATCTCGAGCAGTTTGCGATCATCGTCCTTGACGTCGCCATTCACGACCGGAGAGGCGATGCGTGCAACGGTGCGGTTTCCGTTCTTCTCTCGAATGACGACACCCGTTGGTGCGAGCGTGGTTCGATCGTAAAAGAGCTCGATCGCCACGGTGTCCTTCGCCATCACGGAGTCCACTTTGGGTACGAGACGGAGACCGGTGACATTTTGCATCGACCCGAGCACGGGAACATCGAGTGGGATGTCGACCTCTGTGACATTAAATCGTGCGAGGACATCAGCTTTTTTCTGACCGATCGGCAGGGGAATTGGTCCCTCGCCGATTGCGAGTGGATCGAACGAATCGCCCGGCGCGACGATCTGTCGTTTGGTGAAAGACTTGTTGCGGAAGTCCTGCTCACACAGCCAACCGTCGGCGTAAATCCAGTGATCAATCGCGCGATCGGCGCGCCCACTTCCATCAACGAACTCGTCGAAGTAAATGGCAAATCGACGCTTCCCGTCCTTGCGATCGAGAATGATCCGTCCGAATCGCCGTTCGGTTTCCTCGACGAAGGAGTCAAACTTCTCAAGCGTGAGTCCGCCGCTGAGTGTCACGATGGTGGTCGATGTTTTCTCGAGTTCATCGAGAAAACTGTTGATGCGCGCACCCGTCGCGTCGCGATCCCCCTGCGCAGTAGGTGCAGAAATCGGAGTGGCAGGGGGCGTTGGGATCGGCGGGTCGTCGGTCGTGCAGACGGGTCCGAACGGCGCGACGGCGGCGAGGAGCATGGAGGCGACAAGCGTGAGCATGGCAAGTGGACGGTAGCCGACCTGCAGCGATTCCGCGGGTCCAACGTGCAAAGAAGCTTGAGAGCGAGAATCCTCGTTTCAAGTCCGGTGCTACGCTCCGAACGTGTCTTTGCATGCGACCCTGTTCCGACCCGCGCCCGCAATCGCGTTGCTCGTCGCGCTCAGCGTGACTGGAGCAGCTGAGGCGCGGCAATCAATTGTTCCGGAGGCAGTCGCGCCGTCGTCGGCGGTGCTCGACGCGGCAAGCGCGGCCTACCTCACCGCGGATGAACGCAGCGCATTTCGCGTGTTGCATGGGATCTACGACGATACCGACCTCGATACCGTCGAGCGTCGTGCGCGCGTGGCGCTTGAACGCTGGCAGCTTGATGATGCTGCGCTATCCGACCCGGCGCTGCCCGCGATGCTTCGTTTGCACGCACTTACGCTGCGTGGGGCGTATCGCGAGATCCTCGATCGGACGGCAGATGTAGCCTCTGGCGCGCAGGGACTTCCAGCGCAGGCAGCGCGTGCGATGGCATTGGCCATGCTCGATCGGAAGGACGAGGCGCTCGCACTCGCGGCGGCTCCATCCGCACGGCTTGCGCTCGGAAACGCAACGACTATCGCGGACATTCTCGCGGCGGTCGATCTCGGCGCGCTGCGCATCCGGCTTGATGCATCCGCCGCGGGGACATACCAGTCGTTACTCGCGGCACTCGCTCGCGCGCGTCAAGAGATTGATCGACTCGACCCACGCGTCCGATTGCGCGAAGCTGAGCTCCTCGCCGAGCACCATGCGATGAGCGACGCGGTCCGGGCCGTTGGTGAAAGTCTCGCACTCGCACCGCGTTCTGCAGCGGCTTGGCGACTTGCAGGCGACCTTTCGCTTGACCAATTCGACTTCGATGGGGCCGCGCGCGCAAGTGCAGCCATTCGCCGCATTGCGGCCCTCCATCCATTCGCCGCGTATCTCGATGCACGCAGCGCGCTTCTCCAAGATGACCCGGAGACCGCGCTTGAAGCGCTCGCTCCGGTTCTCAATGTGACTCGCCCTGATGTCGCCGCCAACCCTCCTCCGTACGAGGCACTCGCATGGAAGGCGGCGAGTGAGGCATCGCGATACGACTTTCAAGCAATGCGCGAAACACTCGCCGAGGCAGACCGATTGGCTCCAGGAAGCGCGGCTGCACTGGTGATCGCCGGGCGACAAATCGCGTTTGACCGTCAGTATGAAGAGGCTCGTGCGACACTCGACACCGCCGCTGCGCGCGAACCCGCGTGGGCGATTCCGCGGGCAGAGCTTGGGCTACTCTCGATGCAGGATGGTCGCGAGGCGCGTGCTGTCGAAGATCTTCGCGCCGCAGTTGCGCTCGATCCAAACGACGAACGGACACTCTTCACACTTGCACTGGCTGAGCAACTTGCGGGCTGGAAACGCATCGAAACCAGGCATTTTGTCATCCGTCATCCTGATGGCGATGCCGCGTTGGTGGCGAAGCTCCTCGCAGGGGTGCTTGACGAAATGCACGAGTCGATTTGTGCGCGCCTCGGCCACGAGCCTGCGCAGCGAACGCTCATCGACGTGATGCCCGACCATCGCAGTTTCGGTGTGCGAATCACGGGGCTTCCGCGCATTCACACGATCGCGGTGTGTACGGGTCCGACTATTGCAATTGAGATTCCGAAGGATGGCGCGCAGAAAAAGCACCTCGGGCTGTTCGATCCGCTTGCCGTTTTGCGACACGAGTACACGCACACCGTCACGCTCTCGATGACCCGCAATCGCATTCCGCATTGGCTGACGGAAGCGGTCGCGGTGGCGCTTGAAGACACGCCGCGAACCTTTGAAACATGCCAAATGCTCGCGAGTGCATGGCGCCGCGGCGCGTTGTTTGATCTCGATGGGATTAACTGGGCGTTCGTTCGGCCGAAGCGTCCGACCGACCGCGCGCAGGCCTACGCGCAAGGTCGGTGGATGGTGGAGTACGCGGAAGAGCGCTTTGGTTGGGAAGCAATGCGCAAGCTTCTTTTCTCGTATGCCGAGGGAATTCGAGAGGACGACGCAATGCGTCGCGCCTTCTCAATCGGACGCGATGAGTTTTTCACTGGGTTTGTTGCATGGGCGGGCGACCAGATTCGCGCGTGGGGGATGGATCCGCAGCCATCGCTTCGGACGCTCGCACTTGAACTGGTCGAGTCCGATGAGGCCGAGCTGCGCACACTGAAGGCCGCTGAGCGCGCACGACTCGCGCAAGTCGCACAGGCATGGTCGAACGCAATCGGGACGCCAAGCGCCACGCGATTCAGCCTCCCCGCGCGGGAATGGCCGGCCGAGCCGTCGCCGTCCGTTGACATAGACGATGCGAGTCTTCGCGCATTTCTGGTGCGCTACCCCGAGCATGCGGATCTCGTGGAAATTCTCCTCCGTCGCGCACGCAGCTCCGGAGCGGAGGCAACGGAGGCGACGCGGGCGCTGCTTGAGCGCTACGCGACGCTGCGTCCCGTCGATCCGCTGCCGCACCGCATGTGGTCGAAGTTGGCGAGTTCGGCTGAGGATGCCCTCGACCCGGAAAGCAGCGCGGCGGCGTTCCGGCATCTGTCTGAACTCGACCTTCGGAGCGATAAGGACAACGTGTTCGCGATCGCGATCGCGCGAAATCGGCGGGCCATTGGTGACCTTCCCGCAGCCTCCGCCGCGGCCGAGCGTGCTGTCCGAATGAACCCGTTTGATCCGACAGTCCGCGAACTTGCGGCTGCCATCGCCGTCGAGGCAAACCGGCTTGATCGGGCAGAAACCCACATTGAGGCGCTGGTGGTGCTGGAGCCAGAACGAGAAATCCATCGTCAACGGCTCGCGCGGATCCGCGAACTCAGGGTTGGTGGCGCCACGAAGTAGCGAAACCCGGCGAATAGCGTGGGAAGAGGACTTGGAAGTCCGAGAGCCGGGGTTACTCTGAGACCACCATGAAATACGCCGTCGCCCTTGCCGTCGCTCTTCCTTCGTGCCTCTCGATCGCATCGCTTGGCCACGCAGATGAGGTGATCTTCGACTGCGCGATTCTGTCGCAGTCGAGCACCCTCGCTCAATCGACCGATCTGACCGCGCCATTCGCGGGAACGCTGATCGGCAACTACGACGCAATCACGAACCCCACGGGAACCCGTTCGTTGCCGGGCTTCTTTGGCGGTAGTGGAAACAATCCAATTCCCTACAGCGCGTCGTTTGCGATCACTGGAGATATCGCCGCAAGGCCAATCGGCACACTGACTCTCGGCGTTGATAGCGAGGGTCTGCAGATTCGCGTCAGCGGACTTGCTGTCGACGTTCTCGGCGGGGTGCCCGCCGTGCTGCCCGCGACGGTCAACATCAACTACCAAACTTTTCGCACGGTGCAGCCCTCGTCGCTCTATCCCGGCGGAGTGACGATTCCAGTTCCCGTTGGCAATGCCACGGTGACCACGTTCATGGCGACGCAGACTGGAAAGAGCGTCTTCGGAGCTCTGGTACCGCAGAAGGGCGGCGCGTTTACCTTCACGGTAGCTGTGCCTGTTGTCTACACGGTGGCTGCGACGGCACTCGGGCAAGCAGTCGGAGACGGCGCGCCTGTACCCGGTGTACTTCCGCTGATTGGTACGCTCGTTGAAGGTTCGACGACCGTCACGCTTGCGATCGATGTTGCTGCGAATGAGAGCGCGACGCAGCCGATTGAAGCTGATCCGTTCACTGGCGTGGAATTACCTCTTCCGACAGTGATTCCGACGGGAAGCACTGCAAATATGCTGCTTTCTGGTGATGTCACCTCGATCACACTGGCGAGCACACTCACCGGATCGCTCGACATCGCGGGTACTCGACAGCCGATTCCTGCGGACCTCAATGGTGACTGGGTGGTGAATGCGTTTGACCTTTCGCTTCTCTTGAGCGGATGGGGTTCTATTGGGCCTGGCGACATAAACAATGATGGGATCGTCTCCGCAGCAGACATGTCGCTACTCCTTGATTCGTGGGGTTAAACGAGATGTTCGGGTCGCCGACAGTGGTCGATGGCCGACGATCGGCATAGCATCGGACTCTTCATTCGCTCATCCTTGCTGAGGAATCCTGTTGCGCGGAACCACTCCGAACTTGCTGACGATCTCACTTGCGCTCATGGTTTCTCCCAGTCTGCGTGCTGGCGAGGTGGCGTTGGTCTTCACCAACCCTGTGATTACCTCGTTACCCGAGCCGTTTTTCCCGACGATGTTTAAAGCGCGCGACCTTGATGGCGACAACATCGTTGATCTCGTCGTTGCAGGACGAGATCCCGATGACAGACTGCTGACGCTCAAGGGTGTTGGAAATGGCGCCTATGTACCGCTGCAAACGCTGGTCGCGCAGGGCTTCACCGATTGGGTCGAACTCGCGGATATCGATGGCGATGGGCGAGACGACGTGATCACTGCGTGGCGCGGCGCGTTGCCGCGCGTGGTTGCCTACCGAGGACTTCCCGGGGGACAGTTTGAAGAAGCGGCGGTGCTCGCAGGAATCGAGCTTGGAACCGGGCGTGATCCGCAAGGACTCGCGGTTGCTGACTTTGACATGGATGGCGACAACGATATCGCGGTGTCGTCGTACATCGGACAATCGATCGAGATCTTCTCGAACACCGGTGGCATGACGTTCGAGCGCGTGACGCGCGTACGGCTTGCGAGTTTTCTCGGCGGCTACGGCTATCCGCGGTTGCTACATGCGGGAGATCTCGATGGCGATGGTGATCTCGACCTCGTAGCCAATGAAATCGGTGGGAGTCGTATCGCGACGATTCGCAATGAGGGTGGATCCTTCGCGCGCGCCGTGGAGTATCGCGCGCCGCTGATCGGTGACGAACGACCAGGCATCTCAGCGGTCACCCTTGCCGACATCGATGGCGACGGTGATCTTGACGCGTATAGCCCGGCAC
Organism: Candidatus Kuenenia stuttgartensis; assembly: GCA_945902075.1. Lineage (GTDB taxonomy): Bacteria > Planctomycetota > Phycisphaerae > Phycisphaerales > SM1A02 > QWPT01. The sequence continues at coordinate 20,776 of CAMDMA010000004.1, read as the reverse complement.
TTCTGCTCTATTCCACGCAGAAAATTGTGTACTTTCGGAACGACGGAACCGGCCGTTTTACGGAGCGACTGGTGGGCGAAGGTTCACCCTCGGGCTATGCGTTTTCTGTTGAGCTTGCCGATCTCGATGCCGATGGCGACCTTGATGCGATCACTGGAGCTGCGCTTCCTGGCACGCTCACCGTCGGGCGTCGGACTTCGGCTGGCGACTTCGTCTTCGAAGAGGACGGCTTCTACATGTTCGGCCAGTTGATTCGTCACATCGACGCGATCGACTACGACGGCGATTGTGATCTCGACATTCTCTCAATCGATGGCCCGTCGCGTGCGATCTACACGCGTCGAAACATGACACCGCAGGCCGGATGTGGTGGTGGGGGCGTTGCAGAAGTTGTCGCCAAAAACATCGCGATCACTCCAGAGCCAACCGGCGCGCTGAAGAACGTCGTGCAGCCGGAACTCCCTACCCATGATCGAAACGGGGATGGTGCAGTTGACGCGTCCGATGTCGCCGTGTGGCTCAGCGAAATGTCGATGCCGATCTCACTCATGCGCACGGAGAAGTCGCCGAACCCGGTTGTAAGTCCGACGCAAAGTACGGCCATCGTTCCCACAACGACCGTCCCAAAGATTGGGCACAGCGAAAGCGTGAAGGGAGGGAAGCGATGATCCGATTTCCCCTGTTTTCTGCGCTTTTCACGCTCTTTGTGACTGCGGTCGCTCCTGGGCAGTGCCCGACAACCGGCGACTGCCGCGAAGTTCATGAGACGTCAGGCTGCGAGATGCCTGAGTGCTGCACGCTTGTCTGCGAGTACGACATGTTCTGCTGCGAAACTGGATGGAGCGAGTCGTGTGTTCAAGCAGCGCTTGAGTTGTGCGAGGACATTTGGTGTCCTGCGGCCGGCGCGTGTAGTGTCATTCACCCAACTCCGGGTTGCGATGCATTTGAGTGCTGCGATCTCATCACCACACTCGACGGCTGGTGCACCTACGCAGCATGGGACGAAATCTGTGCGCTCGAGGCGGAGGCACTGTGCGGAGAAGCGCGATGCGATGTCGCGATTCCCGCGGTCGCTGATGAGTCGGAGCCGTGTTACGACCGGCTCAACGACGGTTGGGGTATCGGGCTCGAGAGCGGCCGCATCACACTTTCTTGCGGGGAGTCGATGAAAGGCCGAATCACCGGCGGCGGTCCGCGCGACCTTGATTGGTTCACGCTTGACGGATCAGCGCGCCGAAGAATCCGCTTTTCGATCGAGGCTGAGTTTCCCGTGGAGCTGCAGTATTTGCTCGGTGACAGTGAGGGACCGAGTGAAGTGAAATGGCTCGTTGCAGAGCCGATTTGTGGCGGCGAGCGCTCAATTGTGCTGCTCACGGAACCCGGCGTTTCGTCGCTCATTCTTGGAGCGGGAAATGGCGAACGGCCGTATCGGAGCGGGCTTGACTGCGACGAAATTGACCCTGATTTTCCGCCGGACCCGAAGGACCCGCCACCGCTTCAACTCTATGGCGTTCGTTGGGTCGCGAGCATTGCGTGCCTTGAACTTGGTGATATCAACGGCGACGGATCGGTGTCTGCGGCCGATCTCTCTCTGCTGCTTACAGCGTGGGGGCCGCGCGCTTTGGGAAGCGCGTTTGATCCGCGAGCGGCAGATGCGGATCTCGACGGTGACGGAATGATCGGTGCTGCGGATCTCTCGCTGATGCTCGCCGGCTGGTAGCGAGGGAGAGCATGCCTCCATTCATGGATTTTACGATTCATGGACCTGACCATTCATGGACCTGACGATTCATGGACCTGACCATTCATGGACCTGACGATTCATGGACCTGACCATTCATGGACCTGGCGATTCATGGACCTGACGATTTCCTGTGGAATCTCGACGGGTTCAGCGTCGTGGCCATTGCCGTAATTTGCGGCGCATGCGCAGTTGCGTGACTCATGGGTTTCTGAGCGATTGAGATGAAGTTCGGCCATGCTGCGACAGTTTCGAACCTCGACTCCATCGAAGCTCCGAATTCAGACTCGCTGAACAGAGTGACGCTGTCTGCGTGTGCGGCCGATGGTTGCGCGGGGACGAAACAATCGCGTTTTCTGCGGAGATTCGATGCCAACCGTCGTAGTGCTGTCTTCGTGCAGGAATCTGAATTGGCATCGCCCAAACTTCTCACCGAGAACGCCCACGGCCTATTTGGTTGCCACACATTTTTCGTTGCCCCGCTGGAAAGCGTCGCGGGTCGCGGTTGCGCTCGAGACCGCGTCCGTCGTCGCAGGAGGCTGATCGCGTTTGGAGTCTCGAGAAGCAGATAGAACGAGTCTCGAAGCAACTCGAAAATCAGTGCGCGCAACCGAGAACGTCGGCGTACAAACCGTGACGCTCGGCTACCACGGAAGCGCCGCAAGATCGACATTTCCACCACAAAGCACCACGCCGACATCGGCGTGGTCTTTCTGCATATGCATCCACGTGCTGCAGGCAACCGCGACTCCAACCGCCGCACTCGGTTCAATGGTGACTTTCATCCGCTCCCACACGAGCCGCATATGCGCTGCGATCTCGTCCTCAGAAACAAGGACGATCTCGTCTACGAGGTCGCGCACGACGGGAAAAGTCAGCGGTCCGAGTGACGTGCGCAAACCATCAGCGATCGTCACGGGCTTCATCGCGGGCTGGATCGACCCGAGGCGTTTTGACGCTGCTCCGTCACCGGCAAACTCTGGTTCGGCGCCGATGATGCAGATGGATGGATTCAACGCCTTTGCGGCAATCGCGATGCCGGAGATGAGTCCGCCGCCACCAAGCGGCACCACGATCGCATCGAGCTGCGGGCACTCGTCGAGAAATTCAAGCGCGATTGTGCCTTGGCCAGCGATGACGTTTGGATGATTGAATGGCGGGACCATGGTGCCTCCCGTTCGAGCGATCACTGCAGCCGCCGTCGACTCGCGCGCCTCAAGTGTTGGTTCGCACTCAATGATCTCCGCACCATAGCCGCGGACTGCAGCCTTTTTGATTTCGGCTGAGTTCGATGGCATCACGACGTGCGCTGGAATGCCGCGCATGCGTGCAGCGAGCGCAAGAGCTTGTGCGTGATTTCCGGAGGAATGCGTCACGACCCCGCGCGTCGCGACTGCGTCATCAAGCATGCGGATGGCATTGGTCGCGCCGCGGAACTTGAACGAACCAGTTGTTTGCAGAAGTTCACATTTGAACCAGAGCCGCCGACCCGAAAAATCGTCGAGGGTCGCACTCGTGAGTACCGGCGTACGGCGAATGAAGGGATCAATTCGGCGTTGTGCCGCGCGGATCGACTCGATGTTCGCGGCGTACTCCGTGTTCGTCGTGGTGGCCATATGGGTAGCCTACTCGCGTGGCCACCACGCGTTCTCCTGCTATCCGTCTCTATCGCCGCGTTTCACCGCGGTTTGAACCGCTGCGGGAGCGACTTGAACGGAGCGATTTTCACACAATCACGCCGCCAGACGCGATGGCGGAGTGGGAGTTCCGCGACGATCGCGGTACACGCGTACTTCTGCTTCAGGATCGTTTCGGGCAACGAATCCTCCTCGTGGAAGCGGAGCATGACCTGCGCGCCGACGAGTTCGACGCGCGGCACCGCGTCGCTCTTCCGTCGGATCGCGCGATCCCGGACGGTGGCGATTCTCCCGAACGGGTGCGCGTTGTTGGTGGGAGTGACGAAGCTGGAAAGGGCGAGCGCGCACGCGCGTTGGTGGTCGCCGCGGTTGCGTTACCTCTCGACGACGAGCCAGAAGCGTTGGCGCGCGGCGTGCGCGACTCGAAGCTCTGCACATCTCATGAGGTGACGGAGCTTGCGGATTGGATTGCCACGCGTTGGTCGCACGCGGTGCGGGTCATTCCCTCCGAGGCCCGTGCACGAGCATTGCACGCGCACGGAGGAAACGAAACGCGCCTCCTCGCTTCGATGCACGCGGAATGTTTGCGCGAAGTGCATGAAACCCAACCGTTTTCCTTAGCGCGCGTCGATCGATTTGCGCCGAATCGCCCTGTTGCCGCCGCATGTGCAGCGTTTCTGGTGGACGAGTGTGTACGCGGCGAGCGGCATCCTGCCTGCGCGGCAGCGTCGATCCTCGCACGCGCCCACGCCCGCTGATCGATCTGTAGGGAGTGTCAGTCGTCAAAAACAAGTTTCTTCATGGAGTACGCTAGCTCGATGCACTCTATGGACACCATTCGTCGCCTTCATGAACACCGACTTTGGACACGTGAAAAGATTCTGGCAGTTGCGCGCACCTGTTCCGAAGCAGAACTTGGTCATGCATTCGAAATGGGAGTCGGAACACTGCTCGGAACGATGATTCATCTTTGGGGGGCTGAGACTGTTTGGGCCAATGTGCTGGAGCAGGAAAACAATGCATTTCCGCTCCCGGGAATCGAGGCGTTTCCGACACTTGCGTCCCTGGAGTCCGCGTGGGTGCCACTTGATGCGCGCTGGGTAGCGCTGCTTGCCCGCGCATCTGATCCCGCGTTTCTTGCATCACCCATGCCACGGGTGCGCGAGGGCAAGACGTACACAACCAACGCCGCAGATATTTTCCTTCACGTCTGCACGCATCAGCACTATCACGCCGCACAGATCTCAAACATGCTGAGGCAGCTCGGAAAGAGCATCGGTTCAAGCGACCTCATCGTTCTCGCGCGAGAGCAGTGGGGAAACTAAGCAGGAGCCGCTACACTCTCGACTCGCTCGGGGCGCGTCTCGCAATCGCAGGACGCTGAGAAGCACCCGTTGAACCTGATCCGGCTTGCACCGGCGTAGGGAAGCGATCGGCGCACGAATCGGTGCACCGCTCCTTCGACGCCGCGGCACCGGATGCGAATCGAAGGAGCCAAGATGATCACAACCGCCACCTCTACGCCGCTTGCCTACCAACTCCCAATGCATGGCGCGCACAATCCATCGACGGACGCGCAAGGCACAACTCCAGGCTCTTTCGCGCGACGCGCAGATGTCGGCGGACCGCTTGCGTTCAGTTCGCCGGACACGCCTGGCATGCCTGCACCAAGCGTGAAGACCGCATGGGATTTTCTTCCTATCGGCTGGTCTACAGTTGAACTTGCCGAGGCGCCCGGCGGCGCGAAGTGCGTGAACTGCTGTGGTGACGCGCACGAGCTGGTGGAGTTTGTGAGTGCACGCGGCCAGTGGCGCCGCGTCCTCTATCCAAAGGGCTTCGTGGCGATCACGCAACTTGAAAGCGCGCGACTGGGCGTCATTACTCGCGAGATGACGCGTGTCGCGGAACGCGAACCGCATTTGACCGCGCTTGCGGTGCGTGACGAGATTGCGGCCGGTCGTATGGTCATTCCCGCAAACCGCGCGCACCTGCGCCACAAGCTTGATCCGATGGCCATCGGTCGCGCGTCGAAGACGAAGATCAATGCCAACATGGGCGCGTCGCCGGTGAGTTCGGGCACGCACGAGGAGGTCGAGAAACTGCAGTGGGCGGAGAAATGGGGCGCAGATACGGTCATGGACCTCTCGACCGGCGGAAATCTTGATGAATGCCGCGATGCGCTCTGCCGCAATTCGACAGTTCCAATCGGAACTGTTCCGATTTACTCGATGATCATCGGACGGAAAATCGAAGACCTCAATGAAGAGATGATTCTCTCAACACTTGAGCACCAAGCGCAACAGGGTGTTGACTACTTCACGATTCATGCTGGTGTGCTGAAGGAGCACCTTCCGTTTATTCGGAAGCGACTCATCGGAATCGTGTCGCGTGGTGGGTCGCTGCTTGCGAAGTGGATGCTCGTGCACAACAAGCAGAATCCGATGTACACGGGCTGGGAGAAAATCTGCGAGGTCATGCGTCGTCATGATGTGACGTTCTCGATCGGCGACGGCCTCCGCCCTGGCGGGCTTGCCGATGCGACCGATCGCGCGCAACTTTCTGAGTTGGAAACCATCGGCGAACTCACCGAGCGCGCCTGGCGCATGGGCGTGCAGGTGATGGTCGAAGGGCCGGGTCACGTGCCGTTCGACCAAATTGAGTTCAATATGAAGTTGCAGCGCAGCCTTTGTCACGGCGCGCCTTTCTATGTGCTCGGTCCTCTCGTCACCGACATCTTTCCAGGTTACGACCACATTACGAGTTGCATCGGTGCCACCGCTGCGGGCTATCACGGCGCGAGCATGCTTTGCTACGTCACGCCGAAGGAGCACCTTGGACTGCCGAAGAAAGACGATGTGAAGCAGGGATGCATTGCGTACAAGATTGCGGCGCATGCAGCGGACGTTGCACTCGGTATCCCTGGCGCGCGCGATCGTGACGATGAACTCACGAAGGCTCGCGCTGCGTTGAACTGGGAAAAGCATTTCGAACTCAGCTTCGATCCGGATACAGCGCGCGCGTACCACGATGAGGATCTCGACGTCGACACCGACTTTTGCGCGATGTGCGGCCACGACTGGTGCAGCGTTCGCATATCGAAAGAGATCCAAGAGTTTGCGTCGGGCAAGGAAGAGGAGTACCAGCGCGGGAAGCCGATGAGGAGTGCCGCGCTCACTGCCGAGCAACAAGAGATTCTCGCGAAGCGCGGTGTGCTCAGCCCTGATGAGATCCACAAGCTCGCATCAAAGACCAAGAAGGCTGTTGGCGCGGACACCGGCGAGAAGGCCTCATGCCACTCTGACTACGTCGATCCCGATACGGCGCAAACCGTGCAGGGCGAGAAGGTGGGCAAATTGGTCCAGGTCAATCTCGCTCCGGCATTCAACATTGCAAGTGACGACCGCGTGGTTTGATGCACGGAATTCACGCTGTTCCCTGACCCGCCCTTTGCGCGGGCTTTGTTGCGTCTAAACAGTGATCGTAGATGCTTCACGCGACAAACCGCTGCCACGGACCGGTAGCGCAGGGAGGTTCGACGCATGAAAGCGCGCTTTAGGACACTCTTCCTCAGTGATTGCCATCTCGGATCGGGCGGCGCACAAGCGGAGCAACTTGCACGCGTGTTGAAGCACGTCGATTGTGACGCAATCTTTCTGGTCGGTGACATCATCGATATGTGGCGATTGAAGCAGCGGTGGTACTGGCCAGATGCGCACAACACAGTCATTCGCCGATTGCTGAAGATGTCGCATCGCGGTACCTCGATTACCTACATCCCTGGAAACCACGACGAGTTTGCGAGGCAATTTTGTGGGCTGGTGTTTGGCGGCATCCAAATCTCAATGTCTGCGGTGCATGAAACCGCCGATGGTCGTCGCTTGCTCGTCACGCATGGCGATCAGTTTGACCTGATTGTGCGCAACTCCAGACTTCTCTCGATCGCGGGTTCTACGGGGTATGAATTGTTGTTGCGACTCAACCGCGCATACAACGCAGGGCGTCGACTTTTTGGTTTGCCGTATGACTCGCTTTCGCAAGCGATCAAGGCGCGCGTAAAGCAGGCGTGTACGTTCATCTCGAATTTCGAGGGCGCACTGGTTGATGAAGCGCGGCGCGGTGGATTCGACGGCGTAGTGTGTGGACACATCCACAAAGCAGAGCGGCGTATGATCGGGGAGATTGAGTACCTGAACTGTGGTGATTGGGTGGAAAGTTGCACGCTCCTGGTCGAGCACCGTGACGGTCGAATCGAACTCGTCGATGGATTGGCATTGCTTGCGGAGCGCGACGCACGCGCAGAGATCGAAGCTGAAGTCGGCAGTGGTCGGTCCGATCCGGATATGGACGAGATCGATCCTTGGCTCGCTGGAGTGTTCGGTCCCACTCCGCGCTTGGAGGTTTTCCCTGTGATGAGCGGGATGATGCCCAATGCGCGGGTGGGATGATCTCGCAGTTTCAGATGGGATGAACAGGTGTTGCGGGGCATCTCTCGAGCTCATGGACTCTGAACAGATTCCACACTTCCCGCGAGGAATTCAGCGGCATAGTTCACGAGTCCCCGTCAAACCCTCATTTGGCGGTCTATTCGTCCCTCACCGTCTGTTCCCTCAATAGCCTCGAAAGGCATACTCCTATGAAAACCGCGTCTTCCTTCATCGCGTTCGTTGCGGCGGCAACTGTCGCTGCTTCCGCTTCCGCAAATCTCCGCATCACCGAAGTCATGAGCTCAAGTGGCACGGGCGGTACTTCGGACTGGTTTGAAGTCACCAACTATGGTTCGAGCTCGATGAGCATCACCGGCTGGAAGATGGACGACGGCTCATTCAATCTTGCCGCAGCTGTTGCGCTCAGCGGCATTTCTTCGATCGGCGCTGGCGAAACCGTGATCTTCATGGAGTCGGCAGCTGGCGCGGGCGTGGCGGCGTTCAGCGCATTCTGGGGATCCGGGAGCACGCAGGTTGGTTTCTATAGCGGGTCGGGCGTGAGCTTCGGCTCCGGCGGCGACGGAGTGTGCCTCTTCGACACCGTTGGCGCGCTGACGACGCAGGTTTCGTTCGGCGCGGCGACGACCGGTTCGAGCTTCTTCTATGGCTACGACGCGGCGGGCGCGGTCGATGCCTCCTACAACGGACTGATCAGTTCGGTCGGCACGATTGGAACGCAAGTGACGGGCGTTTCGGTCGATTCCCTTGGAAACGTCGGCTCGATTGGCACGGCGATCGGCACTGTCCCGAGTCCCGCAGCGTGCGCGCTGCTTGGTCTCTGTGGCCTCGTTGCCCGTCGTCGTCGCTGAGTCGCCACACACTTTGCGGCAGAAGACCTCTCACACGGCTATCCGAAAGGATGGCCGTGTTTTTCGAGCAGGCTTGCGTCGACGGTGGCCAGTTGTTCGAATAGTCGGATGGCATTATTCCGACAGCGTGACTCTCGCTCTTTCGCGCCCCTTCGTCTGACGGCGTGCATGATGACCGTAGTGCTTGTCTGCGTGGGCTGCTCCACGATCGGGGCTGAGGGCATTCGGAATAGTCGCCGCGATTTCGATGCGGCGCTTTCGGACGCGGAGGCGCAGCAGCAACTTGAGCACATCGTGCGTGTCCGCTTCGGCGAGACCGTCTCCCTGCTGCGGATTTCTGCCATCACCGCGAGTTGGAAAGTCGGCATGACACCAGAGATGCAGTTCGGCTTCGGACCGATCGACAACTACGCCGGAAACATCACCCCGCTCACAGTGACCGGCGAGTACTCAGAGAATCCGACGGTTTCTTATGTACCCATTGAGGGCGATGCGTACGCGCGCTACTTGATTCGGCCGATTGAGACGGGCACGCTGCTCGGCTTGCTGCAGTCATCAGCGATGCCAGGAAGTCTCATGCGTATTTTCGTCGCGAGCTTCAACGACGACACCCTCGGACTCATCGAAACTGATGCGAGTAAGCCCGCTGCCGAGCGTTTCAATCGAGTCTGCGAACTCTTCGATCTTCTCATTCCAGAGGGGACGGTGAGTATTGATGGCGCGGGCACAGACCACCCATTTCTGCGGTTTCGGCGTGTCCCGTTGCGCACGGTCGCGGTCGATGAACTCCTGGGCTTACTCGGACAGCCTCCGCTTACCGATGAGGAAAGGGCGCGATCGGTGCGCGTCGTGGGCTCGCGTTCCTCGGCGACGAGTGACGAAATTGCGATCTGCGCACGGACTTATGTTGCGATCCTTCGCTTTCTCGCTGCGACGATTGATGTGCCAAGCGAACTCGCACGGAGTGCGGGTGCAATCCAAATCGCGACGGCGCGGCAGGGAATCGTCCATATTCACTGTACGAAGGACCGCCCCGACCACGCGTCAGTGGCCGTGGCCTACCGCGGCCATTGGTTTTGGATCGACGACCATGACACTGCAAGCAAGCATCTTTTTATGCTCACCGATGTCATCGCGCGTGTGCAACGGACAAACCTTGGTGCCGCGGCGCCGACGACGCCAGTGCTGACGTTGCCAGTCTCACGTTGAAAAAGATGTGGCATGATACATGTATGAATCAGTGGCTCCGACACGCGCGCTGGATGGTGCCCTTCGTCGTTGCTGGTGTTGTGCTGACCTGTACTTTTGCATGGATGGTGCCGCTCGCACTCTCGATGTTCGGGATGGGCCCAAAATCTGCGGACTCACGTCGGTTGTTTGCTTCAATCGTTCCCGCAGAAAGTGTGTTCACTCCCACAATTGATGTGCGGCGCGGCGCGTGCAGCGACTGGTGTGTCGCCGAGAGTGCATGGGATGGAGTACGCATGTACTGGCCGGACACAATGCTTGTGCACTATCGCGCGGATCGAGACGATTTGGATGTTGTGCGCGCCGCTCCGATCGGTGCAGTGCTTTCTCCACCGCCTTCTGAGCGCGATCGCTATGCACGCATCGACACCGGGCTTTCTGGATGGCCGTTTCGGGCATTTGCGAGCGAGGCATGGTTTGCGAAGTCCGCATCTGGCGAGGGTCACGATGCGATACCGGAGCATCGTTGGAATATTTTTCTAGGCGAAATGAAGGGCAAGCAGCTTCTCGTTCCGCTTCGGCCGCTCGCGCTTGGACTAACTGCCGATGTCAGTTTTTGGTCGTGCGTGTCGTGGATAGTCGTTGCGCTGCCTCAGGCGATTCGTCGTCGTTTGCGCGAGAAGTACGGCAGATGTCGCAACTGCGGGCACACGGTCAACCCACACGCGTTGCAGAAACCGCGAATGTGTCCGGAGTGCGGTGTCGCGTTTGCCAACGATCCGCTCCGGTTTGCAGACAGCCCGGAGATGCACTTTCAGAACGCGTATGTGTGGTTCGTGCTCGTCTCAAGCCTCGACATCATGCTCACATGGAAGATTCTTGAACGCGGTGGTAGAGAGATGAACCCACTTGCGGCCCTCGTGATCGACGCTTGGGGAATGCATGGCGCAATGGCTTTTAAATTCGCGCTCATGATGTGGGTCATCATTGCGTGCGAGTTGCTCGCACGGCTCCGACGGAGCGCTGGGAAGTTTTTGGCATACGCCGCCGTGATCATCAGCGCCGCACCCGTCGTATGGTCGCTGGCACTCCTTGTCGCGCATCTGGTTTTTCCGTCAGCTTTCGCGTCTCTAGCGGAGTGAGCATCGCGCACGGCTAGTGACTCTGCAGACGACCCCGATGACGGCGTGTGCGCGGTGCGGCGGCGCGATCAGTGCCTCGATCAGTGCATGGAGTTGCTGGAAGCACTGCAAATGCGTTGTCCTTCAGCCGGCGAATTCGCACCAACTCATCGACGATCGCGTCTGCCGCGAATGGTCGCGCATGGGAGCGGGCGGCGTCACGCATGCGTGCGAGTCGTGGCGCGTCACGAAGGAGTCCTGCGAGTCGCCACGCAAGACTCTCAGGCGACCCGAGTCGAATCGCCGCGCCCCACTCAAGAAGATGATCGCTGTTACGTTCTTCTTGCCCAGGCATTGGGTGCACGATGGCCATCGGAAGTCCGCACGCCAGCGCCTCACTTGAAGTGAGTCCTCCGGGCTTTCCGATCGCGAGATCTGCGGCGTGCATGAGTTCGTGCATGTGGTCCGTGAATCCAAGTGTCACGCAGCGCACGCGCGTGCTTCCGGCCTTACGAATCGTCTCATCAGCCTCGCGCAGAAGTGCGTCGTTCTTTCCACATACGAGGGCCACACCACAGTCGATAGGCATCGAGAGAATCTGGGCGAGCGTCTTCCCGAGTCGAGAGACTCCAACGCCGCCGCCTGAAACGAGCAGCATCGGATCGTTTGGCGGAAGCCCGTGACTTGTACGCAAATCCGAACGCGAAGGAAGTCGCGCTGAGAACGCGCCTGCGATTGGAATACCAGTAACAACCACGCGTTCGCGCGGCACTCCCTTCCCGACGAGGATCTCGACGGTCTCTGGTATCGCGACAAACCAGCGATCTGCGTTTGGACAAACCGCCCACATCGCATGCGCGTCAAGATCGGTGACGACAACGCCAAAGGTCCCGCTCCACTCGCCGCGCGCGATCATCCCAGAGAGCACTTCAGCGGCAAGGAAATGCGTGCAAACGATGGTGTCCGGCCGCTCGTTCTGTATGAGTCGCCGCAGTCGGGCGACAGCCGCGCGTTGTACGAGGCGTCGTAGACCGCCACCTTCAATGGTGTCGCTCGAACGATAAATCCAACCGATCGCTCCCGGCGCCCGTTCAATCATCGCGATGTACGCGTCGCGGTAGCACGATCGAAAGAGCGGCCACGCGTGGTCAAGTGCGTCCACGACCTCGGCTGAATCAGCATTCGCACTCCGCAGCATCGCCTCTGCAACCGCATGTGCGGCGCGCGTATGACCAGAACCAATCGATCCCGTCAAGAGAAGCACCCGCCCAAGTACCGCGCGATCAGCGATTGCAAGCATCGATGGGATCGTGCGCGATATTCATGCGATCGGTGTTTAGTTGGCGTTCAGAGCAAGTGAATTGGGCGCGTCGCCGTCGGATGCATTTGCTCAACGCATGGCGCGTTCTATGGCATCGATAGACTTTGGAATGGCGACCGTCAGATTCACGCCACCAGACTTTCGGGTCACCAAGATGTCGTCTTCGATGCGCACACCCAGATTCTCGCCGGGAAGATAGATGCCCGGTTCGATGGTGATGACTGCGTTCTCTGGAATCGGTCCTTCCGGGGTGATGTCGTGCACTTCGAGGCCGAGATGGTGGCCGCAGCCGTGGAAAAACGCATCTCCATAGCCAGCCTTCACAATGACGTCACGCGCGGCCTTATCGATCGCCGCAAAGGTTGTTCCTGCCTTCGTTGCGGCGATCGCTGCCAACTGTGCCTCAAGTACGATCTCGTAGATCTCGCGCTGGCGCTTGGTGAACTTGCCGTTTACCGGGAACGTGCGTGTCACATCGCAGGCATATCCCATGTATTCAGCACCAGAGTCGAGCAGAATCACATCACCATCACGGAGCGGTTCGCGATTGCCGTGGTAGTGAAGCACTGTGGCATTGAACGCACCGCCCGCGATGGTGCTGTAGGCGGGCTTACGCGAGCCGTGCGAGCGGTAGCCATGCTCGGCAAGCTCCTGCACGTCGAACTCCGTGATGCCTGGCTTGAGACCTGTGAGCACAGCCTCGTAACCCTTCACGGTGATGTCGGCCGCGCGCTGCATCAACGCAACTTCCTCGGGCGACTTCGAAGCACGCATCGTTGCGAGCAGTTGCGTGTGATCGAGAAACGACGATCCCGGAATGCGTTCGGCACTCTTTCGGAAAATATCCAGGTCGGGAGACACCGGCGATGTATGACCAGCGAGTGGATGCAGTAACGCGAATCGCTTCGAGCGCTTCGTTGCTTCGAGGAGAAACCGCGCGAAAGCAGTGGTGCGCATGATCGTCGACACCCCGTACTTCGCTTTGAGCTTCGACGAGATCTCCTCGCGGAAGCCGTCCCACTTCTCGAGCTCTGGATTGAGTGGCTTGAGGAAGAGAATCGTGCGGCGCGCTTCAACGGGATTGAGCGGATCGAGCAAGAGCACAGCCCCCGGCTCATCAACGACACCAGTGAGATATTGAAAATGCGGATTCGCACGGAACTCGCCGTGCAAACTTGCGTCCATGTCGCCAGCGAAAATGATTGCGACCGAGTCCTTGAGCGTTTTGAGCACCATTTCGCGCCGCGCGGCATAGCCCTGGAGCGGGATTCCGAGCAGGAGTTGTTGTGCGTCGGGAGCGGTGGATGTTGCGGTGTGCGCGGTCTTCTTGGATGCCATTGGCGAAGTGTATCGGCGGTTGTGCGTCCTGCGAAACAACGACGGCCGCGCTGGTGCGCGGCCGTCGTTCGAATCGTTTGCGTTGCAACAGTCCGCTGCTACTTATGCTTCGCCGCTACAAGCGTTCCAGCCGGCGCTTCGGGCACGCCGAAACCGCACTTTCGCCGGAGCGAGTAGAACATGTAGAAGAAGCTCGGCACGACCAGTTGGTCCATCAATGTCGAGCCAAGCATTCCGCCGAGCACTGTGATGCCAATCGAGTGTCGCGCTTGTGCTCCTGCGCCGGTCGCGACGACCAGCGGAAGGATGCCAAGAATAAACGAGAAGCTCGTCATCATGATCGGCCGCAGACGCAGGCGTGAAGCCTCGCTCGCCGCATCGATGACAGCCTCGCCGGTATCCGCGCGAACCTTGGCAAACTCAACAATAAGAATCGCGTTTTTCGCAGCGAGTCCGACGAGCATCACGAGACCGATCTGTGCATAGACATCGATCGATCGTCCGGCGATATGCAGCGCAAGCAGCGCACCGAGTACAGCGAACGACACCGCGAGCAGCACGTTCAACGGCAGCACCCAGCTCTCGTAGAGCGCCGCGAGGAGTAAGAAGATTGCCACGATCGCCATGCCGAACACGAGCGGTGCCAAACTTCCAGCTTCAATTTCTTGGAAAGTCGTGCCGGTCCACTCGTACGTGTATCCCTCTGGAAGCGTTGCGTTCGCAACCTCTGAGACTGCGCGAATCGAATCGCCCGAGCCGTAACCTCCGGCGGTTTGCCCGTTGATTTGAACAGTGTTGTAGAGGTTGTAGTGCGTCGCATTGTCGGTGCCGGTGCGGATGCTTGGCGTTGCGAAAGATGCGAATGGCACTTGGTCGCCAGCTCTGTTTCGGACGCGCAGATTCATGATGTCGCGCACCGACATGCGCTCGCCAGCTTCCGCCTGCACCATCACGTTGTACACCTGGCCAAAATCGTTGTAGTTGTTGACGAAGCTTTGTCCGAAGTTTTGGCCGAGTGCAGCGAACACATCGCCAAGATCAAGCCCGAGCGCATAGACCCTGGTTCGATCGATGTCGAGACTCGCCATTGGCACGCTATCGGAGAATGGCGTCGTCAGCCCTGTGAGTTCGGGCTTTGCCCGAGCGGCTTCCAGAAACGATTGCGAGACCACTGCGAGCTCATCGAAACTCTGTCCCTCAAGGGCTTCGAGTTGCAACTGCCAACCACCCACGTTGCCAAGGCCGGGAATCGGCGGCGGCGGAAGCGGCATGACAAGCGCTTCTGGTATCGCCATCATTGTCGGTGCCGTGCGACGCAGGATCGCCCCAATGTTTTCCGTGCGTGGGTCGCGCTGGTCCCAATCTTTCACCACCACAATGAGCAGGCCGGTATTCGTTTGCAGAGCGCTTGTGAGGAAGTTGAGTCCGTTGATCTGAATGACATCAACGACTGCGGGGTCCTTGTGCGCAATCTCTTGAAGTTCGTTCGACACCGCTTGGGTTCTGAGCAGACTCGACCCTGGCGGCAACTGGTACACAACGAAGTAGTAACCCTGGTCCTCGTTTGGGATGAACGAGGTCGGAGTGATCATGAAGAAGTGCACGACACCAAGGCATCCTGCGACAAACACCGCGACCATCGCATACCAGTGGCGACAAAGCACGCGGACAAACCGTGCGTAGTGATGCGATACCCAGTCGAAACCACGGTTGAAGAGCACAAACGGTGGAAACCGCGTCTCATTTTGCTTTCGAAGGAACACGCCGCAGAGCGCGGGCGAGAGCGTCAGCGAATTGATGGCGCTAAATCCGATTGAGAAAGCGATGGTCAGCGCGAATTGGTTGTACAGCTGACCGGTGATTCCGGGCATGAGCGCCGCAGGGATGAACACAGCAAGAAGCACGGAGCTCGTGGCGACGATCGGTCCCCCGACTTCTTCCATTGCCTTTTGCGCTGCGTCACGCGGGTTGGTGACGCCTGACTCAAGTTGGCGATACACATTTTCAACAACGATGATCGAGTCGTCGACGACAAGTCCGATCGCAAGCACAAGCCCAAGCAACGTGAGTGTGTTGATCGAGAATCCAAAGATTGCCATCATTGCGAACGTGCCGACGATCGACACTGGAATTGCAATCATCGGGATGAGCGTCGCACGGAAAGACTGAAGAAAGACGTAGATCGTGATGAGCACCAAGATGCCCGCCTCGATGAGTGTCTTGATGAGGTCATCAAGTGACGCCTGCACAAACTTCGTCGTGTCGTAGGTGACCTTGTATTCGAGGTCTGGCGGGAACTGCGCCTTGAGGCGCTCCATCTCGGCGGTGGCCTTCTCGACAACATCGAAAGCGTTTGCCGACGGAAGCTGGTAGAGGGCGACGGTAGCGGTCGGACCTGCGTTGAGGGTTGACGTGCTCGTGTATTGATACGAGCCAAGCTCTACACGCCCGATGTCACTGATACGCACCAACGCGCCGTTTTTCTCGCTGCGAACAACGATTGCTTCAAAGTCCTCTTTTGACTGGAGGCGACCCTTTGCTTGGATCGCGAGCGTCACACTCGGATTTCCAACCGACGGCTCTGCACTCACTGAGCCGAGCGAAGCCTGGTTGTTCTGCGTCTTAATCGCGGCGGCCACGTCGTTTGCGGTCAGTCCGAGTTCCGACAACTTGTCGGGATTCAGCCATGCGCGCATCGCATACTGCTCGAGGCCAAACACTGTTGTGTTGCCGACGCCATCGACGCGAGTGAGCACCGGCTCAACCGTGATATTCGCGTAGTTCGAGAGAAACGAACTGTCGTAGGTTCCATTCGGCGAATACAGGCTTACTACCGCAGTCATGTTGGTCGACTGCTTCGCGATGTTCACGCCGACGCGTTGAACAGCTTCAGGCAACTGTGGCATTGCCTGATTGACGCGCGTGAGCACATCGACTGCAGCGATATCGAGGTCATAGCCGACCTCAAAGGTGACGGTCGTCGTCGACACGCCAGCACTCGTCGAAGTCGAGCTCATGTAGAGCATGCCTTCGACGCCGTTGATCTGCTGCTCAAGTGGCAAGGTCACGACTTGCGCGACTGTCGCAGCGTCCGCGCCGTTGTACGTCGCGGAAATCTGAACGGTCGGCGGGACAATATTCGGATACTGCGCAATCGGCAGAATGACTGCGCAGATGATGCCCGAGAGGGTCATCACGAGTGCGATGACCGTCGCGAAGATCGGTCGGTCGATGAAGAAGCGGAACATCATGCTGGGTCAGTTCCTTCCGCTTGCGGTGTTTGCTGCGGGTTTTGCTGCGGGAGTCACGTTCGACGGAGTTTCTGCTGCCGTCTCCGCTGGAGCGGCTGTCGCTGCGCCGAGATCCTTGATCTTCGATCCCGGACGAAGTCGCGCGATGCCTTCGGTGACGATGCGGTCGCCCGGGTTCACGCCATCGGTGACAATGATGTCGTTGCCTTCCGCCGAAAGAGCCGTAATGCGCACACTTTCGACAGTGCCATCTGCAACAACCTTCCACACAAAGAGATCGGTTTGCCGAGCGAAGACGGAAGCCTTGGGCACGACAATCGCGTTGCGTTGCGTGCCCAATCCGAGCGTAACCAGCGCATACGCGCCCGGACGAAACACAGCAGCTGCGTTTGGGAATTCAATGCGCAACAGAATGGTGTCGGTCGATCCAGATACTTCGTTATTGATGAAGACGAGGCGGCCCGTGGCGGTCGGCGAATCCTGTGAAATCGCAAGCGGCATGCTCGCCACCGGGGCGCTTTCAGTCCCCTCGAGTCGGACGCTGGCAGTGAGCGTGCCATCCGCCTGATTCGCGATGATCTGCGGTAGGTAGTTCGCGCTCGGACTGAAACCGGCCCACATCGGATCGGTCTGTACGACGGTATTCAAAAGTTGTTTTGCTGCGTCGCCGACGAGCGAGCCTTCGAAGTACTTCGACTCACCCATCATCCCGTCAAGCGGGCTTGCAATGGTGCAGTATGAAAGGTTCAGTGTGGCGTTCTCGATCGACGCCTTCGCCGCGAGTTCGTTTGCTTGCGCGCCAGCGATGTCTGCGCGAGCCTGCTCAACCGAGGCCTTCGCTTCCGCGAGCTGCGCGGTGTATTGATCAAACTTTTCCTTGCTCACCGCGCCTGATCCAACGAGATCCTTGTTGCGGTCGAACGTTGCCTGCGTGTACACAAGCTGCGCGGTTGCTTGATCGAGCTTCGCCTTTCCAGCATCGGCCTGCGCCTGCGCCTGCGCGAGTTGCGCGTTTGCGGCATCAAGAGCGATGCGGTACTGCGATGGATCGATGGTGTAGAGGATTTGGCCCTTCTTCACCGTTGCGCCGTCGGGCGTAACTTGGGCAAGCAGCCAGCCTGGTACGCGCGCGTTGATGTCAACCATCTGCGGCGACGTGATGGTGGCCGGAAACTCGTACTCGTTCGGCACATCACGTGCTGTTACGAGCGCGGTGCGCACAGGAATCTCAGTCGGAGCTGCGAGCGGAGCCTTCGGCTTTTCGCAGGCGGTGAAGGCGACGGTCGCGAGGGCGAGGGCCGCGGCGATGGTGGTGCTATTCAAGCTCTTCATTGCGTGTTTCCTGCCTGGCCCTTCGCGAGCGGGCTTTTTGATGCTTCTTCGGCGGGCGACTGCGCGACCGCGTCCTTGGATTCGTTTTTCGCGTCAGCGATGGTGGGAACAGCGTTTTCCCATCCGCCGCCAAGCGCGCGATACAACTCGACGATCGATTGCGCGACAAGTCCGCGCGACTGCACTTCGGCGTCCTCGGCCTTCAGCAGTTGATTCTGGATGTCGAGGAGGTTCTCGAGTTGCGTTGTTCCTGCGTCGTACTGAAGTCGCGCAAGGCGATAGGTGTCGTTCGCGCTGGCAACAGCCTTTGTGTAGAGCGCGTCAGAACTTCGAGCGAGGGCAAGCGTTGCGATCGCAGTATCGACCTCGGCGACTGCGCGCACGAGTACGCCGCGCCAGGAGTTGAACGCGAGTTCAGTCGTTGCCTTTGCAACGAGGATTTGCGAGTCGATCTTCCACCCCGTGAAAATTGGGAGCGACAGCGAGGGTCCGAAGCTGTAGGCGCGGTTGGACCAATCGCCGAGGCCGCTGAACGAAGTTGAAGAGATGTAAAAGTCACCACTCAGCGAAAGTGCCGGGTAGCGAAGTGCTTCCGATGCGCCGATTTGCGCAACAGCAGACTGATAGTCCTCGGACGCAGCACGAAGATCGGGTCGCCGTGCGAGCATTGCAGCGGGGATGCCGACGGCGATGGCGTCGGGTCCGATCGGAATGGGGCGTGATGGCCCAAGAATCGTTGTGATGTCTTGCGTGTTGGTGCCGCAAAGCGTGGCAAGATTTCCAATCGATTGCGCGAGCGCGCTGCGGAGCGAAGGAATGCCTGCGCTTTCAAGGTCAAGATCGGCTTGCGCACGATTGACATCGAGCTTCGTCACAGTGCCGGACGCAAACTTCTGTTCTGCAAGCGTGAGCGTCTGCGCGAGATTGGCAATCGCTGCTTCGACAACGGCGATCCGCGCCTGCAGCGTGCGGACCTCAACATACGCGGTCGCGGTCTGCGCACGGATCGACACCATCGCAGCACGGAGATCGTCCACGCTTCCACGAAGATCGGCAGTCGAACTCTCAACCAATCGTTGAATGCGCCCCCAGATATCGATTTCCCATGTCGCGAGCCCGAGTCCGTAGCCCCACGTGTCGAATGGATCGGTCTCGACGCCGGTCGCGGCGAGCTGCGAGAAGTTCTGCTTGACGCGCTTGTACTGCGCGCCAGCGGCGATCGTCGGCCAAAGCTCGCTCTCCGAAACGCCGAGCTGAGCTTGCGCGAGTCGCACACGGGAGAGACTTTCGGCGATGCTCGCGTTTGAACCGTCGGCTCGCATGACAAGCGCGTCGAGTACAGGGTCATTGAAGCGCGTCCACCAAGTATCGAGTTCCGGCTTGGCATCCGCTTTCATCGCGGACGATGCCGTTGGATCGGCAGCGACTTCCGCAGACGTCAACTCGGGCGGCGCGAAGGTCGGCGGCATCGCCGGTCCCGCATCCGTCGTACTCAATGGAGTCGGATCCGGTCCGACTTTACAGCCAGTTGAACCGAGGGCGAGAAGGGTGGCGCAACCGGCGAGGAGCAGTGCACTCCGGCTGTGCGGCAGCGACGAGGTATCAAGGGATGGCGTCCACATCAGGGTCGCGACTGTACAAGGAAATGCGCGAAAACTGTGGTTTTTAAAGGGCTTTACGGAGAATCCCGCGCCTATTCGTCGCACGTCGGCCTGTCTTGCCTATTGGTAATCAGATTGTTGTTGCCGGAGTGCATCAGGCGGTGATACTTCAGGCGAAGATCATGCAGAGTGACGGAATGAACGACTGAATGCGCGGAGCGACATCCACAATGAGCCCAAGCCCGAACCTTGCCTATGACCACTTTCCCTCGACCGAGTGGACGTGGCTCGCAACCCGCATTGGCGAAGCCGCGCACGACGGCAGAGCCGCGGCCGAGCTGCGCGCGCGGGTGATGGAGCGCTACGCCGAGCCGCTGCGGATTTACGCGAAGGGATCGAGCCTTGGTTGGCTCGATGACTCTGAAGCACTGGTGAATGGATTTTTTGCAAGTCGCCTCGCGCGCGACGAGTATCTCATGAAGTGGTTTGAAAGCGCGATGCCGCTGCGCAGGTTCCTCGCGAACGGAATGCTGCTCTATCTGCGCGAAGAGCGTCGCGCGCGCGTACGTCGCGAGGCCCGCGACGGCGCGTCGGTCGACGCGATCTACGAGCAGGGCGCCGACGCGCTTGCTGCACCCGACGACGGTCGCGCGTTCCGCGAACTCGAGCGTGCGTGGGCGCGCAGCGTGCTTGGTGAAGCGTGCGAACGCGCACGGAACGAGTTGGTCGCGGCTGGAAAGGGTGTCGCCTGGGCCGTGTTTGAACGGCATTTCATCGATGACGTGCCGTACGACGCGGTCGCGCGTGAACTTGGAATTCGCGAGGAGAGCGCCCGTCCGGCCGCGCGGCTCGCACAGGCGAAGGTGCGCGAGTGGATCAAGTGGCTGCTCGCCCTTGAGGGGGTGTCGGAGGCCGAGATGGACGAGGCGGTCGCGGATGTGCAGAGGCTGGTC